>CAWGEQ010000028.1:0-52780 GCA_963821645.1 uncultured delta proteobacterium | reverse complement strand
CCGTTAATAATTATTATTTTATCAACTTGACACCCGATAATCAATTTAATATAAATTTATTCATAAATTTTCAAGAGATTTCCAAGAGAAGGAGGTACGATGCATGGCTGATTTGTTGGAACTGATTCAAAGCAGAAGAAGTATTCGAAATTATCAAGATAAGGCGGTGCCCGACGACGTTCTTAATAAAATTTTGGAAGCGGTTCGTTGGTCCCCTTCCTGGGCCAACACCCAGTGCTGGGAAGTGGTGGTCGTTAAAGACCAGGAGACCAAACAAAAATTGCAAGCGGTCCTGACCCCGACCAATCCGGCCAACAAGGCCATGGTGGAAGCCCCGGTCATCCTGGTCCTTTGCGGCCAGTTGAATAAGTCCGGGTCTTATAAAGGACAAGTGGTCACCAAGTTTGGCGACTGGTTTTTATTTGATTTGGGGATTGCCACTCAATCGATTTGTTTGACCGCCCATTCCCTGGGCCTGGGGACGGTGGTAGTCGGCCTTTTCGATCACAATCAGGCCAAACAAGTCGTCGGACTACCCGAGGGATATGAACTTGTGGCCATGCTGCCCATAGGCTATCCGGCCAAGGAACCGGCGGCCCCCAAGAGGCGGGAAATCGGGGAATTTGTGCACCAGGAGAAGTTTTAAAGGAGAAACAGCATCCAGGAGTCAGGAGTCAGAATCCAGAATAACGTTTTTTACTGAATTCTGAATTCTGGCTTCTGAATGCTAATCTATTCTTTCGGCATCAAGCCTTTCGCCGAAACAAATGTTTGATCGCCCCCCAGCCCATCTTCCGGCGGATCATGCCTAACTGGTCCTGCAAGGGCAGGTCCTTGGGACAGACATCCTCGCAACCCAAAAGACCCATACAGCCGAAGATCCCCTCATCGGTCCCGACGACTTCAAAATAGTCTTTCTCGCTCCTCTCATCCCGGGGGTCCATCATAAAGCGGGCGATGCGGTTTAAGGCCACGGCCCCGATAAAGTCGGGACGCATATTGGCAGTGCCACAGGCGGCCACGCAGCAACCGCATTCGATGCAGCGTTCCAATTCATAAATCTCCTCGGCCAGGGTATTGTCCATCCTCTCTTCTTCGGCCTTCAAATCGAAGACCTTGTCCGTATGGACCCATGATTCCACCTTCTCGTTCATGGCCCGGAACCAATTGCCGGTGTCCACCGATAAGTCGCCGATCAGTTTAAAAACCGGCAAAGGTAGTAGAGTGATTTCATCGGGCAGGTCCCTGGTCTTGGTATGGCAGGCCAGGTCAGGCCGGCCGTTGATCAGCATGGCGCAGGAGCCGCATATCCCGGCCCGGCAGCAAAAGTCAAACTGAAGGCTTCCGTCCTGTTCTTCCCGAATTTGATTTAAGGCAATAAAAATGGTCAGGCTGTCGGTCTCTTCCAAAGAGAAGTCCTGCATGTGGGGCCGGGAAGAAGGGTCCAGGGGATTATATCGAAAAATATGAAAGGTTAGCTTTCGGGCCATGATCAAAACCTCGCTTTATTTAGGCTTTTAGCTTTCAGCAATAAAGACTTTTTGCTTAGCTGACCGCTGTGGGCTGATCGCTGAATGCTGCATTTCACTCATTAAATTCAGGCAGAGGTTCCGCTTTGGCGAAGCCGCAGACCTGAGGATCCTCGGAACAGATGATCTTGCAAGAGCCGTAACCGCGGTCTCCCGGCGGGAGTTCCCAAACCTGGGAATTAGGTTCATAGGAAAAGGTCGGGAGGGTATCTCCCTCTTTCCAGGTGGCCAAGGTTCGCTTCAACCAATCCCGGTCGTTTCGCTCAGGAAAATCCTCCCGGGCGTGGCAGCCCCGGCTTTCCGTCCGCACCAAGGCCCCATAGGCGATGCATAAGGCCAGGCGGACCATTCCTTTAAAACGGATGGCCAAGGATAATTCCGGGTTGGCCCCCAGGCCGTTGGATTTAAGACCGATCTTATGGGATCGGTCGTAAACGACCTGCAAGGTGTCCACGGCCTGCTGCAAATCCTTGTGGTTCCGGAAGATGCCCACCCCCTCCATAAGGGCGTCCTGCATCATTTTGCGCAGATCAAAGACGTTTTCTTTTCCGTCCCGGGCCTGGATCAGCCGCTCGATCCGCTCTCCGTCCCTTTTTAAGGCCGAACGAACAGACTCGGTTTTAAACTCGATTTCATAGTCCTCCAGGAAGTCGGCCACTTTCTCGCCGACGATTTTTCCGGCCACGATCGTCTCGGCTAAAGAATTACCCCCCAGACGATTAAAGCCGTGCATATCCCAGCAGGCGGCCTCCCCGGCGGCAAAGAGCCCTTTTAATCCATAGGCCGCACCGTCTTTGTCGGTCCGGACCCCTCCCATGCTGTAGTGCTGGGTCGGCCGGACCGGGATCATCTGGGTAACGGGATCAATGCCTAAAAATTTATTGCAGATCTCATCCACCTCCCGGAGTTTGGTCTTGATGTGCTTTTTCCCGAGGTGACGGATATCCAGCCAGAGATGATCGCCATAGGGACTTTTGACCCCTTTGCCTTCCCGGATGTGATGGGTCATCCAGCGGGAGACCACATCACGGGAGGCCAATTCCTGCTTGGCCGGTTCATAGATGTTCATGAATCGTTCTTCATTGACGTCCTTCAAGGTCCCGCCGTCTCCCCGGCAGCCTTCGGTAACCAGGATGTTGGTGGGGACAATCCCGGTGGGGTGAAACTGCACGGCCTCCATGTTCCCCAAAGGGACCAGGCCGGTGTCTATGGCCAGGACCGCCCCTGAGCCGTCGTTGATCACGGCGTTGGTGGTTTCCCGGTACAGACGGCCATAACCGCCGGTGGCGATCAAGGTGGCCTTGGCCAGATAGACCCGAAGCTCTCCGGTCTTCAGGCAGCGGGCCACTACTCCCATGCAGGTGGCTCCGTCATGGATCAGGGAAAGGGCCTCAACCCGGTCATGGACCGTTACCCCTAATTGGACCACCACATTGTCCATGGTAAACAGCAGGGTATGGCCGGTTCCGTCCGAGGTATAGCAGGTCCGCCATTTGGCCGTGCCCCCAAAATCCCGGGCGGTAATCAGCCCTTCTCTTTCTTTGGCCTCGACTTTTTCGTATTGTTTTCCGGCCTTGAAATAGATGCTTTTGCCGGAGACCACCCGGTTCCAGGGAATGCCCCAATGGGCCATTTCCCGAACGGCCACCGGGGCGGTTTCGGCAAAGAGGCGGGCCACCTCCTGGTCGCATCCCCAGTCCGAGCCTTTGACCGTATCGGAAAAATGGATGTCCGGACAATCGCCGTCGCCCATGCAGCAGTTCCCCAAAGCGGCCTGCATGCCTCCCTGGGCGGCCGAGGAATGGGAACGTCTGGGCGGCACGATGGTCAAACAAATCGCCTTAAAACCCCGGGAGGCCGCCTCGACAGCCACCCGTTCTCCGGCCAATCCGGCCCCAATGCACAATAGATCGGTATAAAAGGTTTCCAAAGTGCGCTCCTTTATAACACCAGCGTATAAAAAGAATAAAGGGTGACCGCCCCGATGATCAGGAAGATGAGGGTCAGGATATTTTCGAATCGTTTATAGAAAGGCCGGTTGGAACGGGTGATGATCCCCCATTTGACCCCGAGGCGATAAAAACCGATGCCCACATGAAGCTCGATCATGGGAAGTAAGATGATATAAAAGACCAGCCAGAACCCGCCCTGGATGCGGGTCGCGCTTTTGGCCGCCGTGATCGGAAGGTTGGTCAGGATGGTCCAGATATGGATGGAGCCCATGATGAGGATGATCATGGCCGTTACGGCCTGGACGACCCACAGCCAGGTGTCTAAGTGATGAAGCCTCCGGCTGTGCTGCCAGATGCTTTTTTGTTCCTGGCTGCGAAAGGGGAGCTTGCGGGCGGCCAGAATAAAATGGACCAAAAAAGTGACCCCGATCAACGGCCCGCCGGTCTGGGCCATGTAGGTGTCCTCCAGGAAGCGGGCCAGGGCGTTCATGGTTCCCGGGCCAAGGTTGATGCTGGCCACCAGGATCATGTGACTCCACATGAACAGGATCAGTCCGACGCCGGTCAGCATCTGTAAAAAATCAAGATAAGCGGCGGTTCTTAATGATGGCCTCGCATAAGCTATGGTTTGGCTGGGCATGATGCCTCCTTAGTTAGAAAGGGTTCAAGTGTCAAGGGTTTTAATTCCATGCCTTTCGCTTAATCCTTGAACCCTTGGCCCCCTGAATCCTGGTTTTATGTTTTTTGATCAGACTTTATAAGGATTAACGGTCAACACCGGCACCGGTGAATTTTTGACCACCTTTTCGGCCACACTGCCAAAAAGGGCCTTTTCCAGGCCCTTCCGTCCGTGGGTCCCCATGATAATCAGGTCTATCTTTTCGTCCTGGGCATATTGGATGATCTCATGGGCCGGATCCCCGATTAATATTTTTTTAACAAACCGGGGACAACCTTGAAGCTCTTCCTCGCAGACCTTTTCCATCATCTTTTGGGAACTTTCGGCGATCTCATTTTCGATCAGGGTCAAGGAAGGATGGGGAACATGAAAACTAGTCAGATATTTAAGATCCCGGACCACATACAACAGATGGACCGTACTGCCGAAGGTTTTGGAGAGGGTCAAAACATAGGGCAGTATCTTCTTGGAAGATTCGGAGAAATCGATCGGAAACAGGATATCTTTAAATTCTTTCATGTCTTTTCTCCTGGTTAAGGATTAAACGGGGAAGAAAGTCCTCTATTCGAGAAAATTTTGAATGGCTAAAATTTATATCAAGGGCTTTTCCCATTGTCAAGGGGTGGCCTGACAATTTAGGCCACCTGTAAAATCAGCCCTTTCAAATAATGGCTTTCCGGAAAGTTGAGTAAGATGGGGTGATCCCTGGCCTGCAGCCTTTTTTCCAGGAGGAAAAAGCGGCCGCCGGCCTTTTGGGCCGAATGGGCCAGAAGGTCCTGGAAAAGGGGCTCGGTAATATGATAAGAACAGGAAAAGGTACTCAGGACGCCTCCTGGATTGAGGCATTTTAAGGCCCGGCGATTCAACTCCTGATAGCCCCTGAGGGCAGCGGAAACGGCCGATTTTCGTCTGGCAAAGGGTGGGGGATCCAGGATGACCATATCGAATCGCTGGCCCTGCTCTTCGGCTTCTTTAAGAAAGTCAAAGGCATTTTTTTTCTGAAAGGAGATGTTGGAAAATCCATTTTGCTCGGCATTTTTTTTACCCCATTCCAGGGCCGGGGCCGAATCGTCAATGGCGACCACTTCACCGGCCCCCCGGGCCAAATGGAGGGCAAAATTTCCGGTGTAACAAAAGCAATCAAGGACCCGTCCACGGCTTTGCTTATATGAGATCAGATGGAGCCGATTTTCTCTTTGATCCAGATAGGCCCCGGTTTTTTGACCATTAAGCGGGTCAACCCAATAGCGAACATCGCCTTCCCGGACCAGGATCTTTTCCGGGACTTTTCCGGAAAAGACCCTGGTCTCTTGGGGGAGGTGTTCTAAGGAGCGGGCTTCCAGGTCGTTACGGATCAGGATAGATTCGGGGTGAAGGAGGTCCTGAAAGATATTCCCGAACTGGTTTAACAACCGATCGGTTCCCGGAATCAGGGTTTGGATGACCAGATGACCGGCGTACCAGTCGGCAATGAGTCCCGGTAGATTGTCGGCCTCTGAAAAAACGAGTCGACAAGCCTGACCCCGGCTTAATAATTCCTTCCGGGCCTCCAGGGTTTTCTGCAAAGTAAGGACCCAATAGGGCTGATCGATAATCTGGGGGGTTGAGGAGATGAGACGAAAGGTGATCCGTGAATGACGGCTATAAAAAGCCCGGCCCAAAAAATTTTTTTGGCCACCAAAAAGGGAGACCACCTCTCCGTTTTCGGCCTCATCCAATGTTAAGACATCATCCCTAAAGATCCAGGGATGACCGGAGCGAAGCCATCTTTCCCCTTTGGGAGTTAAAATTGCAATGGGTTTGTCCATTCATTTATTCTTCCAGGAGCGGTCGAAATTTTTTCAAATTATTGAGGACCTTTTTCATTCCCCGGATTACACAATAATGGGGCTCCGGGGGGATACGAACCGACAGATTGAATCTTTTTTTGATCCGTTCAGGCCACCCCTTGAGCAAGGCCCCGCCTCCCACCAGGGTGGCCCCGTTGTTGGAAATATCGGTGATTAATTCCGGAGACAAAGTTTCCAGGGCCAGGGCGATTCCCTGGAGGATCTTTTGGACGGGCGTTTCCAGGGCCATTCGAATATCGGCGGTGTTAAGCTGGGTTTGTCTTGGAAATCGGTAGAAACGATGAAAGCCTTTAACGGCAAAGGGATGATCTTCGATGATCGGGGCCACGGAGCCATGGAGTATTTTCAGGGTTTCGGCATGAGTCAGGCCGATAGAAAAATTATGTCTCAATTCGAGATCCTGTTTGATGACCTGATCCAAAGCATTGCCGCCGATTTTTAAAGAGACGCAGTTGACAATACCGTTCAGGGAGAGAATGGATATTTCCGTAGTGCCGCCGCCGAAATCGATGATCAGGTTTCCGCAAGGATTCTCCAGGGAGATATCGGCGCCCAGGGCCGCGGCAAAGGGCTCCCGGATTAAAGAGATCTTGGAGAAGGGGAAAAGCTCGAGTTGCTTCCGATAGGCCCGTATCTCCACGTCAGTGGCACCCCAGGGAAGACAAAAGAGGACATTGCGGACAATCCCTTTTCGTTTCTTTAGAGCCTTTTTTATCAGGACCTGCAGGAAGGAACGACAAACATCGATGTCGGAAATAACCCCGTCTCGCAGGGGCTGGATGACCTGGATATTTTTCGGGGCTAACCCGTACATCCTTTTGGCCTCCTGACCAATGGCCATAGGGGCCTTGTTTTGATTCTTTAAGGCCACAAAGGTGGGTTCAAGAAGGAAAGAGTCATCGGATATGAGATAGGCAACCGAATAGGTGGTGCCCAGGTCAATGGCTAAGTGATGACATAAAGACATGGTTTATTTTTAACTTATAACTTGTTTAAATTGCGTAATAAATTTTTGCATATTTTCCTATTGGAGGCCAGGGGCGAAAAGGCGGGAGATCTCCTGGTCGGAAAGGCATCCTTTTAAAACTAAAGTTCTTCTTGAGCTAATTCTTCGACCAGTTTCTTTTGACGGTCAGATAACTTTTTAGGAATTTTAATCAAGATTTTGACAAACAGGTCCCCTTTGCCCTTAGCGCTTAAAATCGGCAGTCCGTATCCCTTTAATCGTAATTTGGATTGGGCTTGGGTCCCCGGTGGGATTTTAACATGCAGGGACTTTCCATCCAAGGTGGGTACTTCCACATGGGTCCCTAAGACCGCCTGGGTGAAATTGATCTCCTTTTCCACTACTAGGTTTTGTTCTTCTACTTTAAATAGGGGATCTTCCAGGACCTTAATTTGAATAAACAGATCTCCCGGGGGACCGCCGGCCTGGCCACCCTCCCCTTTGGCGGGTATGCGAAGTTTCTTGCCCGTAGTGATTCCCGGGGGGATTTTGACCATGACCTTTTCTATCTTCTTTCCCGCCGGAAAGGAGAGTTGTTTCTCGGCCCCCAGGCCCGCTTCTTTGAGGGTAATGGCCAATTCATACATCTGATCATTCCCTCGTTGGGGTCTGTTTGCCCCGGTATATTGGCTGTAGGGGTCCCCATAATCAAAGGGCTGTCCTCCCCGGTTAAAAGTGTAGGTTTTGTAAGCCCCTCCTCCCGGATGTCCCGACCTCTGACCGAAGATGTTTTCTCCACCGCCAAATCCGAATTCCTTAAATAGATTGCTGAAATCGAACCCCTGGAAGATATCCTCCTGACTGTAACGCTGCTGAAATCCGGCGGAACCAACGGTGTCGTATTGTTTTCTCTTCTCTTTGTCGCTCAAGACCGCATAGGCTTCGCTCAGTTCTTTGAATTTATCTTCGGCCTTTTTGTCCCCTTTATTCCTATCGGGATGGTACTTCATGGCCAATTTTCGGTAAGCCTTTTTTATTTCCTCCTCGGAAGCCTTTTTTTCCACTCCCAAGGTCTTATAATATTCTTTTTCGGGCATGATAAAACCTCAAGTTTTTTATTTAATTATAGTCATAAATCTTTTCCTGTCAATCAATCTGTTGTCACTCCCGCCCTTGACATTTTTAAAGGGCTTTTTATAATCATTTTGGATTTGGATTGAAACTTGCTTTACCACGTGGTAACCTTACCCCCTTTCTTATTTTCAGATTTCAACCAAAAGGCCATGGAAGCATTTCTCAAACAACTTAAAAAAACCCCTTTGGGTGAATTGATTTGTTTTCATCAAAGGATTCCGGCCAGTCCTTCCCGTTGGGGGCGGCCGGAGGTTTCCTTTCCGAAAGCGGTCCGGGAGGCTTTATCAGAAAAGGGGATTACCCGGCTGTATTCCCACCAGGCGGAGGCCCTGGATAAAATCCGAAAAGGAGAGCAGGTCATTATCTCCACCCCCACGGCCAGCGGCAAGTCGTTGATCTATGTCCTGTCCAGTTTGTTTAATCTGATTGAAGACCCCGACTCCAAGGCCTTATACCTGTTTCCGATCAAGGCCCTGGAACAGGACCAACGGAAAATTATAGAAGATTGGGCGCCGGTTCTGCCTTTTCCTGGGAAAACCCTTTCCGCTATTTATGACGGGGATACGCCGGCCTCCCAGAGAAAAAAGATTCGGCAAGACCCTCCACCTATTTTGATCTCTAATCCCGACATGCTCCACATGGGGATTCTTTCCTATCACGAGCAATGGAAGGAGTTTTTCCAAAACCTCAAATTAGTGGTCTTGGATGAAGCCCATGTCTACAAGGGGATATTGGGAAGCCACCTGGTGCAGGTCATTCGACGGCTGCGCCGGATTTGCCATCTCTATAAGAGCGATCCCCAGTTTGTTCTCTGTTCAGCGACCATTGCCCATCCCGAAATTTTTTCGGAGTCCCTCACCGGCCTTTCTTTTCAAGTGGTCCAGGAGTCCGGCTTCCCTTCTCCGGCCAAGCATTTTCTTTTCCTGAACCCGGATATCAGTGCGGCGGTTGTGGGCGCCCGTCTCTTTACCTATTGTCTTTCCAAAGGGAAAAAAACCATCCTTTTTACCAAAGGGCGAAGGGTAACGGAATTGATTCATATGTGGGTTGAACAAATGGCCCCCGGTTATAAAGGGAGAATAAGCTCATACCGGGCCGGATTTTTACCCGGGGAACGGCGGATTATCGAGCAAAGACTGGCCTCGGGGGAATTATTAGGGGTCATCACCACCAGCGCCTTGGAAATGGGAATCGACATCGGCAGCCTGGATGTCTGTTTACTGGTCGGTTATCCGGGCAGTGTGATCAATACCTGGCAAAGGGGAGGAAGGGTCGGGCGAAGCAAGCGGGAATCAGCCATTGTCCTGATTGCCCAGCCGGATGCCCTGGATCAATATTTTATCCGTCATCCGGAGGATTTTTTTGAACGGAGTTTTGAAACCGCCGTGGTGGACCCTGACAACAGCCCGATCCTCAAAGCCCACCTGACCTGCGCCGCCGCTGAATTCCCGCTCAGGCCGTCGGATCCTTTCCTTAAACCATCCGATCACCTTCCGGAAATCCAGGAACTGGAAAAAGAAGGCCGGTTGTTATTGACCGCCAGGGGAGACGAATGGGTATCATCCAAGAGGCATCCCCATCGGGAGGTTAATATCCGGTCCATCGGCGAGGCCTTTACCATTCTCAAGGGGAAAAAGGGGGAGGTGGTCGGCACCCTGGAGCGTCTGAGGGCCTTTCGGGAATGCCACCCCGGGGCTGTTTATCTTCATAAGGCCGAGTCTTACCTGGTGGAAGAATTGGACCTTAAGGAAAAAAATGTCTATGTAAGTCGGAAAGAGGTCCGTTTCTACACCCGGATTGTGGCCCAAAAAGAAACCGAGATTGTCCACCGGGAAAGGGTGAGGCCGGTAGGAAACTTCCTGGTCAATTTTGGCCGGATCCTGGTGACCGAGACCTTTACCGGATATGAAAAGCGGGCTATCCAAGGTCAGGAACTCCTGGGGGTTTATCCCTTGGAATTGCCGCCCCAGACCTTCGAGACCGAAGGATTGTGGATTGAGATCGAAGAAGTCCTTAAGGATCAGTTGAAAGATCATGGTTTTCATGTCATGGGGGGCCTTCATGCCCTGGAGCATGGGTCTATCAGTATATTTCCTCTATATGCCCTCTGCGATCAGGGGGATATAGGCGGTATCTGCTACCCCCATCATCCCCAAGTGGGGAAAGGGGCCATCTTTATCTATGATGGATATCCCGGAGGAGTGGGATTGGCCAAAAGGGGTTATGAAATCATTGAAGGTCTTTTGGAAAAAACCATCCATTTAATATCCGAATGCCCTTGCGAACAGGGCTGTCCTTCCTGTATCCATTCGCCTCAATGCGGCTCGGGGAATAAACCGCTGGATAAGCAGGGGGCCTTATATCTGAGTCAATTGCTCCTGGGGAAGATTCCCCTTGAGATTTCCCAGGAAAAACCGGATTCCACTCAGGAAGCCGATAGAGATCTGACCTCCTTGAGACCGGAGTCAAAGAAATTTCGTCTCGGTTTCTTTGACCTGGAAACCCAGCGTCTGGCCGCGGAGGTGGGGGGATGGGGGAATAAGCATCTGATGCGGGTATCCGTAGGAGTGGTTTATGATAGTCAGGATGGCAGCTATCATAGCTACCGGGAGACGGATATCGATGCGTTGATTGCCCATTTAAAACAATTCGACCTGATCGTGGGCTTTAATATTAAAAGTTTTGACTATGGGGTGTTAAGAGGGTATTCTTCCTTTGATTTCGCTTCCCTGCCGACGCTTGATCTGCTGGAGGATGTTTTTTCCTGCCTGGGTTTTCGATTGAGTTTGGACCACCTGGCCCACCAGACCCTGGGGGCACAAAAAAGCGGGGACGGGCTCCAGGCGGTTCAATGGTTTCGGGAGGGCCAGTGGGAACCATTGACCCATTACTGCCGGCAGGATGTGAAAATCACCAAGTCCCTTTTTGAATTCGGGCAAGAGAAAGGGCATGTTCTTTTTGAAGACAAGGCCGGCCAAAGACTTCGCTGTCCGGTTGACTGGAGTGAAGGAAGGGTCGAGGAAGCTTAAGAAAACACACACCTTAGGAATCGGTGAAACGGGGAAACGGTGATGGTTAAGGCTTAATTTAAGGAACACCGACTCCTGGTTCTCCGATTCCTCGTTTCCTTATAAATCAAGGGAGGTTAGTCCTATGCCGATTTATGAATATGAGTGCCTGGATTGTCATCGAAAATCCTCATTCCTAATCATGAATCCGGAAAAAGAGATTTCGGAGTTGCGCTGTAAAAAATGCCAGAGTCCCCGGTTGACTCGGATCGTTTCCAGGGTGAATGTCGTTAAATCCGAAGAGGCCCGGTTAGAGAGTCTGGCCGATCCTTCCAGACTGGGGGGACTGGATGAGAATGATCCCAAAAGTGTGGCTCGCTGGATGAAAAAGATGGGTAAGGAAATGGGGGAGGAGATGGGGGGGGAAGATTTCGATCAAATGGTGGATGAGGCCATGGTCGAATCGGAACAAGGTGGGGGTGGCCCTTCCGATCTGGGGGATGATCTGTGAAACTGGATTTCGAAATTCGAATCCTATATAATGAATTCATAATAACGCGTCATTCCCGCGCAGGCGGGAATCCAGGCGGCGTGCAAGCACATAAAAACACCGGATTCCCGTTTTCATGGGAATGACGAAGTGGGCGTCTTTGACTTTTTACGAGTCCATCGTGGGTGAATGATTATTAGAGATATTTTGTGATCGTATTGGAATCCAATGGCTTTTCAAAATAAAGTCGGCTTTAAGCTGATCCTCATTTACTTATTTTCCATGGGACTGGCACTGTCGGCCGTTCTGGTGGTGGCGGAAGCCATCATTTCCCAACAGGTGCATAAACGGCATCAAAAAAAATTAGACGCCCTGACCCAGAAGGTCTTCTTCAGCCTGGAAAAACAAAAAGACCAGATCCGCTTGATGGCCATGACTATAGCCAATTACGGCCGCATGGGAACCCTGGTGGCCGAAGAGGACCGGCGAAATATCCGGGGTTTGGCCTTGTCGGTTTTTAAAGAATCCGACCTGGATGTCTTATTTGTTTTCGGAGAAAAGGGCAAGGAGTTGGTGCGGCTGCAATCGGACCAGTTCCGGCAATTGGGAACCGGAGGGAGCAGTCTTATTAAAAAGGCCATAGTCGGGAATTACCGGGTACGGCTGAGCAAGTGGGAACATGGGATTTTTATCAGTGGCAGCGCCCCTATTTATAACGAGGAAAAGGTGACCGGCCAGGTTTTTGCCGGTGATTTGATCGACAACGTTTTTTTGGAAGAATTGGCCAAAGATGTGGATTCCTTCATGGCCATCGTCAAAGAAGGGACAGTTATCGCCAGCACCTTCACCAAAAAAGGGGAGGAAGGTGATGAATTGGAATTCTCCGAAGATGTTCTTCAGGACATCAAGGCCTTAAAAGGCCAACCCCTGCCGGTGGTGGTGGAAGAAAAATCCTATACCATGAAATCCTTACCCTTGAGGGACCGGGAAGGAAATGTCCTTGGGTTTTTGGTCATCGGCCTTTCCCGGGCGGAATTGAACCAGACGGTCAATTCCCTGCGCCGGATTATCCTGGGAGTCGGAGGAGGAGGGGCCTTATTAGGCATCCTTTTAATGGTTTTATTGACTTTTAAGATGAGGCGGCAAATCGCCCTTCTGGCGGTGGGAACCGAAAAGATCACCTCAGGCGATCTTGCCGAGACCATTCCCGAAATCAGCAAAGACGAACTGGGCGTTCTGGCCCGATCCTTTAACCAAATGACCCAGAGTCTCAAGGAACGGGATCGAATCTTAAAAGAAGAAAAAGAAAAAATTTTAGCCAACGTGGATTTTCTTTCCATGATAGTCCATGATATCAAGGCCCCCATAGCCGGGGTCAGTTTGATGATCGAAACCTTATTGGAAGAAAATCTGTCCCCGGAAGTCAAACAACGCCTTTCCGGGATGGGAGAAAGCATCGAGGAATTATTGGGGCATCTTTATAATGTATTAACCATTTCGAAAATAGAAAAAGGCCCCTTTGACCTCAAAATAGAACCGGTGGACCTGAACGCCTCTGTCGCCTATGTAAGATCCCAATGTCAAGTCATGGCCGATCGAAAAGGGATAAGGATTTTAGAGGACTTAGGCCAGGGTCTGCCCGCCTTGAGGGCCGATGAGTTCTATCTGGAACGGTTGATCTATAATCTATTGATTAATGCCATCCACTGGGCCCCCCAGGGAGGCTGGGTAAAAACGAAGACGGGGTTCATCAGATGAGGGGGGAAAAGGAAGCATCACCCTGGAAGTCACCGATAACGGTCCGGGTATTTCCCCGGAACAAAGGCCCTCTCTTTTTAGAAAATTTATATCTCATCCAGAAAAAGGGGACCTCAACGGGACCCATTCCGGAATGGGTTTATATATTTGTCAGACGATTATCCAGGCCCATGGAGGGGAGCTAAGGGAAGAAGGAAGACCCGGGGAAGGGGCCCGATTTGTTTGCACCTTCCCCAGGTTCGAAGGAGAGACATAATCAATGGCCCGGATCATGATCGTGGACGACGATCTTAATACCTGTCAATCATTGACCGCGGCCCTGGGTAAAGAAGGTCACCAAATCTTCGAGACCCATTCCGGAAAGGAGGCACTGGAAAAAGTACGCTCTCAAGAAGTGGACCTGGCCGTTATTGATTTAATGATGCCGGGCATGAACGGATTGGAATTTTTTCAAACCTTGAAGGCCCTGCACCCGGAAGTGGTCGCTATTATGATTTCCGCCCAGGCTACCGTGGAGTTGGCGGTGAGCGCCATCAAAAGCGGCATCTATGATTTCATCACCAAGCCTTTTCGTTTGGGGGAGATTAAAAAAGTCATTGCCAAGGCCCTTGAGGCCCAGACCCTTCTCACCGAGAATAGACGATTGCGCCAGGCCTTACGGGAAAAGGCCTCCTTTTCAAAGATCATCGGGAATAGTCCGGCTTTTATAAAAGTGATTGATATGATTCCCAAGGTGGCCCCAACCCGCAGCACCGTCCTCCTGTCCGGGGAAAGCGGGACCGGAAAAGAAATCCTGGCCGAAGCCATCCATTTCGCCAGCCACCGGGGAGAAGGGCCCTTCGTCAAAATCAACTGCGGGGCCTTGACCGAGACCCTGCTTGAATCCGAATTGTTCGGTCATGAAAAGGGGGCTTTCACCGGGGCTCATCAGCAAAGGATGGGCCGTTTTGAAATGGCCAATGGCGGGACCCTTTTCCTGGATGAAATCGGGGAAATGAGCTTGGGAATGCAGGTCAAACTCCTTCGGGTTCTCCAGGACGGATGTTTTGAGCGGGTGGGGAGCAGCCGGACCATACAGGTAGATGTGAGGATCATTGCCGCGACCAATCGGGACCTGGAAAAAGAGGTGCAAGAAGGACATTTCCGGCAGGACCTCTTTTATCGTTTGAATGTCATCACCATAGAAGTTCCTCCTCTCCGGGAACGGGTGGAGGATATTCCCTTGCTGGCCGGCTATTTTTTGAACAAATATTCGGAATTGAACAACAAGAACCTTCTGGGCTTTTCTTCGGAAGTGGGCCGAGTCTTGAGTCATTATCCCTGGCCGGGAAATGTGCGGGAACTGGAAAATATCATAGAAAGGGCGGTTTCTCTCTGTCAGACTGAGACTATTGAACTCTCCGATCTTCCTTCTCGGCTGACACAATCCTCTTATGCCGAGACGCATTTGATGATTCCCATAGGGATTTCCTTGGACGAGATCGAACAGGCGGTCCTGGAGAAGACCTTGTTAAAAACCGAAGGAGACAAAAAGGCAGCCGCTCGTTTGTTGGGTATCAGCCTCTCCAGCCTGTACAATAAATTAAACCGCAAGGAATCATGAACTGTCATCGTTTTTCTTCAAAAGACATCGATGGCTTTCCTTATTGGGGTCCTGCTGCTTTGGCCGGGTCCTGGGTCTTTATTGGGGGCCGTAACCGATAGAAAAACGTCCAAGGAAGTGCCGGGGGTCGAGACCAAGATTAAACAAGTTCCCGGTGTAGGAGCTTATACCTTTCCTCTTTGGAAGGTCCATTGGGAAAAAGCCCGTCAATCGGTCCTTCTGAAAAAGTATTCGGAAGCCGTACAGGATTTTCGTCAGGCCCTGGCCTTGAAACCGAATCTGGATGAGGCCCGCCAGGAATTGTCCCAGGTGTTGATTACCATCGAGCGCTGGGGAGAGGCCATAACCGAGCTGGAAATAATCGCCGAACATCAACCCCTGAACCAAAAAGTCCAAAAGGAGTTAGCCGATCTTTTATCTCATAAAAAAGAATATCGCCGGGCCAATGAGAGATATCAAAGGCTTTTACAGAAGGATCCGGATAATTTAGCGATCCGTTTATCCGTAGCCTCGAACTATTACCAAATAAACGAGTGGGAAAAGGCCATGATCGAATGGCGGCAAGTGCTTATCCGGGATTCCCAAAATGTGGAGGCCAGGACCCGTCTGGCCGAAGTTCTAGGGGCCACCAAGCGGTTGGATGAATCCATACTCATTCTGGAAGGCCTGGTGAAGCAGTTTCCCTAAGCAATTCGGTCTTAAAAAAAGGCTGGCTCAAACCCTGGTCTCGGCCCAAAGAAACAAAGAGGCCCTTCCTTATCTTCAAGAGCTTATTCGGCAAGACCCGGCTGACCTGGAAATTCAATTATCCCTGGCGCAGGTTCTTTCCGCAGGAAAGCAATACAATCAGTCCCTGACCTATTTGGATACCTATCTGCAAAAAAAACCGGATCATCTCAGCGCCCTTTTAGAAAAAGCCCGGGCCTTGTTTAATACCGGAAATCATTCCGAGGCCTTAGAGGTTTATGAACGGCTCAAAAAGAGTGAACCGGACAATCTCGATCTTCGCCGTGAGATGGCCGAAGCCTATTTTTCTTCCGGAAAGCGTAATGAAGCCCTCTCAGAATTTGAATATTTGGTAAAGCACTTTCCCGGAGAATATCAACTCCATGAGAGAATAGGGGAGTTGTATTTTCAAAACAAAAATTATACCCAGGCCGTTCCCCCTTTTCAAAGGGCCCTGTCCCTGGAACCGGAAAATGGAGTTGCCCAATTGAATCTGGCGCGGGCCTATAATTTTTCCGGAGAAAAAGAAAAAGCCTTGCCTCTTTATCGGTCCATTTTGCAGAAGCGAACGGACTTGAATCTTCAAATTGAATTGGCCGATCTCTTGGTGGAAATCCAACAATTTTCAGAGGCCTTTAAAATCTACCAGCAATTGCTGGAAAAACAGCCCGATCTTTGGGAGGTTCGATTCAAACTGGCTACCGGCCTTTACCACCAGAAAGAATTCGGTCTGGCGGCACAACAATTGGACGCCCTGGTCCAAATACGACCGGATCACCCCGGTATCTGGACTTTAACCGGCACTAATGCCCTGGAACAGGGAGAGTACGCCCAAGCCCAAAAGGCCTTCCAAAAAGTGCTGACCTTAGGGGAAGACCGGGGCAATATCCTGCTTAAACTGGGGCAGGTTTCACGGCTTAGAGGCCGTCCCTGGAAGGGGGCCAATTACTTAGATTGGGCCTTGACGATGAAACCCGGTGATCAGGAAATTTTGGTTGAAAAGAGCATGGCCCTGACAGATGGAGGAGGATGGTCTCAGAGCAGAAGGATTTTGGAATCCCTGGAACCCGAACAACCAAAGGGGTTCAATGTGCAGCGGGCCTGGTTTCGGTTATTGGCTGCCCAGGACCGAAGGGAAGAAAGTGAAGCCGGTTGGGAGTCCTTAGAGAAAAATTTTCCCCTGGAGCAAGCCCTGGTTTTTCAAGATCGGGCCGAATTCTATGGGCGAAAGAAAAAACCGGACTGGGCCTTGACCGCCCTAAAGGCCGCCCAAATAAAAAATCCTAAGAACCTGGAGATCCAGAGAAGGATCGGGCGACAACTCCTTCAAATGGGCCAATTCAAAGAGGCCGAGAGTTATTATCAGCATTTGGAAGAAGAAAAGATCCTTTTGGATGAGGTCTATTTGGGGCAGGCCACGATTTTTATCCGGGGGGAAAATTACGGTCTGGCCAAGGAGAAACTATGGAAGGCCTTGATGAAAGCCCCTGATTCGGTGAGGATCCGTTTTTGGTTGTGGTGGCTTTATAACCGGGATAAAACAAGGGCCGAGGCGTCCCAAAAAATAGAGGAGGCCCTGGTGGAATTTAGCCGGGACCAGGAAGGGGGGCTCCTGGAACTGGGCGATTGTTATCGTGAGACCGGAGACTGGAAAAAGGCTTACGCCATTTATCAGGAGTTAATCGAAAAAGGGGAGGACGATGACGTCCTTCAAGCCATCACCCGGGTCTTTGATTTGCTTCAAGACGAGGGTAAGGCCTCTGAACTCCAGGGCCTGTTAGAGGATTTGCAAAAAAGATTTCCCCGAAATCAGAAGATCACCCGATGGCTGGTTGAAAATTACTCCCAGGAAAAAGAATATGCCCCGGCGGTCAAGGCCATTGATGGTCTGCTGAAGGTGGAAGATCCCTTAGATCCGGTCTTGATCATCAGGAAGGCCCGTCTTCTGGAGCGGTGGAAGAAGCATTCCGAATCCCAGGCTCTTTATCAAAAGCTGCTCGACCCGTCCGTAGACTTTCTTTTTAAAGAAAAGAGCGGGGAAATATTTTCGACGGCGGACAGGGGGGCTGATTCCCCCTTGAATAAGACCTGGGAAAGCGGGGCGGCCGGCCTGGTCAATCCATTTTTTGAAGGGGTGAAAGAAAAAATTGATTTTCTTCCTCTGGCCTCTCAACAGCGAGATAAACTTAGAACCCTCATCGAAAGGTTCAAGGCCAAGGCCTTGATCCAACAGAAGGTCTATCTGGAAAAGGAAGGAAAAGATCATTTATGGAGAAGCCAATTTTCGCAATCCAGGCCTTTTCTGGAAGAATTGAAAATGCTCGATCCTGATAATGAAGAAGTGAACCAGGATTTAGATCGAAGCTATCGGTCTCAGAATTAGAGAATGAGACCGGCCAAAAGAAATCGCGGAGATGAAAGGATCCGTTTATGATCAAATTGGAGCCAGGGGCCGGTCAAGCCATAAAATCATTTCTGGCCCAGAAGGGACTGCAAAATCCTCTTCGCATTCATCTCCAATCCAGCGGCTGTTGTGATCCCGCGCTTGTCCTGAGCGTAGACACGATTGATGAGACCGATGAAGTCCAGGAGGTGGAAGGTCTGACCTTCGCCATCAGCCCTCAGACCCATCGGTTGGTGGGTACAGTGACCATCTCCTGCCGGGAGGCATTCGGGCAAAAAGGGTTTGTGCTCACATCGAGCAAACCGGTTAGTGAATGGGACGGTTTCGGTGTGCACCTGATCCGAATCTGACCGGCCAGGAAGAGAAAAGGCCTTAGGGAGACTTTAAGAATCTTTCGTTTCAAAACCCGGTGCCATTCGGTGAATTCGCGCTCTCCCCGGTCCTGCTCCAGGTGATCCGTCATCATCTTTAATTTTCCCTCCAGGTCGTCGAGTACATGAACCATTAAGGCCTCCCGTGTTTGGGGAAGGACCGGAGAACCGAATTCCAATTGTCCATGATGGGAGAGGATGATATGTTCCAACTGCGTCGGCAGCTTGGCATCATCCCAGACAAGGCCTCGGGCCGCCTCCCGGACCATCTCCCAGCCCAGGGTTAAATGGCCCAACAAT
Organism: uncultured delta proteobacterium; assembly: GCA_963821645.1. Lineage (GTDB taxonomy): Bacteria > Desulfobacterota > RBG-13-43-22 > RBG-13-43-22 > RBG-13-43-22 > RBG-13-43-22. The sequence goes on along the minus strand of CAWGEQ010000028.1, from coordinate 34,030 downwards.
TCCCCGGAGTAGGTATTGTGGGCGGAAAGAAATCCTTCCAGTTCTTTTAATTTGCCGATATCATGAAGGATGGCTCCGGCGAGGACCAGGTCATGGTTTAAATCAGGAAAAAGCTTGATGACTTCCCGGGCCAACTGAACCACGCGACAGGTGTGTTCCAGAAGGCCTCCTTTATAGGCATGGTGGTATATTTTGGAGGCCGGCCATTCCTTCCACCCCGCTTCGTTGGTTTTGAGTAGGGAAAGGGTCAATTCCCGTAAGACCGGATGATGGATCTCTTCCTCGACCCAGCCCATCAAATCATTCCAAAGGGAAGGGATGTCCAAAGAGGAGGCGGGAACCAATAAATCCGGATTGAATCCGGCTGAGTCGAGCTGTTCCGAAGACAAATGTTGGATCCCTTTGATCCGTTCGATCGTTATTTGTGGTTCATCCTGAAAGCTTTCAATCCGCCCGGCAATGCCGACAAACTCTCCCTCGGAAAATAAGGGATCAAACCGGTCAACCGCTTCACTCCAGATCTTGGCGGCCAAGGTTCCGGTCCGGTCGGCCACCGAAAGATCCAGATAATCCTTCCCGTTCCTGGTCTTACGCCGTTCTTTCCTTTTGATCAAAAAGAACTGATTGATTTTATCTCCCGGTTTGAGATCGGAAATAAAGATATGGGGCATGGGGCCTCCGGAGAAGGTTCAAGGTTCAAGGTTCAAGGTTCAAGGTTCAAGGTTCAAGGTTCAAGGTTCAAGGTTCAAGGTTCAAGGTTCAAGGTTCAAGGTTCAAGGTTCAAGGTTCAAGGTTCAAGGTTCAAGGCAATTTTTTTCTTTGAGCTTTTTTTTGTCAACAGAAAACTGAAAACGTCTTGATTTTATTTCAGCTTTTCAGCTTTGAGCTGTAATGGTTTTCAATGGCTTGAACCAACCCGGGGATGGTATATTCTTCGGCGACAACCGTTACTTCGAGTCCATTATCTCTGGCGGTTTGGGCCGTGATAGGGCCGATACAGGCAATGGTAACATTTTTGAGCAGCGGAAGGATTTCCTGCCTGGGGAAAAGGGCCAGGAAATTGATGACCGTCGATGAACTGGTAAAGGTCAAACAATCCACCTCTCCTCGGCCCAATTTTTCCTTCAAAGGTTCATTTCCTTCCAGGACCGGCAGGGTTTGATAAGCAGGTACTACCGAGACCTCGGCCCCCATTTGTCTGAGACCTTCCGGCAGGACTTCCCGGGCCTGTTCCGCCCGGGGGATCAAGACCTTCTGGTTGGAAAAAGGGATGCGGGATAAGGCTTCCAGCAGGTGCTCGGCCTGGTATTTTTCCGGAACCAGGTCGGGACGAAGGTGCAGGTCGGTTAAGGCTTTTGCCGTGGCCGGGCCGATGACCCCGATATGGATGCCCTTTAAAATACGAAGATCAAGTCCGATGTTTTCCAGCCGGTCAAAGAAAAAACGAACGCCGTTGGGACTGGTAAAAAGAATCCAGTGATATTCTTCTATCCGTCGGATGGCCTGATCCAATCCGGACCAGTCAGAGGGAGGAGCGATCCGGATGGTGGGAAATTCCAGGCATTCAGCCCCGAGGTCGGCGAGCCTTTCCACTAAATCACTGGCCTGATCGCGCGTTCGGGTGACGACGATGGTTTTTCCTAAAAGAGGACGGATCTCAAACCAGTTCAGGGTCTCTCTTAATTCCACTACCTTACCAACAACCAGGATTGCCGGTGGGAGCAACGCGGCCGCTTCGGCTTTTCGGACAATCGTTTTTAAGGTACCGGTTATGGTCTGTTGCTCTGGGGGTCGTACCCCAACGGATCAGGGCCGCCGGGGTTTCAGGGTCCCGCCCGTGGCGGGTTAGTTTTTCCACAATAGCGGAAAGATTTTTCACCCCCATCAAAAATACCAGTGTTTGATCGCCGGCAGCCTGCTTTTCCAATTCCTGGGAAGGGGCTTCTTTAAGGGGATCCTCATGGCCAGTGAAAAAGGCCACACTGGTGTTATAGCGGCGGTGCGTCAAGGGGATCCCGGCGTAGGCCGGAACGGCTATGGCCGAGGTAACTCCGGGAACGATTTCAAAGGGGATATGGGCCCTGGCCAATTCTTCGGCCTCTTCTCCACCCCGGCCGAAAATAAAGGGGTCTCCCCCTTTCAGGCGAACCACTCTCTTGCCCGACCGGGCTCGATTTATGATCAATTGGGTGATTTCGTCTTGGGGCAGGGTATGGTCTCCCCCTTTTTTGCCGACATAAATCGTTTCCGCCTCGGGCCGTATGTGTCTTAAAAGCTCCGGGCTGGCCAAATAATCATAGATAACCACCTCGGCTTCTTGGATGAGCCGAAGCCCTTTTATGGTGATCAACCCCGGATCTCCAGGGCCGGCGCCGACTAAAAAGACTTTTCCCCCCATGATCCTTTAGTCTCCGTTATTAAGGCGTATTTTTATAAACCCGATCCAGGACTTCTTTCCCCCCGGTTAAAAGGAGCTTTTCCGCCAACCGGATTCCGAGGTTTATGGGATCGGTGGTCGGGCCATCGACCTGGTCTTTAAAAAGCTCTCGACCATCCAGGCCGGCAATGAGTCCTTGTAAAATAATTCGCTCGCCCTGAATCCGGGCATGGCCGGCAATAGGAACCTGGCACCCCCCTTGGAGCCGTTTGAGAAAGCCCCTCTCGGCCTGGGTACAGAGGGCGGTGACTTCGTCGTGGATGACCCTGACGAGATTCTTAACCCAAAGATCGTCTTCCCGTATTTCAAGGGCCAAGGCCCCCTGGCCGACGGCCGGGAGACTGGTCTCCAAATCTAAATACTGGCTGATCTTGTTTTGAAGCCCCATCCGGTGAATTCCGGCGGCCGCCAGAACAACCCCGGCCAACCCTTCGGACTCGATCTTTTTGATACGGGTATCCAGGTTCCCCCGTAAGGGTATGATTTGAAGGTCGGGCCTTAGATGTAACAACTGGGCCTTGCGTCTCAAGCTGCTGGTGCCGACGCTTTTCCCGTCAGGAATATCTTTTAAAAGACGGTTGTCCCTGGAGATCAGGACATCTCTCGGGTCTTCCCGGACCGGAACGGCCCCGATCATCAGGCCGCCGGGCAGGTCCCCGGGCATATCTTTCATGCTATGGACGGCTATATCAATTCTTTTTTCCAACAGGGCTTCCTCGATCTCTTTGACAAACAGGCCTTTACCACCTATGGCCGAAAGAGGACAATCCAGAATTTTGTCTCCTGTCGTCCTGATCTCTTGCATGACGATTCGGAGATGAGGATAAACCCCGGACAAGGTCTCTTTGACCCAATTAGATTGCCGTAAAGCAAGGGGACTTCCGCGGGTTCCGATTGTGATGGTTTTTATTTCCATATAGAGTGGGTGGTGATAAAAAAAAGTGGATGGGCGTCGAGGCGTATGGAATAGCCTGTGGCGTTACTCATTTCTTTCTTGTCTCTTGTCACCCGCCGCTCGTCACTTGATTAATGGCAACCGGAACAATTATGGGAAGCACAACTGCCGCACCCAGAGGAACTGCCGGTCCCGACGAAACGATCGGACCCTTTAAAAGCAAAGGACGACATTTTTTTTTGAAGGTTCTCTTTATTACATTGGGGGCAACAAATAATCTCCGAAGATTTAAAAACGATCGTTTCAAAATCTTTACCGCAATCCAAGCAGGTGTATTCAAAAATAGGCATACTATTATTCTCCTTCATTTTTTAAAAAAAGTAATCATTATCATTGATCATTTCAAGGACTCGGCAACAACCGGGCCGGAAACCTGAAAGAGGAAAAGTTTATAAGGTTCAGGCCATATCCCAGACATTCCCGCCGTCAGCGGGACAGTCAAGGGCCTCCCTGATTTATTTTCAACCTGTCCTGGTCATCCGGTCCCAGCCCTCCAGTAAGGCGGCGGCCAACAGGGGCACCATGAGTTCATGATGCCCGATCAGATAATATCCCTGTCCTCCTTCCAGAGTGGGACGATGGACGACATTGGTCGCCGGGCGATAATGGCGGATGAAATCCATGTTGATGGTAGTAAAGTGGGTTAAAGGAAACCCCAGGTTGCGAACCAGGGTAACGGCTTTGAGGAAGACCTCCGGAAGGATTACAGCCGATCCGATATTGATGAAGACGCCGTTTTCCAGGGAACGAACGACCGAACAAAAGGTTTGAAAATCCCGGTAAGAGGCTTGTCCCGTGGCCCGGGCGTCCATTGAGGGATGAAGATGGATGATGTCCGTGCCGATAGCCACATGGACGGTTACGGGGATGTCCAGTTCACGGGCGTTAGCCAGAAGGCTGTCGGCTAAAAAGGGGAACCTGGATCTTAGCAAGGAATCCCCCAGGGCCTCGCCTATTCCCTGTCCTTTCGCCGTTCCCTTTTTAATCGACCGGTTTAAAAATTGGGCCGTTTCCCGGCACATGCCGAAGGTCCCTGTCCCCAACTCCCGATCCACATCTTCGGAGGTATGGCCGGCCATGGCCAATTCAGCGTCGTGGATCACCCCGGCGCCGTTGAGGGACAAGGCAGAAACAAAGCCCTGTTTCATAAGCCCGATGAGGATGGGATTCAGCCCCACCTTAATCACATGGGCGCCCATGGCCCAATGGATGGTCTTTTCGGCTTTCCTGGCCTTGAGCATGGCCGTCACAATGGATCGAAAATCCCTGGCCCCCAAAAGATTGGGCAGGGTTTCCAGGAAGGTCCCAAAGGAGTTTCCCGGTGACCAAGACCGGGCGAAATCCTGGTGACTGACCTTGCTCTTTCGATCTTTCAAGGAATACGTCTTAAGCCCTTTCAGGGCCGAGCGGGGAATACCTTTGATTTTCATGGAAGATCTTTCAAGGATTTGGGAACAAAGAGAAATCGACCAGTTCACAAAGAAGGTGAATTGCCAGGATGTGGGTCTCCTGGATATGCGGTGTGTCGGAGGAAGGAACGATTAAAGACCTGTCGGCCCACTCAATCATGGACCCTCCCCGGTTTCCTGTTAAAGCCACGGTGGTTATCTTTTTTTCGCGGGCGGTTTTGAAACCCCTGATGATGTTAGGGGAATTTCCGCTGGTGCTGATACCCAGGAGGATGTCCCCTGATACCCCGAGGGCTTGAATCTGTTTTTCAAAGACCTGGTCGAAGCCGTAGTCGTTTCCGATAGCGGTTAAAATAGAGGTATCGGTGCTTAAGGACAGGGCCGGGAGTGGGGCTCTTTCGATTTTAAAGCGGTTGACAAACTCGGCGGCCATGTGTTGGGCATCGGCGGCACTGCCTCCATTGCCCATGATCATTATTTTTTTTCCTTGGGAAAAGGCTTGGGCGATATCAAGAGCCAATCCGATCAGGTCCTGGGCCTGGGTTTCCAGGAAAAGATTTTGAACGGTCCGAAGGTCCCTTATCCGTTCCCTGATCAATTGCTTCATATCTTCAATGGGTTTTTGGGCCATAATTAAGCTAAGTATCTCAATTCCCTTTCCTTGTCAACCCTGATCGGATATTTTCTTTATTTTTTCAGGAGAATAAAGAGCTTTCCCTGATGGCGTAGATGGCCGGCCCCTGATTCAGCTTCCTGCCCGTTCCCCCAGAAAAGGTCCACTCGGGAAGGGCCTTTTATCGCCCCTCCGCTATCTTGAATACAGACCCAGCGTCCAAAAGGAGTCCAGGACAGGATATGCCCCTGGTTATCAAAAGAAGGCTTTTCCCCGGTCAACCAGGCCAGGCCGGCAGCGGGGAAGATTTTTTGGTCTGCAGCGATGGATCGGCCCGGGGTCAGGGGGATGCCAAGATTGCCATAAGGGCCTCCCCGGGCCTCCTGGAAAAAGACATAGCTGGGATTGAGATTCATCAGGGCGGTTTGCTCCAGCGGGTGGCTTTTGAGATAGCCGTAGATGGATTGAAGGGACAAGGCCTCCGGTTGAAAGACCCCCTTCCGAATCAACTCCCGGCCGATGGGAAAATAGGGATGGCCGTTAGTCCCCCGGTAACGCAACTTGATTATGGATCCATCCTCTAATAAAACCTGTCCCGAGCCCTGAATATGCAAAAAAAATAATTTTATGGGATCGTCAACCCAGAGGATTTCCAGATTTTTGCCGGCCAAACGGCCTTCCTGATCAATCTCTTGACGGGTAAAATAGGGGATGACCCGGTTTCCCTCGGCCCTTCCGACCCATTTCTGACCCGGGAAATTTTTCGAAAATTGACTTGGGTCGATTGAGAGGAGATCCTCTGGCAGTCGGTAGACGGGGTATTTAAAACGAAGAGAAGGGACTCGGCTTCCCGTCAACTGGGGCTCATAATACCCGGTTATCAACAGGGGCAGGGCCTTTTGATTCAAGACAACCCTGTAAAGATTAAAATGGGTCTTAAGCTGATGGCGCAGGGAGCTGCCGGATGAATTTTTTTGTATGATCTCCAGAAAGAGGTTCAGAGAAGAAGAAATCTCTTCATTGGAAATCGGACCCGTTCGGAGAGAAAATTTCTTATCTGAAGGCCGTTTCCCTAAATAGCTCAAGCTTTCAGTAATAGCCGGCTCCAAGCTTTTTCGATCCAGATCATCTTCAAATAAAGGCCATTCTTCCTCCGGAACCAATTGGAAATGAGCCGATTCCTCCACCAAGGAGGGCTCTCGGATCAGAGGAGAACAGGAGCAAAGCAGTATGGCCGATAAGCCTATTCCAATTTTTGATAAAAGCCCATATCGGGTCATTTTTTCAATAGAAGTCCTTCTCTTCTTGCCTTTTTTAGGCCGATTCAATATAGAACCATGGCATAACTGAGGGGTGCCTGTAAAGCCTATTTGGAGGCGACCAACATTTCCCCCAAAAATCGCTTCATCCCGGATATCTACGCAAAAAGCCGATTGGAAAGAGCTGCCAAAGGACCGAAGAAGACTTTTTACGGGTTCATCAACCCCCTTTCTCCGGCCCCTAAAAGATATTATCGGAATGGACTTGCATTTTCTGGTCATTTTGTTAATATTTTTTCATGAAACGGATTTTAGTGAAAAATCAAGCTTCTTTATGTCTGGTCCTGATCTTTGCCTTCCTTTTTCTTGTGAGTTCAAAACCAGCCTGGGGAAAACAGGCCCAAATCAGCGATATTATAGTTACCAATAATCAGGATTATCTTTTGCTTTATTTTTATACCAAAGGCTGTTTTACCCCCGACATGAACAAGGCCATCCTCAATGGGATTCCAACGACCTTTACCTTCCTGATTGAGTTGTATAAACCCCGATCCCTATGGCCGAATAAACGTCTGATCTCTCTGAAACTACACCACACCATTAAATACGATTCTTTAAGAGAGGAGTTTTCCGTTACCCTAAGCGAGCGGGGAAATCAAACTTTTGCCGTCAAAGAATTCATCAAGGCCCAGGAAATGATGGCCGATGTCAGTAATGTCCAATTGATTCTCCTTCAGGCTTTGGAAAAGAACAACCAGTACCAATTGCGGATAAAGGCTGAACTGAACAAGGTCCGTCTCCCCCTATACCTCCATTATCTTTTGTTTTTTGTTTCCTTGTGGGATTTTGAAACGGATTGGTATGTAGTCGATTTCAACTATTAACTCCGGGGATCCCCTTCTCAATCAATCCATGAACTCCATTTTATCGGAAGAACTAAAAGAAAGGCGACGCAAAAAAAGAGAACGCCTTATCATTTTTATAACTATCCTGGTGGTCCTCATTTTGACGATCTGGGAGTCTCAGATACTTCGGCCCGATTTCCCATTTTCGACTTCCCAGCGAGTCGTCCTTTTTGCCTTGATCAACATCAATATTATTTTGCTCCTCCTGTTGATTTTCCTGGTCATCCGAAATCTCCTTAAATTGGTCACCGAGCGAAGGCAGAAAATCCTGGGTTCTAAGATTCGGACCCGATTGGTCATGGGATTTGTCACCTTGTCTCTTGTACCGACGATTTTATTGTTTTTTATCGCCTATGAATTTATGGCCATCGGATTGGATTACTGGTTCAATATTCATATTGAGAAGTCCCTGCAAGATTCCTTAGACGTCGGACGGACCTATTATCAGGCTTCCCAACGGGGGGCCCGGGTCTATGCCCAACAGATCAGTCTGAACCTGAGTCAGTCCGGCCTCTCAACAAAAATCGATCAGGAAGAAGTGGTCAAGGATCTCCAATCCAAAATGAAGGAATACGGGCTGGCTTGGGTCGGCGTTTTTTTACCCACCCTGGAACAAAGAATTCGGGTCGTTACCCCGGAGCCCTATTTAAAAAATTTTCAGCCCCCCCCTTTGAGTTTTATTCAAAAAAGTTTTCAACCTCAAGGGGTCTCCGAGGTTCAATCCACTCCGGAGGGAGATTTTTTTATCGTCGGCGTACCGGTCGGAGACGGGTCTCCCGAGGGGCAGGGCATAGCTACCGTAGTGGTGGCTTCTTATTTTCCCAGGTCTTTGTTGAAAAAAATGGAAACCATTTCAACCGGCCTGGAAGGGTATCGGCAGATGCAGATGTTGAAAAATCCCATTAAATTCGTCTACCTGATAATCCTTTTGATCGTCTCGTTATTGATCCTGTTTTCGGCTACCTGGTTTGGTTTCTATTTGGCCAAGGGGATGACCGTTCCCATACAAAGGCTGGCCGAAGGGACCTTGCGGATTGCCCAGGGGGATTATAATTTTTCCATAGACTTAGAGGCCAAAGATGAATTCGGCCTATTGGTGAATTCTTTTAACAGAATGACCTCTGATTTAAGAAAAGGGAAGGAAGAGATCGAACAGGCTCATCAAAGGTTGTGGAAGAGTAACGAGGAGCTCAATCAAAGAAAACAATATATGGAGGCGGTCCTGGCTAATATCGGGACCGGCGTCATATCGATAGACGCCGAAGGAAAAATCAGTACCGTTAACCATTCTGCCCGGGAAATGCTCAGGATAAAAACCGAAAAAGTCCTTGGCCGGCGGTATCAGGAGGTGCTTCTTCCGGAACACATGGCCCTGCTGGAGGAGCTGCAGGCCAACCTGGACCTGATTAAGATGGGAACCCTCAAACGGACCCTGCAGGTTCCCCTGCCGGATAAGACCTTGACCCTTCTGGTGAAAATCACTCTGTTACGGGATGAAGAAAATCGAAACTTGGGAATGGTCCTGGTCTTTGATGATATGACCGAGATCGAAAAGTTTCAAAAAGTTTCGGCCTGGAGAGAAGTGGCCCGACGTCTGGCCCATGAAATCAAGAACCCCCTGACTCCCATCAAGCTGTCGGCCCAGCGTTTACGGAAGAAATATTCCTACCTCCTGCCGGAGGGAAGAGATAAGGAAATATTTGATGACTGTACTCAGACCATCATAAATCAAGTGGATGAATTGATCGTCTTGGTTAATGAGTTTTTTGCTTTTGCCAGGTTGCCGGCGGTAACCCTTTCCATGAACGACCTGAATGCCCTGATTCAAGAAGTTTTCATTTTATATCAGGAAAGTCACAAAAATATTGATTTTTCCTTTTTAGCCGACCCGGGGATACCCAAATTTTCTTTGGATCGGGAACAGATCAAAAGGGTCATGATCAATCTGCTGGATAATGCGGTGGCCGCCATCGAAACCAAGGGGACCATAATAATCCAGACCGGTTACGATCCCTTGTTGGAGATGGTCCGTATTCAGGTCATGGACACCGGGATCGGGATCGCCCCTAAAGATCGGGACCGGCTTTTTGAGCCCTATTTTTCCACTAAAAAAGGGGGAACCGGACTGGGATTGACTATCGTCAGCTCCATAATCTCCGATCATCACGGCCATATTCGGGTCAAAAATAATGAACCCCAAGGAACGATCTTTACCATCGAGCTTCCTTTGGAGGCCTGACAACAGCCGCTGTTTGGGGATTGGACACAGCCATTGGCCTAAAAAGAGCAAGACCTGAAGGATCAAATTCGACGGGGGAGAATAGAGTGAAACAGATTCGGTTAGTAGTCAAAAACAATCCTTATGCCTATCAGGAGGCTTTGAAGTTCAAAACCTGGCTGGAAAAGGAAAAGGGGCTGGTTGTTTTCTGGGATGAAAAAGAAGAGCCTTTGGAAGGGGTGGGGCTGCCTCAAAAGCCTTTGGATCTGGTGGTTGTTTTAGGGGGTGATGGGACCCTGCTTAAGGCGGTTCGCCTCTATGGTGCCCTGGAGGCCCCTATTCTTGGGGTTAATTTGGGCGGACTGGGATTTTTGACTGAAATCGCCCTGGATGAACTCCGTTTGCTTTTTGAAAAGATCTTACAGGGTGATTATCAAACCGAACCCAGGATGGTCCTGACGGCCCGGATTGTCCGGGGGGGTGAAGACCTTCCTGCCCTCCCCTTTTTAAATGATGTGGTCATCAATAAAGGGGTCCTGGCCCGAATCATCGATCTTGAAACCAGCATAGACGGTCAATTCCTGACTTCCTATCGCGGCGACGGACTGATCGTTTCCACCCCAACGGGTTCTACGGCCTATAACCTGGCCGCCGGAGGGCCGATCCTCCACCCTTCTTTGAAAACCATTATTTTAACCCCCATCTGTCCCTTTACCTTGACCAACCGTCCGATTATCGTCCAGGACAACGCGGTTATCGACATTTGCCTGGGATCCAAGGCCAAGGAAGTCTGGTTGACTTTTGATGGGCAGGTGGGCTATCCTCTAAAGGGCGGAGACCTGGTGCGGATAGAAAAGGCCAATAAATCCATTTTCTTGATAAAGAATCCCTTTAAAAATTATTTTGAGATCCTTCGGACCAAATTGAAATGGGGCTGAGGGGAAAGGATTCGGGCATGAGATCGTGGTTCGGCATAGCCATTATGTTACTGGCTGCCCTTTTTTTATTAGGCATGGGGAAGATGGAACAAACAGGAAAGCCGGGGGAGATCCCTCTTCCCGATCAAGAGGTTTCGGTGAGCGTTACCGACAACGAAGGTTTGACCTTGAATCTGACCCAATTCAGTATCAATGGACAGACCTTTTTGTCCGGAAAATTAGGGGCCGGTCGGGTAGCCATCCCCTTAAGCCAAATTCGGGTTATCTCTTTATCGACCGAGTCTAAGGGAACGGTGGCCAAGGTTGAAATGACCGACCACAGCCAACTCCAACTTTTGTTGGGAAAAGAGATCATGGTCTATGGAAAAATAAAATTCGGGACCTATCAAGTTTCCACCGATCATTTGAAAAAAATTGAGGTGCTGAGTTTTGGAGAACGGAAAAAGGGACCGGATCGGAATTGAAGCTCCCTGCGCCAGGTGCAGGAAATCTTTCCAGACAAGGCAAGCGTCTATAATTTGAAGTTCGCTTGCCGTCCCCGTTAAATTTGCCGGCCGGCCGGTTTGAAATTCCGGATCAAGAACATACCGGCCAGAAAACCTCCGACATGGGCATACCAGGCCACTGAGCCTCCCTCACTACCGGCGTTTAAAAGTTGGATCAGAAACCATAAACCCAGGACTAAGACCGCCGGGACCTTGATAATCTTGATAAAGACGATGAAAATAAACAAGGTGGATACGTTGGCCCTGGGAAAGAGGACAAGGTAGGCCCCTAAAATACCGGCGATGGCCCCACTGGCCCCGATCATGGGGATGGCCGAGTTGACGTCCGAGAGGGTATGGATAAGGGCGGCAAAAAAACCGGATATCAGATAAAAAACGATAAATTTGGGGCGACCGAGAAAATCCTCCACCTTTTTTCCAAAAATCCAGAGATAGAGCATATTCCCCAGTAAATGGATTAAACCGCCATGGAGAAACATGGCGGTAAAGACGGTCAAGATAGGAGGGATCGTTCCGGAGAAAGAAGCGTCCGGGGAAAAGGGGTGGATTAAACGGTCGGGGATAGCCCCATATTGGAAAAGAAAGTCCTCCAGTTTTTCGGCCGGCATCGATAATTGGTAGAAAAAAACCAAAATATTCAGCGCAATAATAGCGATGGTCATCAAAGGGAAGGTTCGGGTCGGGTTGTCATCCTTGAGGGGGATCATATTCGGTTCTGCTGCCTGATATTCTTCCCTTGTATCCTTTCCGTCGCGGAAGTCAAGGAAATTTTATTCGATCCGTTTCTTCCTTGAAATTTCACAAGAATTTGGATACACTTTTAATTATGAAACAGGTCCATATCGCCACCTTCGGCTGTCAGATGAACGAGAGAGATTCCCAGACCATCGCTCAGGTTTTGGTCTCCTGTGACTATCAGGTCACCGAAGAGATAGAGGAGGCTGATCTGATCCTGGTCAATACGTGCAGTATACGCCAAAAGGCGGAAGAGAAGACCTACAGTCTTTTGGGGAGGCTTAAACAGTTAAAGGACCGGAACCCCGATCTGGTCATTGGGGTTGGGGGGTGCGTGGCCCAGCAGGAGGGCGAACGTCTTTTGGCCAGGGTCCCTTACCTGGATTTGGTCTTTGGGACCAGGGTGATCCATCAACTTCCCGGCCTGATCGAAGAGGTCGGCCGTGACAAAACCCGGTTGGCCCGTATTGGACTGACCCCGGGAGGCCCCTATCCCTACCCGTTGCCGATGAACATGGGTTCCCGGAGTCTGAGTGCCTCAGTGACTATCATGCAAGGTTGCAACAACTATTGCGCCTATTGCCTGGTTCCCTTTGTTCGCGGTCCTGAGGAAAGCCGCCCCGGCAAGGAAATCCTGGCCGAGGTGGAAGCATTGACAGCCGGGGGGACCAAAGAGATTCTTCTCCTGGGACAAAATGTAAATTCCTATGGTCAGAACCGGGTCGGAGAAATTTCCTTTTCTCGATTACTTTATAAATTGGAGAGGATTCCCGGGTTGGAGAGGATCCGTTTTACTACCTCCCATCCCAAGGATCTTTCTCAGGAACTGATCGAATGTTTTGGACACATCTCGAATTTGTGCGACCATATCCATCTGCCGGTTCAGGCCGGGTCCGACCGGATCCTGAAAAAAATGAATAGACGCTATACCCGGGAAGGGTATCTGGAAAAGATCTGCCGTCTCAGGGAACGATGCCCCGGGATAGCCATAACCAGTGATATCATCGTCGGATTTCCCGGAGAGACCGAGGCTGATTTTGAGCAAACCCTGGATCTTATCCGGGACGTTGGGTTTGATAACCTGTTTTCCTTCAAATATTCGGACCGTCCCCTGGCGCCGGCTCGAAATTTTTCAGGAAAAGTCAATGAAGAAGAGAAGGGGCGGCGGCTGAAAGAACTCCAGGCTTTTCAGAAAGAGATTACCCTGTCCAAGAATCAAAAAATGGAAGGGACTTCTCAGGAGATATTGGTAGAAGGAACCAGTAAAAAATCCTCCCAGGAATGGACGGGAAGGACCCGCACCAACAAGATCGTCAATTTTCCCGGGCCTCCAGGTTTGATGGGCAAGACGGTCCCGGTTCGGATTGAAGAGGCCCATGTCCATTCCTTGAAGGGAAGGCTGCAATAAATGAAGAATTCCATAGCGAGCGATTTGCAATCCAAGATAAATGATACCTTGGGCGTCCGGCATCATGGTTCGGGTATTTTTTGTCCTGGTTCCTCTCGGCAGGAGGTTATATGTCCATTCGAATGAAAGTTTTCGGGTTGACCATCGATCCTTTGACCAACAGCCCGATCATAATCCTTAAAGATCAGGAGGGCGACAAGACGGTTCCCATCTGGATAGGGCTTTTGGAAGCCACGGCTATTGCCAGCGAGCTGGAAAATGTAAAATTTTCCAGGCCCATGACCCATGATTTAATGAAGAATCTGATGGATCAAATGGGTGTGAGACTGGCCAAGATTGAAATCTGCGACCTCAGGGATAATACTTTTTTCGCCCAGTTATACCTGACCCTCCAGGGGAAAGAATTTTCAATGGATGCCCGGCCCAGTGATGCCATTGCCCTGGCCCTGCGGACTCGGGCCCCCATTTATGTAGAGGAACAAGTGATTCAGAAATCTAAAACAGTGGACCTGGGCAACAAAGAAGAAATTCAATCCGAAGAGGGAAAAAAATGGACCGAAATTCTGGAATCCCTTTCTTCCGATGATTTTGGAAAATATAAGATGTGAGACAAAAAGGGTTAAGGTTCAAGGTGCAAGGTCTGAGGAAACCCAAGAGGACAGACTATCCACCGTGAACCGTTGACCGTGCAACTTATACCGACTTTATTGGAGATGATCCGAAAATGATCGATCTGCATTCTCATTCTTTATTCAGCGATGGAGCGCTCCTGCCTTCTGAGTTGATCCGACGGGCCGAAGTAAAAGGGTATCGCTATTGGGCCATTACCGATCACGCCGATGTTTCCAATTTAGACCATATCATTCCTCGGCTCGTCGCCTTAGTCCGGGAATTAAATGACAACTGGAGCATTAAGGCCATTCCCGGCATTGAGTTGACCCATGTCCCTCCGGAGACGATACCGGCCCTGGTCCCTAAAGCCAAAGATCTTGGCGCCCGTCTCATTGTTGTCCACGGAGAAACGATTGCCGAACCGGTGCCTTCGGGCACCAATCGGGCGGCTATCGAGGCCGGGGTTCATATCCTGGCCCATCCGGGGTTGATCACCCAAGAGGAAGCGCGGCTGGCCGCCCGGAAGGGGGTTTTCCTGGAGATCACTTCCCGCAAAGGGCACTGTCTAACCAACGGGCATGTGGCCCGTTCGGCCCAGGCAGCCGGGGCCGGGCTGATTTTGAATTCAGACACCCATGCCCCGGAAGATATCGTTTCCCTGGACCATAGGTCGAGAATAGTCGAAGGGGCGGGGTTGGATAAAGAGGCCTTAAAAGGGATGGACGAAAGAGCCATCCAGCCTGTTCAATCGATTGCTGGCCACGCTCTAAAAGCTTCAACATCAAAAATTCGAAGCACGAAACCCAACGTCTTTTTCTCTCGGAAATAGGTCGAGTCCCTTCCAATTAGTCCTGAAAATTTTTCCCAGGTGATACACCGGGAAGCCGATCCCGGGTCGAAGAAGCGATTTGACTTTTTCAGCCTCTGTCGCTATGCTCTCTAACGTCATGAGCGCCAAGTCTCTCAAAATCGGGATTATTTACGGAGGGATCAGTGAACAGAAGGCCGGCATGGATCACTATCTTCACCAGGTCCTTTTAGCCATGAAACGGATGGCCCCTGATCATCGTTATGTCCTGATCGATCACCGCCGCCAAAATACACCCTTTAAAGAAAATTTCGAACAGGTTATTCTGGATCTTCCCCGCTCTCCCCTGCGGGTCAGCCGTTGGAATCTACAGATCGTTCCCCGGGTCTTATCCCAGTTTGACCTCGTTTTTTCTCCCGGTCTTTACGGCCCCGTGCATATTCCCCAAGGGGTTAAATCGGTGATGGTCGTTCATGATCTGACCCGGTATCTTTTCCCGCATTTCTTCCCGTTTAATCCCGTGCAAAAAATTTTAGATTTTTGGGCTTACCCGGCCATGTTACGTCGTTATGACCGCTTGATCACCGTCTCTCAGGCCACCAGCCAAGACCTGATGAACCGTTTTAAAATTCCTGAAAAAAAGATCACCGTGGCCTATCACGGGGCCGATGAGACCTTCCAGCCCTTAAGCCGTCAAGCCGTCGAGGAGTCCCTTTTGTCCTATAAAATTAAAAAACCTTTTATCCTTTTTCTGGGGACCCTGGAACCGCGAAAGAATATCCCGGCCTTGCTTCGCGCCTTTGCGGGAATCCGGGATCAAATCCCGCACAACCTGGTTCTGGTTGGGCAACGGGGTTGGAAATGGGAACCCATTTTCAAGGAAATTGAAAGGCTGGACCTGCACTCCCGGGTCCAATGGACCGGTTATGTTTCCGATCCGGACCGGGCAGTCTTCTACAATGGTGCTGATTTTATGGTCTTTCCAAGCTGGTATGAAGGGTTCGGTATGCCCTTGTTGGAGGCCATGCAGTGCGGCTGTCCGGTGATCACTTCCCGGGTAAGCGCTATGCCGGAGGTGGTCGGGGAGGCGGGAATATTGATCGATCCCGGCCGACTGGAGGACCTTCAAGGGGCCATGCTTCGTCTGATTCACGAGCCCGGTCTGGCTGAAAAGATGAGGAAGGCCGGTTTAGAACAGGCCAAGAAATTTTCCTGGGAAAAATCGGCCCAAAAAACCTTGGAGATTTTTGAGAAATTAACCTCAACCTGAAACTCAAGGCCGAAGGCTTGAAGGAATCAGTTTTTTGCTTATATGAAAGTCGCATTTCTTGGAGATCGGTTGGGGTTGGCCACAGGCGGAAATCTATACATCGCCCGAGTGGCCGAAGAGTTGACCCGATTGGGGGTTGAGGTTACTTTAATTACCTTTCTTCCCCCTGAGGATATAACCTGGTCTCCCGGTCTTCGCATCATTTCCAGGACCGTGGATTTTTCCTTTGGCCAAAGGCCGGATAAGGACCGGATTAAATCCTTTTTTCAGTCCAGATTGGCGGCAGTAACCCAATTAAAAAAATTAGTCCGGGAGTCCTATGACATTCTCTATTCCACAGGCGGCCCGTCCAACATCGTCAACAGGCTCTGTCAAAAAGGGCCCCATAGACCCCGGGTTTCCATAACGGCCCTTTTTCATCTGTTCCGGCAGGTCCCTTATCGACAATTTTTGGTCAACCCGGAAACATACCGAAGACCCTTCCAGACCCTTTATCATTCCTGGGGCGATCATCTGGCTAAGCGATTCTTTGTGGTCACGGTCTCGGAATTCTGGCGACAAAAACTGATCACCAGGGGATTTAGCCAAGGAAAGATCATGGTCATCCCCGTGGGGGCCGATTGGGAAGATTGGCCGGCCATTTCTTCGGAAGAAGCCAAAAAGGAATTGGGGCTCTCCGGCCGCTTTGTTATCTATACCAGTCCGCTGCGCTTGAATAAAGGGATCATGAATGTCATCAAGGCGGTGGACCTATTAAAAGAAAAATATCCGCAGTTGTTGGTCCTGGCTACCGGTGTGACCGATCATCAGACTCAACAGGAAGTCGGACAATTTGTGCAAAAGAAACATTTAGAAGGCCACTTTCAATATGCCGGCCTGGTTCCCAGGGAGCAGCTTCCTCTCTATTATTATGGGTCCGATGTAGTGGCCCTGGTTTCCTTCGAAGAAGAGGGCTGGGGGATCACTTTATTGGAAGGGATGGTTTCCGGGAAACCGGTTATCGGCAGTCCCTTGGGGGCCTTAACGGAATTGGTTCAGGGACGGGGCATCGTATTGCAGGAAAACACCGTTGAAGATTTGGCCCAGGCCATTGAGCGGCTGATCAAAAGTCCTGGATTGCGAGAAGAGATGGGCCTGGCTGGACAAATCTATGCCAGGCAATTTTCTTATCCAGCCGCAGCCCGGGCGCATCTGCGTTTATTCGAAGAATTGCTCGGCCGGTCTTGAAGGACCTGATTCGACTCGGTCAGGATGAAAAATAAGATGGGGAAAAGAGTATCGAATCGTAAATCTCAAGGAATGATGGCCCTTATCGGAAGTTCGGCGGCTATCTTCTGGCCCGGGGCCTTTATCTTCGGATATCCCGGGGTCATGGGACCGGTCTGGCAGAAGATGTTTCAGGTGGGAAAAGGACCCATCGGCAATACCCTCTTTTTTGTCCTGGCCGCCGTTGGGCTTTTTATGTTTTTTGTCGGCCACTGGCAGGAAAAATTAGGCATTCGCAAGATGATCACTATCGGGGCCCTCCTTTGCGGCTTGAATGGCTTTTTAATCGCCTATGCTTCGACGCTGCCCATGCTCTATCTCTGGGCTTTTTTAAATGGGACGGCCTCCTGTTTTATCTATATCCCGGCACTGACCACGGTTCAGCGCTGGTTTCCGGAAAAGAAAGGCCTGGTCTCCGGAATCGTCAACCTGGCCTTCGGGTTCTCGGCGGCCATTATGGCGCCCCTGTTCGGCCATCTCCTCCAGACCATCGGTTATGTGTCCATGAATATCCATTTGGCCTGGATAGCCCTGTTGGTGGGCTTAGTTGCCGCCCAATTTGTCGAAGTGCCCAAGCCCCAATTGCAGCCAGACACAAACGATCCGGACAGTCGGGTCGAGCGAATCGTTTCAGAAAGGTCCTTGACCGTTAAGGAAAGCCTCCGGACCAAGGCTTTCTGGTTTCTCTGGCTGACCTGGGCTTTTCAAGGGGCGGCCGGGATCGCCATGGTCACGCTTTCCATCAATTTCGGTTTGTCCAAAGGGTTAGCCTTACCCTGGGCTGTGGTCATCCTGAGCGCCTTCAACATCACCAACGGGATCAGCCGGATACTGATGGGCTTTCTTTCCGATAAATGGGAACGGACGGGTGTCATGAGCATTACCTTTTTGGCCGCCGGTTGTGCTTATCTGATCTTGCCCTATATGAACACCTTTCTCTCCTTTATTCTTTTGTCAGCCCTTATCGGCTTTGCCTTTGGAACTCTTTTTGCCGTTTCCGCCCCCCTGGTGGCCGATTGTTTTGGACTGAAACATTTCGGGGCCATTTTAGGTCTTATTTTTACGGCCTATGGCTTTGTCTCAGGCCTGATCGGTCCTTCGTTGAGCGGTTATGTTTTGGATCTATCCGCCGGAAATTATTTTATCGTTTTTACTTATTTGGGGATTTTTTGTCTTCTCTCCGGGTTTTTTATCCGTCGGGTCGTCCCCTGCCGGAGGGCTTGAGAAACGTATCAATTTTAAGAAAATCGGGTTATAATGCCGGGCAATCGGAAGAAGATTGAAGGAGCCTTTATGTTGGATTGCAAGAAAAAGATGGCCCAAAGTTTTTCTGATCTAAAGGTGGCCCTGGAAAAAGGGAAGGGGTCCATGAGAGAGATCTGTCCTGTTTTTGAATTGAGCTGTCAAGAATTTTCACAAGCAACCGCCAAGGTACCTCCGGAAACCATGAAACAATTTCTTGATCTGGCCCGGCGGTTGCGGGAAGAGGGGGAAAAGGGAAATGCCCCGGCCGTCTTTGACCAGATGGAAGAGATACGAAAGCTCAAAAAGTCTTGCCATGAAAAATACAAAGAAAAGGGATAAGGCCCCAGGGGTAGGGTGCGGGGGATATAAAAAGGAGAGCCTATGAATAGCATCGTTTTGATCAAACAGGTCCCGGATACTCACGAAGTCAAGATGGATCCCAAGACAGGGACCCTCATCCGGGAAGGGGTTCAAACCATAATCAACCCTGATGATCTACACGCCCTGGAAGAGGCCCTCCGCCTAAAAGAACAATACGGGGGGAAGGTCACGGCCGTTTCCATGGGGCCTCCTCAGGCCGTTGAGGCCTTGGCCGAGGCCATCGGCATGGGTGTTGATGAGGCTGTTTTATTATCCGACAGGGCCTTTGCCGGGGCCGACACCTGGGCCACCTCCCATACCCTGGGAAAATGCATCCGGAAAATCGGATCCTTCGATTTGGTCTTCTGCGGAAGGCAGGCCGTTGACGGGGATACGGCCCAGATCGGACCCCAGGTGGCTGAAATGCTGGGCATCCCCCAGGTCACCTACGTGCGCCGTCTTTCGGTGAAAGGGAAAAAGATTTGGGCCGAGCGGGTCCTGGAGGACGGATATGAAATCGTAGAGGCCCCCTTACCGTGCTTGATCACGGCCCTGCGTGATTTAAACCAGCCCCGCTATCCCAGTATCCCGGGGCTCAT
Organism: uncultured delta proteobacterium; assembly: GCA_963821645.1. Classification (GTDB taxonomy): domain Bacteria; phylum Desulfobacterota; class RBG-13-43-22; order RBG-13-43-22; family RBG-13-43-22; genus RBG-13-43-22. Next base: position 14,487 of record CAWGEQ010000028.1, on the reverse strand, counting down.
CTTGGCCTGCAGCCCCGAGTCCAGGATCAGCTTTTGGAATGCGGCCGACATCGGCGTCAAGGCCTATGAAGTGGGGTTAACCGGGTCCCTGACCAATGTGATCCGGACCTTTCCACCGGAAAAGAAAAAACAGGGGGAAACCCTAACGGGCAATACGGCCCAGGTTGTCGAGCAATTAGTGGGGAGGTTGAAGGAGAGGCATATTCTCTGATTTTAAATCAGTAACCTCCGGACATAAAAGCGATAAATAGATATTTTTTTATCCAGTATCCAGCATCCGGTATCCAGTATCAAAAAAAGGAGACGCAATGGCCATTTTTATTGATCCGGAAAAATGCAATGCCTGTCAAAAGTGCCTTCGATCCTGTCCCTATGGCGGCGTGACGATGAAAGGGAAGGTAGCGGTTCTAAATGACCGGTGCATATTTTGCGGGGCCTGCATCGAGAGTTGCAAACAAAAGGCCATTCGGTCGGATATGATGGAAAGACCAATCCCGGATTTTAGGGACTACCAGGGGGTCTGGGTCCTGGCCGAACAACGGGAAGGCCGGCTGAAGCCCGTTTCTCAGGAACTGCTGGGATGCGGCGCTGAGCTGGCCCGGGCCTTAAACCAGGAATTGTCCGCGGTCCTCCTGGGAAATAAGGTCAAAACCCTGACCCGGGATTTAATCCAGGGCGGGGCCGAAAAGATCCTTTGGGCCGACCACCCTTATCTGGCCCAATATCAGACCGGGACTTATACCAAAGTGTTGGCTGATTTGATCAACCAATATAAGCCCAACGTGGTCCTGGTGGGGGCGACCCACATCGGCCGGGACCTGGCCCCGCGATTAGCCAGACGCCTGGGCTTGGGGTTGACGGCCGATTGCACGGAATTAAGCATCGATCTTAAGGATGGCCATCTCTTACAAACCCGGCCGGCCTTTGGCGGGAACGTCATGGCCACGATCATCAGCAAGTGGAGCCGGCCCCAGATGGCCACGGTCCGTCCCGGCATTATGAAACCCCTTCCGGTCGACCCTTCTCGAAAAGGGGAGATTATCTCCTGCAAACCCCGACTCAACAAAAAAGACCTGACGACCAGAATCATCGAGATCGTCAAAGAAAAGAAAAAACAGGTCGATTTTTCTCAAGCCAGGGTGATTGTGGCCGGGGGCCGTGGGCTGGGCTCTGAAAAAGGCGTCAAGGCCATCCGGGAATTGGCCGCGGCCCTGGGCGGAGAAGTGGCCGGTTCCCGGGTAGCCGTGGAACTGGGATGGATTCCGCTGGAACGGCAGGTGGGGCAAACCGGGCAGAGTGTCCGTCCGGACCTGTACATTGCCTGCGGCATCTCCGGGGCCATCCAACACAAGGCCGGAATGCAAAATGCAAAAACCATAATCGCCATTAATAAAGATCCCCTGGCCCCGATATTTGAAATCGCCGATTATCGACTCGTCGGGGATCTGTTGGATATTGTCCCGGCCTTGACCAAGGCCGTCCGGAAAGGGGGTGCCCTATGAAAAGCCCAACCGCTCCGTTGCGCCCATCCGCAGAAAACCTGTTACGGAAGAACATGGCCCGCTTCGTAGATCAGGAGATCATTCCCCGGGCCAGGGAGATCGACGAAAAAAAATCTTTTCCCTCCGAGGTCTTTCACACCCTGGGCCGCATGGGGGCTTTTCGAATCCGCTATCCCCGAGACCGGAGGGGCGCCGGCGGTAACAGCACTTTATTTTGCATTATGTGCGAGGAACTGGCCCGGGGGTCCATGAGTGTGGCGGCCATAACGGCCATGCAGTGTCTGATGGGGACCAACTTTCTGTTTCAATACGGCACGGAGGATCACTATCAGCGTCTATTTTTACCGGCCATGGAAGGGGAAAAGGTGGCGGCCTTCGCCTTGACCGAACCGGATGCGGCCACCGACTTAGCTGGTGTGCGAACCACGGCTGAAAAAATCCAGGACGGTTATCGGTTGAACGGCATGAAGACCTGGATCACCAATGCCCCGGTGGCGGATTTCTTTACCGTCCTGGCCCAGACCGACCGCAGCAAGGGATTTCGGGGGATGAATTTTTTTCTGGTCGAGCGGGGGACGCCCGGACTTTCCATCAGTAAGAAATTCGACAAGCTGGGGACCTGGGGTACGGAGATATCCGAGATCGCCTTTGAAAATTGTCTTATCCCCAAAGAGAATATGTTGGGGGAAGAAGGCCGGGGCCTTTCCAATCTGATGAAGATCCTGTCGGAGATCCGGACCATGACCGCCGCCCTCAGTCTGGGTCTGGCCCGGGCCGCCTTTGGGGCCGCCCTCCAATATGCCAAAGAACGGACTCAGTTCGGACAAGCGATCGGCAACTTTCAGTTGGTTCAGAGCAAGATCGCTAATATGGCTACCGAGATCGAGGCGTCGCGGTTGCTGGTTTATAATGCGGCCCGTCTGGTCGATCAAGGAGTCCCCTGTATGAAAGAGGCTTCCATGGCCAAATATTTTGCCTCGGAGACGGCCTGCCGGGCGGCCGATCAGGCCACCCGCACCTTTGGGGCCTACAGCTATTCCATGGAATATCCGGTCCAGCGCTTTTACCGGGATTCCCGCTTTTTGCTTTTTGGAGGGGGGACCTCGGAAATTCTTCAGGTGATCATCGCCAGGGAATATGGGTTGGGGTAAATGAAAAAAGTTTTTATTTTGATCCTGATCTTCATTTGTTCATCCGGCTGGATTGAGGTTCCGGATCTTCTGGCCATGGGGTCCAATAAAGGAGAAGTCTCTCCAAAACCCCAGGCCCTGAACCTTTCATCCGCTGTAAACGAACCCATCAAGATCATTATCCCGGCGGGGACATCCCTTAAGGTCCAATTGAATCAGTCCATCCGGACCTCTACCCATCGGACCGATCAATCTTTTTTTGCCACTCTTAAGGAGCCCATCTTATTAGGGGCCAAGGAGTTGATTCCGGCCGGGGTCCCTTTGATCGGTGTCATTTCCCGTTCTGTTGAATCCGGACATTTCAGCGGTACGGCCTTGCTTGAACTCAAACTGGTGCGGATGATCATTTCCGATGATACGAACTATTCGATAGTCACCGAACCTTTTCAGAAGGAAGGGAATGCCCATTTCTTGCGCAACATCGGCCTGATCGGGGTCGGGGCCCTCCTGGGTGTCGGTGTCGGCATGCTCTTAGAGGAAATTCCCGGGGCCTTGGTGGGTATCGCCCTCGGAGGGGGGACCGGGGCGGTTCTGGCCTATGTTACCGGGAAAGAGGATTTATTTCTCAAGGCCGGCACGGACCTGGTCTTCAAAATGTCCCGGCCGCTCACCATTTCTGTTCCGCCTTCACCCGTTATCCCCTTGAAGTAGTTTGGTAAAAATGAAAGGCCTTGACATCGGGCCGCCGTCACTTTATTAAATTAAGGGAAGGATGGATCGATTTTTAGCGCGGAAGAATTGATGGCCCTGGCCTTGAAAGAGGCCGAGGTGGCCTATGACGAAGAGGAAGTCCCCGTCGGGGCCGTTTTGGTTTCTTCCGCGGGTGAGATAATAGCCGCCGATCATAACCGGACCCGGCAAAACAATGATCCGACGGCCCATGCCGAGATGTTGGTTCTGAGAAGGGCGTCCCGGCTTCTTAATAATTATCGTCTTTCGGGAACGACCTTGTTCGTCACCATCGAACCCTGTCTGATGTGCGCCGGGGCTATGATTCAGGCCCGGGTGGACAAGGTTTTTTACGGGGCACCTGATCCCAAGGCCGGTGCTTTGGGGTCTTTGTATGAAGTGTCGCAGGACCGGCGGTTGAACCACTGCTTTGAAGTGATTCGAGGGGTGCTTGAGCCGGAATGCCGGAGACTGATGCAGAAATTTTTTAAAGCCCGCCGGGGCGACCAGTTTTAAAAAGGTTCAAGGTTCAAGGTATAAGGTTCAAGGTTAACGGAAGGATCCTGAACCCATTTGTAATGAACAATCCATTCGACAAAGATGGTATAGATTTTACCTTGTGCCTTACACCTCGAACCTTAAGCCATTTATTATAACACGGAGAGGTACCGAAGCGGCTGTAACGGGGCCGACTCGAAATCGGCTGTACGCCCAAAAGGTGTACCGTGGGTTCGAATCCCACCCTCTCCGCCATTAACTTTTTTATTTTACAGAGACAGCGAGCGCATTCCCCGTCAAAACAATTCATCCGGCCAGGCCCCCCGAGCTAAGAGCTTGAAAATTGATTAATCCTTTAGATCAAACCCTGGATTCAGTCTGAACAACCGGCTTTATTTTAGTCAGCTCGGTTTTCATTCGTTGATCGGCATACCATAAATCATAGGCTTGCTGCATTCGTAGCCAGAGTGCCGGCCCGTTGCCGACAAATTTGCCAATGCGAAGGGCCATCTCGGTCGTAATGGGGTGGGTGCAAGCCAAGACCCGGTGGAGTTGTTGCCGGGAAACCCCCAACCGTCGGGCCGCTTCACTGATCGACAGCCCGAGCGCCGGAAGCACGTCTTCCCGAAGAATTTCTCCCGGATGAATTGGTGGACGTTTAAGGGGGCGTTTTTTGAAACTTCTGATCATAAATCCGATGCTCCAATTAACCCAGATGGGCGGCGGTTTTATAAACTGGGAAAAAGTACGATGTCCAGTTTAAAATGGTCTTTGCGGCCATCCGGGAGTTAATGAAACCCATTATCAGGAAAAAGAATTTAACCCTCAGAACATACGGCCCGGACAAAATTATAACAGGTAAAGTCCTGCCAGGCCACGAACCCCATTTCCACATTGACCAGCCAGGCGGCCACATAAGAGCGCCTATCAGCACTCCAGAGGGATTTTTTCCCTTGATCGAAAACCGGTTCGATACAATAGGCTTCCTTTCGGGGACCTGCCTTTAAAAGAGAACAAAGTTCCTCCACCGTAGGCAGCCTCCAGTCGAAACGGCCGGCGAACCGGCCCTGATTGAGTTGTTCGATATACCCGAAGGCTTCGTTCCATGTCAGGGGATAGTCGGACCCGGTCTGCTGCCAGATTAATCCGGAGGTCCGGTCGAATACGATCCCATTATCTCTTACCTGAAAGGTCTTTTCGGGGCCGGTTAAAGGGCGCCAGAGGACATCCAGCCTGAAGAAGGTTGAGCCTGACGAGGGCCGACCCGAACGGGCCGGGTGCGCAGGGAATCGTTTCTCCCGGCCGGGGGGATCCGGGGGAAAGTCTCCGGCTCTCCCGCCGCGCACATTTTTATTTTCTTTTCTTCCCAGGCCTTTTCGAGGACCGCCAATCCCCGGCTCATTTCTTTGGCCGTCTGAAACCGCTCTTCCTTTTTCCGGGCCATGGCCTTGTATAAAAAGGCAACCCAATCTTCATCCAGATCTTCATGCCTCCGGCCGGGTTTTTCCCCGATTTCCAGTGGAAGCCGGCCCAACAGCATCCTGTAGAGAACAACGCCGACGGCATAAAGGTCGGCCCGGGCATCGGCCTTGTCGGGGTATGTCTCCTGTTCCGGGGCGGCGTAAAAGGGTGAGCCCACCTTCAGATTGGGCGGACCGGAGAAGGCTTCTCCCCGCAGGCGGGAAAGGCCGAAATCACTTATTTTGATGATGTCGTCGTCGGTGATGAGAAGATTGTAAGGTTTAATATCGCGATGGACGATACCGGCCTGGTGGAGACGGTCCAGACCTTCAAGGATTTGAGAAACATACCAGATGGCCCGGTCGAGGGTCAATGGCCTGGACGGCTCTTCCGGCTGATAGGTTTCCCCCATAAGCAGGCCCAGGTTGTTGCAATAATATTCCATGATATAGTAGGGCATCCCCCCGGCCTGATCGAAATCCTTGATGTCGACGATATTGGGGTGGCGTAAGCCGGCGATGATTCTGGCTTCGTTGATAAAGAGTCTTTTAACTTCCTCTTCGCCCAACAGCGCTTTCAGGGTAGGATGGGGAGACAACAGCTTCAAGGCCACGACTTTGTCCACCACCGGAAGACGGACTTTGTAGACCGCGCTCATACCCCCGCGGCCCAACAGGCCTAATATTTCAAATTTACCGATCTTCCGCATGGTTTACCACAATCGTCTGGCGTGAATTTCCGGAAAGCCCCGTTTAATGATTTTTCGGGCCGTGAGGGCGATATTGTAGGGAACAAACCGTACTTCAATATTTTGGGCGCCCTCGTCCCAGATCAGGTACTTGGCCTGATTATTCCCGTCCCGGGGTTGTCCCACACTTCCGACGTTAATCACATATTTCTGATCCGGCCTCAGGGCCACTGTTTCCCGGCCCAACGGATTGGAAGTGACGGTCTTTCCATCAAAGGACATCCATAAAAGTTCATGGGTGTGGCCGACGAAAAACAGGGTCTCCGGCCGTTGACTGACAATAGTATTAAGATCCGACTCCGAAACCACAGACAGGTAGGTCAGCATTGAATCGGGAGGACAACCATGGACGAAGAGCGCCTTCCCCATGATCAGATTGTGCGGCAGGGTTCTGAAATAGTCCAGGGTCCCGGGATCCAATAGTTCTTTGGTCCGGATGAGAGATTCCCGGCATACCGGATTAAACCACTTCAGATACTTCGGTTTTATCAGGGCCAGTTCGTGATTTCCCAGGACCGACGGAATTTTCAGCTTGCGGATCAACTGGACTACGGCCTCCGGGTCCGGGCCGTAACCGACCATATCCCCCAGACAGATCCGCTGATCGATCCGAAGCCCTTTCATGTCGGCCAGGACCTGTTTGAAGGCCTCAAGATTTCCATGGATATCCGAGAGTACGGCCAATCGCATAATGATCGATTCTAACATCCTATCTTTTGAACAGACAACCTAAAAATCTTCTTCCACGTTGATAAAACTGAACCATGAAAAAAATAGACTATCCAGTATCCTAAATAGCGAAAGGGCCATCTTGGTCAATACCCAAAAATAGTAGGGATTGACTTTAACTGTTTGTTATGGTTAATCTAACATAATAGGAGTTTTTTTTAATTGGAGGCGCGATCATGGCAATTTCTGCCGATAAGCTTGTAGAAGAGATCAAGTCCCTGCCGGATGTTGAAAAATTAAGATTGGTAGATGCGATCCTTAGCGATTTGGATAGACCCGATCCGGAACTGGATCGAATTTGGGCCGAAGAAGCTCGAAAAAGATGGAATGGATACAAATCAGGATTGATTCCATCTTTATCATATCAAGAGGTGATGGAAAAGTATCATAACTCATGAAAGTCCGCTTCCTAAAGCTGGCTGATCAGGAACTCGCCGATGCCGTAACTTGGTATAACCAACAGACTGATAGCCTGGGGAGGGATTTTCTTGACGACCTGGATCGAGGAATTAGAAGAATGGCTGCCTTTCCCCTGTCCTGTCCCGAAATAGAACCGGGACTTAGAAGGTGCTTATTGACAAGGTTCCCCTACGGTGTGATCTATGGCATGGAAGAAGATACCATTATTGTTGTAGCGATCGCCCATCTTCATCGCCAACCAAGATATTGGGCTGATCGTTATAATTCTTAACATTGCGTTCCCGACACCAAAATATTTACTTTCCTTTGTGATGTTTTTTGAGTCAGCGTTCTTCAAACCGGCAACCCTTTAACCGAAAAGGCTGGTCCATGAAGCAATCCGACAAGACCCCATTTCCATAATAAGGAAGATGGGGTCTTTATTTTCCTGTTTTTGATTAGAGGCTTATGGAATCTTTAGTGCCGATGGAGGTAATCGAGAAGAGGATCTTATTGATCCACGGGAAAAAGGTCATGCTGGATAGGGATCTGGCCATTCTTTATGGTGTTGAGACCAAGACCTTAAAGCAGGCTGTCAAAAGAAATCCTAACCGTTTCCCGGATGACTTCATGTTTGAATTGACTCAGCAAGAATTTAAAGATTGGAGGTCACAATTTGTGACCTCCAAAGCAGATAAAATGGGCTTAAGGTATCCTCCTTATGCATTTACCGAAAATGGTGTGGCCATGCTCTCCAGTATTCAAGGCAAAAAGGCAGGGGCTAATCGGCAGAATTGAAGCGTGGATTTCTCAGGAAGGAGGTCCAATTAAAATGCCGGAGCATGCCCAGGCAATCATTCGCGAAGCCCATTCAAAAGTCACCAAAGCATTGGACACTGAAATAAAGACGCTGAGGGATATGAGATCGAGCCAGTTGTTGCCAAAAATGTAAAAGGGGACGTCCTTCATTTCATTCAATAATTGAAACGGTTTCTGGTTGAAGAAGGGACGAGTAATGACGCCCGATTTTGGCTCCTGGCTCAGGCATTGTCGGCTTTATATCCATCCACTTCAAAAGAAAAACGATGGGTAGATGGGTTCTGGCCCGAAAAAAGGATTGGGTTTTTAACAGAAAGATCAGTGATAATTTTGTAGACATTTAAAATGCGTGTGGAGGGTTTATGAGTAGGAAATTTACCGCCATCGTTCGCAAAAGCAAGCTGGAATATGTAGCTGTGTGCTTGGAACTGAATGTGGCCGCCAGAGGAGATAACCTCGCCGATGTGGAGAGGAACCTGAAGGAAGCCATAGAGTTATATCTTTCGGATATCCAGGACCATCAGGAAACGATTGTTGAACCGATGGCCGATTGAGGACTTTATCGAATTTTTACGGGATACCGAACCTGACTGGGTTAAGGAACCGGAGGACGGTTTTATCCTGAAACCGTTGGAGATCCACGAGGTGCCTTCATATGTCTAAGTTCCCGTGCTATTCCAGCAAGGAACTAATAAAACTCCTTGAACAGGGTGGGGCCGTTTTTGTTCGGCAGGGATCAACCGACCATGCTATATATTCCAGGATAGTCGAAGGCAAGAGATATTCGGCCCCGGTTCAAACCGGGAAGAAGACCCTTGATCCTATTTATTGTAAAAGGCTTTTCAGACAATTGAAATTTTCAGATCAGGAAATTGAAAGCCTGATTACCCATAAAACTCCACCGCTGCTGGTATCCGAACCAAACGAACCATACCTGCCCGATGTGAAAGTGCCATGAATAAAGGGGGACATCTTCATTTCATTCAAAAACTTCTGTGTTCTGGAATCCATAATCCGGCAGGGTTGATTCAAGTCGCTTATGGGGTGTCTGGAATTAAGCTTATATGGCCAGCATGCACCCCGATGATATCGAATCCTTGGAGAACGTCAATGAGGGCGAAAGGGAGGTCTTTAGCGATAATGGAGTCAACGAAAGGTTTGCCGGGCAATTGCTCAGCACTCTAATGAACAGGAAGGCCAACCATGAGTGACCGATACGCACCGCCTTACCACATCAACCCCGGCATCCTGCATAGCATCGAACAGATCGGGGAGGCCCTGGGCAGTCTCCGAGCGCATTCGGACAGCGCCATTGTTCCCATCTTGCGGCGCGGCAACCGCATCAAAACCATTCAGGCCTCCCTGGCCATTGAAGGCAACACATTAAGCCTGGAGCAAGTCACGGCGGTAATCGCCGGCAAAAGGGTCTTGGCACCGCAGCGGGAAATACAAGAAGTCCGCAACGCCTTTGCCGCTTATGAGGAACTGCCGAACTGGTCTCCCTCTTCTCGAATTGATCTGCTAAAAGCGCATGGCCTGATGATGGCCGGATTGGTTGATGAAATCGGTTGTTTTCGTTCCGGCAAGGTCGGCATTCAACGGGGAGAAATGGTGGTTCATCTTGCCCCACCAGCCAAACGGGTTCCTGGACTAATTGATGATCTGCTCGCCTGGCTGGAAAAAACGGATGAACATCCTCTGGTGGCCAGTTGCGTCTTCCACTACGAATTCGAATTCATCCATCCTTTCCAGGACGGTAACGGCCGAATGGGACGCCTCTGGCAGACGCTCATCTTAAGCCACTGGAGACCGGCCTTTGCCATGCTTCCGGTGGAAACGATTATCCGCGATCGCCAGCAGGACTACTATGCCGCCCTCGGCCAGGCCGATCACAATGCCGATGCCACGGCATTCATTGAATTTATGCTTAGCGCTATTCTACAGGCCATTGAAGAGGCAGCCCTTCTGAGCGACCAAGAAAGCGACCATCAAAGCGACCAAGTAATGCGCCTGCTCCGCGCTCTCCGGAAATCGCAACGCAGTACGTCCGACCTCATGATCGAACTAGGACTTGCCCATCGTCCCACATTCCGCAAGAATTACATTCATCCAGCCCTGGCTATGGGATTGATTGAAATGACCCAGCCCGACACACCCCGAGCCCGCAATCAGAAATACCGTCTGACCGCCCGTGGCAGGGAACTGATAAATCCCCGGGTTTAAAGGCAATGAAACCGACACGCGTGTTCATTCACGGATTGGAAAGCTCGAGCCAGGGAACCAAGGGTGTATTTTTCCGCGAACGATATCCCGAGATGATCATCGAGGATTATTCTGGTTCATTTTCTCAGCGGATGGAGAAGCTTGAGGGGCTTCTGGCAAGGGAGGACCATCTAATCCTCGTCGGATCCAGCTACGGAGGGCTGATGGCCGCCGTCTATGCCTGCCTGCACGAAGAACGGGTAAAAAAACTCATCCTTCTCGCGCCGGCCCTGCACTCAGAGCTATCTCAACCCTGTCTGAAAAAGAAGTTGTCTATGCCCGTCGCCATATTTCATGGCCGGCAGGACGATGTGGTGCCCCTGGCGCCGGTCCGGGCTATCGCCGAGCAGCTTTTCATGAATCTCAAATTTAACGCGGTAGAAGACGATCATTTTCTGTATGATACCTTTCCAACCCTGGAGTGGGATAATCTCCTCAGTCTTCAGGATTTGCCGACCGTCCGATAAGTCACTACTTGAAACAGTGGGAGGTTCTGACCGCCATGAAGATACTTAAACCAAATAAGCCCTTCTCCATGATTCGAGAGTTTCAGCTTGCCGACTGGTTCACCCTCGGCAACGCGATTTGCGGTACGGGGGCATTGTTTTCTATGCTGACGTACCTGCAAACGACCGATGTCCGGCATGTCTACTTTGCCTGCGGGATGGTCTTTGCCGCTTTAGTCTTCGATGTCCTGGATGGACGGATTGCCCGGTGGCGACAGAAGACTTCCGGAATGGGTCGTGAACTCGACTCTCTGGCCGATGTCATCTCCTTCGGTGTAGCCCCGGCCGTGATTGGGTATGGATGCGGAATGCAGGGCTTATACGACCGTATTGTCTTGATCTATTTTGTTGCCTGCGGAGTATCCCGCTTGGCGCGATACAATATTACGGCCGAGGCGATGTCTGAGGAGACAGGCAAAGTGAAGTACTTCGAAGGAACCCCTATCCCAACGTCATTGGTGTTGGTTTTGTTGATATTCTGGGCTGCCACGCAGGGCGCATTGCATGATTCCCTCTGGTTCGGAAAGGTCTTTTTTGTCGGCTTCACACTTCATCCGATAGTTCTGTTTTTCGTGGTTTCCGGCTCACTGATGGTCAGTCGCATACGGTTCCCAAAACTCTGAGTTATCGGCATGGATTAGAATTGACGGGTTGGGCGCGTGCCAATCAAAATATGGGACAAAATATGAGACATCCCATATTGATCCCGTCAAAAGAAAAAAGATCACTTTGAAAAAAGTAACGAGGAGGCTTACGGCAATCGGAAGTGGGGGCCGATTCTTCCGGGCAAATGCAGGTTCGGCTTTCTGATCATCCGAATGATAAAAAAATAAATTGACAATTTCTCACCTTATTTGTATTCCAAAAGGAAACGATATTCAGGCGGGATAGACCATGTTCCTCTCAAAGATCCGGATAATATGGGGATCCTTTTAGGTGGGAAGAGAGCACCCTAACGGACTCAGGAATATAACCCTTGCCATTTTTGCCGGCCTGTTTTTCTTTATAGCGCCCCTCCTTCTTCCTTCCCTTGGATCTCCGGCCAGGGCGGCCATTCCACCGCCTTACCTGGAAAAACAAGAAGAACTGGTGCAGCGATTAACGGCTCGCGGATTCTCTGGCGAAGCTCTGGCCCGGATTTTCTCCGACGACCGGGTGATGGTTTACCCGGAGATTATAGGGCGGAGCGGAAAGGGAATCGATTATATGGGACGCCGCTTCGGATTGCTTTCTAAAGAATCCGTCCGGGCAGGAAAGAAAACCCTTCAAGATTATCGATCGCTTCTTCGCCGTATTGAATCCTCCTATGGGGTGGAAAAAGAAATCCTGGTGGCCATCCTTCGCCTCGAAACCAACTTCGGCCGGACCAAGGGTACCATCCCTATCTTCAACAGTCTGCTGACCCTGGCCGTAATCGAAAACCGGCGGTCGGCCTGGGCCGAAGAAGAACTGGCCGTCTTGCTGCAGATGTGCCGAGACCGCCAAAGGGATCCCCTGGAGATCCGGGGTTCCTGGGCCGGGGCCTTCGGTCTTCCTCAGTTTGTCCCTTCCTCTTATATTAAATACGGGGTGGACGGGGATGGGGACGGGAAGGTCGATCTTAACAATCGGAGCGATGCCCTGGCCAGCATCGCCAATTACCTAAAGGCCTTCGGCTGGTCCGGAGAGGATCCTGCCCACAAAAAACAGGCCCTCTATGCCTATAATCATTGCGACAATTATGTCCAGTCGATTCTGACCTATGCCCGCGCCATCAAACCTGGATCAAAACCGCATAAGGCAAAAAATAATCGATCCTCCCATAAAAGATCAGGAAAGGCCTAACGGATTTTTCTTGAAATGGGGTCGGGCGGTGCGACGACTATTGTGCGGAGTGTTGCATTATAGTCTTGAGTTTTATGCAAAGCCTCTCTAAAAAATTAGGTATGGAGAGATATCTTTACGATCCGATTAAGAAAGATCTGCTCAAAAAGATGGTTATTCTGGTTCACCCGGCAAATGCCGGGGCATAAGATAAAGTTAAGGATAATAAACAATTGAAAAAGTCGTCGCCAAGTAGGTATAAACCTCCAATTGATTTAGCCGATCGAAAAGGAGGAAACCCTTATGGCGACGACCAGTTATATTTATCATACCTTGGGTTTGGTGCGCTACAATCATTTAAGTACCAAATATCATCAAGGAGCCGTTTATTACCATGTTACCAAGAAGCGGGAGGAGCGTATTTGTTCGGAATGTAATGCCTCTTGGGATAAACTGACATTGGAAGGACGATTTGAGCGTCATTTTCGAGCCCTACCGGTAGGCCGGAGACCTCAATGGGTAGTCCTTCATGGTCATTTTCAACACTGCCGAACCTGCGGGCGAACCTTACGGGAACCTATCGACTTTGCCCAAGGCAAACGCAGAAGGCTGAAGGCTTTTGATCGCTATGTTGTGGACTTGTGTCGAATCGCCCCTATCAAACAGGTGGCCCAGTTACTGGCCGTCGGTTGGGATTTGGTCAAGGGAATCTTTAAAGAACATCTATCCCATCAACTCCAAAAACGAAAATTTAGCAACATTCGCTATCTTGCCGTGGATGAGTTTGCCCTGCGGAAAGGGCATCACTATATGACCATCGTCCTTGATTTGGAAACCGGCCAGATTCTCCATGCCCAGGAAGGAAAAGACGCCCAGGCTTTGGTCCCATTCCTGGAAAAACTCAAACGAAAAAAGGTCCAACCTTTGGCAGTGGCCATGGATATGTCCCCTGCCTATCTCCAGGCTGTCCGCCAAGTTTTCCCGGAGGTGGATATTGTCCATGATCCCTATCATGTGGTGTCGATGGTCAATACGGCCATTGATCAAACCCGACGAGATATCGCCCGAGAGCTTAATGACCAGGATAAACAGGTGATCAAGGGAAGCCGGTTCCTCTTGCTCCGGGGCCTTGAATCCCTTAATGAATATTCCCTATCAAAGCTTATGGACCTCATGGAAGTCAATGAACCGTTATATGCCGCTTACCTCCTCAAAGAGGATCTGCGGACTTTCTGGAATCAACCCAATGAACAATCAGGGGCTGTGTTTCTTGATGCCTGGATCACACAAGCCAGCTCATTCAATCTTCCGCACTTCTCCAAGTTGGCCGAGGCCCTTAACCGTCACCGTTCCGGGTTGTTGTCTTATTTCCGCCACCGCATTTCCACCGGACCGCTGGAAGGACTCAATAATAAAATCAAAGTCCTCAAACGACAGGCTTATGGCTTTAGAGATCAACTCTATTTCAAACTACGATTGTTCTTCCTTCACGAACAAACCCCGGCATTTGCCGGATGAACCGTTATTCTGACCGGTCCCCGGCAGATGAACCGGTATAGTAATAGTGGACACCAAGCCCTACCCTTTACTTCGGCGAGATACCGATCTGCTACGAAACCTGATATGAAAGCTACCCGGCTGATTCATTTTTTTGTCCAGCCATTGGTTGATCCGGTATATTCGCGGAAGGACCGGGCCGAGCGTTCCCCCACCCGGGCTCTCCAATAGACCTTTGAAAACAGCAGGAATCTGAAAGGAAAATAAGCACGGTGGCTATATTTCCGGCCGCCCCCATGGCCCAAAACCAAAGTGGAACATGCTTAAAGGCATAAAGATACTCGATCATCGACTGCACCCTTTCTTTCCCCATAGGTCGCAACTGGGATCATCTGAAATTAGGA
>CAWGEQ010000027.1:0-55588 GCA_963821645.1 uncultured delta proteobacterium | reverse complement strand
GCCGACCTGGCTCTGTATTATGGATACCGAAGGCTTGTCGGTCATGACCGCCTGGGCGGCCGGTAAATTCGTTGGAGATGCCGTAGGGATTTTTATCAAAAAAAGCGGAATCGCCGACAAGGTCAAGCACCGCAATCTGATTATTCCGGGCTATGCGGCCTCTATTGCCGGGGATTTGGAAGAGGAATTGCCGGGCTGGACGATTCTGGTCGGTCCCAGAGAAGCGGCCCATATCCCCAAATTCCTTCGGGAACTAAAATAAGAAGGCCCACGGCTCAAAGGGAATAACCCCGGGGTTTCGAGTTTTCAACTTTCAGAGAGAAAAGGAGAAAGATATGCTTACCATAGGCGAAAACCTAAACGTAATCAACAAAGGGATCGGCCGAGCCTTTAAAGAAAAAGATCCTAAGCCGGTTAGAGAGATGGCCGAGAAACTGGCTGCTGCCAAAGTGGATTTTATCGATATCAACCTGGGGCCGGCCAGAAAGGGCGGAGAAGAATTGATGTCCTGGGTGGTCCAGACCGTTCAGGAAGTTACCGACATCCCCCTGGCCCTGGATACTTCCAACATCGCCGCCATCGAGGCCGGGCTCAAGGTGCATAAGGGCAAAGCCATCATCAACTCCATCATGGCCCGTCCCGAACGGTATACGGCCATGATCCCCCTTTGCAAACAATACGAGGCTATGATGATCGCCCTGTTGTGGGGACCGGATGGTCTGCCCAGGGATGAAAACGAGCGGGCGGCCCTGGCCGTCGAGCTGTTGTATGCCGCCAACGAGGCCGGGATCCCCAATGAGGATATCTTTGTGGACCCCATCATCACCCCGGTCAACATCCAGCAGCAACAGCTCATGAGCACCATGACCTTCATGAGCATGCTCCAGGACATCGCCCCAGGTGCCAAATCCACCTGCGGATTGTCCAATGTCTCCAATGGGCCCCCGGATCATCTGCGCCCCATCCTCAATCAAACCTACATGATCATGCTGGAGCGAAACGGCATGTATTCCTGCATCGTGGACGGTTTTGATGAAAAGATCCTGGAGATCGCCCGCGGCAACCGCCCGGACATCGTCACCATGGTCCATAAGGTCATGGACGGCGATTCCATAGACATGGCCGGTCTTTCCAAGGAAATGCAGGATTATGTCAAAACGGCCAAGGTCATCCTGGGCCAGACCCTATTTTCCGATTCCTGGCTGGAAATCTGATCATTAATTGAAGACCTTGTAAATTGGACGGCCATTTTCTTTCTTGAAAATGGCCGTTTTTATTTGATGCCGAAGAAAACGACAATCTCTTTAGTAGCCAGTAAATAAACTCATACCTATCCGATTATTTCCTCCCCCTATCCGAACCCGAGCAATAGGCCTGAATCACGAAAGGTTTATCAAAATCGGCTGGTAATCCCAAACCGAAAGGCTGGTCCATGAAGCAATCATAAAGACCCCATTTTTTGAAAAAGAGATGGGGTCTTCATGATTGGATGGATGAGGGGAATTAAGTTGATTCAAAATGAACGTCCCGGTCTTCAAGGGGGGGTTCAACTAAATTTTTTGCTTGATGTTGATAACGTGTCACGCTATCATAAATCTAATGATAAAAACTTTTAGAAGCAAAGAAACCGAGCGGCTGTTTACTCGCCTTCCGTCGAAACATTTTCCTGCGAATCTGAACAGAGCGGCTTGGAAAAAACTGGCTGTTCTTGACGCCGCAGAACAGATTGAGGATTTGCGGATTCCTCCTGGAAATCATCTTGAAAAACTTTCCGGGGATCGTCAAGGAGAATATAGCATTCGGATAAACGATCAATGGCGGATCTGTTTTCATTGGCGCCAAGGGAATGCTTATGATGTTGAAATTGCAGACTATCATTAGGAGATTACCATGAACAGGAAATTTGCTCCCATCCACCCCGGCGAGATATTGTTGGAAGAATTTCTAACCCCCATGGGGATCAGCCAATATAAATTGGCCAAGGACATAAGCGTACACCCGCGCCGAATCAATCAGATCGTTCATGGAAAACGTTCAATAAGTGCGGATACCGCCCTGAGGCTCTCTAAATATTTCGGGCAATCGGAACGTTTCTGGATGAATATGCAGGCCCGGTACGACCTTGAGGTGGAAAAAGACAAACTCGAAGGACGTCTTGACCATGAGGTAAAGGTCCTTAATGCTGGCCAATTAGCCAATGCCCATTATTAATAGGCTAAAGGCTTAGGCCGAATCGAACCAGTCTAACTGGCAGTAAACTTTTTATTGTCGATAACAGCGATACCGATTGGAAAGTCTTTCGCTATCTTCATGACTGGTGCCAGATTTCCAAGGCCATCGACATCGCTACTGGCTATTTCGAAATTGGGTCTCTTCTTTCCCTTGAGGACGAATGGCAGAAGGTTGACAAGATTCTGATTCTGATGGGGGATGAGGTTTCAAAACGTACCAAGAACGCTTTTGTGGAGGCCGTGGGAAAGGCCACAAAAAAGTTGGATGACAGTCTGGAGTTTGAAAAGGAAAAGAATGATTTTCTCACCGGTGTTCCCGCCATGGTTGAGAAGGGAGTTGAAGGATTTAATTAAATCAGAAACAGTCGGCCAAATGGGGAGGAACGAGTTGTTTGAACCAAAATTTCTCCTAAAGGAGACAGGCGATGAGTCGGATTTACTGGCTTGATCTTTTTACCGGAAAAACATGGGAAGAGTTCTTAAAGCAGGGGGCTACTGTAAGCGGATTTCGTGAGCGAAGGGAAAAGACCTGTGAGAAAGTAAATCCCGGGGATTATTTTCTTTGCTATTTAACGGGGCTTTCTCGGTTTGTCGGCGTCCTTGAAGTCAAATCGAAGATGTTCATCGACCGCAGCCCCATTTGGGAGGCTGAAGATTTTCCTTGCCGGTTCAAGGTGAATTTGATCCACCAGCTTGATCCTAATACTGCTATACCGGTCCTTGAATTGAGCAAGCAACTCTCCATCTTCAAAAACCTGAAATCAAAACACGCCTGGACAGGTTTTTTTAGAGGATCACCGGCTCTATTCACGACCCAAGACGGGGAAGCAGTTACGATGGCTATCAGGGAAGCTGTCGCTAAGCCTGTAGTGCGGGAATATGATGAAAAGAAATATTGGCGCCGGCCCAAGACATTTGAGTCAAAAAAGGTTGGCGTAGTCACTGTTCCCGAAGAAATGCCCGATGAAATATCACATCCTAAAAACCGAAAGCCCAGCGACGCCTCCCATGAAGAAATCCAATGGCTGCTACTGAAACTCGGTTCTGATCTGGGCCTCGATGTCTGGGTTGCCCGAAATGACCGGAATCGAGAATACAAAGGAAAATCATTTCAAAAAATATCATCTCTTCGAAAGGACCTTCCCAGGCAGTTCGATGACGCCACAAACAAGACCATCGAGCTAATTGATGTTCTTTGGCTCCAGAGGGAGGCTATTGTGGCTGCCTTTGAAGTGGAACATACTTCATCGATTTATTCTGGGCTGTTACGTATGTCCGATCTTGTGAGCATGCAGCCCAACATAAAGCTCAATCTCTTTCTTGTGGCCCCCGACGACCGGAGGGACAAAGTCTTCAATGAAATCAACCGGCCTACCTTTGCGCGTCTTAAACCGCCCTTGCCGAAGATTTGCCGATTTATCTCCTACTCACAGTTAAAAAACGAGATAGAGGCAATCGGAAACAGGATGAAGTTTATAAAACCGGAATTTATCAATGAGATCGCGGAAAGCTGTGAGCCGGATGAAATATAATATATTGAGGTTACCAATTGCCGACGCTTGATTGGATAGGAAAGAAAGCCGTAATAAATCATCACAATGAAGTGCCCTTTCACTTATTGCGGGAGGAGCCAGGATTGTCTGTAGGGGAACCGGGAAGCGGCAACCTCATTGTCGAGGGCGATAATCTTTCTGCCCTCAAGGCCCTCCTGCCGTATTACGCAGGACAAGTGAAATGTATCTATATCGATCCGCCTTATAACACGGGTAACGAAAACTGGGTGTACAACGATAACGTCAATAGCCCCGAGATACGGAGATGGCTGGGAAAGGTGGTCGGTGGCGAAACGGAAGACCTTTCCAGGCACGATAAATGGCTCTGTATGATGTATCCGAGGTTGAGTCTGCTGAGAGATATGCTGAGAGAGGATGGAGTAATCATAATTTCGATTGATGATTTTGAGGTGCATAATTTAAGACTGATAATGAATGAAATTTTTGGAGCGAATAACTTTATTGCTCAATTGGTTTGGGATAAGACAAGGAAAAATGATGCAAAACTTTTTTCCGTAGGCCATGAATACTTAACGGTCTATGCGCGTTCGCTTTCAAAACTTCGAACCTTAAAAACAGTGTGGCGTGAATCTAAGCCAGGTGCAGACGAAATAATGGCTAAATACTATGAGCTCAAAAGTGCTCATGGTGTGGATTATAGCGCTATTGAACGCGAGCTTTCCGTCTGGTACAAATCATTGCCGAAGAATCATCCATCAAAGAAACTTTCTCGCTATAGACGAATTGATTCAAATGGTGTCTGGCGTGATAGAGATATCTCCTGGCCGGGCGGCGGTGGACCAAGATATGATGTATTGCACCCTTCGACTGGACTGCCTTGCAAAGTGCCTGAACCCGGCTGGCGTTTTTCTACCCAAGAAGCATGCAATATCAGATCGCTAAAGGTCTTGTAGAATTTCGGGCTGATCACTCAGATCCACCTTTTCGAAAGGCTTATTTATTCTCTACTGAAGATGAGATGGAGGGGAATATTGTTTCAGGCAATGAAGAAGATGCGACGCTTGAGGAAATCGAGGATGAACTGGTCGGGGCGCAGGTTATGCCAAGTTATATTCATAAGCAGGCCCAGGTTGCTGTAAAAACTCTCCGGAACATATTCAACGGGAAAAAGGCTTTCCCTAATCCTAAAGATCATGAAGTTTTGATGCGTCTGATCAGGTATGTAACTAAACCAGAAGACCTCATACTTGATTCATTTGCGGGTAGTGGTGCAACTGGCCACGCCGTGCTGCAGCTGAATAAGTATGGTGGGGCGCGTCGTTTTATTCTAGTGGAAATGAATAGCGATGTGTGTCGGGATATAACTGTTCAGCGATTAAATAAGGTAATACACGGATACAGGAAGTCGGGTGGTGGTTTAATCGAAGGAACTGACGGTGGTTTCCGTTTCTGTGTTCTTGGTGAACCTTGCTTTGATGAAACAGGACGGATCAACCCGCGCATTACCTATGACGAGCTTGCAAGACACGTCTATTTTACAGAAACAGGCGAACCTATACCGGAAGACCTGGAAGACAGGAGTCCTTTGATCGGCATACAAGGTAACCGAGCTATTTACCTTTTCTACAATGGCGTTCTGAAAGACAAGAAACCGAATGGTGGTAACGTGCTGACACAGAAGGTCCTTGCTAATCTTTCTCCTCATGACGGTCCCAGAGTTGTTTACGGCACGGCCTGCCGTCTGAGTTCTCCACGGCTTAAGAAGGAGAATGTTGTCTTCCGGCAGATACCTTATCAGATCAGGGTGAAATGATGCTGCAACTCAAAACATATCAGGAAAAGGTCCTTGATTCTCTTCAATGTTACTTTCAAGCCTGCGACAGGCTTAAGGACGCCGATTCCGCATTTTATGAGACGACAAAAAACCTATGGGAACGAGGTGTTCCCTATCGCTCCATCACCGAACCTTCGGAGCTTGCCGCATTCCCATGTCTGCCTTCGTCTTCCCACGGGCGGCGGAAAGACCCTTCTTGCCTGTCACGCCATCGCCATAGCAAACAGGGATTTTCTCAAGGTGGAACACTCTATAGTCCTCTGGCTTGTCCCATCCAACGCGATAAGATCACAGACGATAAAGGCGCTTCGTGATAGAAACCACCCGTATCGTCAGTCTCTTGATACTACTCTTAATAATGTTGAAGTCATGGACGTTGAAGAGGCACTACATTTAAGGCAGGGCATTGCTGTATCTTCCACAGTTGTCATTGTCTCAACATTGCAGGCCTTCCGTGTCGAAGATAAAGAAGGTAGAAAGGTTTATGATAGCGCAGGAGCCCTTTATCATCATTTCCAGAATCTACCCACTGAGATCCTTGGTATCCTCGATAAAGAAAAGAATGGCGTCCTTAATTATTCGCTGGCAAACGTGATGCGGATTCACCGGCCCCTGGTTATCGTCGATGAAGCGCATAACGCGCGGACAGACCTTTCCTTTGACACCCTTGCCCGGTTCCGTCCGTCAGCCATAGTGGAGTTTACGGCAACACCGGACACCATCAAGAGTCCCAGCAACATTCTTCACAGCGTTTCGGCGGCGGAATTGAAAGCCGAATACATGATTAAACTTCCCATCCGCCTTGAAACCCATTCGGACTGGCAGGCCCTTTTGGCGGACGCCATCGCGCAACGGGCAGAACTCGAAAAAGATGCAGAAATAGAAAACCGCAAAACCGGCGATTATACCCGACCTATTATGCTGATTCAGGCGCAGCCGAGAAGGCAAGGCCACGAGACGCTAACCGTCGATGTTATTGAAAAGAGCCTCATTGAGGACCATCTCATACGCGCCGATCAGATAACTCGGGCAACAGGGGAAGACAGGGGCCTTGAGGACGTTGATCTTTCGGCAAGAGATTGTCCTATCCGATTCGTTATTACCGTGCAAGCGCTTCGCGAGGGATGGGATTGTCCTTTTGCCTATATGCTCTGTTCTGTCGCAGAACAACGGTCAACTGTGGCGGTGGAGCAGATTCTTGGGCGAATACTACGCCTGCCAAATTGTCGGTTAAGAACTATTGAAGATTTGAACCGTGCCTACGCATTTGTCACTTCCAGTGATTTTGCAGAAGCAGCGAACAATCTTGTAGATGCCCTTGTTGAAAACGGTTTCAATCCACTTGAGGCAAAGGAGTTTGTAAAGCCTGTTCAGTTGCAAATGGAAGGATTTGGAACACCAAGAGCTTACAGAACCCCGTCACCGAAGACGATTGACCTCATAGAAGTCCCAAGCGTTGATCGATTGTCTCCCGAATTACAGGCAAAGATCGAAGTTGATGACGACAAGAAAACCATTACCATCAAGGATATGCTGACTCACGAAGAGGAGAAAGAGGTAAAAGACAATTTGATCATGTATGATTCTCGAAAGTTATGGGTCGAAGCCGTCAAGGAATACCGGGAAGAGTATATGGGTGTTGTGAAAAGTCCGTCGGAAAAAGGCATTCCTTTCCGGGTGCCGTTTCTGTGCTTACGAAGAGGGGAGCAGATTGAACTTTTCGATGAAGATCAACTCATGGATGGGGGCTGGGAAATTGAGAATTACGATCCGTGCCTTACTAATACCGAACTGAGATTCATTACTACAGAAAAAGGACTTTTCGGCGAAATCGATGTGGGACAGGAAGGACAAATTAGATCACGGTTTATCCCCGAACTGAACAGGCAATTACAGCTCATCGAGGTCGTCGAAAATTGGACGGAAAGTCAGCTTATTT
Source organism: uncultured delta proteobacterium (assembly GCA_963821645.1). Taxonomy (GTDB): domain Bacteria; phylum Desulfobacterota; class RBG-13-43-22; order RBG-13-43-22; family RBG-13-43-22; genus RBG-13-43-22. The sequence continues at coordinate 48,070 of CAWGEQ010000027.1, read as the reverse complement.
ACTGGCTTGATTATAACCTCCGAGAATTCATAGAGCTTACCCCTGAAGAAAAAGAAGTTTTTCTGGCCACCATGATCGGCGATCTGGTCGATAAAAGACAACTTGCTCTGAGCCAACTGGTGAGAAAGAGATTTGTCCTGAGAAAAATAGCCGAGGAAAAATTAAAGGGATATCGACAGAAGTCCCGTGCTAAAGCTTACCAAGGATTGCTCTTTCAGGACGGGGCTGACATCATTGTGACTCCCGAGAAGGCCTTTTCTTATGGGGCCGAATATCCGACACGATTTTTTTGTCCGGCGTCGGATTCTTTTTCGAAGCACTACTATCCGAAAGTGGGTGACCTGGACGACAAAGGCGAGGAGTTTTTATGCGCCCAGTTCATTGACCAAACGGAAGAGGTCGAATTCTGGGTCCGCAATCTTGATCGGCAACCGGCGTTATCTTTTTGGCTGCAAACATCGACAGACAAATTTTATCCCGATTTTGTATGTAAGCTAAAAGACAGTCGCCATCTGGTGGTTGAGTACAAAGGTGCAGACCGTTGGAGCAATGACGACTCAAAAGAGAAACGGCGTCTTGGGGAATTGTGGGCGCTCAAAAGCGGAGGGAGTTGCATATTCATTATGCCAAAAGGGAAGGACTGGGTTTCAATAAGGGCGCTGATCGACGGGAATGAAAACTGAAATAAGACAAATTTGCTATCATTAGAACTTTAACGAATTGGAAAGTGGTCAGACCAAAGGTGATAAACCGACCTTTTTCGCCAAGAAATATGGAATTTTCATCAGAAGGCAGTAGAAAAATGGATATCAATAAAGTTGATCTGGTATTAAAATATATTCTCGCAGCAGCGGGGCAGGAAGATTGTGGGAATCGGGAAGTGGGGCCTATTCACTTGGTCAAATACGTTTATTTGGCGGATTTGGCTTTTGCTGAAACGCATGGGGGAGAGACGTTTACCGGGACCCCTTGGCGATTTCATCATTTTGGACCATGGTCCCCCGAGGTTTTTAATCGAATTGACCCAGTTGTCCAAGAAGTTGGAGCCGAGGTTAGAAGCATCTCATCTCCCACATTGGAAGAGGATATAAATCGGTTTTCTTTGGATGATGAAGATCTGTTTGAGCATCTTGATCGGGAACTACCTCTAATTTTAACCCTCACCATTAAAAGATTGATTCATTCATTTGGAGACGATACCACCAGTCTACTCCATCATGTTTATCGGACCAAGCCAATGCTGGAGGCTGCACCCGGAGAATAATTATTTTTTAAAATAGAGACCTTTGAAGAGGAGGAGCACGCCGAGGTTTTAAGCAAAGTTTCTGATGTCGTGGAACTTTATCGGACTCCTTTAACAAAGAAAAGGAAGGCGGATATGAAGGTCCTTAAAGAACAAATTCAGGCTAAATTGGCGGAGAAAAAATTAAAAAAGGAGCAAATTAAATATTCTAAACCGCCTCGATTTGACGATGTTTTCTTTGAAGGAGTGAAGTGGCTGGACAGCCTGGCAGGAGACCCCATTCAGGAACAGGATGGGGAGATATCTTTCTCGGAAGACATTTGGAAATCCCCGGCTCGACTGGTGCCTGATGTATCCTGAGGATACCATACAAGCCTTATGTTGACCCCTGGTGGGAGGTCGACGAAACTCCTGGGCTAAAGAGGGGACGATTGATTAGGGGATTCTTACCTCATGTTTCCCAAGTGCCTATGGTGCTCATCCCCATTGGCCGATCAGACCCCACCGATCATAGTCGAATGCACTATAAGCTCGAGCCCTTAAAGGCTGCGAAATATCCCAAACTCTCTCGATTGCCTGTTGCCGCCCTCCCGCTTTTTGAAGGGGAGATGTTGAGTGTTTACAAAGCCAAAAAGCGCCCTCTTTTGGTGGTCAGTACCGGCGGACCGGAGATCCCCAAAGAGATTACCGAAGGATCGCCCAAATGGCAAACTTTGCCGGCCATGTTGGTGGCCCCTTTTTACGGGGCTGTTTTTGATGGGAGGAGGGCCGGATTTAATAAAGAGTTTGTCCGGAGGGTCCGAAGATGTGAATATCCCCAATACTTGTATGACAAACTCCCCGAAGGAGGGCCGAACGGAAGAATCCATTATGCGACTTGATCATCTCCAACCTTTCCCGCTCTTCGATCAAGCCTATCAATGGACCCCGCATTGCCTGAGTGAAGAAGCGTTACTGATTTTGGATGAGTGGCTCCAATGGCTTATTGAGGGATCTTTACCGGAGGACAGTATCCTTGGAATGTATAGGGCTGGGCTAAGGGAGTTGATATCGGAAAATAAAATGAAGCCGGTCTGATCAGGTTGCACAGCAGAACTCGGCGGGATGCCAGTTATGTACCTTTTTGGGCATAGGCATTATGTCATTTAAAGGGTAAACCAAAGGTTGCCTGACATAGAAAAGTACTATAGTTACGGACAGATGCCAATGTAACGCCATGTAATGAGTCTCCTGCTGAAAAGCAATATAAAAGAGCATCTATTTTAATTGAATTGAGAAAGCAATAAAAGGGGTTACTAAGATCAGGGTTCGGGCAAGATCAATTTTAGCTAAACTTAGCTAAACTTTAGTTAAAGATGAAGATGATCAGAAGGATAACCTGTTGGCAAACGATATCATCGAAAACCTCGAAGCGGCGGTAGAAAGCTTCAAAGAAATCATGGTAACCATCAATGGGAAATAAGAGCCGAGTAATCCGTGATGATGTTGACCAAAAATCCGAGCCATAGGGACGGACCAGCCGAATTGTTGAATTAGTTTTTGAATCCTTGAAAACAGAGGGTAAGAAGGGTATTAAACCAGCTTTTTTACCTCCAAAACCACGATCTTTACACCAGAAGGCAGTAGAAAAATGGATATCAATAAAGTTGATCTGTTATTAAAATATATCCTCGCAGCAGCGGGGCAGGAAGATTACGGGAATCGGGAAGTGGGGCCTATCCACCTGGTCAAATACGCTTATTTGGCGGATTTGGCTTAGGTGGTGTGAGGAGAAAGATAATGTCTGATAGAGAATTAGTATCCATGGGAGGCAAGTCCTTTGAAGACCTGAAGAAAATAAATGAATATGGCGCTGAATATTGGAGCGCCCGTGAAATCCAGCTACTTTTAGGGTATACACAATGGCGGCGTTTTGAAGATGCCGTTAAAAGGGCAATAACCTCTTGCAAAAGCTCGGGAAATGAACCTACCCATCACTTTGCCAACGCCGGCAAACCGATAGCAGGAGGAAAGGGTGCGGTGCAATTGGTTAACGATTATCATTTGTCCCGTTTTGCTTGTTATTTAATTGCCCAAAATGGTGATCCTAGAAAACCCGAGATTGCCAATGCTCAAAAATATTTTGCTATCCAAGCTCGCCGACAGGAAATTTCGGATGCCCTTGCCGCCGAGGTGGAAAGGTTGGAACTTCGTAAACAGACGGCCGAGGAATTTAAAGCCCTTTCCGGCGCTGCGCGTGAAGCCGGAGTCAATGATAAAATGTTCGGCGTTTTCCATGATGCAGGATATAAAGGAATGTACGGCGGTATGGGACGTGACGCTATTAAGCGATTTAAAAAGATCCCCGAAAAAGAAAATCTAATGGATAGAATGGATACGACCGAACTTGCCGCTAACCAGTTTCGCATGACCCAGACACGTGATAAACTGACGCGAGAACGAATAAGCGACCAACAGATTGCCATAAAAACACATGAAAAAGTAGGTAAAGAGGTTAGAGATGCCATTGCTCGTATCGGCGGAACACCTCCTGAAAAACTGCCTCCTGCCGAACATATAAAACTTATCGAGAAGAGAATAAAAAAAGCATCCCCCAAACTGGAACTAGAAGAAAAAGATGCTAAGGGCCTGATCGGGCCGTTGGAAGAAGAATAAAAAAAGAAAGGTAATCATTTAGTTGTCATTCGTTTATCTGGCGGACTTGGCTTTTGCCGAAAAGCATGGGGGAGAAACGTTTACAGGGGACCCTCTGGCGATTTCATCATTATGGGCCGTGGTCCCCCGAGGTTTATAACCATATAGAACCTGTGGTCAAAGAAGAACAGCCAAGGGGACGTCTTCATTCCATTCACTAATTAATTTGGGAAATGGGTCCGAAAAATATTATTGAAGCCACTCCGAATGTCCGAAAAAGTTGAGGTCGATTTAGTCAATGCCATTACCCATTAATATACACAAAATCCTCAAAAGCAGTCGGGTCGAATGGGAACGGCTGAGAGAAATTAAATCAGACCGCGTCCTCACCCGACACTATGGCTTTACCGAGGAGGAACCGGACTTCGTCATCAATTGCGACATCAAATACCCGCATGGGGCGGGAGGCTGAGCAAGAGGGGGAGAAGAAGAATAATAAGCGATAGTTTTTCTTTGGGTCAGTTTAGCCAGTTGTTCCAAAGGACTGAAGCTGGAGATTGCCCTTGTATTAATTATACTTTTATGGTAAAAAGTATAATTAAGCATTGCATAGTGATAGCAAGGTATCATTAAAATGGACCAGAAAGATTTTAAAAAAGGAAAAGCAGGTCGGCTTATCAAAGGAACTAAGGGGTATTGGGCGTTTTTACCTGACCCTTTACCACCTTCTTTATCCATTGACTGGGGTTTAGTTAATCTGCTTTCTCATGCCGACAGGGCTTTGAGTGAATTGAGTGGGTTGGCCCGAAACCTGCCAAACCCTCATTTGCTGATAGGTCCATTTGTTAGGCGTGAGGCGGTATTATCGAGTCGGATTGAAGGCACCCAGGCCTCTCTTTCGGACCTGTTTTATTTCGAAGCGGCACCTTCCGAAAAGGCGGCTCTATCAAAAAAACCCCCCTCGGATGTCCGGGAAGTCGCCAATTATGTCAAAGCCCTTGAATATGCTTTGAAACGTATTGAAGAACTGCCGTTAAGCCTCCGACTGTTCCGGGAACTCCACAAGATTTTGCTTTCAGGTGTAAGGGGGGGGAATTGGACCCCTGGGGAATTTCGGCGATCCCAGAACTGGATCGGGCCTCCTGGTTGTACTCTTATGGAGGCTACCTTTGTCCCGCCAACACCACATGAAATGGTGGAGGCTTTGGGACAACTTGAAAAGTATCTTCATGGCTCCTCAAATCTTCCTCCTCTCATCCGCATTGCTTTGGTCCATTATCAATTTGAGGTCATTCATCCTTTTCTGGATGGAAACGGGAGGATTGGCCGCCTTTTAATCTCTCTGCTTTTATGTCATGAACGATTGCTTCCTCAACCGCTTCTATATTTAAGCGCCTTTTTCGAACGACGTCGCACCGAATATTATCAGCGGCTCATGGACATCAGCAGAGAAGGGAAATGGCGGGAGTGGATTGATTTTTTTTTGGAAGGAGTGGTTGAGCAATCGAACGACGCAATCCAAAGAACAAATCACTTGCTGAAACTCTGGCAGGATTACCGCAATAAACTCCAGGAAGCCCGTTCTTCATCCTTGCTTCTCCAGCTTGTAGATCGCCTCTTTGAAACTCCGGTCATGAGCGTTCCGGCAGCAGCAGCATTTTTAAAAGTTACACACCGGACAGCCGCGAAACTAATTGAAAAACTTAAGAACGGGAATATCGTTACTGAAATAACCAAGAGAGAACGTTATCGACTTTATGTTGCGTTGGATATTATTTCAACTATTGAATCTTCAAAGGAAGAAAAATCAAATACCCATTCTGTCCCGGGGGGGTAGATGTCGTTTTTATCAAAAGGCATTAGAATGGATATCAATAAAGTTGATCTGTTTTATGTCTGTTCTATCGTGAGACTGTTAATAAATGCTAAGATTAAAGCCATCCTGGGAGAAAAAGAAGTTATCATAAAGGAGAACGATCATGTCACAAGTCGAAATGCTTGAGCAGACTGTCAAACAACTCAACCCCGGTGAACGGGCTGCTTTTCGCTCCTGGTTTATCGAATTTGATGCAGCCGAATGAGATCGACAGATAGAAATGGATAGCGAGACCGGCAAGCTCGACAGGTTGGTGCAAAGCGCCGTTGAGGAACACAAGGCGGGAAAGACGAAACGTATTTGAACCACTTTGCCTGATCGGCCTTCTGGGATTGTTACCGTAGATTGCCACAAAGCATTCAAGAGCTCGCCGATGCACACTTCGCTCTGTTAAAAGAAAATCCGTCTCACCCATCCCTCCACTTCAAGCCACTTCAAGAAAACCGGTAAATACAGGTCAGTCTGTATAGGGATGCATTATCGGGCACTGGCTGTTGAGATACCTGATGGCCTGTTGTGGTTCTGGATAGGCAGCCACGCTGATTACGACAAAATAATCTAATGACATCTTAAGAGCCGAATCATATCAGCGAGACGGTTAGCGATGTATGAAAAACAGGTCATAGTGATGCATGAAAAACCAAACAAATTTGGGTTTACCTTTACCCTCGAAAGGTCGCAAAGTCGGTATTTTGGGGGCATTTTTAGATATCCTTTCTCTGGTATGGTAATTGCTTAATAATTCTAAGATTTTAAATTCAGAGGAGATAGGAGAGAGAAAAATGAATTATAAACATGTCGTGGGAATGATCCTATTTTTGTTCCTTTTTGGATGCGGGGGAGAGGTTAAGCAACTTCAAATGCGGGACACCGCGATCAGTCCTTCAGAACCCAGTAAGGGGATGAAAGTGGTTGAGTTTCCTAAAGGCACCTGGACGGGTGGGGCGTCAAAAGAACAGGCCGGCACCCTGGCCCAAATTTTTGTGAATTCCCACAATATGGCTATGGCGGAATTTTCCAAGCTTCAGGATTCGCAGGAATCGATGAAGGCTTCTCAGGAGGTTCTAAAGGGTTCCGCCCAGCGCCTGGAAGAAACGACTCAGCAACTGAAAGAGACTAATCGGCAAATCCTGGAAATGGCACAAGAGCATCAAAAAACGGCTGAAACTACCTTGAAGAAGATTGAAGATTTATCCCGCAGTCAGGGCACCGGAGAAATTACACTCTTCTATCCGGTAGGTGTTAGTAAATTAAAAATGAATTCTTCGGAATACGACCGGTTGGTTCGATTTGTTGATTTCCTGTCCAGGGAAAGCAAAGGACGAAAAATTCTATTTATCAGCCTGGGGAGCGCTTCGGCCTTCGGCCCCCAAAAAGTCAATAGAAAGCTGGCCAAGGAACGGGCGGGATTTCCCCAGGAACCGATTGATAAATATCTGGTCAATACACCCCACGAATATTATAAAGTTTACGGGACCGGCGACCTCTACAGCCCTAAAGGAATCTCTAAAAAGGAGCATGGGCGCTATCAACATACGCGTTTAATCGCCCTTTATGACATAGACCAGAGCCCCAAGCTTCCGGACGAACCAAAATAATTTTCAACTCTAATTTTGGAATAAGACGGTAAGGGATCTGATTTAACAGGGATAGCGAGCGAATTTCAAATAATAGACACTTTACCTTGCCTGGAAGATTCCCCGCACCTTGGTGCGGGGAGCTTCAATCACGGGCTGGAGAAATCTGCAAAGGGGATATAATCAGTTATTTCGGGTCCAAGGACACGCGGCCCCGGGCTTTAAGGCGTTATGGTGTCGCGGGAGGGAAATAGAGGACGAAGCTTGACCCCCTTCCGGCAGTGCTGTCCACCTGGATCCATCCTTTATGAGCTTCCACGACTCTCTTGGCAATGGAAAGCCCAAGTCCGATCCTCTTAGTAGAGATCTTGGTAGTGAAAAAGGGTTCAAAAATCCGGCTCAGATCTTCTTCCTTGATCCCTTCGCCGCTGTCGCTTACCGTGACCGCCGCATAGGCCACCCCGTCGATTACCTTTGTTCCGGTGGCCATGGTCAGCAGGCCCCCGAGGGGCATGGCGTCCATGGCATTGACAATCAGATTTTCGATCACCGCCAGGATCAGCTCCCTTTCCCCGTCGATAACCGGCACGTCCCCGAAGGATCGTTCTATGGCTATGGACCGCTCTTTGCAGGGTTCCTCGAAAATCCCTATGGCTTCCTGGACGATTTCTTTCAGGTCGCACTTCTCCGGGCGAAGGCTCGATTCCCGGGAAAGGGAAAGGACATGGCGCAATATGTTTTCCAATCGGCCGACCTCGGCCAGGATAAAGGTCGTGTATTCCTTCTCTTTAGACCCTTCGGGAATCTTTTTGTCGAGTCTCCTGGCGAATCCGCCGATGGCGGTCAAGGGATTTCTGATTTTGTCGGCCACACTGGCGGTTATTCTGCCCAGGGCCGCTGTTTTCTCCGCCTCGGCCAATTCCTCCTTAAGCCGGTTTCGTTCCCTTTCGGCTTGCTGACGCATCATCACGACGGCCAGGGTATCGGCCACGGCCGCGAGGAACCTCTCTTCCTCCACGGTCTTCTGGTGTCCTTCTTCGATGAAGATATTGATCAGTCCCAGCGTATGTCCGGCTGTGGCAATGGGCAGACAATAGTGGCCGTGGGGAAAATCCCCCATGGGGGTGATTTCGTGTTGTTCGTCCAGGCATTCCGTAAAGACCAGCGTACAGGTCGAGGCGGCCTTCCCGCAGAGACATTGGCCAAAAGAGATTTTCTCGCATGGAGGCGGCTGGTCGGGAAGGGTACGCCAAGCCTTCAAAACAAGGACTTCCGGTTCGTTTTCGACCGTATAGATACCTCCCCGGGCCTGGGGCGAAAGGCCCGGGATCGTCAAAATGAGGTCCAATACCCTGTTCATCTGCTCTTCTATGGAGATCGGCTCCAGGGAGATCTTCAAAACCGAGCTAATGGCTGTCTGGATCTGGTAATTCCGCTCAATCTGCAGTTCAGCCCGTTTACGTTCCGTGATGTCTCTGACCGAGGCGATGGCCAGCAATTCTCCGTTAGTCTCCAACGGGCTCAGACTGATGTCAGCCGGAAATTCGGTTCCGTCTTTTTTGAGTCCATAGATTCCCAAGCCGGTACCCAACGTTCGAATATGGGGATAAGAAAAGTAGCCGGCCACATTGTTTCTATGTTCGAGGCGATATCTTTCCGGAACCAGGAGGTCAAGGTCTTTTCCAACCAATTCTGCCTCGGGGTATCCGAACAATTTCTCCGCTTGGGCGTTAGCCAGAACGATCCGGGCCTCTCGATCGACGAAGAGCATGGCGTCCGGGGCCGATTCCAGGAGTTTATCGTATTTGGCCTGGACGGCCTGCATTTCCCGGCTACACCCGTCGATGAGCTGCAGTTGCCGTCGCATTTCTTGAAGTTCTTGCCGCAGTTGCTCTCTGGTCATCCGTTCTTCCATGAACCTCACCTATCGATAGATTTACACTATATGATCGGAGAATTTATCTCTGACATTTTTACTATGTGAGTCCTGTTGTTATGTATGCCTGGAATTTAAAATATTTTGGTTGGCATTTCGGGTTCAACCTTATCAAAAAGGTAACTATTTTTATTATACCCAATTGCCAAAATAATCTTTGAAAAAATTTTTCTTGGAGAAAAATTACCGGGGGGATGAAATAGAAGGGTAAAGGCCGTTTTTGCTAAAAAACTTGATATTTTTGAAAAAACTTGATATTCTTTTTATTTATTTTGGATTCCTGCTTAAGGAGTAATTATGTTTTTAGATCCTATCTTGGGAATTTTTTCCAATGATTTGGCCATTGATTTGGGGACGGCCAACACCCTGGTTTATGTCAAGGGCAGAGGTATTGTCCTCAGTGAGCCCTCGGTGGTCGCCGTTCGCAAGGATAACCGGGGTTATAATAAAGTCCTGGCCGTGGGCAAAGAGGCCAAGTTGATGCTCGGGCGAACTCCGGGCAATATTGTGGCCATCCGACCCATGAAAGACGGGGTGATCGCCGACTTTGAAGTGACCGAGGCCATGCTGCGTCATTTTATCCGCAAGGTCCACAACCGGCGCACCTTGATCCGTCCCCGCATCATCATCTGCGTGCCTTCCGGTATCACCCAGGTCGAAAAGAGGGCGGTCAGGGAATCCGCGGAATCGGCCGGGGCCCGCGAGGTTTATCTGATTGAGGAACCCATGGCCGCGGCCATCGGGGCCGGCCTGCCGATAACCGAGCCGACCAGTAATATGGTGGTGGATATCGGGGGAGGGACCACCGAGGTGGCGGTCATTTCTCTGGCCGGGATTGTTTTTAGTAAGTCGGTCCGGGTGGGAGGAGATAAGATAGACGAGGCCATCCTGCAATATGTCAAAAGGAAATATAATTTATTGATCGGAGAAAGAACGGCCGAGGTCATCAAGACCACCATCGGAACGGCCTATCCCCAGGATGAGCCGGAATCGATCGAGATCAAAGGGAGGGACCTGGTCTCGGGCATCCCCAAAACCTTGACCATCGATTCGGAAGAGGTCCGCCTGGCCATTTCCGAGCAGATCGATACGATCATCGAGGTCGTCAAGATGGCCCTGGAACAAACCCCTCCTGAGTTGGCCGCCGATATTGTGGACCGGGGGATTTTTCTCACCGGAGGGGGGGCCTTGCTGAAAAATTTGGATATCCTTTTGCGCGAGGAAACCGGCCTGCCGATCATTATTGCCGATGACCCCCTTTCGGCCGTGGTCTTAGGGTCCGGAAAGACCCTGGAAAATATTGAATTATTAAAGGAGGTCTCTATTTAAAGAGCATTCCCTTTAAAATGCCCCACGTATTTATGGTTCATCCTGCTTCCCCAGGGAAGCGAGGAAGATCAAAGTTATAGGAACATTGGGTGGTTATTAAAAGACTTCGAACCGTTCTGATTGTCTGGCTTGCCCTGTTGGCCCTTCTGGCCTTTTTCCCTTCCCTTTCCAAAACCGGACGGGACTATTTTTTTGTGGAAAGTTCCCTGGTCGATGGGATCCTGCCGGTCTTCTCGGTTTTTACGGCTGTCCAAAAAAACCTGAGATCCTGGTGGACCGAAACCATTTTTTCCAGCCGAACTCACCAGGAAAACGACCGCCTAAAAAAAGAACTCCTTGACCTGAAAACCGAGAATATTCATTTAAGGGAATTGGTTTCAGAAAATGAGCGGTTCAGAACACTCCTGCAGCTTAAGAGACAGGTGCCCGGTCCCTCACAGGTAGCCGAGGTGGTGGGAAGCGGCCCCAGTCCTTTTTTACAAATTTTTTATATCAACAAAGGCCGGAAAGATGGACTGGTCCGCGGTATGCCCGTAATCCACCCCAATGGGGTCGTCGGACGGTTGGAGAAGACCTCGGGCCATTATGCCCAGGTGGTCTTGTTAAACGACCCGAGTTTTGCCGTGGATTGTCTTTGTCAACGATCCAGGGTCCGTGGGGTTTTGACCGGTATCCCCGGAGAAGGAAATTGCCAGATTAAATATGTACCCCGAAACGAAGACATCCGTCCCGGTGATATTATCCTCACCTCGGGTCTGGACCAGCTCTACCCGAAAGGCATGATCCTGGGCAGAGTCCTCAAGGTCGTCTCTCAGGTCCAAGGAAATTTTCTTTTCATCGAAGTGGTCCCGGAATGCAAATTGTCGCAGCTCGAAGAGGTTCTGATCTTGCAAAAGAGACCCCCTTTGCCGGATCAGGAGGGATCTTCAGATGATTAAGGATTTTTTCCTCTTTCTGGCCCTGGGGCTTGTTTCTCTGGTCCTTCAATCCACCTGGTTGTCCGGAGAATGGATCAATCCATTCCGTCCGGACTTGATTTTTATCCTGATCATTTTTTTGGGGACCTTGAACCGATTGGGGCTGGGGCTGGCCGTGAGTGTTTTCCTGGGGATGATGGTGGATGTCTTGTCCTGGGGTGGGCTGGGGCTGGCCGTAATTTTATATCCCTTGATTTTTTGGGTCTTTTCTTATATCGGGACCCGGACCAATATTCAATCATCGGCTTTTGCCGTAATCGCCGTCCTGCTTTTTCAGATTATTTATGGTTTTCTGGTCCATTTTTTCCTGAGCTTTTCCCAGGACCTGGATTTTTCCAGACACCTGTCCTTTTTGATCGTGGTTCAATCGGTCATCACCATGGTGGTAAGCATCCCCTTACTTTCTATTTTTAAGGCCTTTTTGGGGAAGAAGCCTTCTTTGAGCTGATGTCTCCATTCACCTTGATCCAAAAAGAAGAACCGGCCGACCTGCAAAGGCAATTTTTGATGGCTGCCGTTGTGATCCTGGCCATCTTTTTTGGATTGGCCGGCCGTTTCTGGTTTCTCCAGATCGCCAAGGCCCCGTATTTTAAAAAATTATCGGAAAACAACCGTACCCGGGTCCTGGATATTCCTCCCTCCCGGGGCATCATTTCCGACCGCCAGGGGGTTATGCTGGTCAATTCCCGGCCTTCTTTCAATCTCTACGTCATCCCCGATGAAGTTAAAAACTGGGACCTGCTTAAGGTCCAACTCTGTAAACTGCTCGACATGGACCAGGAACAGGTTGAGCAGCGCCTGGCCCAGAAAAAGGCCAGCCCCATTCACCCCATTCCGATTAAACTGGATATGGATCAGGATGAATTAGGGCGGGTGGAGACCTTTAAGTATCTCATGCCCGGGATCTATCTCGAAGTGAGTCCCCAGAGGAATTATCCCCTGGGACCGGTGGCCCCCCATGTGATCGGCTATCTGGGAGAGATCACCCAAAAACAGTTGAAAAGCGGTCTTTATCCGGACAACAGAATGGGGGATTTTATCGGGCAATGGGGGCTCGAAAAGGAATGGCAGGCCGAGTTAGGGGGGAAAAAGGGCGGGCGGATCATGGAAGTAGATGCCCTGGGCCAGGAGATTCAACTCCTCAATACCCGGGAATCGATGGCCGGTAATAATCTGGTGACTACCCTGGATTGGAACCTGCAAAAGGTGGCCCAGGAGGCCTTGATGGGGAAACAGGGGGGTGTGGTGGTCCTAAAGCCGACGACCGGGGAGATTTTGGCCATGAGCAGCTCCCCGGCCTTTGATCCTTCCACCTTCACCCGAAAGCTTTCGGCCAAAGAATGGAATGCCTTCTATGCCGATCCTAAAAAACCGTTTCAAGACCGGGTCATTCAAGGACAATACCCGCCGGGATCGACCTATAAAATGATTACCGCCCTGGCCGGGTTGGAAGAAAAGGTGATCGACCCGGAGACCGGTTTTTATTGCAACGGCGCCCTCTCCTTTGGAAATCGGCTCTTTCATTGTTGGCGAAAAGGAGGGCATGGAAAGGTTTCTCTTCACAAGGCCATCGTCCAGTCCTGCGATGTCTATTTTTATAATGTGGGTATCCGCCTGGGTGTGGACCGCCTGGCCCATTATGCCCAGCTTTTAGGACTGGGTAAGCCGACCGGCGTAGCCCTGTCTTCGGAAAAAGGCGGCCTGATTCCAACTTCCGCCTGGAAACTCAAACGATACAAGACCGCCTGGCAACCCGGAGAGACCTTGTCCCTGGCCATCGGGCAGGGCTATAATTTGACCACCCCCTTGCAAATGGCCTCGGTGACGGCGACTATCGCCAATGGAGGGACGCTTTATCGACCTTATTTGATCAAACGCCTGGTTTCGCCCGAGGGAAGGGTGATCAAAGAAATTCAGCCTCAACGCGAAAGGCAGGTGCCCATAAAACCGGAATATCTACAAGTGATCCGTGAGGCCATGGCCGGCGTGGTAAACGAACCCGGAGGGACCGGCGGGGCGGCCCGCTTGTGGGGGGTGGCGGTGGCCGGGAAAACGGGAACGGCCCAGGTGGTTACCCTGGGGAAAAAGGGAGGCCGCGATCATGCCTGGTTTGTGGCCTTTGCCCCTGTGGAAAATCCCCAGTTGGCCGTGGCCGTGGTGGTCGAACACGGAGGTCACGGCGGTGAGGCCGCAGCCCCCATAGCCCGCAAGATCTTTGAGGCCTATTTCCACTTGCCGCCCAGGAGAAAAGCCCCCACTTCCACTACAACCGAAGAGCAAGTCCCTTCGCCGGCTGAGGTTGAAAGCCTTGATTGACCGCCGATGTATCCAGAATTTTGACTGGTCCTTGCTTTTACTGACCCTCATTTTGATGGCCATCGGGGTGGTCAATCTCTATTCGGCCACAATCCAGGCCGAGGCAGGGGCAGGGACCCCCATCTATCTTAAACAAATCTATTGGTCCGGGATCGGGTTCTTCCTGTTATTGATCGTCCTTTTTTTTGATTACCATCTGTTGCTTTCCTTGGCCTATCCCCTCTATTGGGTCTCTATCCTCCTTTTGATCGGCGTACTTATCTTCGGGCGGGCCATTTCCGGTTCCCAGCGCTGGTTGACCCTGGCCTCCTTTTCCTTTCAGCCTTCGGAGCTGGTCAAGATTTCTTTAATCCTGGCCCTGTCCAAATATTTTTCCCAAAACGAAGTCAACCATCGTTACGGTTTCCGGGACCTTTATATCCCCTTCGGAATGGCCCTTTTTCCGGCCCTTTTGATCATTAAACAGCCCGATTTGGGAACGGCGCTCTTATTAATCCTGGTCAGTATTTCCCTGTTTCTTTTTTTGGGAATAGAATGGAAGATCTTCCTTATTTCCACGGGGAGCCTCTTCCTGTCTTTACCCGTGTTTTGGTTTTTTCTTAAAGATTATCAAAAAAAGAGGATCCTCATTTTTCTTCAACCGGAATCGGACCCATTGGGGGCCGGCTATCATATCATCCAATCCAAAATCGCCGTCGGGTCCGGGGGATTTTGGGGCAAAGGTTTTTTAAAGGGGACCCAAGGGCAACTCCATTTTTTGCCCGAACAACATACTGATTTTGCCTTTTCCGTTCTGGCCGAGGAATGGGGATTTGTCGGTTCCCTGATATTAGTCACCCTTATTCTTGTTCTTGATTTTATGGGCCTTAAATATCGCCCGCCAGTCCAAAGACCGCTTCGGCATGACCTTGGCCCTGGGCATCTGCTCGGTCTTTTTCTGGCAAAGCTTAGTCAATATGGGCATGGTGGTCGGATGGGTCCCGGTCGTTGGCGTCCCCCTGCCCTTTATCAGTTACGGGGGATCTTCGATCATGGCCAGCCTGATCGGAATCGGGCTGTTGTTAAACATCCACATGCGGCGATTTATCATTCAGTCATGAACGATCAATCCCCTTCCCATCCGCTGATTCTGGCGCCGGCCGGCAACAAAGCCAGTTTCCTGGCCGCCCTGGCCGCCGGGGCGGACGCTATCTATTGCGGCTTAAAACAGCTTTCGGCCCGGATGGAAGCCAAAAACTTTTCCCTGGATGAACTGGCCGGATTGACCGATCTGGCCCACCTAAAAGGGACTCAGGTCTATGTCACGCTCAATACCTTCATAAAACCGGACGAACTGAACCAGGCCGGAAAATTTATGGACGATTTGAACCGTCGGGTCCATCCCGATGCCCTGATCATCCAGGATTTGGCCCTCATCGAGCTCGCCCGGCAAACCGGATTTTCCGGCGAGATTCACCTTTCCACCCTGGCCAATATCAGTTTTGCCGCCGCCCTGCCGTTGATCAGCCGCATCCCTTTTGTACGCCGGGTCATCCTTCCCCGGGAGCTTGATATCGATGAAATCAAACAGGTAGCCGGCCTTTGCCCGGATGGGCTCGGGTTGGAGGTTTTTATCCACGGGGCCCTATGTTACGGCGTATCGGGCCGCTGTTACTGGAGCAGTTTTTTGGGGGGAAAAAGCGGACTGAGGGGCCGGTGCGTCCAACCCTGCCGGCGTCTCTACCGACAGGACAAGGCCTCCAAACGGTATTTTTCCTGTCAGGACTTAAGCCTCGATGTGCTGGTCAAACTCCTTTTGGCCCTTCCGGCCATCAAGGCCTGGAAGATCGAAGGCCGCAAAAAAGGCCCGCATTATGTCTATTATATCGTCCGGGCCTACCGCCTGTTTCGTGATCATCATCCGGATCCCCAGGCTCGGAAGGAGGCCCTTTTCCTGCTCAACCGGGCCCTGGGCCGGACCGGGACCCATTACGGAATCCTTTCTCAACGACCTCAAAATCCGATTCAATTAGAACGGCAGACCGGCTCCGGGCTCTATGTCGGACAGGTTTCAGGAGAAGGCAAAAGCGCCTACGTGGCGCTGAAGGAGGAGCTCTTTCCCGGAGACGCCTTGCGAATCGGCTACGAAGATGAACCCGGGCATGGCCTTTTAAAGATCGACCGCCCGATTTCAGCGGGCAGCCGATTTTCTCTAAACCAGGCAGCCAGGCTGATCCCGCGGAAGGGGGCCCCGGTTTTTTTAACCGACCGCCGGGAACCGGATTTAGTCGAAAAGATGGCCCAATTAGAATTAGAAATCAGACCCGCCGGCCTTGGCAGTCAACGATCTTCCGATTTTCAGGCCAGACTCCCCGGGACGCCCTTATCCCCGATAAAAGCCGTTGACCAACAGGTCTTTCGGTCGCCCTCGAAAGACAGCCGGGCCGGGGAAGAAACCGGGATATGGCTTTCTTTAGAGTCCTTCCAGAAAGGTTTCATTGACCGGGATGTCTGGTGGTGGCTGACGCCTACGCTTTGGCCCAGGGAGGAGGCCGATCTCAAATCATTGATCGATCAATTGCTTAAAATGGGGTATCGCCGGTTTGTCCTCAACGCCCCCTGGCAGATTATCTTTTTCCGGGACCCAAAAAAGCTATCCCTGTGGGCCGGCCCTTTTTGCAACTTGAGCAATCCCTTAGCCATTAAACAGGTCAAATCTTTTGGTTTCTCCGGTGCCCTGATCAGTCCGGAAATGGGCCAAAAAGATTTCCTGGCCCTTCCGGGACAAAGCCCATTGCCTCTGGGGATCGTCCTTTCCGGCATCTGGCCCTTATGTATTTCCAGAATTAATTCCGAGCACCTGAAACCAAACCGGTTATTTCAAAGTCCGAGGGGGGAGATGGCCTGGTTGAGTTCCTGGGATTCCAATTACTGGATCTATCCTAACTGGGGGCTCAATTTGATTGCCTTTCGTAAGCAGTTGGAACAGGCCGGGTACCAGCGTTTCATTCATCTGAACGAACCGATCCCGCCGGGGGTCACCCTGAAAGACCGTCCCGGAAACTGGAACTGGAAGATCGGCCTGCAATAAGACTTTCCCGTCGAGACGCAATTCGACCGAAGTGAATGGTGTTAAGCGTTTCAACATTTTTTTCGTCAATTTGGACCCGATTACGATTCTGGGCCGTCTCAAAAGATTTAAGGAGACAATAGTTCAAAGAGGAGGATGCGATGAAGGTACTGGCTGTAAATTCAAGCCCTCGGGCTGAGGGACAGAGTAAAACCGAATTGCTGCTGACCCACCTGGTTCAAGGGATGGGGGAAGCCGGGGCCGAGGTGGAAGTGGTCGCACTTCGGAAGAAAACGATCCGCTATTGCACCGGCTGTTTTACCTGCTGGACAAAGACCCCCGGTCTGTGCATCCATCAGGACGACATGACCCGGGAACTCTTTCCCAAATGGCTGGCCTCGGATCTAGTGGTCTATGCCTCGCCCCTATATCACTATACGATCAATGCCGCCATGAAGGCCTTTATAGAACGCACCCTGCCGGTGCTTCAACCTTTCTTAGAGCAGCATAAGGGAATAACCCATCATCCCCTGCGGCAGGAGCCACCCAAGGCGGTTTTCCTTTCTGTCGCCGGTTTTCCGGAACGGAGTGTTTTTGACCAGCTATCCTCCTGGGCGCAGTTTATTTTTGGAAGGCGGGGAAATCTGGTGGCCGAGATCTATTGCCCGGCAGCAGAGAGTTTGCCTTATCTTGGCGAAAAGGCTGGGATACTTTTTGAAGCCATCCAACAGGCCGGTCGGGAGATTGTTCGGGATTTAAGGGTTTCTCCGGAAACGATGTCGCAAATTAACCAGGATATCATCGGGGATAAAGAGACCTTCGCTACCATGGGCAACCTGTTCTGGAAGACCTGCCTGGCCGAAGGGGTAACTCCCAAGGAATTTTCCGAAAAAGGCCTTATGCCCCGTCCCGATTCCATCGAGACCTTTATGATCATTATGACAATGGGATTCAATCCAGAGGCTGCTCAAGGTCTAAAGGCCGTTATTCAATTCCATTTTTTCGGGGAAGTCGAGGGACACTGCACCTTTCTGATTGAAAACAGCCACCTTATCCCCGTCAAAGGGGAGGCGGAAAAGCCGGACCTGGTTATTTCGTCCCCTTTTGAGGTCTGGATGGATATCACGACCGGCAAGGCCGACGGCCAGCAGATGTTAATGGAACAAAAATACCAGGTCATGGGCGACCTATCCCTTCTCCTGCGCCTGGACCAGCTTTTCGGGAAATAGTCTGGCAGCCCGGACCGGGAAGCCTTTTCCTGGTCCGGCTCTTTATTCTTGGCGATTCAAAATTTCGCCCAACCGCTCCCCTTTCTGACAATGGGTCTGGTAAAAATCCAGATAGTGATTCAGCGCATTGAGCATTTCGTCCTTCGAATAAATTTTCCCTAAATCCTTGCCCAACTTCGGATGGCGGCCCAGTTTGCCGCCCACCAGGACACGAAAGCCTTGGCTGTCTTCCTGCAAGGTCCCGGAGGGGCAGGCCGTAATACATTGGCCGCAGAAAAGGCATTTTCCAAGATCTACGGTCGGCCTTTCTGTGCCTTCTTCTAAGCGAAGGGCCTTCTCTTGGCAAACCTCTACGCAGGCGCCGCATTGGGTGCAGGCCTCTTCAGTAACCCTCGGGAGTTTGCTTCCGATGATCCCGAAATCGACGATCTGGGGACGGGAACAGGCATTGGGGCAGCAGGAAAGGGAGACCCGGAATTCATGATGCATCTTCAGAGGTCCCTGGACCTTTTCTTTTAGAAAAGATTTCAAGTCCCTTTTTGTAAGCTCTCCTTCTAATTCCTGAGCAATCCCCTCACAGTCCACGGCCCGGTTTGGGCAGCCGGAGGGACCGAAGCAGGTCTCCACCTGGAAGCCTTTAACCTCCTGGTCCATTTCTTTCAGGAAGCGTTTTTGGCTGGCCTGGACGTGCTCCAGGGTTACTTCGGAACTTTTTGATCGGGCCGCTTCTTCTTCGACCTTCTTTTTAACTTTCTTGCGAACAAAAAAGGGGACCCGGGAGACCGCCTCTTCCGCTTCTTTAGTCCATTTCATCTGAAATTCTCGGAATTAGCCACAGACGCACACAGACCTCCACAGACAAATTATTTCCGCCTTTTATTGACCATATCCGCTGTAATAGGCGCCGCTTTATTCGACCAGGCCTGGCGCACATAACTGATGATGGCCGCTATTTGTTGGTCGTTAAAAGTGACTTTCCAGGTCGGCATCTGGCCTAATTTCCCCTTGCGCCCGTTTAAGACCGTATCAATCACTTTGGTCGGATCACCGACCACAAAGGAATTTCCAGCCAGGGCCGGAAATTTATCAGGCAGGCCCTGGCCGTTTATGCGGTGGCAGTCGGCACAGGTGCCTTCAAACAACTTTTTTCCTTCCTGAATTTGCTTCTCCGGTCCCTGGGCCATTCCCGGAGAGGTCCAGCTCATTAAGAGGGCCAAAGAAATAGATCCCTATGAAGACAACCAACCATAACGGTCCCTTGATCCACCTCCATGAAAGAAAATTTTTTTCTCTTATCTCCGAACTCTGAACTCCGAACTGTATTTTCATCTTATTTCCCCATGGATTTTACGGGGGTCAGCATTTCCTGAATTCCAAAAGGATCCTTGAATTCAAATTCCGGTCTGAATTTAAGTTTTTTAACCCCGCGATTGTTTAAATACTTGGCCATTTCCAGGTTGATGTTGGCCGGTGCATCCACACCGGCTTTAGCGAGTGCCTGCCTGAGAAGGCCTCGGCCTTCATGGACATGGCCATGGCCGTCCCCGCAGATCCGGCCGGCTTCGGAAGGATTGTGGAAACCGACGGAATTTTCCGCACCGATAAAGATTATCCGGTACATGGCATCTTCATAAAGATTTTGGCTTGTTGGTAGAGGATCTTATCGATATTTTTTCCCTGTTCCTGGGCCTTGTGGACAGTCTCAAAAAGCTTGGCCGAAACGGCGGCTGCATAACCGGCCCGATTCATCAGGGAAACCGTGCGGTCCTGGATGGCGATGACCTGCGAGGTCAGCCACTCCGGAGTTTCCGTATGACATTGCTGACAGGCTCGCATGTCGTTTTTCAAGGGGCTCATGACATTATGGTCCGATATTTTGTTGGCCCCCACCTTGGTATAAGGCATATGACAATCGGCACAAGCCACATTGGCTTTATAGTGAACGCTGTTACGGCTGTAAAATTCATATTCCGGGTGACGGATAAAGCCCGAATTTAAATCCGGTCACGGCCTGTTTCCATTCCCCATGGGAAGGATCGCTTTTGATGACTTTGATTATATTTTCCACGGAGATATCCCCGACCTTACTGCCCTTCCAAGGGAAGAAGACGTCGATGGACTTCATTTCTGCGTCCTTTCTGGACGATATAGGAGACGTGGCACTGGGCACAGGCCAAGCTGCGCATTTCTTGACGGCCCAATTGATTCACATCTTTCCCCATATCAGCCAGGGCCTTTTTCAGGGTCCAGCGGGAAAGCTTGGGGTTGAGGGTCTTGTTATCATGGCAATCCACGCAAGTCACCCCCAGTTTTTGGAATTGCGGTGGAATTTTACTGTGTACTTCCACATAAGGAAGTTTGAAGTAATTGACCCCCATCTCCTGTTGCATTTTGGGGGCATAAGGGGTCTTGCAGGTCAGGCAGGCCCCTCCGGCCTTTAGTCGGGAGGGATCGATATCCAACTGGTCGATCAGCATATAATGATGCCCCCGGGGTTCGTTGTATTCCACACCGAACCCCCAGCCGTTAAAGAGGAGGGGCATATAGGGAAATTCGCTTAATTTGTCGTAGATGACCAGATCCGTGTCATAACCCTTTTTGTATTTACTTTTTCCGGCCGGCTTGGGATCTTTGGTCTTGAGCCAGGATTCATATTCTAGGGGGTAGGCCTTACCCCAGTTGGCCGGATCAAAATCTCCATCGGCGATAGTTACGGTCTTGACCGGCTCCGGTTTGGAAGGGGAGCAGCCATGGATGAGTAATAATCCTCCTGCGGCGAGAAAGAGGGCGACTACCAATAGGAATTTTATTTTTTTCATAAGCACCTTCCTTATTTGATGGCTTACAAAAACATCGATCTGCTTCACATATTTTCTATCCGCGCCCGCCCCGGATGGAACGGGGAATCTTTGGCGCGAAAATAAAGTTTCAAGATACAAGTTCCAAGCGTGAAAAACCTTAAACCCTGTACCTTGGACCTTTATGGGGCCAGGGTTTCAATGGAACCGCTCTGGGTATGGGTCAGTCGTCGATGACATTCCCAACAATTTCGGTCGACCATATTGACCCGGGCGATAGTTTCCGCATGGCAGCGCTCACAATTGGCCCTGGCGATCTTTGCCCCCTGGGCGGACAAGCGGATGTTTTCCGGGACCCGTCCGGAATAAAAGTAAAAGGCATCCTGCATCCCCAGGATCCCTTTCCAGGTCAGGTGATTAGCTATATGATCGTTCGGGAGGTGGCAGTCGATGCACTTGATTCTGCGGTGGGCCCCTTGATGCCGCCAGGCCTCATATTCGGCCTCCATGACATGGCAACCGGCGCAGAATTCCGGGGTTTCCGGACTTGGCATAGAGTTTGGGAGAGCCGAAGGAGACGAATAATCCCCCGGCGATGACGATTATGATTATGATTCCCAGATAGGACCATAATCGTTTTCCTTTAGGCAAGTTCATAGGGCACCCCTTTTTAAAAGTTGGAAGCCTTTTTTGGGTACCTACTAAATTTCTTTGGTGGTGAGGGTTGTTTTGAAAGAAAGGATTCTCTATGTTAATAAATTATTTAGCCTATAATATATCAATCTCTTTAACTTAAGTCAAAAAATAAATTAAATACAGTTAAAGCCTGCCCCTGATGACCACTCCCATTCCCATTCCCAATCGCAGATACAGCAGAATAAACAAAAGCAGGACAAAAAAACCCAGTACCGCGAAATCGATCGGCTGCATTCTGGGTTCATAATAAAAGGTCCGCTTGGCCCTGGGGTCGAAGCCTTTGGATTCCAGGGCCATGGCCAGGGTGTTGGTGTGGTGAATGGCATAGATAAACAGGGGTACGGCCTGGGGAATGAATTTACCCATCCGTTTAAAGATGCTCCCGGATTCGAGATCAAGGCCACGCGATACCTGGGCCTGAATGATGGTCGCCCCGGCGCCGACTAAGGTGGGCACCAGCCGCAGGGCCGTGGACAGGGCAAAGGCCAGGGGGTAAGGGATGCCCATTCGAATAAGGCCGTTGGTCAGTTCTTCATTGCGGGTGGTGGAAAGAAAGATCAAACCAATGCCGACAAAGGTGGACAGGCGCAGGCCCATGGCCAGCCCGTAAAGCAATGATTCCCGGCTGATTTGAAAAGGCCCCCAAGCCCACCAGTTTGTCGGACCGTGGACAAAAAAAGGCCAGAGGATGACGCTGAAGGAGATGAGCAGCAAAAGGATATAGCGGACTCTCCAAAAATTAGGCCAGGCCTTGGCCCAGAGGGCCAGGAGCAAGACTCCCGCACTGATGAAGGCCAGATAAAGGGGATGGTTAAAACACAGACAGATCCCAAAAAGGAGCACGGCCGATATCAGTTTGGTCCGCGGGTCCAAGCGGTGTATCGGGGTTTCTTGATCTAAATAAAGAAATATATTCATCCCTTAATTTCCAAAACGATCTGTTCCATGGTCAGGCCATTAAGGCCGAGGCGGTTACTCAACTGAACCAGAGGGGGCGGAGAAAGAGAGGCTCCGGCCAAGGTGGATTCGTCGGCAAAAACGCGCCGGGTCGGCCCGTCGAGGATAATGGCCCCTTCTTTTAAGACTATGGTTCGGGCCGCATATTCAGCGGCTACCCACATGGAATGGGTGATGATGATGATGGTGTGTCCCTTTTGATTCAATTCTTTGAGCAGGTCCATCATGCGGCGCTGGTGTTTATAATCCAGCCCCGTGGTGGGCTCATCCAGGATGATCACCTGGGGTTGTACGGACAGGACCGAGGCCACGGCGACTCTCTGCCGCTCCCCCTTGGTCAAGGTGAAGGGGAGCTCCCTTTCATAACCTTTCAGCTCGACCACCTCCAGGGCCGCGGACACCCGCCGCCGGATGGTATTAGGCGTCCAGGCCCAGGACCTTGAGCCCGAAACCGATTTCTTCCTCCACGGTCCTGGCAAAGATTTGATGGTCCGGATTTTGAAAAATGTATCCGACTTTTTGGGCCAGGTCCCTGTGGGTGTAGGCCTGGGTTGGTTTTCCCTGGACCAGTACCCGGCCGGCCGAGGGTTTCAACAGACCATTGAAGTGCTTGGCCAAGGTGGTCTTGCCTGAGCCGTTTTGGCCCAGGAGGGCCACGAATTCTCCCTGGCCGATGGTTAGGTTAATGCCTCGCAAGGCCTTGGTCTCCTGCAGGGGATAGACATATTCCAGGCCTTCGGTCAAAAGAATGGACGGTCCCTGGGTCCCAGCGGGGGACAAGGGGGAAGGGGCTTGGTTTTTTTGCCCGGCTAATCGATGCTGTTTAATAAGACCCATGGCCTGGGCCAGGGTCAGCGGTTGACCCGGCCAGTCCAGGGCCTGAAAAAGTTCGATCAGGGCCGGGGGCTTTACCCCGCAAGCCTCAAGTCTGGAAAGATCGTTCAGGATTTCTCCCGGAGGTCCCTGGGCCATTAACTCCCCATCCCGCATCAGCCAGACCTGATCGGCCTCCGCAACCATTTCCGGCTCAGGGGCCACCATGACCAGGGTGCGGCCTTCCCGGCGCAAGCCGTGGGCTAAGGCCAGGACTTCTTCGGCCCCTTTGGGGTCCAGGTCGGTAGTCGGTTCGTCCATCACCAGGATATCCGGTTCCATGGCTAAGACCGAACCGATGGCCAGACGCTGTTTCTGCCCGCCGGAAAGGGTCGCCGGCTGTCGGTGACGGAAATGTTCCAGACCGATTACCCTGAGATAATGTCCGATGCGTTTTTCGATTTCAGGCACGGGCAGGCCGTGGTTCTCCGGCCCGAAGGCCATCTCCAACTCCACATTGGTAGAAAATAATTGGGCCTCAAAATCCTGAAGGGAAAGGCCTACCTGGCGGGAGAGATGGGCCACCGATTGGGCCGCTGCTTCTTTCCCTTTTACCAGAACCCGGCCCGAATAATCACCGCGGAAAAATTTGGGAATCAGGGCATTGAAGGTATAACACAGGGAAGACTTCCCGGCCCCGCCGTGGCCCATGAGGCAGACAAAGGAACCTTCCTCTACCCGGGCTGAAATGTTTTTCAAGGCCGGTTTTTCCCGGCCGGCATAGATAAAGGACAGATTTTCAATGGAGAGGGCGTGACTCATATTAAACCCTCATGCCCTGTGGGGCGCCACGAAATATGAAATAGGATTCTCCGAACCCCGAATTTTAATTTCGAACAAAACCTCTCTGTTTTTATCAAAGCAAAAAGCTTCCTATCAGGATGGCCGCGGTGGAAAGCCAGCCCAGGGTACTGATCGGCAGATCGATCACCATCCCGCCAAAGAGGCCGAACAGGGCGGCGGCCGTAACCAGCCAGGCCCCCAAGGGTCCGGCCAGGGGTTTGCCTTGAGCGGTCTCCTCCAGGACATCAGCCCAGAAGAGATGCAGATGGTCCTTGACTAATTTAAAAACCGAGGTCAGCAAAACAACTCCGATAAGAGCGCCCAGGAAGTTGTTTAAGGTAATGATCTTGACCAGCACTTTATAGGGGACCAGGCCGACCAGATCGACAAAGGCACTGATGACCACTGCACAGGCCGAAGCGGAGATAAAGGCGATCAAGACGTAGGTGATCCAATGGGTCCACTTCCGGGGATTCCAGTCCCCTGATTTTTGATTAAATGGGACCAGGGTGGTCCAAAGGGTATAGGGCAGATAACCCAGAAGGAAATTACCCACAAAACCGGCTACGGAAGCTGGTGTCAAAGTACCTCCGAAGATGTCGCCGATGAGATTGCCGATGGCCGATCCCCAGGCCCCGGCCGGCCCGAACATCAACCCCAGGGGCATGGGAAAAATGTTGCCCACCCGGATTTCGGTAATTCCGGGAATGAGGGGGATGGCGGTTTTAAAGGCCAGCAGGGCCGCGCTGTAAATGGCCGCACAGACCGCGGTCAGGATGATCATCCGGGTATCTCTCCACAGGGTAAAGGCGGCCTTCATTGCTTAACCCTCCTTGGAAACGGTATAAGGTATACGGTACAAGGTGTAAGGTCTATGGTGGACGACTATTCCTTATGAAGTCTCTTTTCGTATTTACATCCTCATGCATCCTCCGGAGCGCCACGAAAGATGAAAATAACCTTCAAAGACCCCAAAGTTGAGATAAGGATTTAGGGTTTTCCTTAGACCTTATACCTTCAACCTTGAACCGTTATTTTATGATTAAGCCGCCTTCATATATTGCATGGTCCCGTCCTGGACCACGGCCACCTTGGCTTCCCCGGGAAATTCTTTTTCCAGAAGGGCCAGGCACTCCGGCCAGGTTTTGACAAAGAGGGCGTCATCCACATGGCTGATAAGATCCAGGCCGGTGCGGTCCGGATAGGGGGCCAGGACTACTAATTTTTTCATCAACAGCTTGGCAAACCCTTTGGGCCGGGGGGTATACTGGCGGCCGCCGTAATCCGTTCCCCATGTTCGGAATACATAGTGGGGAACTTGTCCCTCGGGCGCATCGGAGATCAGGACCACAACCCCATCCTGGGGTTTTGCGGCCATCAGGGCAATCCGCAGGGCAATGGCCGATTCATTGGCCTTGCCGTAAGCATTAGCCACGACCAGATCATAACCCGTGGCATAGGGGACCCCGTAATGCCCTTTTCCCTCTTCGGCCCCGGCCTGGTGGGTGGCCCTAAAAGGACCGGCGTACAGATTGGTGATAGCACCCCGACGGTTGACCAGACAATCCACCTTAAAGTTCAGTCCCACGGTATCCCCGGCCGCATCGCACTCGGCCCGCATGATGTTATTTTCAAAATTTCCCAGGCCGGTGCGGCTCTCATCCCGGCAAAGTTGATTATGAAACTGGTTGATGGTCTCCAGTCCGGCCACGCCCGGGAGGATCAGCTTGGCCCCTCCACCATAACCCACATGGACGTGGGGAGTGATGCAACCCAGGCCGATTTTCAGGTCGCAGGCCATAAACTCGCGATTGAACCAGAGTTCCACACCGGTGGGGGTCCTGCCCACCCGAACGGTGTTCTGGAAAGGGTCGTGGTTGTAAACGGCGTAGTTTTCCACGATGGCCTCCCCCAATTTTTTACGGGCGTTGATCATGTCATAGGCCCCATGTCCGCCCAGGGCCCAGATAAAGCGGATCTGATCTTTTTTCATACCGGCCCGATGGAGGGCCGCCACGATATGGGGAGCAACATCTTTGATCGGCGTGGGACGGGTCATGTCGTCAAAGACGATGACGGCCTGATTTTTCCCGGCGGCCAAATCTTCCAAGGTCGGCCCTTCGATGGGGCGGTCGATCTTTTCCTTTATTCGTTGAGAGGAAAGCCCCGGCTTATCGAATCCGGGTGAGTTTAGATTATCAATTTTCCAACGATCCGGGAAAGTCAATTCCCGTTCCTGGTTCTCATACCAGAGACGGGAGGGAACCAAAATTTTTTGCATGGCCGTCATCTCCGTTTCCTGTAAGGGCGACCGGCAGGTGCCCTTACACGGTTATTTAAAAGACTGAGGGTGATAAATCATTACAGCGTTACCGAGGACGATTAAAAAACATCAATGGCTTCAACGGTTCCTTGGCCGAAACGGGTCATGGTTTCAGCCGCCAAGTCCAGGCCGTCCTTTAAATATCGGGCCTCAATACCCGGTACGGCATAGGCATAAAAAAGGACCCGGGAGGTACTTTCATTCACCCGGGTCTTTTCATCGGCCCCCTGGCAGAGGACGCAGACGATTTCCTGTTCATCCCGCAGGACGATTTCGCCTTCACGGGTTATCAATTTTCGCTCGCCCATACCCCGGCATATTTCCCCGTCTCGAGCGATATCCAGAGTCAAGGCCCCGTCGAAGCGATCGTAATCGGTAACGGCGACTAATATCCCGGCGCACATTTCCGCCATGAAATGGGTATCCACCATCAGATTATAACGGGGGAAGCCGCTGTTGACGGTCCTTTTAAGATGCTTGGGCAGGGGGCATTCTTGACGGAAAGAAATAAAAAACCGGTCGTAGAGGGTGATCCGCTCGGTAATCCGGGCCAGGGTTTCCCGCTTGCGCATCTGGCGCAAAAGAGTCCTCTTATATTCGTCAAAGTTAGGGGGATTAATCGGGTTTTGACAATCAGCGATCAGGGTAAACCCGAAGGATAGGCCGGGATAAAGGGCCTGATAATTTTCAGATATGGAAAAAGGGATGGTCATAAGCGTTGATCCTATTATTAGCACAGGTCAACGACGAGTTGCAAGGTTCCTTAAAAATTTTTTTAGAAACCCGCCTAAAAAAAACTTGACAAGGTTTTAGAAAGGGCATAATTTAGTTAACACTATGAACGAACATGACCTCGGTAATCCTAAAAAGATAACCCAATACCAGGCTTCCCGCCTCAAAAACCTGATCGAGGAAATCAGTTTCTGCTGCCAGGAGCGGGTCGTCTTTCAGTCCAAAAAGTTTGAACTCACTCCGGCCGAGCTTCGCAGCCTGCTGGTTTTTAAGAATGAACGGTATTTGACCGTCACGGCCATAGCCCAAAAGTTGGAGGTGGCCAAAAGCCGGGTTACCAAAATTATAGAAGGTTTATTGAAGAAAAGAATGGTTCACCGCATCGATGATCCGGAAGACGCCCGGATCAAATTGATCAGCTTAACCCCGGCCGGACAAAAAAAGACCAACGATATAGATGGGTTTATGACGGAACTGCACCACCATTTGGTCTTGACCTTGAAACCGGAAGATAGAAGATCGGTTCTTTCCTCTTTGGAAATTTTGCGGTCTTCCATGGAGGTAGTCAAGGAAAGGCTGTTTTAGAATTTTTAGATATTTTTTAGTTAGCACCATTAACAAATAATCTCTAATTGAAATTTCAGGAGGGAATTAAAATGAAGGAAGAAATCGAAAAACAAATGGCCGACCTTAAGGCCCAGGTCGATTCGTTGAGTCACAATCAGCAGGAGAATAAAATCTCCATGATTGTTTTCAGCGGGGACCTGGACAAGGTCCTGGCCGCCTTTGTCATCGCCCTTGGATCGGTGGCCATGGACATGGAAGTGGTTATGTTTTTTACCTTTTGGGGCACCCCTCTTTTGAGGGACAAGCACAAGAAGGGGAAGGGAAAAGATCTCATGGGAACCATGTTCGGGACCATGCTGCCCAAAGGGGTCAACCAAGTCAAACTGTCCAAGATGAACATGGCCGGTATGGGGACTTCCATGATGAAGTCTTTGATGAAAAAGAAAAACGTGGCCTCCCTGGAACAGATGATCGAGATGGCCGGGGAATTGGGCGTCAAGATCTATGTCTGTGAAATGTCCATGGATCTCATGGGCTTTAAGCATGAAGAGATGATCAGCTATCCGAATTTGACCTACTGCGGAGTGGCCAAGTTCCTGGATGAAGCCCTGGGTAGCAAAATTCAATTATTCATATAAATTAAGGAGAAAAATCATGGAAGAAATTAAAGTCGATAAAGTGATGGATTTAAAGGGGCTGCCTTGCCCCATGCCGGTGGTTAAGGTCAGCAAAGGAATCAAGGAGATTCAGGTGGGGCAGGTCATCGAGGCCATAACCACTGATCCCGGGGCATTGGCCGATTTTCCGGCCTGGGCCAGGACCAGCGGCAATGAGATCTTGAAAACCGACCAGGGGGAAGGGGTTATCAAGATCTATATCAAACGAAACAAATAACCGATTTTTGTCCGGCCGGTCCCTTCCCTTTTTTCGGGAAGGGGTTGAGGAGGAGTTTATGAAAACCATGTACTATCTTGTTTTGGTGCCAATGGTCTATCTGGCCTTCCTGGTTTTTATCGTGGGGACGATCATTCAAGGTGTGCGCATTTGGCGTACGACCAAAAACCCGACCACCTTACAAATTTTTCCTGAAAAGAAACCGAAATGGCTTTGGGCCCTGCACGATAGCTTCCTGCTGCCCACGATTCGCCGGCACTACCCGGTGCGCTGGGTTATTCTGATGGTCTTTCATCTGGCCCTGTTGTTGTTGATCATCGGCCACCTGGAACTCTTCAAGGGATTTACCCTTTTTCAATTCTGGGGACATGAGATTTTTTTAGGAAAAGGGTTTGTCGGCCTGGCCCTGTTGATCGCTCTTCTCTATTTCCTTTTTCGGCGCTTTCATTCCCCCACTCGGGATCTATCCGTCCCTGAAGATTATTACCTGATCATCCTGCTTTTTCTAACCATGCTCTTCGGCAGTCAAATGGACTGGGCCAGGCGGTGGTACGGTTACGGAGAATTGTCTCCGGGAGACTATCAGACCTATATGACCAGTCTTTTGGTCTTCAAACCCGAATTGCCGGCGGCTATTTATCAGACTGGCCATTCTTTCATGCTGGTCTTGCACGTCTTCTTTGCCAATCTCTTTATCCTCTTCTTCCCCTTCAGCAAGGTGATGCATTCCTTTTTCTCCATCCCCATGAATAAATTAAGGAGGGGTTAATCATGGACTCCCAAACCCAAAATGATCTATTAAAGCTTTTTCAATCCAAATTGAATCAGGCTATGAAGTTTTATTTAGAGACCTGTACCCGATGCGGGACCTGCACCGAGGCTTGCCACGTCTATGCCTCCATGGGCCAGAATAAATACATCGCCTACTACCGGCATGAAATTGTCCGCCGTCTCTATAAAAAATATTTTAAAGGCCCGTTAAACCCCTCGGCCGTCCTGGGAGAATCCAGGGAATTGACCGATATGGCCATGGAGGAATTATATGAGGCCGCCTATTCCTGCACGGGCTGCCGGCGCTGCATGGTTTTTTGTCCCTACGGCATCGACACCCAGATGCTGATGTCCATTGCCAAGCTTTTATTGGTCGGGAATCAGTCGGAACCGGAAACCCTGTCCATGCTGGCCGACTTATCCATCGAAAAGGGCAAGTCCTTGGATTTGTATAAAGAGGGTTTTTTAGAGGCCATAAAAAATTTGGAGGCCCAGGTGGTGGAAAAGTGGAAGTCCGAAGCTGGCCGGACCCCCATCCCGGTGGATCAGGAGGGGGCTGATATGCTCTACGTCGCCCTGGCCGGGGCCCATTCGATTGTCCCGGCCGCTGCTATCTTTAATGCCGCCAAAGAGAACTGGACCTTGAGTTTTTTTGAGGCCGTTAACTTCGGGGCCTTTCTGGGTGACCCTTCCCGGACCAAGCTGATCTTAAATCGCATCCTCAATGAGGCCTTGCGTCTTAAGGTCAAAGAGGTCTGTATCTGCGAATGCGGTACGGCCTTCCGGGTCATGAAACAATTGTCCGGAAAACAGCCTTTCTATGTCAGCTCCATTACCGAGGTTCATGCCCGTTATCTGAGAGAGGGACGGATAAAATTGGATAAGAATAAAATTAAGGAACCCATTACCTATCACGATCCCTGCCAGATTGCCCGCAATGCCGGGGTGATCGATGAACCCCGTTATGTTTTGAAACAGTTGACGACCGATTTTCGTGACATGTCCGAGGATGTCCGCTATAATTGGTGCTGTGGCGGTGGAGGAGGGCTGGTCGCTCTGGGCGAGGACAATCTGGATTTCCGGATGAAATCCGCCAGGGTCAAGGTGGATCAGGTCCATAAAACCGGGGCCAAGATCTTAGCCACGGCCTGTGAAAACTGCCATACCCAGCTCAGCAATCTGAACGATCATTATCAGATGGGGGTGGAGGTGAAATTCCTTTCTTCACTGGTGGCCGACGCCTTGGTTCATTGATCCAAAACCGATCGAGAAAGGGGGGATGTGAAGGACAAAACGGTCTTTAGCGTTAAAACCGGGTTCCAAATAAAAAGTAAAGGAAAGGAGATATCATGAAAAAGATCATTATCGTATTGGGCCTGTTTTTTCTGTTGCTCATGGGGGCAACCCAAGTTTTGGCCACCAATGGGGATAATCTGATGGCTATCGGTCCCATCGCCCGGTCCATGGGCGGGGTGGGGATAGCCGCCCCTCAGGACGCCATCAGCGCCGTCTTTGCCAACCCGGCGGCTATGTGTTTCGGACCCTTTTGTCCCGGTTCCGAGTTCAACTTCTCCGGGACCCTCTTTATGCCAAAAGTAGATGCCAAGATTAACTTAGGAGGAACCACTTTTCAAGCCAACAGCTCCGAAAATCTTTATCCCATTCCGGCCATTGGTATATCGGTGCCTATCACCAAGAATATGCCTCTTTGGAGGTTCGGCCTGGCCGCTTATGGGGCGACCGGGTTGGGCGTTGATTACCGGAATACCTCCTTGGATCAATCTCGATATGCCGGATATGGGGGGTTTCCCCTGATTGCCGGGGAATATACCAGTTTGCAGATCATGAAGTTCGCCCCTTCCATCGCCTTTGAGCCCAACAACAATTTTTCCATCGGTCTGGCGGCTCATATCGACTATGCTACCCTTGATTTACGCAGCGGATCATCGAACGGGTATGGATTCGGGGTTCAATTAGGCACGATTTACAGACCGATTGACCGGATTTCCCTGGGGCTTACCTACCAGACGCCCCAGACGGTGACACATTCTAATGTCAGGGATTTTGATGGCAACGGTACTGCAGACAACCTGGACTTGCAAGCCCCTCAGCAGGTGGGATTGGGAATCGCTTATGATGTCATACCCAATAAACTTTTGATTGAATTAAATGGCAAGTGGATTAACTGGAGCAATGCCGCCGGGTACAGTGATTTTGATTGGAAAGATCAGTATGTCTTTGGCATTGGTGCCCAATATAAAGTTACTCCCAAGTTGGCTCTGCGTGCCGGATACAATTATGGCAACAATCCGGTGAATGAACATAATAATTTTGCGGCTTTTGCCCCGAAGCAGGTCCAGGGGAAAACCATGCCGACTTATTATTATGAAACCTTCAGGATCATCGGGTTTCCAGCCGTGGTCGAGCATCATGCGACTTTTGGCATCGGGTATGAATTTACCAATCGATTTGGGATAAATCTCGGCTATACCCATGCCTTTTCAAACGGTATAAAGGAACGGGGAACGGCCTTGAACGGCCAGCCCGTATCGATCGAATCGAACTTAAGTGAAGACAGTATCGAATTCGGTATGACCTGGAGATTTTAACTCCCTACGGAGCCGGGAGGTGCGGCATCTCTCCCGGCTCTACCTACCCTCAATTCCAAATCACCCCTCATTCCTAAGCGGATCCTCCACCCATCAACGTTCCCTTTTAGGTTGTGATTTTCTTCTGTTCCTGGCCGTAATGAATACGTAATAGCCCATCAGAAGGGGAAGGACCCCCAGGCTCAGTTCAAAGCGACCTTGAAAGAGCTGATAAGTGCTGAACCCGACGATCAGGAGGATAAAGAGGATTTGAATGACGGCCGCAACTTTGACCATAATCAGAAAGCCTTTCTTATTATCGATGGCTTTATTATAGCTCAGGGTATTCGGGATGGAAAGGAAGGATTAATTTGTGATAAGGGTCCCACCTCACGCTAAAAAGCCGGAGGAGAAGGGAGGGTTGGTTCCTGGGCAATCCGGGTTTCACTTTACCCGTTTAACAGGGACAGCGAGCGAATTCCCAGCACCTTGCTGCGGGGAGCTTCAATTAGCCGGATCCGCTACTTTTTTCCAAAAAGCTTCAGATACTTTCCATAGCCCTCTTTTTCCAGGTCCTCTTTGGGAATGAAGCGCAGGGCGGCTGAATTCATACAATAGCGAAGCCCGGTGGGTTTCGGCCCGTCGTTAAAGACGTGGCCCAGATGGGAATCGCCATGCTTGCTCCTAACCTCGGTGCGCCGCATAAAAAAACCCCGGTCTTCTTTTTCAATAATATTATCGGGCTCCAGGGGTTTGGTAAAGCTCGGCCAGCCGGTCCCGGATTCAAATTTGTCCATTGAGCTGAACAGGGGTTCCCCGGAAACGATGTCCACGTAGATCCCCTCTTTTTTATTGTCATGATATTCGTTCTTAAAGGCCGGTTCGGTGCCGTTTTTCTGGGTCACTTCAAACTGTATGGAGGTCAGCTTTTTTCGTAAGGTGGCCTCGTCCGGCTTTTGGAATCCTTTTCCTTTTTCAATAGGCGGATCATTTTTGGAATCGCCCCAGGTCTTTTTTAAGAATTGATCCCGGCCGGAGTTATACCGATAATATTTGTAGCGAATAGGATTTTTTTTGGAATAACCCTGATGATATTCTTCCGCCGGATAAAAGAGGGTGAAAGGCTTTATCTCGGTAACGATGGGCCTGGAAAATTTTCCGGAACGACTCAGTTCCTCTTTGGATTTCTCGGCCAGTTGTCTTTGTTCCTCATCATGATAGAAGATGACGCTCCGGTACTGCTGGCCCCGGTCGACAAACTGTCCACCGGGATCGGTCGGATCGATGTGTCTCCAGAAAAAATCCAGAAGGGCCTTATAAGAGACCCGAGATGGATCGTAATAAACCTGGATGGCTTCTACATGGCCGGTTCCTCCGGCCGAAACCTCTTCATAAGTGGGATTTTTTTTATGGCCCCCAGTATACCCGGAGATGACCTTGCTCACCCCCGGGACTTTTTCAAAATCGGATTCGGTACACCAAAAACACCCCCCGGCAAAGGTGGCTTGACTCAACGCTGTTTTTTGCTCTGTCATGGTATTTCCTGACTTTGTGTTGGACCCATCGGAATTTGGAACGGCTATCAGCATAAAGAAAAGGCCAAAAAGGATTAGACTTAAAAATTTTCCCATGAAGGTGAATATAAATCGATTTTTTTCTATCATACCAACGCCTTTCTTTTAGAAAAAAGATAAGGCTTTTATCCGGAATTGCAAGGGGAGATAAATCAAAGAAGTCCCCCTTTCAAAATGAAGACTTGGTGGAATTAAAAATTTAAATTTTCATAGCCGTTCGGTCAGGGCCAGCAGCCAGCGGTGAAGGGGGACCATTTTTTTATAATGTTCGAAGCAGAGGTCCACTAAACCGGAAGAAAATAATTCCGTGGTGGTAGGCATCTCAATTCCGGCATAGAGACCGTTATAGAGCAGGAATTCGGCATTGGGGTGCTTTGGGTCAAACCCGTGGGGGGTCTTTTTGAAATGTTGCCCTCCATAATAATAGCCTTCTTGTTTTTTAATCCCCTTGATGATCTTGGCCAGGGTCGTTCCGTGGATCGGATGGACCACCGATTGACGATAGGTCTCCAGCAGGTCTTTAGGAAAACAATAAAGACCTACTCCTAACATGAATTTTTCCGGTTCCAGGTGAAAATAAAAACCGGAGCATTCCATCCGGGGCCCGGAACCTTCCCAGAACCAGATACCCAGGTGGGTCTTGTAAGGAGTTTTGTCGTGACTGAAACGGATATCCCGGTTGAGACGAAAAAGGGATTTGTTGACCCGGGGATCGGCCTGGATTCCTGGCGCGATCTTTTTCAGTTTGTCACCCATGGCCAAGATAAAATCCCGGGCCGGGACCATGACCTGCTGTTCATAGATCTCCTTGTGTTGGTCAAACCACGTTTTGTTGTTGTTTTGGGAAAGGTCTCGAAAAAACGTCAGGGCTTGTTTGGGAAAACCGGTAAAAGGAATCGGGGTCATTCATCTTGGCTCCTTGGTAAAAAGTGATGGTTTACATAATGGTTTTGTGATCGACCTCAAGGGCTTGGATCAAGGCATCGGATAAAAACCATCCTAAAATGGCCAGACATTCCATGTCCAGATACCTTTCGGCCTTCTTTTGGAAAAGCAGGCTGCACTGGGCCGGGAATTCCTCGTCTTCGTCATTGAATAAGAGGAGCAGGGGGATTCTGAGCAGGACATCAAATTGCAGGATCACCTGATAAGACAGTTCCAGGTCGGAGGGACGGCCCCCCAGTTTATGCCCGGCCAGTTTTAGATCCTCCATCCGGCCGGAAAAATATCGGACCAAGGCCTTTTCGGTGTTATTGACGAACCCGCCGACAAAGGGGCCGGCATCTTTAAAGTCCTTGTAAGAAACCCATTCCTCGCCAACGGGATTTGTGTCCGGGCAGAGGAGTAAATATCTGCAAAGGACTACACTCACGGCGTGGGTCGGTTCCTGCCCGGATGGATCGAAAACTCCTTTGGGCGATACCCGATAGGTCTTTCCCAAAAAAGGGATAAGGGCCTCCCCATCCTGTATGGCGATTCCTAATGTTTTTGTTCGGGAAAGAAAATCGATCCCGGCCAACTGGGCCAGATAATTTTTGGTGGTTTCTTCGAAGATGGGAGCTTTTATAGTCATGATTTGAATCCATTATTCCCTGGTTTGAGGATAATAAGAAATATCCCGAACATAATCGCCAAGGAATATCAAGTCAACGGTATTTTATAATGGATTATACGGTCCAACTTTATGGCAGTCAAGTCGAGGTTGGGACCGCGAAGTTAGCGGCGCAAAAATCGGACTTTTGTCGGGCCCTTCTTTAAAGTCCATTTTGAGATTTTCGTTTTTTCCTGTTCTATAACAAGGGGAATATGGTCATCTTGTTTTTCCTTTTGACTGATTCCTCGGGAAATGTTACCGTAGAAGCCATCATAACGAACCGTTTGTATAAAAGGGAGGTGCCTGTTAATAATTCCTCCAAAAGAATCTCTCCAAGAAGAGGCAGCCGGCCGATCATCCGGAAAGCCGTTCTTCGGGAGCGGTTGTTTGAGCGGCTGGACCGTTTTCAAGACGGGCCGGTTATCTGGGTCTCCGGTCCGGCAGGCAGCGGCAAGACGACCCTGGTCAGTTCCTATCTGCAAGACCGGAAAATTCACAACCTCTGGCACCAGGTAGCAGAGGCCGATAAGGACCCGGCCACCTTTTTCTACCGACTGGGGTCCTCTTTTACCGATGCCTTTCCCCGTCGAAAAAAAACCCTGCCCCTGTTGAACCCCGAATATCTCCAGAGCATTCTCGCCTTTGCCCGGCGTTTTTTCAAGGAGGCCTTCAGCAGCTTAAAACCCGGGACGGTTCTGGTTTTAGACAATTTCCAGCTCATTCCGGAGACATTCAATAATCCAGGAGGCCGTCCTGCTGGGGGTAAACGAATTCGCCCAGGGAAGACTTCTGGTGCTGATCAGCCGGGGCGCCCCGCCTTCATCCTGGATCAGGCTCCAGGCGAATCAGCAATTGGGCCTGTTGACCTGGGAAGACCTGCGCCTGACCTTGGAGGAATCGGTGGAGATCGTCCGATTGCGACCCGATCGGGACGTTCCAGGGGAAACGATTCGGCAGGTTCACAACTTGGTTGACGGCTGGGCGGCCGGGTTGATCCTTTTACTGCAAAGCCTCAGGCAGGGGATCGTTCCCGAAAAAGTGGGTGATACCACCCGGGAGGGAATCATCCATTATTTTGGAAAGGAGATTTTCGACAGAACCAGCCCGCAGATGAAAGATTTTCTCCTCCGGACGGCTTTCCTGCCTCAAATGACCGTCAAAATGGCGGAAACGCTGAGCGGCCTGCCCCAGGCCGGTTCCATCCTGGCCGGGTTAATGCGGAACAATTATTTCATCGATCAGCGATACCTGAAAGAGCCGGTTTACCAGTATCACGCCCTGTTCAGGACCTTTTTGCAAAAGCAGGCTAAGGCGCAATTCTCCTCGGATGCGCTCAAGGACTTAAACCAGAGGGCCGTTCAACTGCTGGAAACAGCCGGACAGATCGAAGAAGCCTATATTTTGGCCCGGGAAGCCGAGGACCGGGAAATGATGAAGCGGATCATCCTCCAGAATGCTCAAATCCTCCAGTGGCAGGGAAGGGCTGAATTGCTAAGGGAATGGCTGGAAGGGCTGCCGAGCGATCTGATTGAACAGGATGCCTGGCTTCTTTTCTGGCAGGGAGTAGCCCAGTCCTTTTTTGATTTTAATTTGTGCCGGGATCTTCTGGAGCGGTCTTATGAAAAATTCAAGCAAAAAGGGGAAATATTCGGGATGCTTTTGGCCTGGTCCGGCATCGTTATAGTCATTGCTATTTGCTTTAAAGGGATTGATCAGTTGGATTACTGGATGGATGAACTCAAGATCCATATTCAAGAGCCCTTCCAGGAATTTCCTTCTCCCTGGATAGGCGGGCGGGTTTCGACGAGTTTGTTTTGCGCCCTGGTCCAGAAAAATCCCGGTCATCCGGAGATAGAACTATGGGCGGATCGAGCCCTGTCCCTGACGGAAGACCCCCAAATTAATAAAGACTTTAGAGGTGCTCTTTTGTTCTTTCTGGTCCTATTACGGAATTCTTACGGGCCGTTTAGAAAAGGCCTCCCTGGCGTTGGAAATGCTCACCTCATTTACGCAAACCCTGGAAGATCAGTCACCCCTTCGTATGTATAGCGGCGGGGGCAAGGCGATGTTTTTTGAGATGGCGGGCTTCCCTGAAAAATGCCTTAAGTCCGTTTCCGAGGGTCTTGAGTTTTCCCGAACCCTGGGCGAGGATATGGCTGTAGGGCATAGTAATTTTTTGTTTTTCCAGGCCATCCAGAATTCACTGAATATGAATGACACCGAAAAGGCGCGCCAGTTCATTAAGCAGTTTTCCACCTCCATGACCAAACCGGGAGTGGGAAACAGGGCGTGGGCTACCCGTGACCAGTGCTTTTATTATTACACCCTGGCCAGAGAAGAACTTATCCGTGGAACAGTCGATCAGGCCGCCATTCATGGGGAACAGGCCCTGCGTTACGCACACGACACCGGCGCTCCATTCTTTATCGGGTCCGCCTATCTGCTGAACGCCATTATCCTGAATCACCGAGGGATGGATGATAAGGCCCGGGAAACCCTTTCCCAGGGCCTGGCCATCTCCCGGCAGATCAAGAGCCTATTCCTGGAATTCAATGCCCGGATGCAGCAGGCCTATATGGCCTTCAAGAGCCACCGAGAAAAACAAGGGCCTCAGGTCTCTCCGGGAAGCGTTGACCCTGGGGAAAGAAGAGAAGTTATTGAATACCTACATTGACTGCCCGGCCGATACCGCCTTTCTCTGTGAAAAGGCGCTGGAAGAGGGGATCGAGGTGGAATACGTCCAGGAAATCATCCGCCGGAGAAGACTGGTCCCGGAAAATCCTCCGGTCCATCTGGAAAATTGGCCCTGGCCGCTGAAGGTGTATACCTTGGGACAATTCGTCATTTATAAA
Organism: uncultured delta proteobacterium; assembly: GCA_963821645.1. Taxonomy (GTDB): domain Bacteria; phylum Desulfobacterota; class RBG-13-43-22; order RBG-13-43-22; family RBG-13-43-22; genus RBG-13-43-22. The sequence goes on along the minus strand of CAWGEQ010000027.1, from coordinate 9,902 downwards.
GATGGGCAGCCCCTCCGCTTCTCGCGCAAGGCCCAGAAAAAGCCCCTCGACCTGCTCCAGGCCCTGATTGCCGCCGGGGCCAGCGGAATCCGGGATGAGGAAGTGGCCGATGCCCTCTGGCCGGAGACCGACGGAGATGCGTCGCTTCAGTCGCTGAGAACCACCCTGCACCGTCTCCGCAGTCTCGTCGGCAGGGAGGATGCGGTTAAGGTCAGGGAAGGGCGGGTGTCCCTTGACGATCGCCTTTGCTGGATCGATGCCTGGGCCTTTGAACAGCTTCTGGGAGAGGCCGATGGATGCGATCCCGAGACCGCCCTTCCGCTTCTGGAAAAAGCCGTCGGTTTTTACCAGGGCTATTTTATGGGCCGGGAGATGGAGGAACCCTGGCTGATGGCTGCCGGAGAAAGGCTGCGCAGCAAGTTCCTGCGCGGGGTGGAAAAGCTGGGTTCCTTTTGGAGTAAAGGCGGAGAGTGGGAAAAGGCCCGGGAATGCTACCGGAAAGGCCTCGAGGTTGACAGTCTGGCCGAGGAGTTCTGCCAGGGGGCCATGGTCTGCTGCCGCAACCTGGATTTAAAGGCCGAGGCCCTGTCGTTATACAAAAGTTTTGAGAAAAGGCTCAAGAAGGAACTGGATATCGCACCGGCCGCTAAAACCAGGGCTATACGGGACAGCCTGCTGGGGAAGGCACTTTGAAGGCAGATACTGGATACCGGATAAAAGCCACCCTATATCCCATGATTAGGGGTACTTCACGCCAGACACTGAATGTTGTGTAATTAGAAGATTGGTGAAGGCGAGACCCTTCGCGGAGTTTACCCTGAGCTGATCCTTCGTTTCATTCAGGCAGAGATCCTTCGCTTCGCTCAGGATGACGGCAGGAGAAAGAACCAGGGTGGACTGCCCCGAGGGCTCAGGATGAGGGCAGGAGAAGGACCCAGGGTGGACTGCCCCGAGGGCTCAGGATGAGGGCAGGAGAAGGACCCAGGGTGAAAGTTACTGAGTTTTCATCCGGAAATCCAAGATTTTCGGATAGCTTTCAGCAGTCAGCGGTCAGCATTTAGCCCAACTCCCCAAAGACAAAGGGTTTTGCTGAAAGCTAAAAGCTGATGGCCGAGCGCTCCGTCCAGAAAGTTATAGTTTCCGGACGGATACTACTTAGACCCCATTCCCATATAACCCTGAGCACTACCCTTGTCACCCTGAGCGAAGCGAAGGGTCTCTATCTTTGGCTCAGGGTAAACTCCGCGAAGGGTCTCTGCCTTTGACTTGGGGAAACAATAACGCATTTCTCGCCGGTTGCCATTCTAAGGGATAATTTGAAACAATATTACGTTTACATCATGACCAATAAATCAAGAACCTTATATACAGGGGTGACCAATGACCTCTATCGCCGGGTCTATGAACACAAACAAAAGCTTGTTCCGGGTTTCACGGCAAAATACAATATTAGCAGGCTGGTTTACTTTGAAGCAACGACCGATGCCCTTTCGGCCATTGCTCGCGAGAAACAGATTAAGGGTTGGTTGAGGGTGAAGAAGACCAACTTGATTGAATCTACCAACCCTGAATGGCTTGATTTAGCCGAAGATTGGTGAAGGCGAGATCCTTCGCGGAGTTTACCCTGAACCAATCCCTTGTTTCACTCAGAACGAGATCCTTCGTTTCACTCAGGATGACGGCAGGCGAAGGGTCAGGATGACAGCACGAGGTGTAGGGTTCAGGGCGGCTGGCCCCAAGGACCCAGGATGACTGCAGGCGAATGGCTCAGGATGACAACAAGGGGCCTTTCCCTCAGGCGCAGTGGCAGACCTCATGAATCCACTATCGTGGTTATCCTGACCGCCTCTTTCCTTTTACCACGAGCCCATTTTTAACTGTCACCCTGAGCGAAGCGAAGGGTCTCTGCCTGGTCCCGTCATAGGTTCTGGGCTAGTAAAACGGTATTCCATTGATGTCGTTAGCGCTTCCCCCAGGCGCAGTGGCAGACCTCATGAATCCTCCACCCTGGTCACCCTGTCCCTCTACAAAAATTTTTATTACTCCCCAATCCGTACCCTATCTGTAACAACCCCCGTGTTATTCAGGAAGCAAAAAAACAAACCATTCACTTTTTAAAACTAAAAATATCATCCATCAGGTTTTCCTGGGGTCCGCAGATTTAGGCGAAGGTGGCCTGTTGGTTCTTTTCTTGGGGGCACGGTATGAACTTTGTCGCCAGTTACATCATCCGGATCTACCGCTTCGAGAAGGATCGTCCCAAAAGTCTGGTGGGGGTCGTGCTTGAGGCGGGGAAAAAAGGGAAAAAGGCCTTTCAAGGCTGTGATGAACTCTGGGAAATCCTGAATTCATCTGGAGAATCGGCGGATGCCGATTCTCCCCCAAAAAGGACATTTAGAAATAAAACAGCAAATTCACGATAATATTTCCCTCCTGGAGGGAAGGAGAAAGGAGGTGAGTGCCTTGGTTGTGTCGGCAGGGTAGGTGTTGGATACCAATAACCATTAATAAACTTATTAAAGGAGGGAACATCATGAATAATTCAAAAATAACAAAGTGCTGTTTAATCGCAGCCGCCATTGCGTTACTGGCTGTGTTCGTAGCCGCCCCGGCCGGGGCGGGGGACCAGGACAGACGAGACCTGAACAGATTGCTCACTGGGGACTATTATGAGAAGTCGTTCTTCACCTGCGCCAATGCCAACAATGGTTTCAATGATGCACATGAGCGCAATGCTGACATTCCAGGGTTTCCTTCGGTTACAGTCAGCGGCTCCCAGGAGAGTATCACTTCTTATGACGGCCACGGAGGATGGACCAGTAAGGGGAAAAATATATCCATTTCCCACGATCCTGGCGGCAGTATTGCTCCGTTGAAATCCCCGATTTCCGTGTACGACGCATATTGCGATGGTGACTACTGGGTAAACCCTGATCTGTCGGTGGGAGGCAATTTATTCGATTGCACAGTTGTTCCATCGGGGGCACCTTACCCCCCAGTTGATCCTGACCAATATTTTTTGGTAACAGGTTTGAGCTCGAAGAGCCAACTGCTCGGCACAATGGGAAATATCATAAGACTGGGAGGCGACACGGAGCTGAACGTGGAAAAGGTGTGGTGGTACAATCATCCTTATCTTTATCTCGGACTTCCAAATCCATGGCTTTATACGCAGAGAGAGTGCACCCGTTCGACTATGGGCATAAAGATAGTAGGGAAGGGCGAGGGGTTTGACCTGAGTGGACGGGTCAAGTGATCAGGTGAAATAAGAAAAGACAGGTAGAGTTGTTACTTTTCAGCTTGATTGGCAGGGCCGTCACCGGCCCTGCCTCCCCCAAGCCCTGGAGACGTTGTTCACTGGATTCAGAAACTACTTACATTCATGGGGTCTATTTTCTTTGCATCCTGATTGTCGACTCTCGATTCCTCAAAACTGAATCCAAAAAATCTCCGTAGTATTCCATTCACTATTAGTTTCATTTGAACCCCCCGATCCATTTCACCCAAGGGGCATTAGTTTGAAAGGCGGCTTGGGATTGGGTTTGCCGACAAAGAGGGTAAGATGGAGGAGGGATTTTTAAGCAATTAAGGGGTTTCTAACCTTCAGCCCAGGCAACCGTCTGAAATCCCTGTCGGCGGTCCACAATTCATTTCATTTACACCGTGGTACTGACACAAGGCTACCATTCTCGTAAAAGTCCCCAACATCATCACTCCGGCCCTGCCTGCTGCGTGATAAACTACAGCCGAGGTCCAGAATTATTTTAACAGGGATAGCGAGCGAATTCCCCGCAGCTTGCTGCGTGGGTAAGCGAGCGAACTTCAAATAATAGACATTAACCTTGCCTGGAAGATTCCCCGCACCTTGGTGCGGGGAGCTTCAATTCACTGGATTTTGACTTTCTTCGGAATGACGAAAAGCTGCCCAATCGAATTCTTTGCAAGAATCGTATACTTTCCGTAATAATTCCAGGGGTTATTTCTTAAGATATCTTTTAGAGGAATGGATAATTCGTCCAGGATTCCAACAAATATCTATTCGCAATCTTCGGGCTCGATGTCGAGTATCAAGGCCAGGGCCTTTTTTATTTGGGTTAATTCACTCGGTGTGACGGTGCCCAACCGGTCCAGGACTCTCCGATGGCTGACCGCCCGGACTTGAAAACAGTCGACCGCCGATTTCTTTTTCAAGCCGTTTTGTTTGGACGGGTCCAGACTGACGAAAAAAGGATTGTTGTCCCATATTTCCGACCAGTTTGTGACGGGGACGACGATGGCCAGGCGGAGATGTTTTTCATGGCCGTTGTTTAAAATCACCACCGGCCGCTTTTTCTTGATTTCATCCCCCACGGACGGGTCCAGATTGACCCAGACGATATCACCGATCTTCAAAGTCTTCCCCTTCCAGGCTTTCAAAGTGGTTTTCATAGGACCCTCGGCCGATCTGTTCCATGGCCAGCGATCGTTGGAGGGCTTTCCACTTTTTCCGATCTTCCCGCACCCTGGCCCGAATTGCCTCCCGCATATAATGACTGAGACTTTTATAAGAGAGGGTCTTGTAAGCCTTCTTGATGAACTCGAAGTCCTTTTCGTCGATTTGAATTTTATTCTGGATCATTATTTTACCCTTAATTTTAGTACCAAAATAATACCCCTAAAAAAAGACCTTTTCAAGAAAATTCCACAGCAACAGTGAGAAATTTATGAATCGTTTACCGCTTGTATAAATTCAGAGGTTATTTTTTGAAGATGTCTTTTAAAGGAATGGATAATTCGTCCAGGGTTTCCACCTGAATGGTGTCCTCTTCGGAATAAACCGCCGGTCTCCCATACCTCCCCTGAGGATCTAACAGGAAGACCATTACGGTTTCATCTGTGGGGTTGATGATCCAATACTCTTTAACGCCCATTCGTTCATAGAGAGCAAATTTTTCTTTGAGATCTTTACGGGCAGTTGATGGGGAAGTTATTTCAACGATCAGGTCGGGAGGGCCGAGACATCCCTTGTCATCCAATTTAGCCTGGTTGCAAACCACCACCAGGTCGGGTTGGACAACGGTTTTTATTCCTTCCTCTTTTTCATTTCCCTCGGGTAAGCGAACGTCGAAAGGGGCGACATAAACTCGGCAATCTTTATCATTCAGGAAATTATAAAATTTAGCCGACAAGGCAACGAGAATTTCTTGATGGATTCGGGATGGGGCCGGGGTCATATTATAGGGGACCCCATCAATCAATTCCCATCGTTCATCTTCCGGCCATTTTAAATAATCGCCGTAGGTGAAGGTCCCTTCTTTAGGCTTAGATTGAGGACTCATGAGTTTCACATTCTTTAGGAGTATTTTTTGTATTCCCATTTTAAATGGTATTCTAATTAGTTAATTTGTCAATAAATTTTAGCAGGTATCTGCTTGTGCCCCTTTTTCAAACGGGTCTTCCATTTTCGGAAATATCCAAAATAAAGGAAGAGATTAAGAGCGCAGAGAAAGATGGTCAGGATAAGAATCAGGTAACGGGAAATCTGGAGATAGACTATCATTTCCATATAATGGATCAAGAAAGATCCGCTATAGGCCATGGCCGGGTCTTGTTTTGACCTGAAATAGACTTCCAGATGCGTTAAAGGGCAGTACCAGTCCAAGACCTGGATGAGAAAGGCCAGGCCGAGAGCCCGAGGAGATGAAAAAGACGGACGACCTTGTTCCTGACTCCCCAGAGAGCGCCAAAGAATAAAAAAAGAATCCAAAAGAAGTGAAGACAGACCATCAAGTCGGCTAATATTTGATAGACCATTTAGATCGAGAGTTCCTTCGGCTGATTTTTGGGATGCAGAGAGGCTATTGTCGGATAACTATCTTAATTTGTTTTAATAAAATTAATCAAGGCCAATTTTGGCTTCAGGTCCGAGTCGCACCCCCGGCGGAAGGCGGGGAAGGCGATCACGATGAATTTTTTTCAAAAAAACCTTTGACATGGGATAAAAAATACGATAAGAAGGCTCTGTTTGTGTTGTGTGAAAAAAATCATTAATATCAGAACCCATTCTTTTGTTCTTCCAGACCACTCTATCTAAATTTGCAGGAAGGGAAAAAAGATGATTAATATAGATCAATCCCTTATTTTTCAAATTGTCAATTTTCTTTTGTTGATGCTTATATTAAATACCCTTCTCTACCGTCCCATTCGGAACATCTTAAAGCAGAGGGCAGACAAGGTCAGTCTATTAGAAGAGGAAGCCAAAAAGGCCCTATCCGATAAGATTCAGAAGGAAGAGGACTACCAGAAGCAGCTACAGCAGGCGCGGAAAGAGGGCTTTGAGCAAAAAAATCTTTTTAAATTGCAGGGACAGGAAGAAGAAAAGAAACTTCTCCAGCAAGCCAACCAAAAGATAGAGGCCGAATTGGCCCAAAACCGCCAAAAGATCGCCCAGCAAGTAGAGGAGGCCCGCAAAAAACTTTCCGGAGAGGTGGCCTCTTTCTCCCAAGAAATAGCCCAAAAGATCTTAGGGAGGACCATATAGATGCCCGGTTATAATTCTCCAAAGACATTTTTCCGCCTCGTTACTAATAAGCTGTTAACATACCTTCCGTTAATGATCTTCCTGGTCCTTTATGGAGGGCTGGTTTATGCCTCATCAGGAGGGGAAGGGGCGGCCGGACACGGGGAGGCAGCGGCCCATGGCGGAGAAACAACGGCCCGGCTGCTGGATCTTTTATACCGATCGATCAATTTTATCATCTTTTTCGTGGTCCTCTTTCTCCTGCTTCGTAAACCCCTAAAGCAAGGGTTAGGCGATCGGCGGGATTCCATTCAGAAGGAACTCCAGGAATTAGAGCTCAAAAAAGAAGAGGCCAAAAAGGAATATCAGGCCCTGGAAAAGAGGATTGCTAATATAAGGGAAGAAAGGGAAGCCATTTTGGCTGAATTTAAGGCCGAAGGGGAAAAGGAGCAAAAAAAGATTATCGACAACGCCCAAAAGGTGGCCTCCCGTATCGTCGATCAGGCCCAAATAACCATCCAGCAGGAAATCCAGAGGGCCAACCTTTCCTTAAGGCAGGACCTGTCCGAAATGGCCGTCCAGATGGCCGAAGAACTATTGAAAAAGAATATCACCGAGAACGACCAGAAAGTCCTGATCGGTGAATACTTAGCAAAGGTGGTGACCCACTAAGTGAGAAATTTTACCGTTTCCCGAAGATATGCCAGGGCCCTTCTTTCGCTGGGCAAGGAAGACGGGAACTACCTTAAATACGGGGAAGAGCTAAAGGCCTTTAGTGATCTATTAAAGAAGGAAACCCAGGCCCGCTATATCCTCCAAAGTCCGATCTATGATTTCACCAGCCGGAGCAAGTTGTTGAAATCGATTCTGGAAAAGACCGGTTTTTCTCAAACGATTAATAATTTTATTCAACTTCTCTTAACTAAGGGTCGTATCCGTTATCTGGAGGACATCAGTCTCTTCTATGCCCAATTGACCGACGAACTTTCCAACATCAAAAGGGCCAAGGTCACCACAGCGGTTAAGCTTAGTGAAGATATCATTGAAAGAATCCGAGCAGCCTTGAAAGAGGTCGTTCAAAAAGAAGTCGTAATAACGGTCAATGAAGACCCCTCCATTATTGGCGGCCTTGTCGCCCAGGTTGGGGATTTGACCTTGGATGGAAGTTTACGAACTCAACTTAAGAGTTTAAAAGAATCCTTAAGAAGGGGTGAGGGTATCTAAGATGGAAATCAGAGCCGAAGAAATCAGTCAGGTCATTAGACAGCAGATTCAAGATTTTGATAAAAAAGTAGAACTCAGCGAGACGGGCACCGTCCTGTCCGTGGGCGATGGTATCGCCCGCGTCTACGGCGTGGAAAAAACCATGGCCATGGAGCTCCTGGAATTCCCCGGTGGGATTTACGGCATCGCCTTGAACTTGGAAGAAGACAATGTGGGCTGTGCCATCCTGGGAGAAGACTTCCATATCAAGGAAGGAGACGTGGTCAAACGGACCGGACGCATCGCCGAAGTCCCTGTGGGCGAGGCTATCCTGGGCCGGGTCATCGACGCCGTGGGGCAACCCATCGACGGTCTGGGACCGCTCAATGCCAAGGAATTCCGGAAGATCGAATTAAAGGCCCCCGGGGTTATCGAACGCCAGCCGGTGAAAGAGCCCATGTATACGGGCTATAAGGCCATCGATGCCATGACCGCCATCGGCCGGGGCCAGCGGGAGTTGATCATTGGTGACCGGCAGATCGGCAAGACCGCCCTGTGCGTAGATGCCATCATCAACCAGAAGGACTCGGATATTTTCTGCATCTATGTGGCCATCGGCCAGAAGAAATCCACCGTGGCCCAGGTTGTCGAGGCCTTCCGCCGCAACGGGGTTTTAGAGAAGACCGTGGTGGTGGCCGCCTGTGCCAGCGACCCGGCTCCGATGCAATATATTGCCGCCTTTGCCGGGTGCACCATGGGGGAATACTTCCGGGATACCGGCCGTCATGCCCTGATCATCTACGATGACCTGTCCAAGCAGGCCGTGGCCTATCGGCAGCTTTCCCTGCTCCTTCGCCGTCCTCCCGGACGGGAGGCCTTCCCCGGCGACATCTTTTACAACCATTCCCGTCTGCTCGAACGGGCGGCCAAAATGCGGGAAGACTTGGGGGGGGGCAGTTTGACGGCCTTGCCGATTATTGAAACCCAGGCCGGAGACCTTTCGGCTTATATCCCGACCAACGTTATTTCCATTACCGACGGCCAGGTCTTTCTGGAACCCAGTCTGTTTTTCTCCGGGGTTCGTCCGGCCATCAATGTGGGGCTTTCCGTCTCCCGAGTCGGCGGTAATGCCCAGGTCAAGGCCATGAAACAGGTGGCCGGAAGTCTCCGGCTGGACCTGGCCCAATACCGGGAATTGGCAGCCTTTGCCCAGTTCGGCAGTGAGCTCGACAAATCCACTCAAGCCCAGTTAAACCGAGGGGTCCGATTGGTTGAGATACTCAAGCAGCCGCAATACCAGCCCATGCCCATGGAAAAGATGATCATCAGTCTTTTTGCCGGAGCCCGGGGATTTCTGGATGACCTGCCTGTGGAAGTTTTAAAAGATTTTGAGCTTCAAATGATAGCCTTTATAGAATCCAAATATTCGGATATCCTTTCTGAAATCAAAGATAAAAAAGAAATCAGCAAGGAATTGGAAGAACGAATGAAGAAGGCCATCGGAGAATTCAAAAGCCAGTTCTTGGCACAAAGTAAATAGCTGACAGCGGTCAGCTAAAAAGAGGTGCTTCTGCCGAAAGCTGAAAGCTAATGGCTGAAAGCTAAAAGAGAGAGTCATAAGCATGGCGACACTTCAGGATATAAGACGAAAAATCGGGGGAGTTAAAAAGACCCAGCAGATTACCAAGGCCATGAACATGGTGGCCGCGAGCAAACTGCGGGGCGCCCAGAATAGGATGGAAAATTTCCGCCCCTATGCCGGCAAATTTTTGGAGGTCATCAATAATCTTTCCTCCCGGATTGATCCTGAGGCCTTTCCTTTAATGACCCAAAGGCCGGTAAAAAAGGTGGAACTGATTTCACTTACCGCCGACCGGGGTTTGTGCGGGAGTTTCAACGTCAACCTGATCAATGCCGGGGAAAAGTTTATCAAGGCCCGGAGACAGGATCAGTTGGAAGTTTCCGTGGTTGCCTTAGGGAAAAAGGGGCCGAATATTATAAACGCAGAAAATATGACATCCGCACTCAATATATGGATGTATTTAGTTCCTTTGATATGATCGTGGCCTCCGGTATGGGCCGGGATGTCATAGAAAATTTTCTGGCCGGCGGTTCGGATAAGGTCTACATCTTCTACGGCGAATTCATTAACATGGCCATTCAAAGACCCAAACTGCTCCGTTTGCTGCCCATCGCCCCG
>CAWGEQ010000026.1:0-34787 GCA_963821645.1 uncultured delta proteobacterium | reverse complement strand
ACCATCACCAACTATGAAATCAAGGACATCGCCGAACAAATCAAAGGTCTGATTCCTACGCTGGAAGAAGTCAGCGGGCATAAGTTCGATCCGGATCGTTTTAAAGAAGCGGTCCGTTTATCCAGGGAGTGTTCCCGGCTCTGGCGGGCCACCCTGGAAACCTCCGCGGCCCTTCCTTCTCCCTGGACCTTTTTTGACGCCACCATCCACATGGCGCCGGCCGTGGTGGCCCGGGGCACCCAGGAGGCGGTGGATTATTATCAAACCTTGTTGCCGGAATTAAAACAGCGGATTGAAGAGGGGGTGGCCGCCGTTGAAGGAGAAAGACATCGTCTTTACTGGGAGGGCATGCCCATCTGGGGAAAACTAAGACCTATGTCCGAGCTCTTTTCCACTTTGAAAACCTGTGTGGTGGCCTCGACCTATTGCAATAGCTGGATCTACGACCAACTCGATCCCGACGAACCTTTTGAAAGCATGGGCCGGGCCTATACCGAATTGTTTATCGTCAGAGACGAGGCCTATAAGGAACGGTATATCGAAAGTTGCCATCGTCTGTTTCAATTCGACGGGATCCTCTTTCACGATGCCAAGACCTGCCCCAACAATTCCAATAATCGTTATGGTATGCCGGAAAGGCTGGCCAAAAAGTTGGGGATTGCCTCCCTGACCATTAACGGCGACCTGTGCGACTTGCGCTGCTATTCGGAAGAACAGGCCAAAACGCAGATTGAGGCCTTTATAGAACAGTTGGAGGAAAGATAAAAGAAAGGTACAAGGTTCAAGGCGTAAAAGGGACGGTTTTAGGTCCACGGTATGAGGTATAAGGTCCAAACTTTCAAGCGATTTTTACCTTACACCTTACACCTGTACCTTGAACCCAAAGGGTTTATATGTTTTTTGTCGGTGTCGATGTCGGGTCCTCCAACACCAAAGTGGTGCTCATGGACCGGGGAAAAAAGTTTTTGGGCTGGTCGGTTCAGCGGTCGGGGACCGACTTTGCCGAGGTGGCCGAGACCGGTCTGCGACAAGCCCAAGCCATGGCCGGGGTGACCATAGACTCCAAGGAGATAAAAACCATATCCACCGGCTATGGGCGGAAAAATGTCCGCTACAGCAACGGGGACAAGACCGAAATCAGTTGCCATGCCCGGGGGTGTTATTTTTATTTCCCCGAGGCCATCACCATCATCGATATCGGAGGCCAGGACAACAAGGTCATTCAATTGGATGAAAAAGGCCGACGGATCAATTTTAAAATGAACCGGAAATGTGCGGCCGGGACCGGTGCCTTTTTGGAAGAGATGGCCTTACGGCTGAATATCCCTTTGGAAGACATGAATGATCTGGCCCGGCAATCCCAAGAGGTGGTTGAGCTGGGGAGTTTTTGCACGGTCTTTACCGCGACTGAGGTTTTAGAGAAAATCCGCCAGGGGAAAAAGGTGGCTGATATCGTCAAGGGTTTGTTTCTGTCGGTTATCAAGCGGGTTATGGAAATGGATCTTTTAAGTGAACGGGTCGTCATGACCGGAGGGGTGGTGGCCCATAATCCCTATTTGAAGGTTATGCTGGAAGAGGTTATCCATCGGCCGGTTTGGGTACCGACCTATCCCCAGCTTACCGGGGCCATCGGGGCGGCCCTCTTCGCCCGGGAAATTTTTATAAACGAACAGTGAAAAGCGGACCGCGAAATTATACCAACCATCTTAGACAGGATTTACCGGATTTCCTGGATTATTTTGCCTTTCCGGAAGAAAGATAAAAAATAATCGTCTACGGAAGAAAGCCCTGGTCTCCGCTGAAAGCGGATTGAGGTTGCTCATGGTCCTCCGGGGCCTGAGCAAAAAGCCTATAAATTCTGTTAATCCTGTCAGATCGAGAGGTTTTTTCTTGAGGCGGAATGGTACCATTTTTTCAAATGAAAAAGGAGGAGATGACCATGACTAAAAGTAAGTGGATGCACATGGGAACGGTATTGAAGATGAATGCCATCAATTTTCCGGATAAACTCGGTTGGCAGGATAAATCCAAAGAGTTTACCTTTAAAGAGTGGAACGACCGCTCCTGCCGGTTGGCCAATGGTCTTAGAAAACTTGGGGTCCAGTATAAAGACCGCTTTGGCGTTTTGGCCTACAACCGCGGGGAATGGATGGATATTTATGCCGGGGCGGCCAAAGGCGGCCAGATCGTCGTTCCCCTGATGTTCAGGCTGGCCGGACCGGACATCGAGTTTATCGTCAATCATTCGGAATGCAAAGGGCTGATCGTCGAAGAACCCTTTGTCGGCCTGATCAATGGGATCAAGGACAAATTGCCGATCCCCAAAAACGCCTATGTTTTCCTGGGGGATGGTCCGGTGCCGGATGGGTATGTGGGCTATGAAGACTGGCTGTCCCAATCGTCTCCGGAAGAGCCGGATTATCAGGTCGATGCGGCCGATCCCTGGACCTTCATGTACACCTCCGGGACCACCGGCCGTCCCAAGGGAGTGGTCCGCTCCCACGAAAGCTACCTGGCCCAGTATTATCTAAACGATATCAACATAGGGGCCCGGACGACCGACAAAGTCATGCTGGTCATGCCCATGTGTCATGTCAACTCCATCTTTTACTCTTTCCCCTATACGCTGCTAACGGCCCCGGTCTTTGTTTACAACATGGTCTCCTTTGATGCGGAGGATCTTTTGCGGACCATCGCCAAATATAAGATCACCTTCACCTCCCTGGTGCCCACCCACTACATCATGATCCTGTCACTGCCCGAGGCGGTTAAGAAGGATGTTGATGTTTCTTCCATCCGGCAGCTTCTGGTTTCTTCGGCCCCGGCCCGCAAGGAGCTGAAATTGGCCATCATGGAATACTTCAAGAATGCCGAGTTGTGGGAGGCCTATGGGTCCACCGAAGGCGGTCTGGTGACCCTGCTCCGCCCTGAAGATCAGTTCAAAAAATTAGGTTCCATCGGCCGGGAAATCTTCGGGACCGACCGGATACGCATTTTGGATGAAGATCGCAAACCCGTACCCGACGGACAGGTGGGAGAGCTTTTCTACCGGACCCCCATGCTCTTCACCGAATATTGGAAGGAGCCGGAAAAGACCAAAGAGGCCTTTGATAACGGCTGGTCTTCGGCCGGTGATATGGTCCGCCGCGATGAAGACGGCTATTATACCCTGGTGGATCGTAAGGCCAATATGATTATCACCGGCGGTGAGAATGTCTATCCTTCTGAAGTGGAAAATGTGGTCGGCGCTCATCCGGCGGTGAAGGATGTAGCCGTCATCGGCATACCGGATAAGAAATGGGGGGAGGCCATCAAGGCCATCGTCATCCTTCATGAAGGCTATCAAGGGTCGCCGGAACTGGCCAGGGAGATCCTGGATTTCTGCAAGGATAAAATAGCCGGATACAAAAAGCCCAAGACCATGGATTTCATCAGCGATGCCGAAATGCCCCGAACCGGAACCGGAAAGATCCTCCACCGGATCTTACGGGAAAAATTCGGAAAGTGGAGCGATCAGAGATAGGGCGAAAAAAGAGGGTTCCTATTGTTCCTATGTGGGTACCTGTTTTATGCTTTCGGTAATAAAATAAAAGGGGGGTGACAAAATTTTCACCCCCTGACTTTTTCCCGATCCTTAAAATCTACGGCTTGCCCAGGATCTTCCCGATCTTTTGTGAGAGTTCGCTCAGGCTGAAGGGTTTCTGAATAAATCCGTAACAACCCTTATTGAGGATATCTTGAGCCTGTCCATTGAGGCTATAGCCGCTGGAAAGTAGAACCTTGATCCCGGGGTGCTCGGCTTTGATCCGTTCAAAGGTCTCTCCTCCGCCCATACCCGGCATGATCATGTCCAGGATCACCAGGGCTATTTCATGTCTATCGGCGCTTAAGATTTTTAGGGCCTCCTCTCCGCCCTTGGCCACTTTTACCTGGTATCCGAGTCTCTCGAGCATGCGCCGGCTCACCGCAAGGATCATCTCTTCATCGTCAACCAACAGGACAGTCCCAGAACCTCTGTCGATATCGATCGGGGATTCCTTCTCCAGGGGCACTTCCTTCTCCGAGGCGGGGAGATAAATGTTGAAGGTGCTCCCCTGGCCCTTTTCACTGTAGACATTGATGATTCCCTGGTGATGCTTGATGGTTCCATAGGCCGAGGCCAGACCCAGTCCGGTCCCTCGTCCCATTCCCTTGGTCGTGAAAAAAGGATCGAAAACCCGCTGTCTGGTCGCCTCATCCATACCCGTGCCGGTGTCGGTGAAGGAGATCCTCACATACCTTCCGGGTTTCAAGTCTTGCGGTCGCAGGTAATCTTCTTCCAGAATGACATTCCCAGTTTCGAGATATAAGTCCCCGCCCGCCGGCATGGCCTGCCAGGCATTGACAAAAAGGTTCAGCAACACCTGCTCGATCTGGCGCTTATCCACTTCAACCGTCCAGAGGCCGGGTTGGAATTTTCGGTGCAGGCTGATCTCTTTCTTGGTGCGACCGAACAGGATGGCGCTTTGATCAACCAGTTTATTCAAATCCGTGGGCAGCAGCTCGTATCGGCCTCCCTGGGCAAAACCCAGGAGTTGTTTGGTGAGATCGGCCGCGCTTTTTACATAGGTCTCGATTTCCTTTAAGTGTCCGGAAAAAGGATGAGAGGCGTCAATATCGCACAACATCAGGGAGGCCCGCCCTTGAATGCCCATGAGGATGTTGTTGAAGTCATGGGCTATGCCGCCGGCCAGGGTCCCAATGGACTCCATCTTTTGGGCCTGCTTAAGCTGCCCTTCCAATTTCTCATTTTCTTCTTCGGCCTCTTTGCGTTCGGTGACATCCCGGGAGATCCCCCGGAAGCCCGTGATGTTACCTTCCTCATCCCGGATGGTCGAAACGGAAACCTCTCCAAATCTGGTAGTTCCGTCTTTCCGGATTACCTGGTAATTAGAACTTTTGGCCGGGATCCCTGTCCGATAGACTTCGTTATAGGCCTTGTAGAGTTTGTCGGCGTTTTCTTCATCGGTGTATTGATGGTAGTTCATGCCCATCAATTCGTCTCGGGAATACCCGACGAAGACACACAGGGAATCATTGAAGAAGGTGATGTTTCCCTTGGTATCCACCTCATAGTATCCTTCTTCGATGCTATCCAGGATGTTGCGATAGCGCTCCTCGCTTTTCCGCAAGGCCTCTTCCGTTCGCTTGCGCTCGGTGATGTCGCGGGTAATCGATAGAATGCAGGCTTCGCCATTGATCTCCAGAACACGAGCGGACATCTGGCCATAAATCACCGTTCCGCCTTTGCATCGAAAAGGGGCTTCCAGGCCGATGGCTTCACCGGTCGCTTTCAGTGAGGCGACCAGATGGTCGCGGTCTTCCTGACGCACCCAGATCCCCAGATCGCCGGGAAGCGAAGACCGACCGATGACATCCTCTCGGGTATATCCCATGATTTCAGTGAAGCCCTCGTTGATATCCAGATAGAGGCCATCGGATAACCGGTTGATATTTACCGCATCGGGGCTGGTTTTGAAGGCCTTGGAGAATTTTTCCTCACTCAGTCGCAGCGCCTCCTCGGCCAGTTGGCGGTTTGATTCAGCATTTATTCGGCGACGATGCATGAACAGCAAAGAGATGATCAGGACGGCCTGGAGGGCCATTATGGCCAGGAAACCGATCACCTGTTTTTTATAATCGGTCCAAATGGAAGGCGGTCGATTGATGACCAGGCTCCCCTCGGGGAGGCTGTGTCGGCTGATTCCCCAACGAAGGAGTTGCTGCCAGTTGAACATGGGCTGCGTAAGGGACGGAAGGGAATGGGGCGATTCCGGGAAAGAAAATTTCCCGTCCAGAATGTCCAGGGCCAGCCTGGCCGCCCTGGCACCTTCGGCCTCATAGCTGATCATGGAGCCACCCACCACTAAACCGACAATCTGGTCATAGACGCCGAAAACCGGCGCTGGGGATATTCGAACGACCGACCTGGCGACCTCCGCGGGAACAAAGGCCCGGCCGGTCTTGTCACGGTAAAGGGCCACGTACAGGACGACTGATTTCGGAGGCAGAGAGGCAACCCGTTTCAGAGTTTCCTCGTAAGTAAGGTTGGTGCTGTACTCGAAATCCAGTTTGCCGCCCCATGGGGCGAATTGCTTTTTGGCATCGCCTTCCCATTGCTGTTCATCCACTCCGTTACCCAGGACCACGAAGACACGCTTGGTTTCTGGAAACAGAGACAGGGCTATTTTCAGCGTCCCGGTCATGTCCAGGATGCTCGGTATTTGAACCATAGGGCGTAGCCTGACGGCCGGTTTAATGATGTTGGCCGAGAGGATGGAAAGTAGGGGTGTGGTTGGAAAGAGATCCTGGCAATCCTGCAAAACAAAATCCCGGGCCGCCCCTTCTATGGTGATCAGCAGGTCGATTTTCCTGTTGGCGTATTTCCTGTGGATGACATCGACCAAACGTTGTCGATATTCCGGACTGCTGTTGCGTATGAGGTCCAGGTCTTCAAAATAAATATTACCGGAAGGGAATGAGGCCTTATCCATGAAGGACATAAAGGCAGCCATGTTTTTTCTATAGGCCGGCAGGTGGTATCCGGCGGAATAAAGAAGGAGGATGGACTTGGAAGTGGGGGCCGGCGGAAACTGAGAAGGGGTCTGGGCTAAAACCGGGTTTAGACCCAGGATCAAAATAATCAGGACAGGAAAGAGGGCCAGCCCGATTATCCAGGTGTTATGCAACCGATAAAGTTTCATTAATCTCACTTTTCCGGTAGATAAGTTATCGCATTTTTTAGAGAAAGTATATAGCAGGCAGGAGAGCGGGTCAAGGAGAAAAAAGCCGGATGTTCGAGCCGGTGGGTGAACGGCCTGGAGGGGATCACCCCCTGGATCTACCGCTGGCTGCCCCAGGTGGAGGTGGTCTCGCCGAAGAAGCTGCGGGAAGGGGTCAAAGAAGAATTGGAGAGGGCCTTGAAAAAACAGGCTTGAGCCAATCGTCTAAAAACCGGAAGGGATCACATTTTTCTTTCACTGGATTCATGATGTCCGCAATTACGGAGAGCAATCATTCCCGGTTCGGGTCCATACTCAAAGGTAATTCTCAGGGATGTGGAGGCATAAGCAATAAATACATCCTGGCCCCCGACCGGATATTTGGCCGAACCATTTTTTGCCTTATGAATATTAAGAGAGGGATGCCGGGGATTACCGGCTAGGTATTCCACCGCTTTGTCTATGGCCTTCCGTTCCTTGGGAGACAAAAGCGCATAGCTCTCCAGAAAAAACGGTTCAAAGTATAACTCAAAGGGAGCGGCTTTGACGGGCATCGAAGGTTATTTCCTGAGCTTTTTCAGGGCCTCCGAGGCAGAGGCGGCCCGTATCCCTTGGCGATTATCCTTGTTAACCTTTTGTTCTTTTTGTTCCCATTCGGGGAGCAGTCTTTCTTCAGGAAGGTTGGACATATCCGGATATTTACGAACGGTCCGGACGGGATAAAGGATGATTTGTTCCCCCTCGATCAGGTATTCAAACAAAGGTTCTTTTCGAAAAGGGGCGGGGAGGGTGATCCTGCCCCGATGGTCGGTTTTTAAGAGATTGACCTCGGACATTTTTTGTTCTCCTGGATAAAAAATCGATTGAATGCTATTATAATCCCATTGGTCATAATTGTCAATAATGGGAAATGGCACATTGTTCCGAGGATACCGGTTCCCTCCGGATTTCATATTCGAACTTACCAGAGAAGAATATGATTCTTTAAGGAGCCAATTTAGCACCTTAAAAAGAGGAGGACATTTTGTGGATTCAACCTGTTGAAAGGAGGAATGGACGCAATGGGAAAGGTGGTAAAGGGTAAAGGGAAGGAAGCTGTTCCAAAAGCAAGACCAAAGGTAAAAAAAGATGAAAACCAGGGCAGGGTTTACCAGCTAAAGATATCCATCACCGGCAGTAAGCCGGAGATTTGGAGGCGCATCCTGGTCTCGGGCAATACTAATCTGGCCAAGCTACACAACATCATCCAGGAACTCATAGGCTGGGAGGATGATCATCTCCATGAATTTGTTGTAGCCGGGGTGCATTACACTATGCCTTTGCCTGGTGACCTGGTGCCGTCCCAGGATGAAAAACGATTTCGTCTTAATGAGGTAGCCGCCAAGCAAGGTCTGAAGTTCTTCTACATCTATGATTTTGGTGATGACTGGCATCATGAGATCATCATCGAAAAGATTCTGGAAGCGGATGAACGGTTCTCCGGAAAACCGGTCTGTATAGGGGGTGAGAATGCCGGCCCTCCCGAGGATGTCGGCGGCATATACGGCTACTACGAGACGTTGAAAGCCGCCAAGAATCCGCGTCATCCGGAACACGAAGGGTTGAAGGAGTGGCTCGGGGATTTCGATCCCAAGGCTTTTAATATCGATTTGGTAAACCGGATTCTGTCGAGGATGAGATGAAAAAATACTACGCCCACGGCCTGCCAGGCAGGCCACCGTCGGAGGCGTGAGTTCTTTTGAAAAATCGGCTTCCATCTCCAAGATAAGCAAGCTCGATATGGCCCGAAAGGAATCCGGGTAAAATAGCAGGGATTGACTTTAACTTTTTGTTATGCTTTAAATAGGTTACCCTGAGATTTTTAGGATGATTTTCTTGGCCGAAGGCCAGAGTTGTTTTGTCCAGTCCTTCCGTGGTGGATTGGACAAACAATACATAGGAATATGAAGAAAACCCTCAGTGAGCGCGACATCTGCTCCAAGTACATCACACCGGCCTTGACCTCGGCCGGTTGGGATCTTCACCACCAGATTCGAGAGGAGGTCGGTTTTACCAAAGGCCGCATCATTGTTCGCGGCAAGCTGGTCACTCGGGGGAAAGCCAAGCGCGCCGACTACATTCTCTATTACAAACCGAATATCCCCATTGCCCTCATCGAGGCCAAAGATAACAACCATGCCGTAGGGGATGGAATACAGCAAGGGATCGGGTATGCCGCGACACTTGATATACCCTTCGTCTTCTCCTCGAATGGGGACGCCTTCCTCTTCCATGACCGGACCGGTCAGAGCGACCAGATGGAGACCGAGCTTCCCCTCGACTCCTTCCCAAAACCAGAAAACCTTTGGGCAAAATACAGAGCATGGAAAGAGTTGGCTCCCGCACAGGAAGAGATCGTCTTCCAGAATTACTTTGAGGACTCTGGCGGCAAAGAGCCGCGTTACTACCAGCGTATTGCCATTAACAAAATCATCGAATCCATCGCCAAAGGCCGGAACCGCTTCCTCCTCGTTATGGCCACCGGCACCGGAAAGACCTACACCGCTTTTCAGATCATCTGGCGTCTATGGAAAGCCGGACGCAAGAAACGCATCCTCTTCCTCGCCGACCGCAATGTCCTGGTCGACCAAACGATGGTGAACGACTTTCGTCCTTTCGGCGCGGCCATGGCTAAGCTCAGTACCGGCTCGAAGACCATTGAACGTGACGACGGCATTGAGGTCCCCTTGCTAAATGCCGTGGACAAGAAATATCGCCGAATCGATACTTCTTACGAGATCTACCTGGCCCTCTACCAGGCTATCACCGGTCCTGAGGAACGCCAGAAGATTTTCAAAGAGCTATCTCCGGACTTTTTCGACCTCATTGTCATCGACGAATGTCACAGGGGCAGCGCAGCGGAGGATTCCGCCTGGCGGGAGATCCTGGATTATTTTAAGAGTGCTACCCAGATCGGCATGACCGCCACACCTAAAGAGACGGAGTACGTCTCCAACATACAGTACTTCGGGCCGCCCATATATAGCTATTCGCTGAAAGAAGGTATCCGGGATGGGTTCCTGGCGCCCTACAAGGTGGTGAAGATTCATCTGGACGTCGATGTGGAGGGATATCGCCCCGAGCGGGGTGAGACCGACAAATACGGTTACGAGATCGAAGACCGGCTCTACAACCAGAAAGATTTCGACCGAAACTTAGTCATCGATGAGCGCACCCGACGTGTTGCCTCCAGGGTCACGGAGTTCCTCATGAAAAGCGGAGACCGCTTCCAGAAAACCATCATCTTCTGTGTGGACACTGAGCACGCTGCACGCATGCGTCAGGCTCTGATCAACGAAAACCAGGATTTGGTCCAACAGGACGAACGATACGTTATGCGCATCACCGGCGACGATGCCAACGGCTGTGCCCAGATCGGCAATTTCATCGATCCGGAGTCCAGATACCCGGTGATCGTCACTACCTCGCGACTGCTCTCTACCGGGGTTGATGTCCAGACTTGTCGCCTGATTGTCCTGGAACGCGAAATCGGGTCTATGACCGAGTTCAAACAGATCGTCGGCCGTGGTACCCGGATCCACGAAGACACGAAAAAGTATTACTTCACCTTGATCGACTTCCGGAAGGCTACCAACCATTTCGCCGACCCTGATTTTGATGGTGAGCCGGTGCAGATCTACGAACCGGGCCTGGATGATCCGGTGGTACCGCCGGATGATGTGCCGCCATCCAATGATGGGGAAGAGTTCATCCCCCCGCAACCCGGGGACGATGAAGAAATCCTGGTTGATCCTGAGCCGCCGGATATCGGCATCCCGACAGCCAAGGAGATGCCGGTAAAATACTACATTCGCGGCAACCCGGTCAGCATCCTGACCGAGCGCATCGAATACCTCGATGAAAACGGCAAACTGGTTACCGAATCCTTGCGCGACTACTCCAAAAAAACGCTTCGCAAGTGTTACGCCAGTCTCGATGATTTTCTCAAACGCTGGAAGGAAACCGAGCGTAAACAAGTCATCATCGGAGAACTGGCCGCTGAGGGCCTGCTCCTCGATCCACTGGCCGAAGAGGTTGGGAAAGACCTTGATCCTTTCGACCTCATTTGCCATGTGGCCTTCGACCAGCCGCCGTTGACCCGGCGCGAACGGGCCGATAACCTTCGTAAACGAGATGTTTTTACCAAGTACGGCCGGCAGGCCCGGGCCGTGCTTGAAGCCCTGCTTTTGAAATACCAGGACGAAGGGGTCACCGAATCTCGACGATCCGCGTATCCTTAAAGTCACACCCTTTGATTCCATGGGCACACCGATGGAGTTATTAAAACCATTTGGAGGACGCCACGGCTTCGAAAAGGCCGTCCACGAACTCCAAGCCGCACTCTACGAAAAGGCAGCCTGATTCCTTATGAACGTACGAACCACCGTTAAATCCATTCAAGATATCATGCGCCAGGACGTCGGCGTCGATGGCGACGCACAGCGCATCTCCCAGCTTTGCTGGATGTTTTTCCTCAAGATCATCGACGACCAGGACCAGGAGTTGGAGCTGATGCAGGACAACTACCGATCCCCCATCCCGGAGAAATTCCAGTGGCGGGCCTGGGCCGCCGATCCCGAAGGCCTCACCGGAGAGGCCTTGTTTGCCTTCGTCAATGATGAGCTTTTTCCCGCTCTCAAGGAACTGTCCGGCCCTGTTCAAGACGGCCGCCGCCAGGTGGTGCGGGATGTTTTCGGGGACGCCTACAATTATATGAAGTCGGGGCAGCTCATGCGCCAGGTCATCAATAAGATCAGCGAGGTCGATTTCAACAATCTGGCCGAGCGGCAGCACTTCGGCGACATCTACGAACAGATCTTAAATGATCTTCAGAGTGCCGGTAATGCGGGCGAGTATTACACCCCTCGGGCCGTTACGGCCTTCATGGCCGACCGTATCGACCCGAAACCGGGAGAAATCCTCCTTGATCCGGCTTGCGGCACCGGCGGCTTTCTGACCTGTGCCATCCGCCACATGCGTGAGCGTTACGTAAAGACCCCGGCCGATGAACAAAAGATGCAGCGGGGGTTGCGGGCCACGGAGAAAAAGCAACTTCCCGCACATGCTTTGTGTCACCAATATGCTGCTCCACGGCATCGATGACCCCTCGTTTGTACGGCACGATAACACCCTGGCCCGACCCTATGTCAGCTACGGCAAATCGGACCGGGTGGACATCGTTCTCACCAATCCACCCTTCGGCGGCCGCGAGGAAGACGGCATCGAGACCAACTTTCCGAAACACTTCCAGACCCGGGAGACGGCCGATCTCTTCCTGGCCTTGATCGTGCGGCTGCTTAAACCCACCGGGCGCACGGGCATTGTCCTGCCCGACGGCTCCCTTTTCGGCGAAGGGGTCAAAACCCGCCTGAAAGAACACCTGCTCACAGAGTGCAATCTCCACACCATCGTCCGCCTGCCCAACAGCGTCTTCAAACCCTATGCCTCCATCGGAACCAATCTGCTCTTTTTCGAGAAAGGGACGAGCAACCAAAGAGATCTGGTTCTATGAGCACCGCGTCCCCGAGGGCCAAAAGGCCTACTCCATGACCAGGCCTATCCGGTTCGAGCATCTGAAACCGTGCATCGATTGGTGGGACAAACGGGAAGCAGAACGAGGTCGCCTGGAAAGTGACCATCGACGAGATCAAGGCCCGAAACTACAATCTCGATTTCAAAAATCCCCATACCGTGGAGGAAGATCACGGCGATCCGGTGGAATTGATGGCCAAGTTGGAGGAGAGCGAACGGGAGACGGCCAAACTGCGGGACAAGTTGAAGGCCATATTAGAGGAAGCCCTGCTTCGATGAAACCACAGAATACACAGAATAGGCAGAAAATTTCTTGTATCATTCCCTTCTGCGTTTTCAGTGTGTTCTGCGGTGATGAAATGAATTTAAGGCCTTGTAATAAGTACAGATCAGTTTAAATTTGCAACGAGCTGTTGCAAAATTGTGGGGCTCTCAATGAAAATAATTGGTTTTCCAATAAAAACTCTGGCTTACAAAGATACCTTTACGGGAATTTCCGAGGAGGCTTCTCGGAAATCGGGAAATAGTGGGACAATCTCCCTAAAGCTAAGTTGTTTCTTTTCTTCTGCATGTTCTGCGGTACTATGGCAATGTGACCAAATTTTTTCTTGATATTCTCAGGACAGAAATGAAAAAATACGAGCAACAATACCCGCCAAGCCTCTCAACGATGCTCAAATTGGCGGGTTACTTTTTTCTGGAGAGGGCGCTTTTGTGATTAAACCAAAGAATACTCAGAACAGGCAGGAAAATATTCCTGAATTAGACCTTTCTGCGACTTCCGCGTATTCTGCGGTTTTGCAATATTTCGACCAGATCAGCGAAGCCCCCGATGCCATTCCGCGCCTGCGGCGGTTTATTCTGGACCTGGCCGTGCGGGGGAAGCTGGTGGAACAAGACCCGAACGATGAGCCGGCGGCGGAGTTGTTGAAAACGGATTGAGATCGAGATAGGGAATGTCTGATCAGGGAAGGGAAAATCCGAAAGAGGGAAGCAAGACTTCGATCTATTGATGTCGAAGAAATCCCATTTGATATTCCTGAGAATTGGCGATTAGTGCGCCTTGGAAGACGCCCTGGAACTTATCAACGGTCGGAAGCATTCAAACCTATCAGAATCCGGAGCGATTCGGGTTTGCCCATCATTCGTATCCAGAATCTCAACAACGGTTTGACGCCCCTTTCAATTACTGTGGGTTTTCCATCCCGGAGAGATTCATGTTAAACAAGGCGATTCTCTCATCAGTTGGTCGGGGACTCCTGGAACATCATTCGGAGCTCATATATGGGATCGAGGTCCTGCAATTCTGAATCAGCACATTTTTAAGGCAGGCAATTGATTGGAGATGTCTCTATTATTGCGTTCTGTTCCTTAAGTTGGTCATCAATTCTCGACTAATTGAATTTAATCGAACAGGCGCATGGTGGAGTCGGGGTCTGCAGCATGTCACGAAGCTGAAACTTGAGCGGCTACCACTGACTCCTTCCTCCCCTTGCTGAACAACATCGAATCGTGGCCAAGGTGGACGAACTGATGAAACTTTGCGATGAGTTGGAGGCGGCCCAGCAAAAGCGGGAGAGGAGACGGGACCGGCTGATAACTCCTCTCTTACCAAACTAACCGATGAAACGGAAAATAAAACAATTCTTAAGTTCTCTGTGTCTTCCGCCTGTTCTGCGCTCTCCCGGCCCGAACATATCCACCAACTCCGTCAAACCATCCTTAGCCTCGCCGTCCGCGGCAAGCTAGTTCCGCAGGACCTAAGGGACAAATCTGTTTTTGATTTGCTCGAACTAATCGCTAAGGAGCAACGGCTCTTGACAGAAAATGGACACTTGAAGAGACGCATGATCTTGGTTGATTCAGAGGGATTCCGTGGTCCTCATTCGATCCCAAAACACTGGCTTTGGGTAACGTTGGCCAAGTTAATTACATTCGGGCCGCAAAATGGTGTTTCCCCGAAACCAACAAACGATACGAAGGCTCCGAAAGCTTTAACGCTCACGGCGACTACCTCCGGATATTTCGATTCTACCCACTACAAGCATATTGAGCTAAAGGAGGCTGCCTGCGAACATTATTGGCTCAGTCGGGGGGATGTCCTTTTTCAGCGTGGTAACACGAGGGAATACGTTGGGATTGCGGCGGTATTCGATGGGCCGGAGCGATCCTTTGTCTTTCCAGATCTGATGATTCGAATCAGATTTTCGAAGTCCATAGATCTTCGATATATTCATACGGCACTTATTTCACCCCCGTTACGCAAATACTTTTCAGAAAATGCAACTGGAGCATCGTCTTCGATGCCCAAGATTAGCCAAGGGGTCTTGCTTAATGCACCTATTCCACTACCTCCCCTATTTGAACAACACCGGATCTTGGAAAAGGTAGACAAACTTATGGCGCTATGCAACGAACTGGAAGCCAAGCGGACTAATACTATAACCACTCGCCGTCGACTCCTCAAATCCACCCTCAAAGAGCCACTTAGACATTGAGGAAAGGAGGCCTATGCCTTCACATATTCGCAGGTTAACTATAGAACGTTTCAGGGGGATTAAGGCCCTCGTCTGGCACCCTGCCAGTGGAGTAAACCTTATTCTTGGCGGGGGGGACACAGGAAAGACAACAATTCTTGATGCGATCGGCTTACTTCTTAACCCAACAAACTCATACATTCTAACAGATGCCGACTATTGGAGTCGCGATGTAGATTCAGAATTCACGATCGAAGCGGTTATTTCACTGCCCGAGGTGGCCCTAGTCAACCAACAGCCCAAAATGAACTGGCCGTGGGCATGGGACGGGCTAATTCCAATACTGCCTTCAAAAAAAGAGGTTACTGACGGTCAAGAACAAAAAATCGACCCAGTTTACATCCTAAGAGTACGCGGTACATCAGATCTTGAACTCAATTACGAAATTGTCCAACCGGATGGAAGTCTGGACGTCTTATCTGTTGGATTGCGTCGTGCAATCGGTCTCGTTCGTCTATCCGGAGACGACCGAAACGACCGTGATCTAAGGCTTGTGCAAGGCTCCGGTCTCGATCGGCTACTTTCCGACAAGAGTTTACGTAGTCGTTTGGGTAGCCAGTTATCAAAAGGAGATGTA
Source organism: uncultured delta proteobacterium (assembly GCA_963821645.1). Classification (GTDB taxonomy): domain Bacteria; phylum Desulfobacterota; class RBG-13-43-22; order RBG-13-43-22; family RBG-13-43-22; genus RBG-13-43-22. Next base: position 19,341 of record CAWGEQ010000026.1, on the reverse strand, counting down.
AAAAAATATTTAAATAGTCAGGCCCAGATTGCACTCGCAAGCTTGGAAACCAGTTTTGAAAAGAGAGCTCTCCCCTCCAAACTAGGACTTGGCATTACAGGTGGACCTGGAATTTCATTGAACGCACTCATCGGGCTTACTGCAGATAAAGAGGGCATCACTCTGCCACTTTCAACTTGGGGAGCCGGGACAAGACGCTTGTCATCGCTTGCTATATCGGACGCTCTGCAAGGGCAGTGCCCGATCACCATTGTTGATGAGATTGAAAGAGGTCTTGAGACTTATCGTCAGAGGGGGCTTATGCTTGCCCTTCAAGACACTGCCGCCCAGGTTTTTATTACAACACATAGCGCAGCAGCTCTTGCAGCAGGTTCGAGCGCCAATCTCTGGTATTTGGATACGAAAGGGCAGATAGGAGAGTTGCCAAAAAGTAAGATAGATCGCCATCGTAAGGCCGACCCAGAAACTTTTCTGGCGCGCATTGCCATAATTTGCGAAGGGGCCACAGAGGTCGGTTTTATGTCCTTTTTGCTCTCTAAGGCCATTAAAGGGTACGAAGACTACGGTGTTTGGATAACCGACGGTCAGGGAAACGACAACACTCTTCAGCTTTTGGAGGCCCTTTCATCGGGACATTTAACTTTCGCAGGTGTTGTGGACAACGAGGGAAAAAAGTCGGGAAGCTGGTCAAAAATCAAGGAAAACCTTGGGGATTTGCTTATTCAATGGGCTGATGGTTGTTTGGAACAGCATGTGATCCCTTTGTTTGACCCTGAAAGGTTAATAGACCTGATTGAGGATGGCGAAGGAGTTTATACAGGTAATTGTGGACACCTTGAAAAGCGTGATAAAATAAACCAGCTTTTGGAGGTGACCCATGACAAAAGAGAGAAAGATTTATCCCCCCGAGTTTAAGATGGATGCCGTGCGTTTGGTAACCGAGCAGGGGTATAAACCAACTGAGGCTGCTCGGAATTTAGGAATCCATCCCAGTGCATTGAACCGGTGGAGAAAGCAACTGGCTTCCGATGGGAAGAACGCTTTCCCCGGCAAGGGGCATCTGACCCCTGAAAAGGAAGAACTGCAAGCGACTCCGGAGAGAAGTCCAGCGGCTGAAGATGGAGCGTGACATCTTAAAAAAAGCCGCGGCCTTCTTTGCCAAAGAGTCGATGTAAGGTTCGACTTTGTCCGGCAGCAACAGAAGGCCTATCCCATAACCGTCTTGTGCCGGGTTATGGAAGTCAGCCGGAGTGGATATTATAAATTTTTGAAGCGTACCCATCAGAAACAAGTTGATAAGGATTTTAAATTGTTATCCCAAGTTCGTCATATCCATCAAAAATCCAGAGGAACCTACGGGTCCCGAAGAATGGTAAAAAGCCTTCAGACAGCCGGATACCCTGTGGGCCGCGATAAGGCTCGACGTCTGATGAAGAAAGCGGGTCTTTCGGTCAAGCGACCCAGGAAATTCAAGAAAACGACGGACAGTCGTCATAATCTACCGGTGGCCCCCAATCTGTTGAATCAGCAGTTCCAGGTAGATCAACCGGATTCTATCTGGTGCGGCGACATAACCTATCTCTGGACCCAGGAAGGCTGGCTGTACTTGGCCGTGATTATTGACCTATATTCCCGAAAAGTAGTCGGGTGGGCTCTAGACGATCACCTGAGGGCCTCTTTAGCCTCTGAGGCCCTTTCAATGGCCTACTGGCGCCAGAAACCAGCCAAAGGATTGATCCATCATTCCGATCGCGGTATCCAATATGCCAGCCAGGATTATCAACAGGTATTGAAAACCTTCGGCATGATTCCCAGTATGAGCCGAAAAGGCAACTGCTATGATAATGCCGTAGCTGAAAGTTTTTTCCATACCCTTAAACTGGAACAGATTGAGGATACGATTTATCAGACCAGAGAAGAGGCCCGACGAGAGGCCATTGATTATATCGAAATGTTTTATAACAGCCACCGTCTTCATTCGTCTCTCGGCTATATGGCCCCCAATGATTATGAACTGAACTTTGCTTTGAAAAAAGTTGCTTAACCCGGTGTCCCTTTTTACTTGACCAGATCAATGCGTTTACGATCTCTTGCCGAACGGCTGGAGATTGAAAAGAGCGATTTCGAAACCATCAAAATAACTGCCGGTGATCGCCTTATCCAGCATGTTGTTGACGCAGCACGAGGATGCGTCCCCGAAACGATGACTGCTATTGACAAGGAGAAGAAAAAGCGCCTTCAGGGATACGGAAGGATCTGGTTTAAGTCAGTTGAGGGTGGCAGAGAATTGGCCCAAAAAGTCTTTGCTCTAGGTGCTTGGCCAAAGCTAAAGCCTGAGACCATGAAATTTCTCAATGCGGTTCGGCAAGGAATTGGTTTGTCTAAAATAGAGGATCTGCCTGAATGAACGATAGGCAAGTAGCTGAGACGTTGCATTCTGAAGTCCCACTTGTCCTCATCGAGGCACCAGCAGGTTTCGGCAAAACGTTTCAAGGCGCAGAGTATGCCAAGGATCTATTACCCAGCCTATCTCCCGGACGTTTATTAATCCTCACTCATACTAATGCCGCATGTGATGTATTTTCGAACCATACCAGAGGATTTGGCAGCCGAGTCGAAATACGCACGATTGATAGTTTGATCACCAGAATCGCAACCGTATACCATGATGCACTTGGATTACCGGCTGACGTACCAATCTGGGCGCACCAACAAGGAGGGGACGGGTTCAAGAAACTAGCTATTAAAGTTGCAGATTTTCTCGAACATGCGAAGTCAGTGAACGCAGCCCTTTCTGCTCGATATCCATATGTTATCTGCGATGAACATCAGGATTCAAACGAGGCTCAACATCAGATCATTCTCTCCATTCATCGCGCTGGGTCCTTTTTACGCATTTTTGCAGACCCAATGCAGGTAATATATGAAAGCCGAAAGGACAACAACGAATGGGATCGACGCTGGGCCGAACTTCAGGTTACCGCAGGACGTTATGTTGAACTTGACACGCCACACAGATGGAAAAATTGTTCGCCCGAGCTCGGGGACTGGATCAAAAAGGCCAGAAATGCCCTTAAGAATGGCCAATGCATAGATCTTCGGGAAGAACTCCCAAAAGATATTTTGATTATTCGAGCTGATAATACAGCACAAAAGCACGGTCGGTATATCTTGCCTTCGGACCAACGTTTGCCAATAGATCATTTTGCAGAGGCAGCAAAAGAGCTAATGGTGCTAACTCCAATAAATGACACCGCCAACGGTTTGAGAGCATTCTTTAACCGCCGCATTCCATTGTGGGAGGGATATGCACGAGAAGCTCTAGTCGACCTTATCTTACGCTGTCAGGATTGCAGTGGCTCTCCAACCGATGTTGCCGAGCTTTTTATCAAATTCGTTCAAAAGGTGTCATGTGGCTTTTCAAATACCGCCTACGGGGATATTTTCCGGCGCGAGATCGCCGAGGGTTGTTGTATCCCAAAGAGAAGAAAACCAGCGAAAATACAAGATATCGCCAAGCATATTCTCGAATGTCCAGACCATCGAGGCGTCGCAAAGGCCGCTGAAAAGTTAGGTAAGTTTATACGCACTGAAGAGGGGTTTGACGCTATCAAGCTTGACTATTGGAATGAATTCAAAGAAATCATTCATCTGGCCGACTATGAGGATGCATGTGTTGGTCTTGCAGATCTCAATATACGTCGTACCGTCTTTCGACTACCTTTTCCATCAAAGGTGATCAGCACCGTACACAAAGCGAAAGGGCTTGAAAAAGAAAACGTCCTTATTGTTCCATGTGATCGGAAGCTTTTTGGCGATTCGGACTACAAACGGCGACTGCTTTACGTTGCGCTCAGTAGGGCTACAAAATCATTGGCATTGGTCGTTCCACTGGACTCACCAAGTCCGTTGTTCAGGGTCTAGCTCCGAATTTTTTAATGTGGGAGCTGCCTAGGCGTACGGATTAAATTGATTTCTATCCTGGTATAAACGCAAATTTAAAAAGACCCTTAACCCAGGTTTGAGGAGGATAAATTGAAGGTTGTCAAGATCAGTGAAGTCAAAAAGAAGTGGTCATTAGCCTCCTCTTTACCGGCACTGTGGTGACCAGTGAAAGAAGTTGAAATTTAAGTAACTTTTTTGTATACATATATGTAGACGATGTGTGGGCAAAGAGAGGCCATGTCAGGTTCAACTGTTCGAATAAGTAAAGAATCCAGCAATATTTTACGGGAGCTTGCCGCCCAGGAAAAAAAATCGCTCCAGACCATCCTGGATGCCCCGATTGAGGAGTACCGCCGTCACCGTTTTCTCCAAGAAGCCAATAAGGTCTATTCGGTATTAAAAGAAAACTCCAAGAACTGGAAGGTGGAGCTGGAAGAAAGAAAACACTTGGGAACCACCTTGTCTGATGGTCAAAGGGACTGAAGCAATAGCCGCCGAGGAAGATCGCCTTCGTATTCTACTGAATTTGTAAAACGTGGGGTTTCTTTAAACCGGAGGAAAAGTCCCAAGCGTTCTAACCGGCCCTTTTCCCTCCAGGTCGGCCCCTCCACTTAGCTGTCCTCTATGGAGTATAACCGTTGAAATTGTGGTATAATACCAGATACGAACAAGGGAAAAAATTGAAGCTTCCTGGACCAAGTATAGGAAACCGAAAAATTGCTCATCCAAAGCAAGGAGGTCTTGAAATGGCTCAAAAAAGAGCTAAGGAAGTAGTTCGTTTTTTCTCCAATTGTCTCAAAGAGAAAGGATTGAAGGTTTCCAAGATTATTGTTTTTGGATCTCAGGCTAAAGGCACGGCGACCGAGGAAAGCGACATAGATATCGTTATCGTTTCAGAGGATTTCAGGAGGAAGAATATTTTTAAACGCGCAAACTTGACCAAAGATGCGGAAATCAGGACCATTAAAAAATTTATGGTTCCCCTCGACATTATCACCATGACCCCGGAAGAATATGAGAACAAAACCACTCTTATGGCCGAATATGCCCACGAAGGCGGGGTCGTATATGCAAGCTGAAATCTCAAATAAACCCAATAACCTGTTCCACGGTATTAATTCGAAGGTATTGAATTATGGTAAAAAAGAAATCTAAGGAACCAACTTGGAATGATGTCAAAGCTTCCATCAAAGGGTTCGATCGATCTGACTTACTCGATCTAATGAAGGATCTATATCAGTTGACCGAAGTCAATAAATCCTTTTTGCATGCTCGGTTTTCAATCGGTGATCACCCCCTTCAATTCTATAAAGAGATCATCAAAAATGCTTTATATCCGGATATAGTGAATAAAAAATCCGATTTTGATTTTGAAGGGGCCGAACGGGCGATAAATGAATATTCAAAGGCAACAGGTGATCCGGCGGGAACCGCCGATTTAATGATTTATTACGTTGAAATAGGGAATAAGTTTACCCTCCAATATGGCGACATCTATGAGGGTTTTTATGATGCCTTGGTTAAAATGTACGGAAAAGCGACAAAAAAAGTCCTTGAGGTTCCCCAAAAGACCCAGGATGCTTATCGACACAGATTAAAAAAAATAATGAAATCATCCGATGGCATCGGCTGGGGATATCATGACGGTCTTGAGGACTACTACTTTGAAGCTTTTCAAGAATAGGTAAGGAACCGAAACTTACGTATGGCAGAGGGCTGTACCGGATTAGAAAAAATTTATTGTCCATCAAGGACTTAAAAGCAAAAAAATGTCAATTCAAGACAACCTTCCCACAAAATGCCTGGAATGCGATAAATTTTATAGAATCCAGACTATCCATCGATGTCGGGTTTGCCGGGACTTGGAATTTGAGGAAAGGATTCTGTGTGATCTGAATCGGGCCGTTCAGGAGATGGCACCGACTTCTTTTGCCATGCCTTTCGCCCGCGATTGAAACTGGTAAGCCCGGCCGAAGCCACGACTCCAACCGGCCCGGTCCCAGTTGATCGAAAATCAAGACACAAATCCATAAAAGAAATTATGGACTCCGACAAGTTCAAATACCAGAAAGCCCTGGCCTTGCAAAAATTGAATCGGGACCCGGATGAAATTTTTGTGGAACTCAAGTACCACTTGGCCTGGAATGTCAGCCACAGGAAGCCCGTCTTTTCTCCTGAAAAAGAATATTTTGATTTTGTTTTTGATACTGTTATCGGCTGCGGGGATCTCGTTGGGGGAATAGCCCGTCTGCTTTGGCTGGCCCCGGATCATTTGCATGTCTATGTCGAATCGGATGGGGAAAAATCCATAGAGGCCATCGTTCGGAAACTAAAGCCATTTTTGAAAAAGGCCATCCTGGTCAATTTCCCCGGGATCAAAAAGGGCCTTGATAAAGGAACGACCATTTGGGATAAGGCCTATTTTTCGGAAACGTTGGGCTAATAATAATCATTTAAGAATTACTTTTTTAGACAGGATTTACAGGATTACCAGGATTTTTGTGCCTTTCCGGAAGAAAGGCACAAACCGAATCGTCTTGCGGACGGAAACCTTTAGTCTCCGCTGGAAGCGGATCGAGGTTGCTCGGTGCCCCTCCGGAGACTGAGCAAAATATAGGTAAATCCTGTCGGTCCTGTCAAAGAATTATTTTTTTCGGATGAGCACCTTACTGATTCTTACCTTCGGCCAGTTCCTCGATCCTTTCGGCCAACCGATAACTCATGCCGGGTTCGGGTTCCAGATCGGCTTGATTTAAAATAATAACGGCCCGCATATTCGGCAACCATCCTTTTAAGCCCCCTTGCGGATGGACCATTAAACGGGCGATCCCTTCCGGGGTCAGCGGGGAATCGAGGGGGATACCGCTCAATCGGCTGATGATCTCCGGCCGGAAGGCAAAGGCTTTATTTAAGGGTTTGTTCAAGGCCGAGAGGCCGACGACGGAAAGAAAGAGTGTCGTTTCTTTGGGGACCACCGGCTCATCGGCCCCAGGGGCCTTGATCGGTCTTTGGGCCGAGCCGTCGGCCTCGACAATCAGAAAATCGGTCAGGCCCGAGGACCAAAGGGCCGACAGATCGGAAAGGGACACACCGGTCAGTTTATTTTCCGCGGCCCGGCCGGCGGCCCAGGTGATGTGTCCATGGCGGTCCAGGGCTTTTTCAATTTCAGGAAAGACCTCCGTCCCACCTAAAATCAAGGCCGGGCTTTGGCTCGGTTCCGGGGGATAAATTTTGGTGGTGGTGGTGGTGATTATTTTTTTGTGGCCGGCCAGAAGCTCCTTGGCCAGGGCAAACATCAAGGTGGTCTTGCCACCGGCACCGACCAGGGTTATGAGCTCTCTTTCTTTCAAGGCCAGGTCTTTGGCCAGGGTAGAAGATGGTGTTGCCATTTGAGTTTATCTGCTCGACTTCTTCTTTTTCTTCTGCTATATAACACTATTTTTCACAGGGTAGTCCATGTCCGGGAAAGACTTCAAGGAAAATATACAGGGAGAGACCATGAGACAAAAACCGGCCGCCGGAAAATCTCTTTCCACCAAAAATAAACCCAGGCCCGTAAAAGAAGACCTCAAGGCCGAGGTTCAGGATAATTTGACTACCCTGGAGAATATGCGGATCGAAACCCTCCAGGGAGGCGGGGCCGGGCAGATTGAGATCCAGCACCACAAAGGAAAGCTGGCCGCCCGGGAACGTCTGGACCTGCTCTTGGATGAAGGGTCTTTCGAGGAATTCGACCTCTTAAAAACCGGACGGGGCGGGGCCTTCGGCAAGGAGCGCCACTATCCGGGGGACGGCGTCATTACCGGCCACGGCACCATCGACGGCCGGGAGGTCTTTGTCTTCAGTCAGGATTTTACCATGGTGGGCGGGTCCCTGGGAGAGGCCCATTCGCAAAAAATCTGCAAGGTCATGGACCATGCCGTCCGGGTCGGCGCCCCGATCATCGGCCTGAACGATTCCGGCGGGGCCCGCATCCAGGAAGGGGTGGATGCCCTGGCCGCCTACGGGGAGATCTTTAACCGCAACGTCTTGGCCAGCGGCGTGGTGCCTCAAATCTCCTGCATCATGGGTCCCTGCGCCGGCGGGGCGGTTTACAGCCCGGCCATGACCGATTTTACCTTTATGGTGGAAAACTCCTCCTACATGTTCGTCACCGGCCCCAATGTGGTCAAGACCGTGACCCACCAGGAGATCAGTTCGGCCGATCTGGGCGGGGCCGAGATACACAATAAAAAAAGCGGGGTGGCCCATTTTGTCTTTCCCAACGACATCCTCTGTCTCCGGGAAGTGCGCCGCCTCATCAATTATCTGCCTTCCCACAACCGGCAGACCGCACCCATCCTGGACCTTCGGGACCCGGCCGACCGGGAGGACCCGGTCCTGGACTATCTGGTGCCTTTCAACCCCAACCAGAGTTATGACATGAAGGTCCTGATCCACAGCATCCTGGACGGCGCGGAATTTATGGAGATACAGGCCCTGTTTGCCCGGAACATCATCTGCGGTTTCGGACGTCTGGGCGGGCAGACCATAGGGCTCATCGCCAATCAGCCGGCGGTCCTGGCCGGCGTTTTGGACAGCGATGCCTCGACCAAGGCCGCCCGGTTCGTCCGTTTTTGCGACACCTTCAATATCCCCTTGATCTGTCTGGTCGATGTACCCGGTTTTATGCCCGGCCCGGAACAGGAGCACCACGGGATCATCCGTCACGGGGCCAAGCTGCTCTACGCCTTTGTGGAGGCCACGGTGCCGCGCATCACGGTCATCATCCGCAAGGCCTACGGCGGGGCCTACGTGGTCATGAACTCCAAGCACATCCGCTGCGACATCAATTATGCCTGGCCCACGGCCGAAATCGCCGTCCTGGGACCCAAGGGGGCGGCCGAGGTGATTTACAAGAAAGAGATCCAGGCATCAATCGATCCCGAGGCCGCCTTGTCCCAAAGGACCGAGGAATACCGGAAGACCTTTGCCAACCCTTTTCTGGCCGCCCAGAGGGGATATATCGACGATGTCATTTTCCCCCGTCAAACCCGACACCGCCTGATTCGAGGGCTCCAGGTCCTGGAGGGCAAAAAATTCAGCAAGCCGGAACGAAAACACGGCAATATCCCTTTGTAGGGGGTTCTCATGTTCGACAAGATCCTGATAGCCAATCGAGGCGAAATCGCCGTCCGCATCATTCGGACCTGTAAAGGGATGAATATCCGGACCGCAGCCGTCTATTCGGAAATCGATTCCCGGTCCGTCCATGTCCGGGAGGCCGATGAAGCCTTTTTATTGGGCCCGGCCCCTTCCCAGGACTCCTACCTGAATAAAGAAAAAATCATCGAATCTGGCCTTGAAAGAAAAGTGTCAGGCCATCCACCCCGGATACGGTTTTCTTTCGGAAAATGCCTCTTTCGCCCGGATGGTTTCCGAGGCCGGGTTGGTCTTTGTCGGTCCCCCGGCAACGGCCATGGCCCTTTTGGGAGATAAGATCGCTTCCAAAACATTGGCCCTCAAGGCCGGGGTGCCGGTAGTTCCCGGTCCGCCCCGGGCCCTGTCCGACCCGAAGGCCATTTCGGCCCTGGCCAAAAAAATCGGCTTCCCCCTTTTGCTTAAACCGGCCGCCGGCGGAGGGGGCAAAGGGATGCGCATCGTCCACAACCAGGAAGAATTGAAAGCTGCCCTGAAAATGGGCCGGCAAGAAACGCAGAAGGCCTTCGGCGATGAGCGGTTTTTTTTAGAGCGCTATATCGTCAAACCCCGGCATATCGAGGTTCAGATCCTGGCCGATCAATTCGGTCAAGTGATTCATCTTGGGGAAAGGGAATGTTCCATTCAAAGACGTTATCAAAAAATCATTGAAGAAACCCCTTCGACCGCCTTGAACGAAGAACAGCGCCGCCAGATCGGAGAATGGGCCTGTCTGCTGGCCCGTGAGGCCGGCTACGTCAACGCCGGCACCGTGGAATTTGTCCTGGACCGCCAGGGACGTTTTTATTTTTTGGAGATGAACACCCGCCTCCAGGTGGAACACCCGGTCACCGAAATGGTCACCGGCCTGGATCTGGTTGAACTCCAGCTCCGCATCGCCGACGGGGAACCTCTGCCCCTCAAACAAAGTGAAGTCCCTCGTAAAGGCTGGGCCATTGAGGCCCGGATCTGCGCCGAAGACCCTCTCCGGGAATTCCTTACCCGATACGGGCCTGATCACCCGTTATGCCCTTCCCCGGGGGAAGAACATACGCTTGGACAGCGGGATCGAAGCCGGCAGTCTGATCAGTGTTTATTATGATTCTCTGCTGGCCAAGGTGGTGTCCTGGGGAGAAAGCCGGGAAGAGGCCCGGGAGACCCTGGTCCAGGGCTTGAACGGCTATCACCTGGAAGGGGTGACCACCAACTCGGATTTTATCAATGCCATTCTGACCCATCCGGCCTTCATCACCGGGGACCTGTCCACCGATTTCGTGGCCGAACATTTTGAAAAGGGCCGGAGAAAACTGGCCCCCGCGACTGAGGTCCTTCACTATATGATCATTGCCGCCACCCTGATCTACCATAACCGCAACGGACTGGTCCGGGAATCGTTAAAATCCATGGCCACTCATGTGGGTCTGACCCCCAAGATTCCTGAATGGGTGGAGTATATGGTCAAGGCCGAGGACGATCTGTTTACCATCCGGATTTTCAAGAAATCGTTAAACCGGGAATGGGCCGCCTGGGTCGATGGGGAAAAATACCAGGTGAAAACCCCGGAGTTTGAATTTTTCCGCCGCCGGCTGAGGCTGAAAATCGATGACAAGGCCCCCATGTTCCGGCTTCAATACCAGGGGAATTTTATCCGCACCTCCTATAATGGGGTGGTCCGCACCTTCGAGATTTACACCCCCCGGGAATGGCGTCTGTCTCAATACATGCCCAGGCCCAAAGAAGCGGCCGCTGAAAATTATCTGTCCTGCCCCATGCCCGGATTGGTGGTGACCATCCTGGCCAAGCCGGGGGACCGGGTGTTCCAGGGTCAGGACCTGGTGAGTATCGAATCCATGAAAATGGAAAGCTTTGTGGCCTCCCCCTGCGACGGCGAGGTGGACCGGGTTTTGGTCCGGCCCGGCCAGGCCGTAGAAACCGGCGAGGTTTTGCTGACCTTTAAAAATGACCCTCCCTGCGGCGAAGCACCATAATCTTTATTGACCGGATTTAGCAGGATAAAAAAGATCGGTTGTCAGCTTTCACGCAAGGCGGAATATCCAGTAAAGAGAGAACCCTGAAGTTTTGTTTTTAAATTTTTGGCTTGCCGTGCCGGATTTCAAAAGCTATTCACTAAAAATGATTTAAGAATTATCGCCTTTATGGTAATAAAGAAAAAGAAGTTGGGACTCTTAAAAAAATAGCGAAGATTTCTTGTTGGCAACCTTATACTATGGGAGTGTCGATGGAAGAATGATAGACCCCATTTCTCATTTGAGAGGTGGGGTTTTTTGTTTTAATCGTCCCTCTTTTTAAGGTGACCTTATGAAAGATGAAAATAAGACAAAGAAACAGCTCGTTTACGAGCTAACGGAATTGCGTTCGCAAAATGCCGCGCTGAAAAAATCGAAAAGCGCAAAGAGGTACCGAAGCCTGGTGGAAACCATCAGGGATGTCATCTATGAATTGGACAGTCAGGGTGTGGTCCTTTATGTCAGTCCGGCTATCAGGGATTTACTGGGATTCGACTCGGCTGAAATCGTGGAGAAGAACTTTATCGCCCTGGCGCATAAAGAGGATCTGAGTAGTCTGACGGAATGGTTTTCTGAACTCCGCCAAGGTAGAGAATACCCTTTTGAGTATAGCGTCATTAGAAAATCCGGTAAGCTTAAATGGGCGCGGGTGAGAACCAGACCTATATTGGAAGACGGCCTGTTTAAGGACGCCCACGGGATACTCATAGACGTTACGGCCCAAAGGCGGACGGAGGAGGCACTGCGGGAGAGCGAGGCGCGTTTCAGAGATCTGGCTGAATTGTTGCCTGAAATCGTTCTCGAAATAGATCAAGGGGGCATTCTGACCTTTGTGAACCAGAATGCCTTTAAGAGCTTGGGATACACTCCAAAGGACTTTGCCTCCGGTTTGAATGTGTTGGACACGGTTACTCCCGATGATCAAGGTCGGGCACTGGAAAACATACAAAGAACCTTGAACGGTGGAGACATCGGTTCAAACGAGGTCCTAATGCGTAGAAAGGATGGAAGCGTTTTTCCCGCCCTGTTTTATTCTACGCCGATCGTCCGTGATGACAAGTCTGTGGGCTTACTGGGGATCGTTGTTGACATCACCGGACGCAAGCGTGCGGAGGAGGAACTCAAGCAAAGTCTTGAAAAATTACATAAAACCATGGGAGGGATCATTCAGAGCCATGGTCCTGACTGTGGAAACTCGCGATCCTAACACTGTCGGCCATCAGCGTCGGGTCGCGGACTTGGCCCGTTCCATCGGCCAGGAAATGGGGCTGACCAAAGATCAGGTTGAGGCCATCCGCATGGCCGGAACGGTCCATGATTTAGGAAAGATATCCGTACCGGCCGAGATTTTGAGTAAACCAACCAAACTTTCCGAGCAGGAATTCGGCCTGATCAAGGGACACTCACAGACCTGGTTATGATATCTTAAAAGATATCGAATTCCCCTGGCCCATTGCCAGGATCGTCTCCCAACACCATGAGAGAATAAACTGCTCAGGATATCCTTTCGGTCTTAAGGACCAAGATATCCTCCTGGAAGCCAAGGTGTTAATGGTAGCCGATGTGGTCGAGGCCATCGCCTTCCACCGGCCTTACCGCGTGGATTACGGGATAGATATCGCCTTGGATGAAATCTCTAAAAACAGGGGGATCCTTTATGATCCCGAAGTGGTCGATGCCTGCCTGAGGCTTTTCAGAGAGAAGGGGTTTAAGTTCATATTATAAAATTTCCAGCCAAAGTCAGGTGGTCTCCAAGATGGTGTTTAACGCTGCTGCCGCTTCTTTCTTTGTACCCGCCTTGGCCGGTTCCCGGATCAGGTCTCCTTTATTCATGAGTTTTCTCTCCTATCCAGTTTAATCTTTTCTATAGGCCTATTGACGGCATTATTGCGAATTTAAGAGAATATCAGGCAAATTGATAAATAGGAGCTTTTTATGATATCGTCAACCCTCCATTGTTGAAAAAGAGAAAGAATACGAATAGTAATCATCCATTGGGGAGAGGTAAAAATGAAATTTGGGAATCTACCTTCCGGACCTATGTTCATAGGCCTAACCAGAATTTTCATTGACATTTACCCCTAATAGTGCTATGGAACTATTCCTTCAAATAAATTTTGTGTTAAACATCCCAGCAAAATCCCAACCCAATTGGAGTGGGCTATGAAGTGGGAGTTTCAGCAACATCCAATACGAAGCCTCCATGAGGGATCATCCCCTTGTGGAGGCTTTTTTTATACTACTTCCATAAACCCGACAGATCACTTGATCAGATCAGATCGAAACCAAAAATTGATACTTATATTCTAAAATTAAGGGGGAGACACAATGCCGTTTATTAATATTAAGGTCCTAAAAGGTACCTTATCAAAAGAAAAAAAAGGGGAAATGATTTCACGGGTGACGGAGGTTGTTGCGGAAATCGAGGCCCGTCCTTTTCCGAAAGAAAAACTTACGCCACACACATGGTGCATTATTGAAGAGGTCGATTTCGAAGGCTTTGGCGTAGGGGGTAATCCTGTCACTCCGGAAATGCTGAAGGCCGTATTAGAAGGCTAAGTCAAATAATAACTCCATGAGGAGGTGCACAATGTTTTATCGAAGAGATTTGATTACCATGGCGGTTGTGATTTTGGGTTTAGTTATGTTTGTACCGGTTGCCCAGGCGGAGCAACAGAATATTGAAGGTATAAGTTGCGTTTCAATCAACCAAACTCCGGTGCAAGCCAGCCCAGGAGAAATATATGTTGGGAGCTTTGATGGGAAGGGTATCTTTCGGAGCACTCATGAGAACAAGCTTGCCGATAATAATACCTTTCACCAGGTCGGTGTCGTAAAGACCGAGGGTGGCAAGTTCATTTGGAACGGGCTTCATAAAAGCATGAATCCAGATGGCGACTATGCCATCTGGGAGTTTTATGGAGACAGCCAAAGCGGTACAACTATGAAGATTATTTATGGTTCTGGAAAAAATAAGGGTGCAAAGGGCGAACTTAAGAGTCAACAAATCACGAAAGGAAAACCAATTGTCCTGGGAACCGACCAAGCTTGCCACAAGGTTGTAGGGTGGATTGAATTTGCGAAATAGGAGCCCCAAAAGATAATCCGAGAGGCAGGGTAATCAATGGCCCTGCCTTTTTTGCTCATTCCAAATCGAAATCACAAATTCCAGCACGTGCCTCCGGTACGGATTTGAAGGTGCAAATTAACGATTAAATAGACTCCCCGGACCGGACACGCGGACACGGCCCGGATTATCCTATGGGCTTTTAAACCGTCCGACAGAATAGAAAAGATCGGGTTTCTCCTTACTCCCACCCCTCCAGCCCGGGCTCCTCATGCACGACGAACCCTCCTTTTGAAATACTTGAACAGGGATAGCGAGCGCATTCCCCATCACGCCAACGGCTTGACTGGGTGGGCCGTCTGTCCCGTCTTCAGCGGGATTAGCGAGCGAATTTTAAATAATAGACACTTACCTTTCTCAGTGTCTTTTTCCTCAAAATATTCTCTTGCATATATTCCCTTGTTGATCTATTTAAGGAAAACTGATTTTTTGGTTTTTTCTATTAGCAACCGGAATCCTTTATCTCCTTCGGCTTTGCTTGGTACGGATATTATCTGGAACAGGAACCTATGGAGAGTGGTGGTCAAGCAATTTCGCCGGTAATAGCAATCATTGATCGTTGGAGAAAGAGGTTATGGAAAAATTCGACATTCTGGAAAAAAAATTAGAACAGCACCATCTTGAAAATGAAACCCTGACCCTGGAAGTAAACCGTCTAAAATATGAACTTGCCACATCTCAAGAGAAAGCCGGCGAATTAGAACAACAGATGACCGAGACCGGGGAAATGTTCAACCAGAAAATGGAGAATGGTGGGCAAAAAATTTCACCGTTAAAAGCAACTATGGGTCGTTGGAGAGAAAAGGTTATTAATAAATTCGACGTCCTGCGTAAAAAATTAGAACAGTCCTCTAAAGCGGAGAAACAAATAACTAATGAAGAAATTCTTATAATCAGAAGGCGTTTGGAACAACTGGATAAAGAAAGTCCGGTCGCTTTTTCAGATCGTAACTGAAAAGAATAGCGATGAAGTTGAAAAACGGCTCTCAAGAGGTTGAAACGAAGTGGTCCAATACGGTAAGGGAATTTGAAACCGCTAATCTTCGTTTTGAAGAAGATCCAAAAATCTTAGGTCATAAGGACCAGAGTTATTTCAGGGGTTGCTGGAAATTTAACTGATAGTATTATAGCAAAGAGTCTCTTTTCAAAAAATCTATTTTTGTACCAAAACAAAAACCAGGATCCTCAAAAAGGAGTAGGAGGCCAAATTTTGGAAGTCCCTTTCTCCTTGTCCCCATGCCGTTCGTCCTATATTCTTCAAGATCCTTTCTTTCCCTTGTGTTATAATCTCCTCATGAAAAGCAAGTTCTTATCAAATTTTTTGGATCGCGTGTCGCAGCTGATCTTCGCGAAAACCGGATGGGACGTTGCCAAAACTGGCAAACTGGTAGAGGGCAGCTTGAAATATTCCCTGGAGGGCAGAATGAAAGATGGAGAGCACCAGGAAATAGGCAATGGCCGCAATAAGGGTGAGAAACAGAATACTCCCACCCGAATAGACGCCGATGCCCAATATTAAATAGGCAGGCAAACTCGCGATGGCAAATATGAGGCCAAAGCTGAAGGACCCTACGAGCCCCTCCCCCCATGCCTTCTTCAGCAGATCTATCGAATCTACGAACGCGTCGAAGGGCCACTTGTTCTCATTCACCAGGACCGGGATGACCAGGTAGCTTGTGAGGCTCCACGCCATCCCCAAGAGACCGGAAATCGCCTTTCCGAGCAGGTTGGACCTTCCCTGAATCAGGCGAAGAAGCATCCCGAAACTCGCCGCAACGAAGGCCCACATGATGATTTTGAAAATACGTGAACTTGCGATGTTCAAACCATCGAGCAGCGTCGGGTCCCCGCCACCCATCCTGATCGTCGCGCAAGCGACAATGGCCGAGTTGAAGAATACGACGATCAAATAGTTCAAGAAGTAGAAGATAAATGAAATCGTTATGGCGAGGTCTCTGTCCTCCTTAAGGAGTCGTTGAATCAGATCGGCATTGCCGGCGAGGATAACAGGTATCACAAAGGAAGCGAGCATGACCATTACAGAGATCCCCGAGATGACGGGAATAAAGAGGATTTCTTTGTCCTTTTTCAGGATTTCCCACGATGCCTCCATCAGTTCAAGAGAGCTTGCGAGCTTTCCCGTCATCTACCCTCCAGTCGATTCATAATTCCATGCTTTCCCTATTCATTATATAGGTCCTGGTGGAAACTACACAAACTTATTACTTGCTTATTTCTAAAGGTAAGATCACTCCTGATCATATTAATCTGCTGAAATCCTGGAGACAATCCGGATTTCAGGTCTTTTGCGGTCCCCGCATTCATCACAGGGAAAAAGAGGCCATGGAAAACCTGGCCCGCTATACCATCCGGGCCTCATTTTCTCAAGAATGAATGAGGATTAGCGTATGACAGGATGGAAAAGACCGGTTTTCCTTACGTCCACTCCTCCAGTCCGCTGGCCAGGACCGTCTGCTTGGCCGGGCGGACGGTTCGATAGACCTGGGACGGTTTGCGTTTCTTCCCATCGACTTTCAGAAGGTGATCTTCGATGGAGATCCCGAATAGTTCTTCATTTTCTTTCAAGTAAGGCAGGATGAGTTGCCAGTCCTGCTCCGAAAAGGGGGCCAGTTCGCCGCCGTTGAGCTGTTCCGGGACAATCTTCTTGTGAGGATCGCGGATGAAGATGGCCCCGCCGGAAGCCAGAGAAAAAAGATTAGAGCCGGGATAAGGCGTTTCCTGGGGAATAATCCGGCCTTGATTGTCGATGGTCAGGCCGTTGACGATGACAAAACCCCCGCCGTTATGGGGGTCTCCGGCCATAAAGGATTCGGCCAAGAAGTCCAGGGCCGTTCCGTTGATGACCACCTTGGGCCGGCCCACGGCATTGATCAGCGGCCGGCCGGCGGCATTACCCAGGACATAGACTTCCCCGCCTTTGGCGCCGTAGAGAAAGGTCTGGCCTACGTCCCCGTGGACGACTAATTTGCCGCTTTTGAGGATCTGACCCAATTGATCCTGGGCCATGCCATGAACATGGATTTCCAGGCCGTCGATCCCGGAAGCCAGGTAATCGCCGGAACTCCCGTAGGCATCGATACGGACCCCTTTGGTTTCCGGCCCCAGACCGCAACCTAAAAAACGCTGTCCCCGATAGCCATAGCCGATAAACCGTTTCCAGCCCAGGCCGTAAGCCTTGACCACCAACCGGGCGTCGCAGTCTTCCCCTTCCGGGGGAAACTGACCGCCGTCAATGACTAAGGTTTTTTCATTGGCCTTTGGGGCCCGAAGCGAAAGACGATGGGGATAATCTATCCGGACAGTCGCCCCACCCTTGGCCTTTTCCAACAACGGAAGGGCCTGAAAAATATTTTCCAGGGACCGGGTGATCATCTGCAGAACGGAACGGCGGCGTTTTTTACCCGTCGGATATCTTCGGTCCAGCAGTAAGGTCAATAATTCGATAGTCCCCTCCAACCATTTTTCATCTTTGGCCATGGCTTCCAGGTGATTTAACAAACCGCCTAACTGAGGGTAATCCCATTTTGGGATGGACTCTTGCAGAAAAGAAAAGAGGGGGGCGATTTCCCTTGATTCCAGTCCGAGGTTGATCTTTTTGATCAGATCTTCCTCTAAGGAGGCGGTCTTAAGCTCTATCCGAAAATCATAGGGTTTCCGGTCCACCGGGATGTCGATCCCCCGGCCGAATTTATCCTGGCAAGTCAGATCCCATTGGCCCGCTGTTGATTCCTTGACGGAAAAAATGAAGGCCCCGCCGTCCGTATAACTTCCGCCCCGGGCATTCCAGTACCGGTCGGCCACGGTCCCGAAACGGGGGTCTTCTTTGGCCAGACTTTGCAAGGTGGCATCGATGGCCTGTTTTTCAGAGCAGATCAGGCCGATCTGTATCTCTCCCTTTTGCAGGGCAAAGACCTGGGGCCGCAGCATGGCCGTATCGGTAATGCCGATCAATTGATAGGTCCTCTGACCGGTGAGATTTCGGGCAATGATGAAAAACCAGGGACCGTCGGGGGAACCGTGGATCTGGGTCGTTTGGATCTGACGATAGATCCTTTGTTTTTCCAGGGGCAGCTTATCAAAATCCATTTCCGTGGTCGGGGCCAGGGATTCGATGATGTATTCCAATGGATAGCCATAGACCCGGCTTAAGAGATCAAAGACCTGGACGGAGACTTCCGTATCCGTCAAAAACAAGGGGACCACATTCCGCTGGTAGAGATATTCGCTGACCGAATAATAATTGGCGAAGTCACCATTATGGACCAGGGCCTCGTCCAGACCGATAAAAGGATGGGCCCCGCCCGGATGCCAGACCCTTCCCTTGGTAGGGTAGCGCTGATGGGCGATCCAGACATGGGCCTTAAAATCTTCCAGTCGGTAATATTGGGTCACCTGCTCGGCATAACCGACGATCTTCAGGATCATCATGTTCCGGCCGTGGGACAGGACAAAGGCCCTTTTTTCTCCCAGGGAGCTGTAATAACTCTGATTCAATTGAAAGGTGTTTTGATAGATAAATTCCTCGGCGGCCTTTTCGGGAGACAGTTTTTCCAGATGCCTTTCCTTCTGAAAGGCGGCCAGCACCTTGGGTTGAACCCGGACAAAATACCGTTTGACCTGGGGCGGTTCTATCTCCAGCCCGGGGACATCCCGAAAATCGTCGACGGTAGGCACAAAGGCCTCAAGATCGACCTGAAAATTTGGACGGATAAACCGCATTTCCAGTTCCAGTAAGACCGTAGGGTCCAATATGGCAATCTGCAGGAGGAAGTCCGATTCCAGGGTGGCCTGATCCACGCCCAGCTTGGCGGCCTCCAAACCGACCGCGGCGATCCCGCCCCCTTTGCCGTTTCCTCGATTGTGCATCTGAACCGAGGGTTCAAAGATATGGCGTCCGCTGACCGGAATATTACAGGCAAACCCGGTTACCCCGCAGCCCCCTTCCTCGGCTTCAGTGCGTCTGGGAAGGATGGGCAGCCCTTTGGTTTTTTCCAATAAACGGGCCCGGGAATTAAGAATGGCTTGTGAAAAATATTTTTGATT
>CAWGEQ010000025.1:0-54350 GCA_963821645.1 uncultured delta proteobacterium | reverse complement strand
CGGCCGGTGAAGATCATTTCCGAAGACTTTGACGTGGGCCTCCACCAGTTAGATAATATCCGTTTCGACCTTGAAAAAACGAAAGAAAGGGTAAAAAAAATATTGGCTTCGGCCGACGGAATGGTGGAGAAAGAAGAAAGATTTTTATCGGATCAGCGTATTTCGGGAATAGTCTGCGATATCCCTTTTTCTGCCCTTTGCCGCTGCCGGGCGGGTGGGGCTGCCGGCCGTCGGTGTTAGCAATTTTTCTTGGGATTGGATCTATGCTCATTATGGGAAAAGGGACCCGGATTGGAAGCCCTTGGCACGGGCCATCAGCGGGTATTACCGACAAGGAGGGCTATTATTACGACTTCCTTTTTACGGAGCCATGGATGCCTTCCGGAGGATTGAGGATATTCCTCTTGTGGCCCGGAAATCCAAGAAGGGAATAACCGAGGTTCGTGAGTCCCTTGGCCTTCCCAATGATCGAAAAATCGGATTGATGGGGTTCAGCCGTCTGGATTTGGATGAGGGGGCGGTTAAAAAGGTCGAACGGTCATGTTCGGATTACCTCTTTTTGGTTAAGCCTCCCTTGGAATGGAAATCTTCAGTTATTCGGATGGTCGAAGAGAAGGAGGCCTCATTTGTAGACTTGATCGCTGCCGTTGATTTTGTTATGACCAAACCCGGCTATGGAATAGTCTCCGACTGCCTGTCTCATGGTACTCCGATGCTATACTCCGATCGGGGGGAATTCCCGGAATATCCGATCCTGGTGGAGGGGATAAAAAGCTATTTGACTCATTGCTATATGCCTAAGGAAGATTTATATTCCGGAAACTGGAGACCTTACTTGAAAAGGCTGGTCGAACAAGGTCGGCTTCAACCCAAACTCAGGACCAATGGGGACCAGGTGGCCGCCAAGCGGATCGTGGAATGGGTGGCCCATAGATAGAAGTTCGCCATGTCGTGTTCATCGTGCGGCCAATATTAAAGCAACAAAGATTAAATCTGCAATTAGATTAGATCGGTTTTAACAGGAGGTCAAACGGTTGGGGAAATTAGTGTTGATTCGTCACGGCCAATCCCAATGGAACCTGGAAAACAGGTTTACGGGTTGGATCGATATTCCCTTGAGCAATCGAGGGAGGCAGGAGGCCCTTGAGGCCGGCCGGAAAATAAAGAATATCCTTTTTGATGTGGCTTTTTGCAGTAAATTGATTCGGGCCACTGAAACCCTCTTGCTGGTTTTAAGCGAAAATCAAGAACAGAAAACCCCCATCTTCGAACCAGAAGGGGAGAGAGAAAAAAAATGGGGAGGGCATTATCTGCCGAATCCTGCCCGAGAGATTCCGGTTTATCGGGCCTTGGACCTTAATGAGCGCTATTACGGGGACTTACAGGGTCTAAATAAGCTTGATTCGGCTGAGCGGTGGGGGACGGAACAGGTCCAGATCTGGAGAAGGAGTTTTGAACAGGCCCCGCCGGGGGGAGAGTCATTAAAAGATACGGTGGCCCGGGTGATCCCTTATCTAAAAGAAGTGATCTTCCCCCATCTGTCAAATAATAAGAACGTCCTGGTTGCCGCTCATGGCAACAGTCTGCGGGCCATTGTTATGATGCTCGAAAATATGCCGCCGGAAAAAGTGGCCAAACTGGAAATCCCCACAGGGTCCCCCATCGTTTTTGAGGCCAATAGAATGTTCGCAAAGGGATCCGGGGAAGAAGTCATTATTTTTAATAAAATGATGGGTTGAGACCTCAGGAGGTTAGAAGGTTTAGAATTTAACCGACTTTATCAAGTCTTTATAGGCTTCAATCTGTTCTACGGTCAGTTCTCTTTTAAGCAGTTTTGAACGAACCCAAATCGGGAGATTACGGTTTATGGCCAAAGCCAGGGCATCGCTGGGACGGGCATCGGCGATATTTTCTCCACCATCTATTTTATAGATTACATGGGCAAAATAAGTCTGTTCCTTCAGTTCGTAGATTTCAACCCGGAGGAACTCGATCCTGGTCTCGGCCAGGACACTCAAGTATAATTCATGGGTCAAAGGGCGGGGCGTCTGAACCAATTTTTTTTCTTTGGCAATTGCCAGGAATTCAGGCTCACCTACAAACATCGTTAAAGAGGCATTGGATCCTTTATCTTCCTTAAGGATAATAATCCTTTCCGAGTCATTTTCGGCTTTGAGGAATATTTCTTTGATGATAACAAAATCAGAAGCGGCCATCAGATTTTTCTCTCCCCGTCTTGTACAATTTAAAGTATAGAGTTCTCTTGAATTCTTTTCAAGGGATTTTTAGGAGGTAATCTTTTGTCATCGGGAATTGTTTTAAAAGATTGTTTCAAATCCTATACCTACGATCAAGACAAGGCCACGGCCCCCAGGGAGACCATTGCCCGGGTCCGAGCTCTTTTGAAGGAATTGGACCTGGATATCTTACAGGAGACCATCCGTATTGACAGCGGGAGACTGGGTATCCCGATTTTTATCAGTCGTTGCGGCAAGGATGCGGTCCGGATCATCGGGACTCAGAAACAGATGGGCAAAGGGGGAACCCCGGAACAGTCCGAAGCCAGTGCCTTGATGGAATTGGCCGAGCGGTTTAGTTTCTTTCACTTTATAAAGGCCCGCTCTTTCATCCAGGAAACCTACCGAAATATAAAAGACCAAGCGCTGCCTTTGGAGGCCCTGGCCCATTGTTTTTACGATCGATCGAATGACCTGGATAAAATCAAGGATGTCTTTGAACAGATCCCCTTATCCTGGGTTTGGGCTTACAATCTGACCCAGAAAAAAGATCAACTGGTCCCCATCGACTGGTTTTATCTGATTCACGAATATAACGGGCCTTCGGCCGGGAATACCCTGGAAGAGGCCATTTTACAAGGATTATGCGAAGTCGTGGAACGGCATGTCTCTTCCGTAATCAGCCATGATGTGATGCTGACTCCGACCATCGATCCGGCCTCGGTCACGGACCCGGCAGCTAAAGGATTGATCGAAAAATTCGATCGACTGGGGATCAAACTTTTTCTTAAGGATTTTTCTCTGGATACCGGTATACCGACGGTAGGCTCTCTGGCCTATGACCCCGCCACTTTTCCAGAAAAAAGTGAGATCGTCTTTACGGCCGGGACGACTCCCAACCCGGAAAAGTCATTGATCCGAGCCGTAACCGAAATCGCTCAATTGGCCGGAGATTTTATCAACCGGACCCAGTATCGACCGACTCTCCCCAAATATCAGCGATTGGAAGAGGCTCAGTACGTCATGGCCAATCCGAAGACCATTGGAATTTTCGAGATGCCCGATCTTTCGGATGCAAATATCCGGCTGGAGATTGAATCCTGTGTTCAGGCCCTGAGTAGGATCGGACTGGAGGTTTATGTCGTTAATGTCACCCACCCGCAGTTAGGGATTCCGGCGGTTTATACGATTATTCCCGGGGCCCATTTCCGAGACCGAACCAGACATACGGGGGTCCTGTTCCACTCTGGCCAAGCTGGTTTCCATGATGGATGACCCGGAAGAGGCCGCTGTGCACCTCCAAAAAATAGCCCGGGTTTTTCCGGACCGGTATGAAGTCAACTTTTTCCTCGGCTTCGCTTTAGAGAGGAACGACCAACCGGAAGAGGCCATGGGCTATTTTGAGAAGGCCCTGCAATTAAACCCCCGGGATATTGATCTAAGCAGTATTTACTGTCATTTAGGAGTCTGCTTGAAAGATCTGGAGCGGTATGAGCAGGCGATTGAATTTTTGGACCGGGCAAAAACATGCAATGCCGACCAAAAAGAAATTTACAATGTCCTGGGCTTTTGTTACTTTAAATTAAAAGAGCACCATAAGGCCATCGAGGCTTTTGAGAAGGCCATTGAGATCGACCCCGGATCCGGAATTGATTATGCCAACATCGGGTCCAATCTGAGGGAATTGGGGTTTTATTCCGAGGCCATAAAGCTTTACCAGATGGCCCTGGAGTTGGATCCGACCATCGAGTTTGCCAGGGATAATATAGAAAAGCTCAGCTTATTGGTTCAACCATGTTAGATTTTAAAAATACCTTTATCAAATATGAAACCCTGGTTCAGGGGGTGGAAAAATCGGTCGCGCAGATCCGGGAAGCCCATCCGGATGGAATCCGCTGTGTTCAACATTGTTCCGACTGTTGTAACGCCGTCTTTGACTTGTCCCTGATCGAATCGGTCTATATCAATTATCAATTTTACGGATCCTTAAATAGAGATCTTCAAGACCCTATACTGGACAGGGCGGATAGGGCCGACCGCCAGTCCTACCGGATCAGACGAAGAATCCTTAAGATGATAACCCAGGGGGAAAAATCCGAAGAGGAGATTTTTCCCCTCCTGGCCGAAGAACGGGTTCGCTGCCCCTTTCTGGACGAGTCCGACTTGTGCGCCCTATATGGATTCAGACCCATTACCTGCAGGATCTACGGCCTGCCGACGATCATTCGGGGTACCGGGCACACCTGCGGAAATTCTGGCTTTAAAGAAGGGGTTGCCTATACCTCCATCAACCTGGACCGAATCAACCAGCATCTGCAGGTCCTTTCCAAGGAAATGTTGAAAGAAATCGGAACCCAGGACAATCGGCTTGAGGAAAGACTGGTGCCCCTTTCCACCGTCTTGCTTACCGATTATGATGAAGAATATTTTGGGTTAAAACCGGTCTGTTCCACTTAACCCCTTATGCCCGTTTGCGGCGGGCGCCCGCGAGTATCAAAAGGGGTTTCGACGAATCCCGCCAAGCGGGACTAAACGATGAAGGCCATTCCCGATTAAGGAGTAAACCAGTGGTTGAATTATCCCCCGAAGTCGAAGCGCGGAAGAAGGCCATCTTTGATGGTATGTCCCCGAAGGTCCAAAAGCACATTTTGAAAAAAGGGTATGAGAAATGGGACCCTTTTATGGAACCAAAGGACCCCATCGAGTTGCGTGATAATAAACAAAATCTGACGGCCAGGGAACTGGCCCGATCTTTTTTAGCGGCCTGTGATTTTTCCGAATACAGCAACGCCTTCGGTGAAGGGGCCTGGGAGATATGCAAGGGGCTGATTAATGAAGAGGATAAATATAAAGGGATGTACGCCTTTTGTCTTTGGTATGAGAAGGAAAAAAACAAAGACATTTAACAAGAATCAGGAAGCGGAACGGATAGTATCCCATTGAGAGGTATCCATGAAGACGGTAACCAAAAATCGAGCCCAAACCACGGAAGAATATATTGCCGATCTAAAGACCGGCCTGGCCAAAAACCCGGACTGCGGCACCAGCCATTATAACCTGGCGGTGGCCCTGGTTAAACAGGGTAACTGGGATGAGGCGGTTGAAGAATTCCAGGCGGCCATTGAAAGCAGCCCGACTTTAGTCGAGGCCTATGTAGACCTGGGAGGGATCTGTTTTCAACGAGGGGACCTGGAAGGCTGCATTCGGTTTAACCTGGAGGCGATAAAGGTGAGGCCCAAATTTTCCGTGGCCTACGGTAATTTAGGTTTTGCCTATTTACAAAAGGGGGAAATCGAGGCGGCCGTCGATTCTCTGGAAAAGGCGGTGGCCATCAATCCCCAATTAATCCAGGGCCTGGCCACCCTGGCCAGTGCCTATTTCATGCAAGGGCGGCTGGAAGAGAGCATTGCCGCCTCGCAAAAGGTCCTGCAAATGGCCCCCACCTTTGCCGTGGCCCATAACAATCTGGCCTTGGCCTATTTCGAAAAAGGAGACTATGCGTCGGCCATTACCCATTGTGATCAGGCCAGGACTTACGGGTTTGCGGTGAATCCCCGGTTTTTAGAAGAGTTGGAGCCTTACCGGGGCAAACCGTGTTCATGAAATTTGACAAACTTGAAAAAATCGTCATACCCGCCCAGGCGGGAATTCAGGCCATGGGTAATCAATTAAAGACAATGGATTCCCGTTTCCACGGGAATGACGAAAAGGTTAACCCTCTTTTATTTACGAATCCATTCAGTTTCTCTTCCCTTATTCTCCCTCCAACAAAATATTTTTTCAAAAAATAAGCAGGGATCCCCTTTGTCCCAAGCAATCCTGCCCAATATTCAGTTTTTGTCTTCCTCTCTACAGGGAAAAGTCCCCATGGACGCCCCATGGCTCAAGACCCCTTTACCCGATCATCGATCCGGCTCATGTGAGACCGAAGAAAGACTTTGGACCTATGGCCGCTATTTTCAGGCCATAAAAGAGGTGATTATTGGGGAATCCTGTGCGCTGCTTCTGGAAGCCGCCCAAAAACAATTGGCTTGCCCTCTATCGGTTTCGGACCTGCAAGACATTCGTATTTATGCCGAAAAACACGGCAATCTTTATCACCCGGCTAAAATTGAGGTGGATACCCCCCGGGGATGCGCCCGATTCGTCATGAATGTTGCCTTGACCGAAAGGGGGCGGGCGGCTCTGTTTTGGGAGGTAAGGAACTTAAGAACCCTTACGGAAAATTATCCTTACCCCTGGTTACCGTATGTTTATTTTTATACGGATTTGGATGGCCCCTCAATCCAAGGAGGTCAGGCAGGGCCAGTGAGCATGTTCCTGGCTGACTGGTTTGAAGGGTTTTATGAGTTTCATCATTCTATCGATCCTGTTGACAACAGCCGGAAGCTGATCCTTTGGGATGGAAGCCCAAGACCTAACTATCTCTCCCATGGGCAAAGCAGGCAGCTTTATGCACAAATTTCAAAGATTTTGACCCTTTATTACCACCCCGATACCTATGAGCAAATTTTCCCCTGGCACCATGGGGCCGGAGATTTTGTGGTTAAGGTGGCGGATGACGGGGTGGAAGTCCGGCTGGTGACGGTCAGACAATACGGGGCCATGGCCGATCCTTCCGAAATGGATAGAAATGAAGCCCTCTTATTCTTTTTCTTGAATCTGTCCATCAGGATGAGATTGGATCGGCTGGACGGAGTCGGTGAACTCATTTGGGCCGAGGATGAATGCCTGGATATGACCTGGGAGGGTTTCCAAGAGGCCCTGCAAGTCAAAGAAAGAGAAGGGGTTTTGGCCCCGGGTTTTGGGAAGAATTTTTTTGAAACCTCGAGCCGAATTTCCGGGGAGGCCTTGATCGAACGGTTCTTGGCCCTTTTGGAATCCTACGACCCCCAGACCCCGGACCTGCCGGTAATCCAACAGGGTCTGGTCCTCCACCTCGCCAGGGTCCATGACCTCATGCATGGTCTTAAATAGTTCTCATCCGGAAATCCAAAATTTCCGGATGAAGCTTTTAGTGTCAATCAGCACTCAGCTAACCCATTAATGTAAAGGATTTTGCTGAAAGCTAACAGCTGATGGTTGCCTGCTCCATCCGGAAAAATACTGTTTTCGGATGGACACTAAATAACGAAGGGACTCTTGAAATTAACCGTTTTTTTATTGACAAAAGCCGAATAACTATTTTATAGGTTGGTTTTGAAAAAAAGGTTCGGATTTTATTTAAAATTCCTTTAAACACCCCTTTAGGGTTTGAAACCCGGTCAAAGAAGAGGGGTGGGAGGGGTTTTGTCTTTTTTTTCACATAGGAAAGACGGTCTTGATCTTTAACGGATTGCCGGAAGGAAGACAACGTTGATAGACAAGCCATATATTTTTGAGAGGAGGTGGGTAAAAATAAACAAGGCCTTAATTAGGCGCAACCACTTGTACCGGTAATTATTTATTATCACTATAGAATGGGAGGTTATACTAATGAAGCATAAAACACCCCTGCTGGATCAATTAGAAAGCGGGCCGTGGCCGAGTTTTGTAAGCGATATAAAACGAGAGGCAGAATCTCGGGCCAAGAACGAAAAAGGGGTCGACTTCCAGATACCCGTTGATGTTTGTGAGGATATCCTGGGTGTTTTGGAACTGACCTATGTTCATAAGCGCACCCACTGGAAACACGGCGGCATCGTCGGTGTTTTTGGATATGGGGGGGGCGTTATCGGCAGATACTGCGATCAACCGGAGATGTTTCCTGGAGTGGCCCATTTCCATACCATCCGGGTCAATCAACCGGGAGGTAAATATTATAGCACCGAGTATCTTAAAAAAATATGTGACTTATGGGAGAGAAGGGGCAGCGGCATCACCAATATGCATGGTTCTACCGGGGATATCGTCCTTTTGGGTACCCATACCCCTCAGTTGGAAGAGGTTTTTTGGGAACTGACCCATGATATGAATCAGGACCTGGGCGGTTCCGGGTCCAACCTCAGGACCCCTTCCGATTGTCTGGGCAAATCCCGCTGTGAATACGCCTGTTATGATACGATGGCCCTTTGTTTTGACCTGACCAACGAATATCAGGACTATCTCCATCGGCCGGCCTTCCCCTATAAATTTAAATTTAAATTCGACGGCTGTCCGAATTGCTGCGTGGCCTCCATTGCCCGGTCCGATATGTCTTTTATCGGCACCTGGCGGGATAACATCCGCATCGATCAAAAAGCCGTTGCCGCCTATGTGGCCGGGGAATTAAAGCCCAATGCCGGTGCCCACAGTGGGCGTGATTGGGGTGCCTTTGACATCCAAAAAGAAGTGATTGACCTTTGTCCGACCAATTGTATGGGCTGGGACGGGAAAAAGCTGGAGATTTTCGACTCCGAGTGTACTCGCTGCATGCACTGCATTGACGCCATGCCTCAGGCCTTGCGGATCGGTCAAGATACCGGGTTGTCCATTTTGGTCGGGGCCAAGGCCCCCATCCTGGATGGGGCCCAGATGGGTTCCCTTCTGGTTCCTTTTATGAAAGCCGAGCCTCCCTACACGGAAATCAAAGAACTGATCGAGAAGATCTGGGATTATTGGATGGAAGAGGGCAAGAACCGGGAACGTCTCGGGGAATTAATCAAGAGGAAAGGGTTTCAGAAACTTCTGGAAGCGACCGAACTGAAACCGGTTCCCCAGATGGTTAAGGAACCCAGGACCAACCCCTATATCTTCTGGAAGGCCGAAGAAGTCGAGGGCGGGTTTGAAAGAGACATTAATGAATATCGCAAGTATCATCAGAGATAGGAGGTAACTACCGATGCCTTATGATCCATCAAATCCTTTAAAGGATAGAATTACCGATATCGGCCCGAGGAGTTATGAGGGTTTTCTTCCTCCGGTCATCAAGAATAACTATGGAAAGTGGGCCTATCATGACATTTTGGAACCCGGGGTACTGGTCCATGTGGCTGAAAACGGAGACAAGGTTTTTACCGTGCGGGTCGGCGGAGCACGGGTGATGAGTGTTTCTCATATCCGGGAGATCTGTGAGATCGCCGACAAACACTGCGCTGGGCATCTTCGCTTTACCACCCGGAATAACATAGAATTCATGGTGGATGATCTGTCCAAAGTCGAACCCTTAAAACAGGATCTCCTGAGCCGCAAACAGCCGGGAGGCGGCTATAAGTTTCCCGTCGGTGGTACCGGATCCGGGATTACCAACATTGTCCACACCCAGGGCTGGCTCCATTGTCATACGCCGGCCACTGATGCCTCCGGCGTGGTCAAGGCGGTCATGGATGAACTATTTGATGATTTTACCCACATGAGGATGCCGGCTCAGGTCCGGATTTCCCTGGCCTGCTGTTTGAATATGTGCGGGGCGGTCCATTGTTCCGATATCGCCATCCTGGGGTATCATCGTAAACCACCTATGATCGACGCCGAGGTTATTGATAAGGTGTGTGAAATTCCCCTGGCCATAGCCGCCTGTCCGACGGCGGCCATCAAACCGGCCAAGATCAAAAAAGCGGATGGAAGCGAGGCCCAGGCCGTAGCGGTCAATGTGGACCGCTGTATGTTCTGCGGCAACTGCTATACCATGTGCCCGGCCATGCCTTTGGCCGACTCCCAGGGGGACGGCATTGTCATCATGGTCGGCGGCAAAGTGTCCAACCGGATCAGCCCACCCAAGTTTTCCAAGGTGGTTGTGGCCTTCCTGCCTAATAATGTCCCCCGCTGGCCGGAGGTGACGGATTGTATTAAGAATATCGTCGAGGTCTATGCCGCCGATGCCAGGAAATATGAACGGTTGGGGGAATGGGCCGAAAGGATCGGTTGGGAACGGTTTTTTGATAAGACCGGTCTGGAATTCAGCCATCATCTGATCGATGATTTCCGGGATCCGGCCTATTATACCTGGAGGCAAACTTCCCAATTTAAGTTTACGGCCTAAGTTCTGTTAGAAAACGATAAGGGTTCGGAGTGATGAGTTCGGAGTAAAGACTCGCCAAACACACCATTCCGAACTCTCTACTCCAAACTCGAAACTCCTAACGAAAGAGGATGAAAATGGAAGTAGCCGAAGCTCAAAAAATTGTTATGGATGGCTTGGAAAAGAAAAAGGGCAAATCCAAGTTTTATTTGAAAGATTTTTATGCCATGCTGCCCGACTGGAAACCCCGGGAGGTCAATAAGCTGGTTAACAATATGGTCCAGCAGGGAATGCTCGAATACTGGTCCAGCGGGAGCACGACCATGTACGGGATAAAAGGGGCCGGGAAACAGGGCGCAGCCGAGGAAGGGGAATAACCCATTTTCCTTGGGTAACCTCCCATCTAAAGTCGTTTTGAAGTAGATCTGAAGAACATGGGCCTTCCACGCATCATGATGGCCTCCCTTCGGGGGGGGTCCGGTAAAACCATTCTCTCTATGGGAGTTCTGGCGGCTTGGAGGTCTCGTGGCCTTAAAGTAACTCCCTTTAAAAAGGGACCGGATTATATCGATGCCGGGTGGTTGGCTATGGCAGCCGGCCGCCCGTGTTTTAATTTGGACCCTTTTTTAATGGGGAAGACCACCGTCATTCATTCCTTTCAGTACCGGGCGCAAGCAGGAGAATTATCCCTGATCGAAGGTAACCGGGGTCTTTTTGACGGGATTAACCCCCAGGGGACCTACAGCAGTGCCCAACTGGCCAAGATGTTAAAAACCCCTTTGGTCTTGATTGTGGATTGTACCAAGACGACCAGAACGGTGGCGGCCCTGATTCTGGGCTGTCAGCAATTTGATCCCGATTTGAATTTGAAGGGGATCGTTTTGAACCATATTGCCGGAAGCCGGCACGAAATCATTATTCGAAAGGCCGTTGAACACTATTGTGGTCTCCCCATATTAGGCGCCATACCGAGGATGTCATCCGCTCATTTTCCGGAACGTCATTTGGGGCTCCTGCCTTTTCAGGAGCATCCTGAAGTAGAAAAGGCCGTACAATCGGTTCAAAAAATGGCGGAAAGTTATATGGACCTGGAAGGACTTAAGGACTTGGCCTTTAATGCCCCCTTCATGAAGTCCTTCATCACCCACCCGGTTTGTCTAAAAAAAGCAAGTTCTGCTTTGTCCAAGCCTCTGATCGGGGTCATCCAGGATGAGGCCTTTCAGTTTTATTATCCGGAAAATTTGGAGGCCCTGGAAAAAGCCGGAGCTAATCTGGTTTTTTTAAATGCCCTTAGCGGAGACTTTCCGGCCGCCCTGGATGGCCTCTATATCGGAGGGGGATTTCCTGAGACCCAGGCTCTTCTGCTGGCCCAAAACGATTCTTTCCGCTCGGCCCTGAAGGAGGCCATAGAGGGGGGGCTGCCGGTATACGCCGAATGCGGGGGACTGATGTATTTGGGGGAGACCTTGATTTATCAGGGGAAGACCTATCCCATGGTGGGGACCTTGCCGTTGAGCTTTGTTCTGGAGAAGAAACCCCAAGGCCATGGATACACCCAAGTGAGGGTCCTGAAGAAAAATCCTTTTTTCTCGGTCGGTGCCGTACTGAAAGGACATGAGTTTCATTATTCACGGGTTTTGGACTGGGATTCCTGCCGAACCAGTCCTGTTTTTAAAATGGTTAAAGGGTTCGGCCTGGACGGGCTCAGGGACGGCATCGTTTACAAAAACGTTCTGGCGACCTATACCCATCTCCATGCATTAGGGACTCCGGGGTGGGCCCATTCCCTGGTGGAGCAGGCTGATCGATATAAGATCCGCGGCGCGGAAGAATCGCTTCCGCTCGAGGGAAGGGGCCTAATGCCCTTGTCCTCCAGAGTGCATTTTTGACCTTGGATCTTCTGGGAAACGGTTTTCGAACCCGATTAATCCGGGTAAATTTGGGGGGAATCCGTTAAAAAAAATCCCCTTGACATTTTGAAGAAAATAGGTCATGTATTGGCCACAAAAAAATATTTTACGAGGAGGAAGTAAGAATGCCTATCGTTGAATTTAAAGGAAAAAGCTTTGGCGTTGATGAAGATGGATTTATCGATGACTTCAATAGCTGGACCCGGGAATGGGTCGATTATGTAAAAGAATCCGAGGGGATTAAAGAACTGACCGAGGAGCATTGGAAGGTGATCAATATCCTGCAAGATTATTACAAGAAAAACGGTATCGCCCCCATGGTCCGGATTCTCTCCAAGGTAACCGGATTTAAGCTCAAATATATTTATGAGCTTTTTCCCTCTGGACCCGGTAAAGGGGCCTGCAAGATGGCCGGACTTCCCAAGCCGACCGGTTGCGTATAAAGACAGATCGAGTTACGAGTGACGAGTGACGGGTGACGGGAATGAAAAGGATCGCACCCTTCACTTGTCACCTGTAATATGAAATCATCATGGGTTTAGAGAGCGTCGTCGCCGAAAAAAAATCGGCTATCGTTAAGCGGTGGTTTGATCTGTCTATTAAGACCTACCCCGAAGAAACCGCTGGATTCTTGAAAAATAAAAAGAACCGTTTTGCCAATCCGGTGGGCCATATCCTTTTTCAGGAATTGGGCTCCATCATCGAAGGCCTTTTCCAAGGCGACGACGTCAATACCCTGCAGCCCTTTCTCGACAATATTATTCGCATCCGAGCCATTCAAGATTTTTCGGCTTCCCAGGCGGTCGCCTTTATCTTCTTGCTTAAAGAGGTGATCCGAGAGGAGCTGGCGCAAGAGGTCGAGGAAAACCGAATCGGGAAGGTCTTGCTGGATTTCGAGTCGCGCATAGATGCCTTGGCCCTTCTGGCGTTCGATGTCTTTATGAAGTGCCGGGAAAAAATTTATGATCTAAAGGCAAACGAGTTGCAAAATAGAACCGTCCGGCTCCTTAAAAGGGCCAAACTGGTCGTTGAAGATCCGCCGGGGACGCCTTCCGTTTCTTAAGGTTTTAGTTTATCCTTTCAGGGCCTAACCTAATGAGGAGAGGTAGACATTCATGAATTTTATATTGGGCATTATCTTATCCTTCATCACGGTACTGGTTCTCGTTTTCGTTCCCTTTGTGGGGATGCAGGTGGCTAACCTGCAGGTTTTATTCGGGGTCATTATTCCATATTTGGCCATGATCACCTTTTTGGCGGGGGTTGTCGGTCGATTGCTCCTTTGGTCGTTTTCTCCTGTCCCTTTTCGCATTCCCACCACCGCCGGCCAACAAAAATCCTTTCCCTGGATCAAACAAAACAAACTTGAGAACCCCTCCACCGCAGCAGGCGTTTTCGGCAGGATGGTCTTGGAGGTCCTGCTATTTCGCTCCCTTTTTCGGAATTCCACCATGGAATTCAGGGAAGGCCCGCGGGTCACCTATGAGTGGGAAAAATGGCTTTGGCTGTCGGCCATCCTTTTCCATTATTCTTTTTTGGTGGTCTTGATCAGACATCTAAGGTTTTTTACTAACCCGGTGCCGGGCTTTGTCAATCTCATAGAATTCCTCGATGGATTTATGCAGACCGGGATCGGACCCATACCGGGTTTGGGACTTCCCGGCATGCTGCTCAGCGGCGTCATTCTGTTGGCCGCCGCCGCCTATTTACTGCTGAGAAGGGTTTATATTCCTTCGGTCCGTTATATCTCCCTGCCCACCGACTATTTCCCCCTGTTTTTAATCATGGCCATTGCGACCACCGGGATTCTAATGCGTTACCTGCTGAAAGTGGATATCGTCAGCGTCAAGCAATTGGCCATGGGGTTGGTTACCTTTAGCCCGGTCCTTCCCCAGGGCATCGGGGTCCTTTTTTATATGCATCTTTTTTTGGTCAGTTGCCTGTTTGCCTATTTTCCCTTTAGTAAATTGGTCCATTTAGGGGGG
This sequence comes from uncultured delta proteobacterium, assembly GCA_963821645.1. Lineage (GTDB taxonomy): Bacteria > Desulfobacterota > RBG-13-43-22 > RBG-13-43-22 > RBG-13-43-22 > RBG-13-43-22. Next base: position 40,300 of record CAWGEQ010000025.1, on the reverse strand, counting down.
CTCTTTTTAAGTCCCACTCGTATGATGGCCAATAACAATCGGATGGTCAGGCACATCAATCCCTGGAATTACCCGGTTAAAATTCATACCTATGAAGAATACGAAGACGAGTTTAGAGAAAAAATGAAAGAGGCTGGAATCCCAGTGGAGAAGGAGTAACCATGGCTGTAAAAAACGTCCCATCTCCTGAAGAATTATCCCAGATAAAGCATTCTCCCCCCTTCTTTAAGGGATGGATGAATACCCCGGCGGAAATAAAACCGGGTACCTTTTGTTATGCCGCCCAGCCTAAAAACCTGGAGACTTTGGGGCTTCCTAATCCGAGGGTTTGGAACCCCCTGGATGCCGACTGGAAATTGCCGGATAATTGGAAGGCGATTGTCATTGAAGGCATCCGGGAGCGGATCAGTAAATATCGGAGCTTCCATATTTTTATGGATATTTGTGTCCGCTGCGGTGCCTGCGCCGATAAATGTCATTTCTTTATCGGTTCCGGGGACCCGAAGAACATGCCGGTCTTAAGGGCTGAACTCTTACGGTCGGTCTACCGTCGGGAATTTACCACGGCTGGCAAGATCTTTAGGAAAATGGTCGGTGCCCGGGACCTGACCGAAGAGGTCATCAAAGAATGGTGGAGTTATTTCTTCCAGTGCACCGAGTGCCGCCGGTGTTCCGTCTTTTGCCCTTACGGCATCGACACCGCCGAGGTGACCATTATCGGCCGGGAGCTCCTGAACTTATTGGGGCTGAATATCGACTGGATCGCCGGTCCGGTGGCCAACTGCTTCCGAAAGGGAAATCATCTTGGGATCGAACCCCATGCCTTTAAGGATATGATTGACTTCTTTCTGGACGAAGTCGAAGGGGTTACCGGTATCCGGCCCGACCCCTCTTTCAACCGGAAAGGGGCCGAGATTCTCTTCGTCACCCCCTCCGGGGATGTCTTTGCCGACCCGGGGACCTATACCTGCATGGGCTACCTAATGCTGTTTCATGAGCTGGGTCTGGATTATACCTGGAGCACCTATGCCTCAGAGGGAGGGAACTTTGGACTTTTTACCTCCCATGAAATGATGAAAAGGCTTAACGCCAAGATGTATGCCGAGGCCAAGCGTTTGGGGGTTAAATGGATCCTGGGCGGCGAATGTGGCCATATGTGGCGGGTGGTCAACCAGTACATGGATACCATGAACGGCCCAGCCGATTTTCTGGAACTGCCCGTTTCCCCGATTACCGGGACCCGATTTGAGAATGCCGCTTCCACCAAAATGGTCCATATCGTTGAATTTACCGCCGACCTGATTAAGAATGGAAAATTAAAACTGGACCCCAGCCGCAACGACCACCTTAAGGTGACTTACCACGATTCCTGCAATACCGCCCGGGGCATGGGTTTTTTAGAAGAACCCCGCTATGTGCTCAGGAGTGTCTGCAATAATTTCTTCGAGATGCCCGAGGGGACGATCCGGGAGCAAACCTTCTGTTGTGGCAGCGGATCGGGCTTGAATGCCGGGGAGGATATGGAACTGCGGATGCGCGGAGGTTTCCCCAGGGCCAATGCCGTGCGCTTTGTCCAGGAAAGACACGGGGTCAATATGCTGGCCAACATCTGCGCCATTGACCGGGCGGCTTTGAGCACCCTGATGGAATACTGGGCTCCCGAGGTCGGGGTCACCGGTCTCCATGAATTGGTGGCCAATGCCCTGGTTATGGATGGGGAGATCGAGCGGACCACCAATCTGCGCGGTGAACCTTTGGGAGAAGAAACCGAGGAGGACAGTGAAGAATGATGTACGACGAAAATAAAGTCATTCCAATGATTATTGTCTTTGTGGTCCTGGTCACCTTTCCTCTCTGGTACAATCTGGGAAAGGCCTCTGCCAAACCGGATCCTAAAATAGACACGCCGGTCATTCAACAGATGAAGGTCAAACAATGTCTCGAACCCAAGGCCACCATGATCACCACCCACATGAAGATCTTGGATCAATGGCGCTTTGAAGTGGTCCGGGGCGATTATAAACGTTTATATACCACTGCGGATGGGCGGGTTTTTGATAAGAGTCTTCAGAACGGGTGTATGAAATGTCATTCCAACAAGACCCAGTTTTGCGACCAATGCCATAATTATATGGAGGTCAAACCCTTTTGCTGGGACTGCCATATTGCACCGAAGGAGACAAAGTGATGGGCATCAATAGGAGAGATTTTTTAAGGATTGCCGGGATCGCTTCCCTCTGGGGCCTGGGGGGCAAGGCTGCTTTTGAGATCCTGAAACCCGGTGCGGTCGAAGCCCAGATGAAGGGTCCCTTAACGGCGGCCAAACATTGGTCCATGGTCATCGACACCCGTAAATTTAAGACCCCGGAAGATTTCCAAAGATGTATCGATGCCTGCAATAAGACCCATAATATCCCCAAGGTGGACAATGTCCGCCAGGAGATCAAATGGATCTGGAAGGATCAGTACGAAAATGTCTTCCCCGATGATCAAAATCAATTTCTGCCGGAAGGCATGGAACATAAGCCTTTCTTAGTCCTTTGTAACCACTGCACGAATCCTCCCTGTGTCCGGGTCTGTCCCACCCAGGCCACCTTTAAACGGTCCGACGGCATCGTCATGATGGATTATCACCGCTGCATCGGCTGCCGCTTTTGTATGGCCGGTTGCCCTTATGGCTCCCGAAGCTTTAACTGGGGGGACCCGAGACGCTTTGTCAAGGAACCCACCAATCCGGAATATCCTACTCGGTCCAAAGGGGTGGTCGAAAAGTGTAATTTCTGTGAAGAACGAATCGCCAAGGGCCTCTATCCGGCCTGTGTGGAGGCCAGCAACGGGGCCATGACCTTCGGCGATTTGGAGAATCCCCTTTCCGAAGTGCGAAAACTCCTTAAGGAAAATTATTCCATTCGACGCAAACCCAGTTTAGGAACGCAACCTAATATTTATTATTTGGTATGAGGTGATTATGTTTGAAAAGGCGCTGTCTGGATCGAAAGGCTATTGGAGCTGGATCTTCTGTCTGTTGTTTTTTATCGGCATCGGCTTTGCCTGTTATCTCTATCAGTTTAAGGAAGGGTTGCGGATAACCGGGTTGGGCCGAGACGTTTCCTGGGGATTCTATATCGCCCAGTTTACTTTTCTGGTCGGTGTGGCCGCCTCAGCGGTCATGTTGGTCCTGCCCTACTATCTGCACGACGTCCAGGCCTTTGGTAAAATCACCATCCTGGGCGAATTTCTGGCCATTGCCGCAGTGACCATGTGTATTTTGTTTATTACCGTGGATCTCGGTTATCCGACCCGGATACTCAATGTCATGCTCTATCCCACGCCCAACTCGATCCTTTTTTGGGACATGATCGTTTTGAACGGCTATTTATTTCTGAACCTCTTCATCGGCTGGAATATTCTGACCGCTGAGCGAAAGGCCGTGGCACCGCCCAAGTGGGTCAAACCGCTCATCTATATTTCCATCCCCTGGGCCGTCAGCATCCACACGGTCACGGCCTTTCTCTACGCCGGGCTTCCGGGCCGCCATTTCTGGCTGACGGCCATCATGGCCGCCCGCTTTTTGGGCTCGGCCTTTGCAGCCGGCCCGGCCCTATTGATCATTCTGGCCCTGTTGGTCAAACGGTTAACGAAATTTGATCCCGGTCAGGAAGCCGTCAACAAGTTGCGAAATATTGTCACCTATGCCATGCTGGTCAGCATCTTTTTTGTCATCCTGGAGATCTTTACCGCCTTTTACAGTAATATCCCAGGACACAAGCACGCCTTTCAATATCTTTTCTGGGGTCTAGAAGGCCATCACAAATATGTGGCCTGGACTTGGATCTCGGTGGTGGCCGGATGTCTTTCCGCCCTTATTCTGCTGTTACCGTTGGCCAGAAAAAGCAATGCCTGGCTGGTGGCCGCTTCTATCGGGGTCTTCGGCTCGCTGTGGATCGAGAAAGGGCTGACCCTGGTGGTCGCCGGTTTTGTGCCTTCCCCCTTGGAGCATATTACCGAATACGTCCCCACCGTGTTCGAAATCTTTATCGGTTTAGGGATCTGGTCCACCGGGTTTCTGATCCTTACCCTCTTGTACAAGATTGCCATTACGGTCAAGCTGGACCCCAACAGCGCCTCAATTCATTAAATATATTTTTTCTGTATTATACCTGATCATGGCCCATCTTCGAAAAGGGGATGGGCTTTTTTATTTGGTCTTTCACCAGACGTCTAATTTTTCTCCTTTAGGCAGGACTCCCGGGCATCGATGCACCGGGGCTTAAAAGTCGATCAGGGTAAAATTCGGATAATTGGGCCAAGAATTTCCGGAATCAGGCAGGAAGTACCGGGAGATGCTTATATGGGCACGGGGATATTTCGTTGGCATTATGGGAGTCAATAGTCCCATGACACAGAATTATGTAAAGAGTGGGCAGAAGAGCAGATAGGCCAAGAACAACTGAGTCAATTGGTCTGGCCTTATTTTTCTCCGAAGTAATTGATCCAGGCAAGTTCAAGCAGATCCTGAGACAGGCCGGGAGGCTGATCGCTATACCGGCAAATATCCAGACATCGGAGAATAAGGTCCCGGGGTTCACAACATTTCATGAAGCGTTTTTCATTCTCATAACGATTAAAAATAAACTTAAGCAGTTTCTGGTCATAATCGAGCTCATGGGCTTCGGCCACCTTTTGGAAAATGGCGCTGTAACGTTCCCGGGTCGGCGGACCTATATAAAGGCGGTACCCCATCCGGCGCAAAAAGGCCTCATCCACCAAGTCCTTGACATCCAGATTGGTGGCGAAGATGAGCAGTTGCTCGAAAGGGACCTCAATCTTTTTCCCCGTGTGCAGGGTCAGGTAATCCGTGCCCTGTTCCAGGGGGATGATCCAGCGGTTCAGCAGATCCGCGGGGTCGACCCGCTGCCGGCCGAAGTCGTCGATGATCAGGGTCCCCCCGTTGGCTTTTACCTGGAACGGGGCCTCGTAAAACCGAGCCGTGCGGCTGTAGACCAGGTCCATGCTATCGATCGTCATCTCCCCGCCGACGATCACCAGGGGGCGCTTGATTTTTATCCAGCGCTTGTCATACCTGTTGTTATTAGTTTCTATCGGTAAATGGTTGTGCTGGTCGAAAACTTTGATGACCTGGTTGTCCACCTCGATGGCATAAGGGATCCAGACCTCCCCGGGCTGGGCGGAGTGGAGCGCCACAGCGCCTGAGGTCTTCCCGTTTCCACTCTCGCCGAACATGAAAAGGCTGCGCCGGGAATTGGCTACCAACCCCAAGGTTTGGTGGATATTTTCAGGCAAAACAAGTTCGGACAGGGCTTTTTTTACAAATTCCGGCGATACCGGTTCCCGGTCCTGTCTCTGCTGCGAAACCATTTCGGTATAGGATTGCAGGGAGACCGGGGCTGGTCCAATGTAGCCGTTGAGGTCTAACAGTCGATTAGCCCGCTGCCACCCCCGATCGAGCATGGCGTAACGATGGTTCAGGTAGCTGATCTCGCTGCGACTTTCGATCAGTTTTTCGTGGTAGAGGTGCTGGAGCAGTGTTTCGACCAGCGGCGCCGACAGGCACAGTTTCTCCGCCGCCCGGGCCGTGGTGCAATTGGCATCCGCATAAACGGTCTTCAAGGCCAGGTCCGCCAGGAAGCTAAAGTCCAGTTGAGTTTCTTCCACGGTTTTAGGCGGGATGGGGATGGGATTTTTTTTTGGAATTTTAGAGTGCAAATCGTGCATGTAAATAACCTTCCTGTCGGTAAAATTTATTACCGGGTATTCGTTGAGTCGACTTATCTGGGAGAATCCGTAGAAAAGGCTTAAGGTGCAATAAATCCATCCTATTTACATGGTAATAACTGCATCAGGGTAATGTCAAGATAAATCTCTTGGGCTATTGGAGGACAGGATATTAGACTACTAAATATTTTTTGATGACCTCTTCGTCCTGCCAGATTTCTTCCATTTGACCTTCATATTGAATCATCCCTTTTTCGAGGATATAGCCCCTGTGGCAGACCTTCCGGCAGAATTTGAGGTTCTGGTCGGCCAGGAGGATGGTGACCCCCTGTTGTTGAATCCGGCCCAAGACATCGATCAGATTGGCGACTATCAAAGGAGCCAATCCTTCGGAGGGTTCATCCAGAAGCAGCAAAGAGGGATTGGCCATCAAGGCCCGGCCGATACCGAGCATCTTTTTTTCACCGCCCGAGAGATTTATCCCTTTGGCCTTTAATAAATCTTTGAGCTTAGGGAAAAGATCCAAGACCCGATCCCGGTCCCAGTACCCAGTCCGTTTGGAAAGTCTCTTGGCAATATCCAGATTCTCTTCGGTAGTTAGGTCCGGGAAGATCCGCAGGTCGTCGGGCATATAACCCACCCCCTGTCGGGCGATGTTATAAGCCGGTTGTCCCATGATCTCCCGGCCATTAAAGAGGATCGAGCCCCTTTTTGGCGGCGTCAGTCCGATGATCGAACGAAGGGTGGTCGTTTTCCCCACGCCGTTACGACCTAAAAGAGCGACCACTTCCCCTTCGGCAACTGAGAAAGAAACCCCCTGAAGGATATGACTGGTGGCGTAATAGGTGTCGATGTTGGAGGCTTGTAATAACATAACTTATTGAAGGATCATCTTTTCAATTTTGTCGATAGAAAATGCCCAGAGGGTCTAAGATGCGGAGTAACGTCTATCACAACGTTGCCTGCCTTATAAAACTATCCGTTGTCAACTGAATCTCCCAAATATACTTCTCTGACTTGTTTATTTTCTTTGATTTCCTCCGGACTCCCATCTCCCAGGACCATGCCACGGTGAAGGACGATAACCCTTTCGGACAGGGAAAAAACAATATCCATATCGTGTTCTACCAGGACAAAGGTTGTGCGTCCGGACCGGGAGAGCTGTCTGATGTTATTAAGGAGCTGGACCCGTTCCACCGGATTCATGCCCGCGGTGGGTTCATCAAGAAAAAGCAGAATTGGGTCAACCGCCAGGGCCACTCCGACTTCCAGGAGCCGTTGATCCCCATGAGAAAGTGCATTGGCGATGATGTTTCGCTTTTTGCTCAAACCGACCTTTTCCAAAAGGACCTCTACTTTAAGGGCGCTTGGGGCCTCCTTGGAAATGGGCGAAAAAAGGGAGCGGGATTTCCCGGCCATGGTTAAGACCGGAATCATCAGGTTTTCAAAAATAGTCAGCTCGGGAAAGATATTCACAACCTGAAATGATCGGCAGATCCCCAGACGGACTCTCTGATGAATGGATAGACGGGTGATATCCTGACCCTTGAAAATGAGGGTTCCTTCTTGGACCGGCAAATTGCCGGTAATCAGATTGATGAGGGTGGATTTACCGGCCCCGTTGGGCCCGATAATGGAGGTCAGGACGCCGGCTTCAAACGAAAGGTCCATTTTCCAGGCCGTACAGATCATGCCAAAGAAATTGGATAATTTTCTTGTTTCCAGGATGATCTCCCCCACTCTTTAAGTCCCTCCATCTTTCCCGGAACGGGAGAAAAGACTTTGAATGACTCCCACCACACCCCCTCTAAACCCCATGATAATTACCAGGAGGACCACCCCGAACCAGAGCATCCAATTTTCGGTGAATCGTTGTATCATTTCCCTCATGGCCACGAAGAGGATGCTGCCAACCAAAGGACCGGAAAAGCTCTGCAGGCCCCCCAAAAGACTCACCAGGATGGGTTCGGCCGAATGGCTCCAATGGGCCATAAAAGGCCGGGCATTGCTTTCCAGGAGGGTTTCCAGGGCACCGGCCAAACCGGCAAAAGCCCCGCTGATGACAAAAACGGCCAGACAATAATTTTTGACGGATACGCCGGCGAATTCACTTCGATTGGCGTTTTCTTTTATCCCGGCCAGGGTTAGTCCGAAGGGAGAGTTTCGAAGCCGATGAACGGCCCAGGCACTTAAAACAAAGAAAGCCAGGACCAAGAAATAATATTGCCTGTCGGTCTTAATAGGGATTTTGAAAAGCCCGAAGAATGAGATGGAATCCCGAACGATGCCGATCAAACCATCGTCGCCGCCGGTAATCTCCCGGACGTTCCAGACCAAAGAAAAAATCATCATGCCAAAGGCCAGGGTCAGCATTGCAAAATATATTTCCGTATGGCGGACACAGAAAAACCCGATAATCAGGGCCAATAAGGCGGCAGTGGCTACTCCGACCAGAATCGCCAACAGGGGATGGCTGGTCAGATGGAGGGAAAAAAGTCCCAGTCCATAGGCCCCTGCAGCATAAAAGGCCCCATGGCCAAAGGATAGAAGCCCTGTTCTTCCCAGAAGGAGGTTATACCCCAAGGCATAGATTCCCAGGAGCATAACCCGCATGGTCAGGTAATTGATGAATCGACCGGCAAAGAGACCTATCCCGAGTAAGGCCAGAAGGATCAAGATTATGATAAATCCGTTCCAGAATTTTTTCATATGGCTATGTTGACGGTTTCGGTTTTAAGTGATGGTCCGCTTAATGTTGCAGGAGCCCTGTCTATTTTGCTCCCCCAAAAAGTCCATGGGGCTTCCATAAGAGCACCACGGCCATTAAAATAAAAGTCAGGAACATATCAAAGGCCGGGAAAAATCGGGTCCCGAAGGCCGACAGGACCCCTATGATCAATGCCCCGACAAAGGCGCCCTTCAGACTCCCCAAACCCCCGATGACCGCTACGATGAAGGCTTCGATGATGATGGTCTCGCCCATGCCTGAGGTCAGGACGCCCACATAAGGCACGGCCAAACCGCCACCCAAGGCCCCGAGCCAAGTTCCGAAAACAAAGACCCCGGTGAACAAGGTCGGGACCCGGACGCCGATGGCCGCGGCCATCTCCCGATCCGAGGAGGCGGCTCGGATGATTCGACCCCACCAGGTCCGCTCGATCATCAGCCAGAGCCCCAGGGCCACTAAAGGGCCGACGGCGATGATGAATAAATTATAGATCGGAAATTTTCTGCCCAGGATGACCAGGGAACCGCCCAAACTGCTCAAATTCGGCGGACTCAAGGAACCGGCCCCCCAGACCATCTTGACCAGATTATCGAAGATGAGGACAAAGGCAAAGGTCAACAGGAGCTGATAAGGCAAGGCCAGGTGATAGACATAGCGCAGGAAAAAACGCTCTACCAATAATCCGATAACACAAACACACAAGGGACCGAGAAGAAGACCAAGCCAAAAATTAGCCCCTAAATATTTCAAAACCGTGAAAGAAAAATAGGCCCCTAACATATAAAAACTGCCATGGGCAAAATTAAGGACCCCCAGAACCCCGAAAATTAAGCTCAGGCCGCTGGCTACCAGCCAGATGAACATGCCGGTCGATAAACCGGCCAAGAGGACATGGACGATGGATTGGAGCATATTTAAAATAACGTTCGGCGTTCAGGGTTCGGTGTTCGGCTAAAATTGCTCAAAGCAAACAAAAATCCATTTTCATGGTGTGTGGTGCTACCACCCCCTGCCTCCCCCCAAGGGAAGGGGGGCATGGGGGTCGGCACGGTCCATTTGTTTATTTTTCAAACGGCGGTTCGGTTCCCGGTCCCTCAAAAGGAGGTCGGGCGTAATAGCTTTTGGCTGGAATGACCTTCATATTCCCTAAAATTTTAAAGGAATATTTGGGGTCGCTCTTCAGTTGTCCCCAGGGGACATCATAAATGGCCTGGTGGTCTTCCTTGCGGAACCAGCGACGCCCGGCAGGTGTGTCCAACTCCATTCCTTCCAGGGCCTGAATTAATGGCTTGGTGTCTTTCGATCCGGACTTTTCCACGGCTGCTTTCAAGGCGTAAATGGACGAATAGCTGGTTTCGGCGACGTAGGCCGGATAATGATTCCAGCGTTTACGGAATCGGGCTACAAATTCATTATTGTTCTTGTTGTTGGGGTAGAGGAAGAAATAACGGGCTGAGGCCCAAATTCCGTCGGGGTATTCATGCCCTAATCCTTCCAGGGCATCCATGGCCGCTCCCATGGGGATCATGACGTGCTTGATCTTGTCGAAAAGGCCGGCCTGCCTGGCTTGTTTGATAAAACTGATCAACCAACCGGCCCATTCGGTGCTGTAGAGGCCGTCCGGCTTGGCATCCATGATGGTGTTGATATGAGACCGAAAATCCGTGGCGTCGCCGGGGGCCCAGGATTCGGCTACAAAAGAGACGCCGGGTTTCACTTTTTTGAGCATATCCTGGAACATCTTCCAGCAGGTAAAGCCGTATTCGTATTTCGGTGAAATGGTGGCCCATTTCATGGCCGGCAGATCCTTGGCAATAATGGCACCTGCATATCCGTCGTGATAGGTGGGGTTACAGATGCGGAAGATCTGTTTGACGCCTTTTTTGTAAACCCATTCCTCGGTCAGTTTTTCCGTGGCGGCGTGGGTGACCATGAGGACCTTGTCCAATTTTTCAGCGATCGGGGCCAAGGCCAGGATTTGACCGGAGGAGTCGATCCCGCCCAGGTAATCGGCCCCATAGCTGTCCACGAAGTAACGGGCGTTTTTAATGGCATCTTCCGCTTTCATGGTTGAATCGCGAAATTCCATTTCCACCTTAACCCCGGCAATGCCCCCTTTTTGGTTGATTTCTTCAACGGCCATGGTCGATCCCATCTTGTGGAATTCACCATACCCTGCTAAGGGTCCGGAAGAAACGGCCTGGTAACCGACCTTGATCGGGCCCTTGATCTGAGGAGTGGCTGCCCACAAACCGGTCGGCACCATAACACCCGACCCAAGGGCACTGGCTCCAGCAACCAAAGTCCCTGCACCAATGACTTTTAAAAAATCACGACGATCCAGTTCCTTCATACTCATGGCTCCCCCTTTAATCCAAAAGGATTTTTAGTCTGTCGGGTCCAAAAGACCCGAGAAATAAGAACGCCTGATTGTAACCAAAAGCCTTTCCCCCTTCAAGTAGAATCGCCGGGGCGAAATAATATTCTCCTATCCCTCGATAGGGTCCAGATATTCGGTCATCCCTTCGGCTATACGGAGGTAAAAATGCTATAATAGACATCGATGATAAAATCGTAAAAAGTCTCACTGGCCGTCACCCCGGCCCCGCCATCTCCGGGGTCAAGGCGTCGTCCCGGCGAAAGCCGGGAACCAGAATACAGAATAATTCCCTAGACATAATGGCTGACAGTTAAAAAAAGCGACCTGCCCCTTATCAACGTGGGTTATATTAGGGAGTGATCCCGATACAGAGCCAAAAACAAGGAGGCAGGTCATGAAATATTTTATCACAGTTGTCGGTATGGATGTACACAAAGATTCCATAGAGATTGTAATCGCCGAAACCACCGGAACGAAAGAAGTTCGGCATTACGGAAAAATTAACGGCGACATGGCCTCATTGGACAAAGCAGTCAGAAAACTCAAAAGCACCAGTAGGGAACTGCACTTTGTCTATGAAGCTGGGCCATGCGGCTATGAGATTTACCGTCACCTATCCTCGCAGGGGTTTACTTGTGTGGTCGTTGCCCCTTCGAAGACTCCAAGACGGAGCGGCGACCGAATCAAAAACGACCATCGCGATGCCCAGACACTGGCCCGGCTTTATCGGGCCGGGGAGTTAACCCCAGTCTATGTCCCTCGACAGGACGACGAAGCCATGAGGGATTTGACCCGCGCCCGGGAAGATGCGGTCAAGGCCTTGCGCACTGCCCATCAACACTTAGGGGCTTTTCTGCTTCGGTATGGCCACAGGTACCCCGGTAAAACATCCTGGACACCTGCTCATATGCGTTGGCTATCGGACGTCACTATGCCTCACCCCGCCCAGCAGATTACGCTTCAGGAATATATCCACACGGTAGACGAGGGCACTCTGCGAGTCGGTCGTTTAGTCGACCAGAGTCTGAAGCTGTTGCCCCAGTGGCGCCTGGCCCCAGTGGTTGAAGCCCTCCAGGCCCTCAGAGGGGTGGCTCCTATTGTGGCTATAACCACCGTCTCTGAGATCGGCGATATAACTCGTTTTGAGAACCCCCGGCAGTTCATGGCCTATCTGGGTCTGGTTCCCTCGGAACACTCCAGCGGCCAGTCCGTCAAACGGGGCAGCATCACCAAAACCGGCAATGGCCACGTCAGGCGCGTTCTCGTTGAAGCGGCGCAGGCCTATAGCTATCCGGCCCGGATAAGCAGGTTTCTGCTCAAACGACAACAGGGACTGCCGCAGCCCATCCGGGACATTGCCTGGAAAGCCCAGGTTAGACTCTGCGGCCGGTTCCGTAGGCTTATGGCCCAAGGAAAAATGAAAACCAAAGTGGTCACCGCCATCGCCCGCGAGCTCTCCGGCTTCATATGGGCTATTGCCAGGGAAGTTCATTTACAAAACGTGTAACATATGTCAAAAAACAAAACTTCTTAAAGGAGTACAGAGACAACAAATTATATCCTATCCAGGGTACCAGCAGAGACGCGACCCCGTTGGGAGAACCCTCGAGGAATCCAAGGAATAAGGTCATCCGAATTTCCGATCCTAGAGCGAGGCAGCTCCTGTGACGAAGTCAAGTCAGGCGTTCAAAATACGCGAATATCAGAATGATCAAACGTCGCTAAATCGGTCCCGTCTCTGCTTGTGCCCTGGATTAAACTGACAGGCTACCCCTCTACTAAGGGCCAGGAAGAACCTTTTTCTCTTGACAACTGTCAACCATATCGGATTCCGGCTTTCACCAGACCTTATGATTGAAAAAGAAAGGCAAGTCTCGAGTTTTCGGATATACTTTTTGTAGAAGGCAAAAAACAAACCGAAAGGAGACTTGCCATGGAACATGTTAACAAACTTGATTTTTCGGGTCAATCGATTTACGTGGGACTGGATGTCCATAAGAAGAGTTGGACCGTGAGTATTTTTTCGGAACAATGCGAGCATAAGACGTTTACCCAACCTCCGAAAGTGGACAAACTGGTTCATTATCTTAAACGCAATTTTTCCGGAGCGGCCTATCATGCGGTGTATGAAGCCGGCTTTAGCGGATTTTGGGCGCATGATGACCTTCGACAGCAAGGAGTGAATTGCATCGTGGCCAATCCAGCGGATGTTCCGACGACGAATAAAGAGCGGACCGGTAAACGGGATCCTATCGATTCCCGGAAGCTGACCAGGAGCCTCCGGAACGGGGACCTGAAGGGGATATATGTCCCGGCCCGTTCGAAGCTGGAGGATCGCAGCCTGGTTCGAACCCGTCAGAGTATGGTTAGAAAGCAAACCCGGTGTAAAAATCAAATTAAGGCGCTCCTGTACTTTTATGGGATTGATCTGCCCGAGGAAGTCGTTGACCGCTCCTGGTCCCAAAAGTTTCTCCGCTGTCTTGATGAGCTCCGAATGGAGCGAGGCAGCGGAGATCTGGTCCTGAAGGCCCATTTGGACGAACTCCGCCATCTGAGACAGATCATCGCTTCTTTAAATCGGGCCATTATTTTGCTTTCCCGGGAAGCAGAATATCGCGAGAGGGTCCGCTTGTTAAGAACCGTTCCGGGGATCAGTACCCTGGCGGCCATGATTTTTCTGACCGAGCTTTGTGAATTGGCCCGATTTGCCTCCTTGGACAAGCTGGCCAGTTATGTCGGACTAATCCCCGATGTCGAATCCACAGGGGAGACCGAACATATAAAAAACTTAACCCATCGGCGAAACCCCCAATTGAGGGCTTTGCTCATCGAAGCCGCCTGGGTGGCCGCCCGGAAGGATCCGGTACTGCTTCTGGCCTTTAATGAATATTGCAAACGGATGAAGAAAACCAGGGCCATTATTAAGATCGCCCGGAAATTGCTTAACCGCATTCGTTATGTGTTAAAGAACCAAGCGGAATATGTTCCGGCAGTGGTTCAGTAAAAACGTGTATGGGGTGCAACCAATCCGATAAATCGGTTCGTGGGCAAACGGTCCGTCATTCCTGCAGCTTATCGACAGATGATGTCTGCTCTTCGCCAGACTCCGTGCCCACATTTAAAAAATATTATCAAGGTTCTGCAGCTATCCGGATCAGGATATGTCTGCTGATAGAAGGTTGATTTGAAGATTGGATTAACCCTTAAACCCGTATCTCCCTTCGGAAAGGAAGGGAGAGCCAATGGTGGTCAAATTTTCCCTCCACTTGGACGCCCTCCTGGGTTTTGAGGAGGTTCCTGTATCCAAGAGGTCCAAAGGAGGACGTCCTCGTAGAGGGACTTTCTATAAAAAACAAAACCAATTAAAATCTTCCTCTAAAAAAGACTTGCTTTTCAACATAGAAGGAATGACGGAAAAGGCCAATTTTTTATTTTTTACAGGATCATCACCAATAAAGCCTGAATCATAAAAACCTGTCAAGCATTTTATTAAAGGGGGATAAGCATGAATAGAAGAGTTTTCCAAATCGTTCTGTTGGTCTTGGCCTTGGTGTTCGTCGGTCCTATGATCATTTCCGCCCAGGAACCCAAGCCGGTCCCACTTTTGAAGCCTCAAACGGAGGGCGGCCGTCCCTTGATGCAGGTCTTGGGGGATCGAAAGACATCCCGGGCCTTCAGCCCGGAGAAGTTACCAGCCCAGGTGCTGTCCAATCTGCTCTGGGCGGCCTTTGGAATAAACCGGCCGGATTCGGGGAGGCGGACCGCACCTTCGGCCCTGAATTGGCAGGAAATCGATCTTTATGTAGCCACCGGCGACGGTCTTTTTCTTTATGAGGCCAAAGAACACGGGTTGAAGACGATTCTCACCAAAGACATTCGCGCCCTGACCGGCCGCCAGCCTTACCTGAAGGAGTCCCCCGTCAGTCTCGTTTACGTCGCTGATTTTTCGAAAATGGGCAGAAGCACTAATGAGGGAAAAGAGTTCTATGCGGCGGCCGACACCGGCTTTATCGCCCAGAATGTTTATCTGTTTTGTGCCTCGGAAGGGTTGGCCACCGGCGTACGGGCTCTGATCGACCGACCAGCCCTGGCAAAGGAGATGAATCTCCGGCCGGACCAGAGGATCACCTTGGCCCAATCGGTGGGGTATTCTAAAAAATAAAATTCCTTGGATCCTATTTGACGGTGCCTTCGTTTAAGAACGGATCAAGTTAAATGACCCCCGGCAAAGCCGGGGGCTTATTTTTTGTTAGCCCCCCAAGGGGGCCGTTTCATGAGTCCCCTGAAGGGGACTTTTCTTCTTCCTCTTTATATTCAAATTTGAGCTGGTCCAATCGTTCGTCTTCCTTCTCCTGCTCACGAATATATCTCTTTACTATTTCCTCATCCAGACCAACTGTCGATACAAAATACCCTCGTGCCCAAAAATTTTCCCCACTAAAATTCCTCTTGCGACCCATGAAATTCCTGGCAATGGATATGGCACTCTTTCCTTTGATATATCCAACCACATTGGATACCGCATACTTCGGGGGAATACTGATGCACATGTGAACATGATCCTTTTGCAAATGCCCTTCTTCTATCTTTGATTCCTTTTGCTTTGCCAGATCACGGAATATCTCCCCAAGATGTTTACGGATCGGCCCGTATATCTGCTTCTTCCGCCTCTTCGGAATAAATACAACATGATACTTGCAATCCCATCGTGTGTGGTTTAAACTTCAAAAGTTTTTCATCTTTTACCTCCCAGTATGAAATTTGGCGATTTCTCTGGGAGGTTTTTATTACTATTGCTTCACACGGTCAAACCTTTCGGAGTCCCCCGGCAAAGCCGGGGGTTTACCTGTTGGATTATTATTCCAAAGACAAAACCCATAATCTTTCCAACTTGGCTGTAGGGGCGGGTTTGAAACCCGACCCTACAAAGGATCTCATTAAGGCGAAGCCCTCCTAAGCCGGCACAAACTCGGCCGGCCTGATCTCTTCCAAAGTGAGGGCCTCTTCCGGGCAGGTCACCAGGCAGACCCCGCAGCCCATACACTTTTTCGCATTGACCACGGCCGTATCCCCTTCTCCTTCCAAGGCGATGGCCTCGAAATGACAGCGGTCCAGGCAGGTCCCGCAGGAGGAACATTTTTCAGATTCCACATGGGCCCGAAAACGGCTGGGCACCACGAATTTCCCAAGGCCGGTCCTGAGCGACGGCCAGTTCAGACAACAATCACTGCAGCAATTACAGATCACATGACCCGGGGCCCTTCTGTTGTCGCCCACATGCACCAGGCCTTCTTCCTCGCACATCTTCATCAACCGGAGAGCCTCCTCCTTTTCCAGCTTGCGGCCCGTGCCCCGTTCAATGGCATAGTCGGCGGCCTTATCGACCTGGACGCAGACCTCCACCGGCTTGCCGCATTTCCCGTCTATGAGGCGGCAGGAGCATGGGGTGACCGCCAGGGTCCTGGCATTAGCCACCAGGGTCTTGATGTCGTCAAAGGCCAGGATCTGGGTCTCGGGATTGATGGATATGTTGACAGGTATGACCCGGAGCACCGGGGCAGGCAGGGCCTGTTCCAATCTCCGACTGTAATCATCGAATTCTTCGGCCATGAAGGCCTTCCATAGCCCCAGCATGCCCTGAGGCGGATTGACGGTAACGGCCGTCGAGTCATGGAGCTGAAAGAGGTTTCGAACCCGGTAGTATCGCATCCCATCGGCTTTTTTCGATTTAAAGAGCAGCCCTTTACGGAAGAGGGGATCGATCATCTTCTGGACCTCTTCCTCCTTCAGACCGGTCTTCAGGGCGATCTCCTGAAGCGTGGCCGGCGGGGACGCGGCCAGCAAGACCTTGGCCTCATTTTCGTCGGCCAATTTTTCAAAGATACCGGGAATGTATTTTGACTCCCCGGCACCAATGGATTCAGCCAGTTTTTCATGCATCGATTTCTCAGTCATCGGATTTCCTCCTCGTCTTCTTCAATGGGAATTGATTGAGTCACACGACTTCCGGCAGAGCCGGAGGCTTGATTAATATTAGCCCCTCAAAGGGGCTCACAAACAAAAGTCCTCAGAGTCGTCACCCCAGCGAAAGCCGGGGTCCAGGGTTTCGCCAAGCCGTGGAAAATTCCCGGATTCCGGCTTTCACCGGAATGACAGTCCAGAGGTCAATTCACTTTCAAAAAAAACCGTTGAGTGGTTTTATCGAGGATTCCCAGCCGCACAGCCCTGCTCGGTCTTATGGGTCTGGCCGGGCAGCAACCCCTTTAAGACAACCGGCCAACCTGTTTCCCGGGCCTTGTGCAAGTCCCCTTTAAGGTCACTGACCAGGGCTTCCTCCACTATTGGTATTTTCCACTGGCGCCGACAACGGTTATGGGGACGGGATTGGAAAAAATATCCATAATTCTACTTTTTTCCTGAAAGTCATAGCTAAAGTGGAGTTTGATTTTATTTCAGGGAATATAGGCCAAGGAAGGTTCGGGTGTCAATGAAAATGACGCCTAAAATACTTTTCCTTTTTTAACAAAATACAGCCTTTACCCTATTAACTCCCGGAAAGGCTTTCGGTAACATTAACAAAGGAGTTCGATGGAGAGACTCTTTATGTTTTGCACTGCCCCTGAGGGCATAAGGTCTTAAAAGGAGGAGCATTATGAAATATTATTTTAACAAGATCATCTCCGTCCCCTTCGATGAGGCCATTACCAAGGTCACCGAGGAACTGAAAAAAGAAGGCTTCGGGATTTTGACGGATATTGACGTACAACAGACTTTAAAGAAAAAACTCGACGTCGATTTCAGGAAGTATCGGATTCTCGGGGCCTGTCATCCATCTTTTGCCTATAAGGCCCTGCAGGCCGAAGATAAAATCGGGACGATGTTGCCCTGCAGTGTCATCGTCCAGGAGTTGGACAAGGGGAAGGTCGAAGTGGCGGCCATCGATCCCATGGCCTCCATGCAGGCCATCGAAAATGAGAGTCTTAGAGAAATAGCCGATCAAGTTCAATTCAAGCTGAAGAAGGTGATCGATAGCCTTTGAGGCCTCGTCTTCCCAACCGGCTGAAAGGAATTATGGGTTGGGGTGAGGGGAACCAATTTTTCCAGGGTCTTTTTTTAAGCTGAAAGCTGATCGCTGATCGCTTTCGTCCGGAACATGGTTTCCGGTGAGCATTATTTAAATGGGAGGGGCCTATGATTTCGCTCAAAGTAAACGGAAAACAATATCAGGTCGAGGTCGCTCCGGATACCCCCCTTTTATGGGTGATCCGGGAAAGCGTCGGCTTGACCGGTACGAAGTTCGGATGCGGTATATCACAGTGCGGTGCCTGCACCGTCCATGTGAACGGAGAGGCGATCCGTTCCTGCGTGACCCCCGTCTCAGCCGTTGCGGACAAAGAGATCGTTACCATCGAAGGGCTTTCCCCCGATAACAGTCATCCGGTTCAGAAGGCCTGGATCGAGGACGATGTACCCCAATGTGGCTATTGCCATTCGGGGCAGATCATGTCGGCCGCGGCCCTCCTGGCCAAGAACCCGAAACCGAGTGATGCCGACATCGATGAGGCCATGTCGGGAAACCTCTGCCGATGCGGGACCTATCAGCGCATTCGCCGGGCCATCCATCGCGCCTCCGCAATGATGGCCCAAGGAGGGTTAAAATGAAAGGCATAAAGGACCAGGCCATGGCCGCCTCCAAGGCTCCCGCAGCCCTCAACGCTTTCATTCGTATCGGCCAGGACAATTTAATCACCATCGTGGTCAACAAATCGGAAATGGGACAAGGGGTTTTCACCGCCTTGCCTATGCTCGTGGCCGAAGAATTGGAATGTGATTGGGCCCAGGTGCGCGTGGAGTCGGCACCCGTGGAGGCCGTATACAACCACACCAGTTTCGGGATCCAGATGACCGGAGGGAGCAGCAGCGTGCTCAGTGAATGGGACCGGCTGCGCCAAGTCGGGGCGACCGCCCGGGAAATGTTGGTCGCCGCCGCCGCCGATCTCTGGAAAGTAGAAAAGACAAGCTGCCGGGCCGAGAAGGGCATGGTGGTTCATCCCAAGGGTAAAAAATTATCTTACGGACAATTGGCCGAAAAGGCCGCGGCCATGGCGGTGCCGAAAAAAGTCCGGCTCAAGGACCCGTCGGAGTTCAAACTCATCGGCAAGCCGGCCAAGCGTTTGGATACCCCGGTCAAGACGAACGGCTCGGCCATCTTCGGCCTTGACGTCAAAGCCCCGGGCATGCTCACCGCAGTGATCGCCCGCCCCCCTGTTTTTGGTGGAAAAGTCAAAAGTTTCGACGGCGAAAAGGCCACAGCCCTGCCGGGGGTTAAGGCGGTGGTGGAAATCGAGGCCGGGGTGGCCGTAGTGGCCACCGACTTCTGGTCGGCCAGGCGCGGAAGGAGGGCGCTTAAGATCTCCTGGGACGATGGGCCTCTGGCCGGACTCTCAACCGCCGAGATGCGAAAACAATATGCCGAACTGGCCAAAACCCCGGGGGCGAAGGCCCGAAAAGAAAGGAACCCGGAAAAGACCCTGGCCGAAGCAGCCAAGCAGATCGAGGCCGAATACGAAGTCCCCTATCTGGCCCATGCCACCATGGAGCCTTTGAACTGTTTTGTTGATTTGCGTCCCCATAGCCTGGAAATTTGGACCGGTACCCAGTTCCAGACCGTGGATCGGGAGGCCGCCGCCCGGGTGGCCGGACTCAAGCCCGAGGAAGTCAGGATCCATACCACTTATTTAGGCGGTGGTTTCGGCCGGCGGGCCAATCCGCAATCGGATTTCGTGGTTGAGGCCGTACAGGTGGCCAAGGCGGTGAAAAAACCGGTCAAAGTGATTTGGACCCGTGAGGACGATATGAAAGGCGGTTATTACCGGCCCATGTGGTCGGACCGGATAGCCGCCGGCCTCGATTCCAAAGGAAACCTGATTGCCTGGCAGCACACGATCGTCGGACAGTCGATTTTAAAGGGCACCCCTTTTGAGCAAGCCATGTTCAAAGGGGAGATCGATGTCACCTCCGTGGAAGGGGCCGAAGACATTCCTTATGAGATCCCAAACATCCTCGTCGGTCTTCATAGTCCGGCCTTCAACGTGCCGGTCCAGTGGTGGCGCTCGGTCGGCCATTCGCACACCGCTTTTGTCGTCGAGAGTTTTATGGATGAGGCCGCTCACGCCGGCGGAAAAGACCCCTATGAATTCCGGCGCCGGCTTCTGGCCAAGCATCCGCGTCATCTCGGCGTGCTGGAACTGGCCGCCCAAAAGGCGGACTGGGGTAAACCGCCGGCGCCGGGACATGCCCGGGGTATTGCGGTGCACGAATCGTTCGGCAGCTTTATCGCTCAGGTGGCCGAAGTCTCCGTTAGCCCGGCTGGAGAGGTGCGGGTCCATAAGGTAGTCTGCGCTGTCGACTGCGGCCGGTTTGTCAACCCCGGTATCATCGAGGCCCAGATGGAAGGCGGTATCGTCTATGGTCTTTCCGCGGCCCTTCACGGGGCCATCACCTTCAAAGACGGGCGGGTGGAGCAGGGCAATTTCAATGATTATCCGATCCTGACCATGAAGGAGATGCCGGTCATAGCGGTCCATATCGTTCCCAGCCAGGAAAGCCCGGGCGGCATTGGAGAGCCGGGGGTGCCACCCATCGCCCCGGCCGTTACCAATGCCATTTATGCGGCTACCCGGAAAAGGATCAGACGATTGCCCATCAGGCAGGAAGAATTAAGAAAATAGACGATAACCAATCCTCAAAGGCGATAAGATTAGGCATCATGTCGGGGATTTTCCAGCTTCCGATCCTTTGCAATGCCCGAGAGAGGGAGGTGGCTATATTTGAGAGAATAAGGTATATTAGTATCCCATGAAGGTTTTTGGGCTAAGTCTTAATTGAAGGATTTCACGAAAGCGCAAAATTCCCGAATGCAAAGAAGAGAATTTTTCAGAATCTGTGTTTCGGCTGGAGCTTGTTTCCTGGTACCCGGATGGCCGACTATTAGGGCTGAAGCGGCCTTGCGGATAGGGGATATTCCACCAAAGTTCATCTTGAACGATTTGAAAGGGAACTCATTCATCTTTCCCGGTGCTTTCAAGGGGAAGGTGACCCTGTTCCATTTCTGGGCAAGCTGGTGTCCTTTCTGTCGAAAGGAGATGGCCTCTCTCGAGTCCTTAAACCGAGTTTATGGGGCAAAAGGGGTGCTCCCTTGTTCCATTAACCTGGGAGATGGCAAGGAGGCGGCCCTTCGGTACATACAAGACATCAAGATTACCTACCCCGTTCTCCTTGACCCGCGTTACTCGATAGTCAGGCCCTTTGGTATTTCAGGTATACCGACCTGTTATGTGCTCGACCGGGGAAATTTCGTCAGGTTCAAGATCCTCGGGGAAGCCAACAAAGATGGATTGGAAAAGATGATCAAGGCGCTTTTATGAAAAAAATAGTTTCTTTAATTCCAGCCCTCATAGCGCTCCTGGTCCTTTTTAGCTCTCCGTTTAGCTCTGTACCGGCTCATGATCCGGACCCACACGGAGGGCTTGTCTGCTATTGTTGTTTAGGCCAGGGAATGACCTGCACCTGCACCGTGTTTTCTTGCCCCCGGTGCCACAGCAAGACCGAATCGCCAGATTACGACTGGTCGCCGGATTTGATACTTCCCTCCTTTGAAATGGCCATTCATTTTCATTCTTTGGTCAGCAAACCAGAGCATTTTTATCCACCCCGGACCATTTACACCCAAGTTCCAGTCAAACCGCCCAATACCCTTTCCCCATTACCTCAAATCGACTGCTAAAATTTTTATTTAATCAACCTTGCCTGGGTACGGGCCAAAGCGGACAATGGACGCCTGCCGAGCGCCCGCCAGGCATACAACTTATAAAAAGAAAGGTAAGGTTATGAAAAAAACAAATTTTTGTTCGATGTTAATAGTATTTTTTTTGGTTATCGGGAGCGCTCTTTGGGTCTACGGCCAGGATGTCAAGGAAATACCGGCCTGTAAATATTGCGGCATGAACCGCGGGATGTTTGCCCACAGTCGGATGCTCATTGAATATGACGACGGCACGGTAGTGGGGACGTGCAGTCTTCATTGCGCGGCCCTCGATCTGGCCCTGAACCTGGATAAGAAACCGAAGGCCATCCGGGTCGGGGATTTTGGAACTAAAGAATTGATCGACGCCGAAACGGCCGCCTGGGTCGTCGGAGGGAACAAACCCGGGGTGATGACCAAGAATGCCAAGTGGGCCTTCGCCAAAAAGGAGGATGCGGAAAAATTCCGGCAGGAAAATGGCGGCACCATTACCGGATTCGATGAGGCCCTCGAAGCCGCCTATAAGGACATCAATGCCGATACGAAGATGATCCGGGAGAGAAGAAAGATGATGAAGATGAAAATGATGGAGAAAAAATAAGGGATAAATTTTTAAAACCTCCAACCTCTTCTTTATTCCGGCGCCTTGTCCCGGACCTGATCCGGGGAAGGCGTCGGCCGGCTATCACCGAAATGGAGAAAGTGAGCTTAGACGACTTTTTACGTAACCATCAATAATAATATGGAGAGGACATAACGATGCCTAAATCTATTGTAAAGGTCTCAATTTTAAGTCTGCTTGTGTTCTTTTGGCTGGCATCCCTTGTCGCAGCAGCCGAAAAAGGGTTGCCGAAGCCGACGGCCAAAGATAAATGTCCGGTCTGCGGCATGTTTATCTTCAAGTATCCCGACTGGACGAGTGCGGTGATTTTCAAGGACGGCTCTCGGGCTCTCTTCGATGGTCCGAAAGATATGTTCAAGTATCTTCTTGACATGAAACGATACAATCCCTCGAAGAAAACGGAAGATATTGATACCCTTTTGGTCCTAGATTACTACACCATCTCCCCGATAAACGCCAGGAATGCCTGGTATGTGCTGGGTAGTGACGTCTTCGGTCCCATGGGCCGGGAATTGATCCCCCTGGAAAAGGAATCGGGTGCCAAAGAATTCATGAAGGACCACAAGGGGAAGAAAATTCTTAAATTCTCCGAGGTAACAGCGGAGGTTATAAAAACCCTTGATTAGAAGATTCTACCGGAAAAAGGGAAAAGGGTCCCGGTTTACGATAAGGAAATCCAGCCTCGGCCTGGCCCTCTTTGCCGTAATTCTATTGCTTATGGGTCTGATGTTCATTCATGCCTATGTGCAGCAAAAGGCCGACGGCCCTTTCATCAAAGAGGTGGCTGGTGTTGTCCACAATCTGGAACTGACCGATCTGTGCCTCTTTACCGAGGCCCGCTATACCCGTCATCTTTCCCAGGCGGACCTGTATTCGGCTTTCCAGGATCACCCTTTGTCCCTGGAACATTTTCCGGCCGGCTCCATCGCCGGCCCTCCGGCAGGTCTTCTCAGGAGGTTGCATGGCAAGCTGGATTGAGAAGCAGAAGAGTATCCTTGAGTTCACTCTCTCCTCGCTGCTGAGGCGGAAAGGTAAAAACATCAGTCTCCTCGTGGTCTATACGCTGGTAGTTTTTGTATTGGGGTCGGCCATGTTTTTCACCCAGGCCATGAAACGGGAGGCCTCTCTTATCTTGAAAGACGCCCCTGAAATGGTGGTCCAGCGGCTGTTGCAGGGTCGATACGACCCTATCCCGATAGACTACCTTGAAGAGATAAGAAAAATTCGGGGGGTGACCTCTGCTGGACCCAGGCTCTGGGGATACCTCTATGACCCGGTCCTGGGGGCCAACTATACCCTTATGGTTCCTCGAAATTTTCTGGTGCCTCCTGGGAAAATTTTTATCGGCAAGGGGATCGCCAGGGGCCGGGGGGTTCATCCCGAGGATATAATGGGGTTCCGGAACAGCGATGGGGCTGTCCGCACTTTCACCGTGCAGGAAGTGCTTTCAGCCGATTCGGAACTGGTCTCTGCCGACCTGATGCTCCTTTCAGAGGCCGATTTCCGGGACCTTTTCGGATTGTCTGCTGAACGGGCTACGGACCTGGTAGTCACCATCCGAAATCCCAAAGAACTGGTCACCATCGCCAACAAGATCGCCGATATGTTTCCCGATACCCGGCCGATCATTCGGAACGAAATCGTCCGGACCTATGACTCGGTCTTCGACTGGCGGGGAGGAATCGTCGTTGTCTTGCTGACCATGGCCCTCCTTTCTTTTATCATTTTGGCCTGGGAAAAGGCCTCAGGGCTCAGTGCCGAGGAAAGACGGGAAATCGGCATTTTGAAGGCCATCGGCTGGGAGACGACCGATGTGCTTGTCGTCAAGGGCTATGAAGGGCTGACGGTCTCCTTTTTTTCTTTCAGCCTGGGTATCCTGCTGGCCTATGTCCATATCTTCTTTTTTTCGGCCTCCCTGTTCGCACCGGCCCTCAAGGGCTGGTCGGTTCTCTACCCGGTCTTCAGGCTGACGCCTTTTCTGGACCCCTTTCAGATTACGGTCCTCTTCTTTCTGACCGTTGCGCCGTACACGATTGCCACTATCGTGCCTTCCTGGAGGGCTGCTATCGTGGATCCTGATTCGGTGATGAGGGGCTAACGAATATGGAATGCGGATTGCGGATGAAATGACAAGGCAGACCGAATGTCGCCTTTGGCCTGATGAGGGAATTTAAATGATACAGCTTCTGAATATAAAAAAGGGATTTAACCTGGGAAAAACGAACGAATTTATCGCCGTCAACGGGGTAACCCTTTCGTTGGAACCCAACCGGATCACCGTCTTGAAAGGACCGAGCGGTTCCGGCAAGACGACCCTGCTCAGCCTCATCGGCTGCATGGCCAGACCGACCTCGGGCCGAATCCATTTACAAGGGTTCTCCTTCGCCCACACCGGGCTTCCGGAAAATGGGGATAATTCCCACCTGGAAGTAACCAGCCTGCCGGAACGGTTTTTAACGGAGATAAGACGGCGGACCTTCGGCTTTATCTTCCAGCAGTTCCATCTGATAAAAGGGATCACGGTCCTGGAAAACGTGATGCTGCCTTCGTACCCTTTGGGAGAAAAACATGGGACGGTTAAAAAGAGGGCCTTGGACCTCTTAGATCTTTTCAACCTGGCCAATCGGGCTTCGGCCCGAGTGGAATGGCTCTCCGGTGGAGAGGCCCAGCGGGTGGCCATTGCCAGGGCAATGATGAACGATCCCCCGGTCATCATTGCCGATGAACCGACGGCCCACTTAGACAGCAAACTATCCCGGGAATTCATGACCATCATGGCCGACCTCAAGGATCAGGGGAAAACCGCCATCATTGCCAGCCATGACCCTCTGGTCTTTGATGCCCCCATGGTCGACCGGGTAATCGCCGTTCGGGACGGCCGGATTGATGGAGCCCAAGAATGATCCTCCATCCGGCCATCATAGCCCTTATGCTGGTTTCCCTCTTAATTTCCGGGATGGTTCTGTACGCCTCCTTTTTCGGCATCCGGATCATCCGAAGGTGGGATATACAAAGTGGGAGCGAGGAGCAACTCGCCCTGGAGCGGAGCACCTACCTCATTTCGACGATCCTCTCTTATGTCCTTGTTTTCCAGATCGGCTCGCTTTTTCTCTATATCTATACGGCCGACAGCCTTCACCAGCTTTTTGTCGGGGCCATGTGTGCCGCCGGGACCCTGAACGTTGATCCTTACGGTTATCCGACCTTTCTCTTGAAGATACTCAATTTTATTTTAGCCGGCCTTTGGCTGATTATCAATTATACGGACAACCGGGCTCACGACTACCCCCTGGTTAAAAAGAAATATTGGCTGCTGCTTGTGCTGGCGCCTTTAATCGTGACAGAGGGGGTCATTCAGGCCCTCTATTTTTTTGGGCTTAAAGGGGATGTCATCACCTCCTGCTGCGGAAGCCTGTTCAGTACGGAACGAAGCAGTGTCAGCTCGGACATAGCGGCCCTGCCGGTGAAAGCGGCCATGACCGGCTTTTATGCCAGTCTGGCCGTCACCTTATTCTCTGGCTTTGTTTACGTTACCAGGGGAAAACTGGGGCGCCTTTTCTCTCTGGCCAGCGGGTCGTTTTTTCTCATGGCCTGTGTTTCGCTGATCTCCTTCATCTCCCTCTATTTTTACGAGTTGCCGACGCATCACTGCCCATTTTGCATTTTGCAAAGAGAGTATGGATACATCGGATATTTGCTCTATGCCACGCTTCTGACGGGTGTTGTTTCCGGGCTGGGGGTGGGGGTCCTAATGCCTTTCAAGGAGATCAAGAGTCTTTCCACGAGTCTGCCTCTTATTCAGAAGAGGCTTACGCTGGTTTGCCTTTTGTCCTATTTGCTCTTCGCCGGTGTATCGATTTACCGCATGATCAGTACGGATTTTACTCTGGGGTTATTCTAAGTTGCGACGACAGAGCTCTTCCCCTTTCATCAACTCGGATAGAAACTATTTTTTCCCTAAGCTGAGGACATAGTCCACTATGGCCGTGATCTGTTCTTTGGAAAGCTTCTTTTCGAAACTGGGCATTCTGTTCTTGCCTTTTTCGATGATCGTTGTCATCATGCCCTTGTTCATTTGACTGGCGGGCAGGTAGATTTTTTTGGGATCGATCTTCAGCCTCCGGGCCCATCGGACATTGGTCTTGGCATCAAGGCTGTGGCATTTAAGGCAATTGGCATCGTAATCGGCCGTTACATCGGCCAGGGCCAAGGTTGGAAGGGCTAATCCGATGAGGCACATTAAAATCAACATTTTTTTCATGGTCATCTCCTTTTACTGTGAAATAGTAGGGCACTATTAACCCCAAAACATTAGGTGTTATAGGATGAAAGCCCTTGGGTTATGTTCACCGATTACCAAAGGGGTTATAGAAGACTGAGAATGAGTTTTTTTAACACCCCGGGCTGGGCCGACCCTAAGATCCTGTACCTGACCACGCCGTTGCGATCAATCAAGTAAGTCCTCGGCACATCCGTAATACTGTAGGTTCGGGCACCTTTCAAGTCCGGGTCAATTAGAATCGGATAGAAGACCTTCAGTTCTGCGGCATAGGGTTTTACCGTTTCTTTTCGCTGCCCCACATTGACCGCCAGGATTTCCAGCCCCTTTTTATGATAGGCCTCATATAAGGCATCCATGGCCGGCATCTCCTCCCGGCACGAACTGCAGCCAATCGTCCAGAAATGAAAGACAATGACCTTCCCCCTGAAATTTTCGGGAACCTTGACCGGCCCTCCATTGATTCCGGAAAAAGTAAAGGACGGCAAGATGTCCCCGATGCGCAGAGCGGCCTGGACGCGGTCGACATAAACCAACAAACCCAAGACCATCAACAGAAACAACCAAGTCTTTATCCTTAGCCGTCGCCCCTTGAGGTTACCATGATTTATTCTCATATCCTTCACCCTCGGGCCTCTTTCATCAATTTCCAATGGGGGCCACCTGTTTTTTAACTTCGAAGTTCCACTTCCAAATTTCATAGATGGCCGGGTAAATCATCAATTCCATCAGAAAAGAGGTCAAAATTCCTCCCACCATGGGCGCGGCAATGTGTTTCATGACGTCGGATCCCGTGCCGGTAGCCCACATGATCGGCACGAGTCCGAGCAGCGTGGTGGCCACGGTCATGAACTTGGGTCGGATTCGCTTGGCCGCCCCTTGGTGGATAGCAGCCCAAAGATCGTCGCGGGTCTGCATTTTCCCTTCTTCCCGGGCCTGCACATAGGCCAAATCCAGATAGAGCAACATAAAAATTCCGGTTTCGGCATCTACCCCCAGCAGGGCGATGAGTCCCACCCAGACCCCGATGCTCATATTATAGCCAAGAAGATAGAGGAACCAGATGGCCCCCACCGCCGAGAAGGGGACGGCCAACAGGACGATGGCCGTCTTTACCAGGGATCCGGTGTTAAGATATAACAGGAGAACAATCAACAAGAGCGTTAGGGGAACGACGACTTCCAGACGAGCCTTGACCCGCTCCATGGCCTCATATTGGCCGCTCCAGGAGACCGCGTATCCGGCCGGCAGTTCCACCTTTTTTCGCAACAGCCTGTCGGCCTCGGAGATGTAGCTTCCCGGATCTCGATCGGAAATGTCCACATAGACGTAACCGGTCAACAGACCGTCTTCATCCCGGATCATACCCGGACCGCTGGTTATCCCCACTTGGGCCAATTGGGAAAGGGAAATCTGTTTTTCCCCCCCGGATACCGGCACCAGGACTCGGTTGACGGACTCCAAGTTAGTGCGGAAGTCTTTTAAATACCGTACATTAACGGCATAGCGTTCGCGTCCTTGAACGACCGTGGTAATATTTTCTCCGCCGATGGCGTTCTGGACCGCCGCTTGGGCCTGGTCGATGGTCAGGCCGTAGCGGGCCAGTTCATCACGGTTCCAGTCGATATCGAAAAAATAGCCGCCCCCGGTCCTTTCCGCAAAAACGCTGCGGGTTCCTTTCACCTGTCGCAGCAAGTTCTCCACCTGACCCCCGATCTGCTCGATTTGTACCAGGTTGGCCCCGGAGATCTTAAGACCCACAGGGGTGCGGATGCCGGTGGTGAGCATATCGATCCGCCCTTTGATCGGCATGGTCCAGGCATTAGAAAGGCCGGGCAGCTTCAAGGCCTCGTTAAGCTGACCGATCAACTCGGCCGTGGAGAGGGTATCGGGTGAGATAGGCCGGAATACCGGTTTGAGCCAATTAGGGGCCCAGGAGGAGTACCAGGTATCCATCTTTCGCCACTCGCTTTTCGGCTTGAGAATAATGAGGGTCTCCAGCATGGAGAAGGGTGCCGGATCGGTCGAAGTTTCGGCCCGCCCGGCTTTCCCGAGCACCTGGTCAACCTCCGGAAAGCGTTTGATGATCCGGTCGGTGGTTTGCAGAAGTTTCTGGACCTCAGTAACCGAGATCCCCGGCATGGTGGTGGGCATGTAAAAAAGTGCGCCTTCATCCAAAGGGGGCATAAACTCGGAGCCCAATTTTTGAAATACCGGCACCGTGGCCAGGACCAGGAAGATGGCACCGCCGATAACAGCCCATTTCCAACGAAGGGACCAGGTAACCGCTGGTTCGTAGATACGGATCAGAAAACGGCTGATAGGATGATGCTGCTCGGAAGGGATCGTTCCCCCGGCCACGGCATTCATTGTACGGCTGAGCCAGGGGGGACGGAAATTAAAATGGCGGAAGTGGGTAAAAAGGAGCCGGAGGGCCGGGTCCAGGGTGATGGCCAAGACAGCGGCCACGATCATGGAAAGGGTCTTGGTATAAGCCAACGGCTTGAAAAGACGCCCTTCCTGGGCCTCCAGGGTGAGAACAGGGAGAAAGGAAACCGCAATGACCAAGAGGGAAAAAAAGCTGGCCCCCCCCACTTCCTTGACGGCCTTGATGATCACCGGCCGGTAATCACCTTTTCGCCCCTCCTGATCCCAGATCTCCAGTTTTTTATGGGTCTGCTCCACCACCACGATGGCGGCATCAACCATGGCGCCGACGGCAATGGCGATTCCGCCCAGGGACATGATATTGGCCGAGAGTCCCATGAGCCGGAAGGGAATAAAGGAGATCAAGACGGCCACCGGGATGGTAATAATGGGGATAAGGGCACTCGGGATATGCTGAAGGAAAAGGAGCACGACAAAGGAAACCGTGACCATTATCTCGATCAGGGTCCCTTTCAGATTATCGATGGAGCGATTGATCAGTTGGGACCGATCATAAACGGGAATAATTTTGACACCCGGGGGAAGGCCCGGCTGAATGTCCCGGAGTTTTTTCTTGACCCGGTCGATCACCTCCAGGGCGTTCTTTCCCTGACGCATGACTACGATGCCGGAGACGACATCCCCCACGCCGTTCAAATCGACCACGCCTCGGCGCAGATCAGGTCCCATGACGACCTCGCCCACATCCCGGATACGAATCGGTGAACCGCTGTCGCTCACTGCAAGTGCGATATTTCCAAAATCCTGGAGGGATCGGGCGTAGCCCCGGCCTCGAACCATGTTCTCGGTTCCGCCGAATTCGATAAGCCGCCCCCCCACATCGTTGTTGCTGCCCCGAACCGCTTCCACAACCCGGCTGACAGGGATATTGTAAAACTGAAGTTTATTGGGGTCGAGATTAACCTGATATTGCTGGCGAAAACCCCCGACAGGGGCCACCTCGGCCACCCCGGGTACCGCTTTCAAATGGTACCGCAGGACCCAGTCCTGATAGGAGCGAAGTTCTCCCAGACTATGTTGTCCGGTGGTATCCACGAGTACATACTGGAATACCCAGCCCAGCCCGGTGGCGTCAGGCCCCAATTCCGTCTGAACCCCCTGGGGCAACCTTTGCAGCACGGCCGACAAATATTCCAGGGTCCGGGAACGGGCCCAGTAGATGTCGGTTCCATCCTCAAAAATGACATAGACAAACGAATAGCCGAAGTCGGAGAAGCCCCGGACGGTCTTGACCCCCGGGGCCCCCAGCATGGCCGTCACAATCGGGTAGGTGACCTGGTCTTCGACGATATCGGGACTCCGATCCCAACGGGAATAAATGATCACCTGGGTCTCGGAGAGGTCGGGGATGGCGTCAAGGGGGATATGTTTCATGGACCACCACCCCAGAATGGCGGCGGTAGCCACAATGAAGAGAATAATCAGCTTGTTTTTAGCGGAAAAATCAATAATCTTATTAATCATGATCGCCTTCGCCCTCAGGGGTCGTTATGGGTTTGCGTCTCCTCTCAAGCATCTGGCGATATTTTTCGAATTGTTTTGGCGCGGGCGGATTGCCTAAGGCGGGAGGCGTCATCCCATCCGCTTTGGGTTGCGGGGGGGGGCCGGAAGGAAACATTCCTCCCCCTTGGGGAGGGGGTGTTATTCCCATCGATGGCGGTTGTCCGCTTGTGGATTTTGTTTCGGGTGGGACCATAGGCATCGGCGGCCGATGCCCACCTTCCTTTGATTCAGGGAAGGAGATGGCTGGAGACAGACCTCCCTTTTTAGGTTGGAGGGAAGGACCGGCCGTCCTTGGGGGTGTCATGACGTTTTTGGGTTCAGGGGGATTATCGGACCTCGGGGAGGGCATCGCCCCGGTTTCAAGTTTTTGATCAGCCATGGGGGCCGGCCCCTTGGGCGGAGAGATTGTCTCAGGATAAGGGGAATTGGTCATGTTCATCCCGTTCATGGACCGGATCCCTTTCTTCCCCTCTCGGTCCTTGGACAGAGTCGTGGTTTCGGTCGACTTAGGGACCATCGCTTTTTCTGATGATGGAGACAGGCTCATGATTCCCGGTGTACCAGACGATTTCAGATACCGTTCAGGGTCCTTACGGAAGGCCTCGCGGTCCGCGAAGTCACAAAAGTAATAGGTCTTGCCCCGATATTCAAATAGGTTGCCTTCGGCCCTGGAACGGTCTTCATCGATGTTCATACCACACACCGGGTCACGGCCTATTTTTCCGCTGATCCCGGATGAAGCCATCTGCAGCCGGGACTCTGAATCAATCAGAAAATTCCCGGATATGACGATTTTTTCACCCGGCATAAGCCCTCGGACGATCTCAACACGCTCCCCCAGAATACGCCCGGTCTCCACCGGCCGTGGCTCAAAAAATCCGTTACCCCGGTCGACAAAGATGGTCTTTTTGAGTCCCGAGTCAAAGACCGCATCCGCCGGTACGATAATCGCCGGCGGACCGCTTATCGGAATCTCGACATTGACAAACATATCAGGACGCAGGATAAAGCCCGGGTTGTTTGCTTCCAATCTTAATTTCAATGTCCTTGTAGCCGGGTCGAACTCGGGCAGCACATTACTTATTTGGGCATAAAGGGTTTTATTGCGGTAAGGAAGTTCCATCTTCACCTGTCTCCCGGGTTGGTATAAGGAAGCCTCGTTTTCAAAGAGGTCGGCCAGGATCCAAACTCTGGAAAGGTCGGCAATGCGGAAAAATTCCACCCCCCTGTCAAAACGCAGTCCCGGAGAAACATTTCGCGAGAGAATAAATCCCTGAATCGGAGAGCGAATTTCAATATTATCGGAAATAGTTCCGCTCTTTTCCATTTCATCGATCTGATATCCGGATATCCCGAAATTGAGAAGTGACTTCCTGTAATAATACTTTTGTGACGCCTCGCTGGTGTAGTTGAGGTCTCTCGTGACGTCCCTCAAGACATCCCTCCCCGGTTTGAGTTGGCTCGGGGTAAGCCGCAGGGCCTTTTCTTCTCCTTTGGTTCCTGGGGCCCCAGGTTTATTGGTTCCTGAGGCCGACGGTTTACTGGATCTGATTAAATTAAGGTAGACTTGAATAGTCGTCCGATAATCCATGAATAGAAGGTGGCCAGGAGCTCATTTTTCTTAACCATGACTGCCGGTCGTGACCGGCTGGACATCCTCAATCCAACCTGTAAGGGCGGCGTTGATTCGGTAAATACGGTTTTCATCCGGCGTAACCCTACCCAGCACCCGCACGGTATGAGTCCAGGGGACCTTTTCCACCACCATCTCCTTCACGCCGATCAGTTGTTGTCTTTCAGCGGAAATTTTTATCGTACCCGCGGGCATGGATTTTAGGAGGGTGGCGTCCTTCTTTTCCGAACCGTTTTCATCCGCATAGACCGGCTCGAGGGGCATACCGCAGCCGGGAGCGATGCCCGGCTTATCGGATCTATAAGAGGGGTTCATGGGGTCCAAATAATAAAGGATCTTGCGCTCACCCGGCTTGCTCCGGTGGCTGACATGGTTTACCCAAGCCCCGGTCAGAAATGAACCGGCGGCGATAACGATAAGTAGTATGAGAATCACCATCGAACGGATTTTCATAGTATTCAAAACTCCTTATCCATTAAACAAGAGCCCCTGCCTTTTGGTCTACGCTTGGGACTCCTGGGATGAAAATGTTCGCTCAATTTTATCAAAACTTCCCGAAGAAGAGATTCAGTTAATTCCTGTATATTTCTGTTCAGGGATAGAATTTTGATAGCAAGCAAAAATCGCTCTCACCTTCTTTAGGCGCTTCAATCAAAGCCGGACCTCTCTCCTTTTGAGAGGAGGGTGAACCTTTTTGTTCCATCCCGTAGGAGAGACAACCGTTAGACAAAGCACTGATAAGCAAGACGCGAATCCTTACCGCCAATAGAAAGTTCTTTTGAGAGTCGTCTGGAAGTCGAAGGTAAGTAAAAATAGCAGAAATTTCTCTTGAAAACAATAAAGAAAAGGCTGTATTTTTTAGATGAGAAAACTTTATTTTCTAAGACGGTTATGGCGATCTATTAGGAAAAGAATGGTCCTGTTAATGAATCGGGTTCAGGACTCTCTTCCGCCGAGGCACATTTGGAGTCGGTCCATCTGCCCGTTCTTTACCCAGCCATATTTTTCCTGAAAAAGCCGATCAAATGAGTTTAATTTTCCTTTCCGTTGACGCCTCAAAAACCGCTCAAATTGGTCCGGGCCCCCGTTATACATGGCGTACACCGCCCCCCCGAGGACATCGAGAGGAAGCGCTTGTTTCGGACCCAGGCGGTCAAGGGCATATCGGCGCAAATAAAGCTCTAAAATCTCGGTACCGGCCAGGACGTTATAATGAATATTCCAGCGGAGGCTCTTGGGTTGATACAGCCCTCTCCAGACCCGGATATTGACCTGCATCAGCCCAACGGAAGATCCGTTATAGGAAAGAAGACAGCGGATTTTACCACCGGAGGCGGTCAATTGTCGCCAGCAGCTTTCCTGCCAGGCCGTGGCATAGACCAGAAGCTTGAACAGGCCATGGTATTTTTCTTCCAAATTTTTCTTAGACAGGACCTTTTCGGTTGCCTCTTGCAGAATCTGCTTCAACCCGTTCAAGATAATCGTCACTGTTCTTTTCGTCCGGCAGCCACTTCATTAAATCACGGCCGGCCTTGAGGGCCTTTCCCTCGTCCGGGGAAGTCGTTAACATATTGCAGAAACCAGGAGATCCTGCTTCCGGGGAAGAGGTTTTCCGAGGAAGGGGCGGGTAGATCAAGTTCGTCTTCCTCATACTCCGGGCCGGTTTCGTCGATCGGAGTACCCAGGTCCAAAAGCCTTCTCAGTTCAGGATTAACCTCAAAGGAATATCCGGGACTCCATTGAACCTTGCCTTGAGACAACAACCGGGCCAACCGGATCAGGCCGTTTTGGCTGATTTCCAGCCCAAAGGCGCCCCCCAGATTGTCCAGAATTTTCAGGGAATCCATGGCGGTAAAATAACCCATATATCCAAAGAGCGTGGGAGCGTCTTCCTGAATAAGGTGCTTTCTCATGATCGGCCCCAATTCGGTCCAGCTTTTTATGAACTGTTCTCGAACCAGGTCGCCCTCCGGGATTCTGTGGTCCAAAGCATCCACAAAACCATACCGAATATCCAACAGCGTCTTCAGGAGGGTGCCTCTTTCCTCTTCAGTCAAGGGTTGCCCGCTTAAAGAAAGCAACTCATGGACTAAAAAAGAGTCCCAGGTTTCCCAGGTACTGATAAACCGGGTCTTTTCCTCCTCGGTTAGAGGCATGGGGGCTTTGCCGGATTCAATTCTCCGGGGGACATCCAAATCCAACAGGATTTCAGCCACCACAGCATCAGGACTAACCCTTATTGAACCAGGTCTAAGAGTACTCAACCCCGATTTCAATTTTTCCTGCTGTTCCGGTTTGACAAAAATGGGGAGCATTTGGGTAACCCCATTTATCGGAGGGGCCAGATTGATCGTCACCCGATCCAGGGATGGATGCACATATTTTTCAATCATTTTCCAGATGATCTCGGCCACCGTCATCTTTTCATGTTGCTGATTATAGAAGGTGGAATCCTGGGTCTTGAATCGCAAGCGCCAAGTCTTCTGTTCCAAATAGGGCTTTAGCCGTATTTCCACAACGCCTTCCCAGACCACAGGCTGAAGGCAGCGATTACCCAACTCAAGACCGGCTTGCAACTTGATCTTATTGATAAGCAGAATCGAAGAATTATCCGACCTGACCTTGGGGTCGGATAATTCAAGGCGAACACAGCGGTTGCTTTTATCCAACAGAATGGCTTTTTGGCCCGGCTGGGTATAGACCTGGGCTATCAAGGCCGAACGAATCAAATGGTAGTCGAGGGTAATCGGCAGAGCGATAGTTTTGGGTAGGGCCCAGGCGCTATAAGAAAATCCGATAATAAACCAACCCAGAACAAATATCAGGGGCAGGCATTTGGCTTTCATCTTCAACACCTTTTTAGGAGACTATTATAACTGCCGGCAAGAAATAAAAAGTATAGGACAACCCCGGAGAAGGATCAAGGATAAAAAAGAGAGGGGTTTTTTCGCCTGACCATTATTGCATTCAGACGATTAAACAAGGTATAATAAAATTTAATGGGATTTAGAAATAGGCCAAGTTGTCCGTCCCGCTCCGTTGACCAATGAGAACAATGATAATCAGAGCATGAAAAAGAATAAAAATCTGAGTCTTTACCATTTCCCCTATCTTCTGCTCACCTTGGCGGTGTTTTTCTGGTCAGGCAATTTTATTGTCGGACGGGCTGTGCGCGCCAATATACCACCCATTGCTCTGGCTTTTTGGCGTTGGACCTGCGCTTCATTATTGGTGTTTTTTTTGGCCTGGCCCCATTTGAAGACCGACTTACCAGTGGTCAAAGGCCACTGGCCACTATTAATCCTGCTTTCTATCCTCGGCGTCGCTTCTTTCAACACCCTGGTCTACACCGGCCTGCAGTGGACCATCGCGCTGAATGCCTTTTTGCTGCAGGCGCTGATGCCGGTTTTAATCGTGGTCATGTCATTTCTCCTGTTTCGGGAAAAAATATCCGGCCGGCAAACCTTCGGCGTGGTGCTTTCATTGGCCGGGGCCTTTGTCATTATTGTCCAGGGGAATATCGGTACCCTGCTTTCATTATCCCTGAACCAGGGTGACCTCCTCATCTTCATAGCCGTGGTTTGTTATGCCGGATATTCGGTACTCTTACGCCGGCGCCCAGCCATTCATCCGCTCAGCTTTTTAGCCGTTACCTTTATGGTCGGGTCCTTGATATTGCTGCCCTTCTATCTATGGGAGACCTTTACTCTGCGTCCCATCAATTTCGATCCCTCCACCCTTATGGCAATCGGCTACGTGGCCGTCTTCCCCTCGATTGTTTCCTATTTCTGTTTCAATCGCGGCGTGGAGCTGGTCGGTGCCAATCGCGCCGGATTATTCATGTACCTCATGCCGGTGTTCGGCAGTCTTATGGCCATTGGTTTCCTTGGCGAATCCCTTCATGGATATCATGGTACCGGCATACTATTGATCGCCTCCGGCATTCTGTTGGCCACTGGATCGAACAACCCGTTGTTTCGACTTATGAGAAACCGGGGGTAACCCTATGAAACACTCCCGCACGGTTCTTTTCTTGCTTTAGCCTGAAGGTTTTGTTATCGTCTCGCCCTGGTTAACTAAACGTTTTAAAAAGCGGTTAACCGCTTTTACTCCTATGGGGGCCACGGGAATATGAAAATCTCCCGTAGAGGCGGGTTTAAAACCCGCCCCTACAGTGCCCCTACGAGGTTAAGGGTGGTTAAAGTCTATTTTTCGTGTTAAGGAATAAATCCATGTTACGACCGAACCTTAAAGGGATAGACGATATCGAAGGAGAAAGCATTCCCGGAGGATTTCCCCCTGTCATTGATGCCCATGTCCATATCTTTCCTGATAATCTATTCTCGGCAATCCGGACCTGGTTTGACGAAAATGCCTGGTCCATTCGCTACCGGCTGACCACCTCGGAAGTTTTGGGAACCCTCCTGTCCCGCGGTGTGGGTCGGGTAATCGCCTTACAATATGCCCATAAGCCCGGCATTTCCCGCTGGTTGAATCAATATATGGTTGAAAAGTGCCGGGAGTTTCCCGGAAAGGTTTCAGGCTTGGCCACCGTTTTTC
Organism: uncultured delta proteobacterium; assembly: GCA_963821645.1. GTDB lineage: Bacteria > Desulfobacterota > RBG-13-43-22 > RBG-13-43-22 > RBG-13-43-22 > RBG-13-43-22. The sequence goes on along the minus strand of CAWGEQ010000025.1, from coordinate 3,607 downwards.
CCGGGGAGGAGGATTCCGGCCAAATTCTCAAGGAAGCCTTCGACAGGGGTTTGATGGGGGTGAAATTGCACGCCCATGTTCAGTGCTTTGACCTGGATTCCGAAGAGATGGGGATCATTTTCGATCTCTGTCAAGCGGAGCGGAAACCCATGGTCATGCATGTCGGCCGGGAGCCGAAAAGCACGGCCTACCATTGCGATCCCTACCAAATTTGCAGTGCCGAGAAGCTGGAGAGGGTCCTAAAGAATTTTCCCGGATTAAAAATCTGCGTGCCTCATTTGGGATTTGATGAGATAGCCGCTTACCGGAAATTGATTGAACAGTATGACACCCTCTGGTTGGACACCACCATGATGATGGCCGATTATTTTCCTTTAAAGGACCCGGTCGAATTAGACGTTTTCAGAAAAGATAGAATCATGTATGGGTCTGATTTCCCCAATATCCCTTACGCCTGGGACCGGGAGCTCAAACGGTTGCAAGGATCAAATCTGCCGCCGGACCGTCTGGAATGGATTCTGAAAAAAAGTGCCGTTGATTTTTTCAGCTTGGATTAAGGGTTTTTGTATTCGTCCATCACCTCGATCAACACCCCATGGGCATATCGGGGCGTTATCCAAGCCCAGCGGCCGCTCGGGGCATTGACGTCGAAGAAGAATTGATCCCCCTGCAGGGATACTTCTCTTTGCTTCAACTGCTGAAAGGTATCTTCCAGGCGGGATGAGGCGAAGGCAATGTGGTGCAACCCCTCTCCGTGTTTTTCCAGACGCTTGAACAGCGGTGATCCGGGTTCCAGGGGCTGCAGAAGCTGGATATCGCAGTCACCCCCGGGGCCGTTGAAAAAAGCCGTCACATACCGGTCTTCTCCGGCGAAACATTCCTTCTTGATCACTTCCTCTTTCAACAATTGGGGAGACACGGCGCCAAGAATGTTCGTGTAATGTTTTATGGCCTGATCGATGTCTTTAACCAATATGCAAATATGAGCCAGCCGTTGAATTGTTCCCTCCGCCATTGTAGACCTCCTTCTATCCAAGTGTATTCGTTCAGTTTCTGTTAAAAAAATTTACCGACTACCAGGCTCAGGGAATTTAATCCCGCGTTTTCATGATTGAGACTGCCGTTGGAAAAATGTTGTATCCTGAGGGTGATCAGATAGACGGCCCCGGAAGCGGTTTTTATTTCCGAACCTAAGCCGAAGAGGGGATCGAAGTTGAACCGCAACCCCTGTCCCTTAATCTGAAAATCCGTATAGACTACTCCTGCCCCGCCCTCGGCATAGAGACGGAGAGTATTAAAGCAAAGGCTTTTCAGATAAAATAAGGCCAGCACATCGGCCGAGGCCATCAGTTTTTTATAGGGTGTTATGGTGCTGCCGAGATTGCCTTCCACCTTCAGCCGGAGCCATTCCGGGATCTTGTAGCCACAAAGCCGTTCACGATCCAGTAAGGCGAACCCGTTTAAAAGCACAAAGGCGATATCATTCACCGGGTCATAGGTGTTCCCGATGACGGTCGATAAACCAAAACGATTTTTTCTTAAAGGGGTGGAATCGGTTTGCGCCCCAAGGTCTCCGGCCTGGAGCATAAGAAAAACAATCCATAAGGTAGTCACATAAAACCGGAGTTGTCTTCTATTCCTTTCCATCACCTGTGACGGAGACAGGGCCTATCAATGCTTGGAACCCTGAATTTGTTCCAGGGTCCGGCAGACCGCTTCATAGTGTTCTTTCGTTCTTGTCCGGTGATGGAAAACAAGGGCCTCATAGTCCAGCACCTGTTCCAGGGTGGAATGAGAGCCGTGACGAAGGAGCTGCTTGGCCATCTGAAGGGCCCCTGAAGGCATCCTGGCGATCTCCCGGGCCATCTGTTCCGCTTCGGGTAAAAGGTTTTCGTCTTCCACCAGACGATTGATCAATCCCATCTGAAAAGCCTCTTCGGCATCAAACATCCTGGCGGTAAAGATCAACTCGGCGGCCTTGCCGTATCCGATCAACCTTGGCAGAAAATAAGAACTCCCGAATTCTGGCGTTACCCCTATCCGGACAAAGGCACAACTGAATTTGGCTTTTCTCGAAGCCAGGCGGATATCACAATTCAGGGTGACCGTGAGACCAAAGCCGACCGCCGGTCCGTTGATGGCCGCGATGAGCGGTTTCGGGAATTCGATAAAGACCCTGGGAAGATCGGTTTGTCCCGAATCGTCCCCCTCTCCTTCCTGTCGGAACGCCTCGTACCTTTGTTTGAACAGGTTCAAGTCAGCGCCGGCGGAAAAGGCCCTTCCCTTTCCAGTGAGGATCAAAACCCGCAGCCCGTCATCGGCGGCGGCCTTCTCCATGAAGTCCATCAATTCCTCTCTCATCTCATTGGAAAGGGCGTTAAGGACTTCGGGACGGTTCAAATACAGGATTCCAACTTCGGCTTTTCTCTCGACTGAAATTGTCTTATAATCCATGGGGTATCCTTTGCGGTTTTATGATGCCTCTAATACCAGAACTTTGTTTTTTTGACCGGTACTATAGGGAATGGACACACGACCTGTCAATAGAATAAGGACGGATCTTATATATCCGATTTAGTTAAAACTATAAGGATGGAAGACAACCGGTGCAAGGGAAAAATAAACCCCATTTTCCCCTTGACGTCCTTTATTCCTCCATTTTATATTTAATGAAGAGAATTTTACCAACAGCTATGGAGAAGAAATCATGACCGGGACGGGTGAAATAGTCCTCAGGCTTCTATTAGGTGCCTTTTTGGGCGGCGTAGTCGGCTATGAACGATATACCCATGGCCGGCCCGCCGGGTTCAGGACCCATTTAATCGTCTGTATGGCTTCGGTACTCATCATGATCGTCTCCGTAGATTTTCACTACCTCACCAGCCATTATCCGGAATATATCAGGATTGATCCATCCCGGATAGCGGCCGGGGCCATTACCGGCATAGGATTTTTGGGGGCCGGCGTGATTATCAGAACTGGGTTTACCGTCCAGGGGCTGACGACCGCTGCCTGCCTCTGGATTGTTTCCGCTATCGGTCTGGCGGTGGGCGGCGGGTTTTATCTTCCCGGCATCATTACCACTTTTTTTACGGTCATCGCCCTCTGGTTCCTTAGGGAGGTTGAGAAAAAAATAAACAAAGAATCGTATAGGTATGTCGATATCACCGCCGACAGCGCCGATAAAGAAAATGAAATTAGAGAGATCTTAAAAGAGGCCCGGGCCAATATCGCCAATATCAATTATGAATATGACCCCGGAAGCAATATTTTTAATTATATGATTATGATTTCCGTCGACGACCAGGTGAATCTCCAGGGGCTGTTGGGTAATCTGGGTTCGGTAAGCGGTATAAGCAAGATCTCTATTAAAAGTTAGGGTGATTTATGGGAAGTATGGTCTGGAGACCTTTTCGCAAAATGGACTGGTTGTCTTCGATGTGGGCAGGCTTGTTCCGAGCATTATACCAGGACCTTTAATCCATCAAAGGCCAGGATACAGATTGTCCTGTGATCGGTAGATTCGGTCCAGGATCCCCAGATGGGCCGCCTCCTCAAGTATTCTCATGCCTGGATTCCCGGCAGAACCAGACTGGAGGAGTTGGGC
>CAWGEQ010000024.1:0-19795 GCA_963821645.1 uncultured delta proteobacterium | reverse complement strand
TTATAGGCACGGTATTTGTAATCACTATCGGGTGAGGTCCAGCTATGCATAAAATTTTAGTTCCCATGGAGAACTTTTCCACACTTTCCTTGTCGGCGGCCCATTTTGCCGTTGAGTTTGCCAAGAGGAACCCCACCAAAATCCTCTTTGAATTTTTTCCCCTTCGCCGGAAGGCAAGGCACCCTCCCCGGCCCATAAGGTTGAACCCTGGCCGAAACAATTTGAGACCCTTGTCCAACAAGCGAGGAGCGAAAAGGTCAACCTGGATCTCTTTTCTTCTAACGAAGCCTATATGGAAACGGTTTGTCATTTTGCCCGGGACCATAATATTTCCGAGATCATCATCGCCGTCCCCCCGGTTCACGAACCGCTTTATAACAAATTGATCCAACGTGTCGAGTCGTTAAGAGGCTGTATGGAAAGTCAAATCGTCATCGTCAGGCCAAAGGAGGATAGGAGTATGGGTACCGACTGGAAGATGAAAGAAGGGGGGAAACCCCCTGCCGTTAAATCCAAGACCTCTACAGATAAGGAAGGAATGTAACCATGGCCATTATCATCATTTCAAGCACCTCAGCGGCCCTTAGAAAAGAAGTCTCCGAGAGCCTGGCTCGGAAACTGGGCTATCCCTGCCTGAGTCGTGAAGAGTTGACCGATCAGGCCACGGCGGCGGGCATACCCGTGGGTAAGCTGGAGATGTCGATCGTCAAGGGACCGGGCCAAACCGAACGTCTGGCCCGTCTAAAGGAACGCTATCTGGCTTTTATCACCGCCGGAATTTGCGAGCAGGCCGGTGAGGGGAATCTGGTCTATCACGGCCGGGGAGGGCATTTTTTGATGCCCAATGTGGCCCATATCTTCCGCGTCCGTTTGGTCGCCAATAAGGAATACCGGATTCAAACCAAGATGAGACAGTTGAGGCTGGATCGGCCCAAGACCGAAAAATTCATCGAACAGGTGGACCAGGACATTGAGACCTGGGTCCATCTGATTCATGGCCAGGATATCAATGATCCCAGACAATATGACCTGATCCTCAACCTGGAGAATATGAGTCTGCCCAATACCAGTGCGGCCCTCTGTTCTTTGGCCGAGCTCCCCGATTTTCGCCCCACCCCGGCCTCCACAAAAAGTATGGACAACTACTGCTTAGCCTCCCGGGCCAAGCTGAAACTGGCCCTGGATCCCCGTACGGCCGACTCTGATTTGACCGTTTCGGCCAATGAAGGGGTGATTACCGTCACCTATATGCCGAGGCAGGCCCAGGTGGCCAGCCACATTCCCGCAGTTTTAGCCGAGGTTAAAGGGGTCAAAGAAGTACTGGCCACCATGGCTGAAACCAATATTCTCTGGATTCAGGAGGCCTACAACCCCCAGGCGGAGACCTTTCTTCAAATTAATCAGATCGCCCAGCGCTGGGGGGCGGCTATTGAATTGTTGCGCTTCCTCCCTTCGGAGGAGATGGTCCCGGAAGCCGCCGAAGATGAGACCGGCCTTTCTTCCGGGACGGCAACGAAAAGCAGGGAATATACCGGGGGCATTGAAGAGGATGTCCCCGAACCGCCCAGGGTGGAAGACGGGGGATTGAATACCGCTTTAGAAGAATTGATTCGCCAGGGCCGGTCCGGGGGAAGTCGATTCGTTCAAGGTAACTTCCAGGCCTTGTCTTCAGTCATCAGCCGTAATGTCAATTATAGCCTGGTGGTTATCGGAGATCTCTTTCTGTCCAAGCCCAAGGCCGCCCGGACCCGTATGCTTCGGGATCTAAAGGTCTATTTGGGAGGGCGGATCCGGGTCCCGGTGATTTCCTCCGATGAACTGCAGGAAAAATATTTCCTGGGAGGAAAAGAGATTATTAAGTCCCTGGTTTTCATGGTTTTGCTGGCAGGAATGTTTTGGGGGGTCTTCAGCCATCAGGAAACGGTCATGAAAATCATTCAGGATTATAAGGGCTGGAAAATGTTGTCTATGCTGGGCATCGGCATTTTTGCCCCCCTCTTCGCCTATTTTTACGGGACCGTGGCCCACATTTTTTTAAAAATAATCAAGTTCGATTAAAGCTGAATTGAGGAAAGAAAATTGTGCGCAGACATTAATATTCTTATCGTAAAAGGAGCAGCCTAATGACTGGAGAACTTTCCAACCTGTTTATTACCTTAGATCTGGCCACGGCGATTCAAGTGATCGTCCTTGGGTTCATCGGCGGGGTGTTGAGCGGGTTTATCGGGAGCGGGGGGGCTTTTTTTATGACCCCGGGCATGATGAATCTGGGTGTCAATGGGGTGGTGGCCGTGGCCAGCAACATCACCCATAAATTCGGCAAGGCCATGATGGGTTCCAAAAAACATGGGGAAATGGGTAATGTCGATAAGCGGCTGGGGCTCGCTCTGCTCGTAACCGCCGTGATCGGCATCCGTCTGGCGGTCTGGATCAACAGCCTTCTGTTTCACGGGGGGGGCGACGGCCACGGGGCAGCCAAAGGGGCCGGGGCCAATCTCTATATCAGTACGGTTTTTGTCAGCATCCTGACCGTAGTGGCTATTTCCATGTTACGGGACCTGATGAAAAATACCGAGGAAGGGGCCGGTCCTTCCAGAAAAATCGTTGAGTCCCTGGCCCGCCTGCACATACCACCCTTCATCACCTTCAAGACCGCCGATGTCAAGGTCTCTTTATGGATACTGCTCCCGGTAGGCCTGGCCACCGGTTATCTGGCCGGGACCATCGGGGTAGGGGGCTTTGTCGGCGTGCCGGCCATGATCTATGTTTTCGGCGTGCCCACGGCCGTGGCCGCCGGGACCGAGCTCTACCTGGCCATGTACATGGGGGCCTTCGGGGCCTTGAGTTATGCCTGGGAGGGTTTTGTCGACATCCGCATGACCCTGTTACTCATGACCGGCTCCCTGGTCGGTGTTTATATAGGGGCCTATGGGGTCAAGGTGGTCGGTGAAAGATACATCCGCATGGTGACCTGTCTGATCATCATCCTGTGCGTCCTGAGCCGGGCCATCTCCATCCCTATGTATCTGCGGCAACTGGGCTATCTGAAGATCGACCCGGGATTTGACCCCTGGTTTAATAATGGGAGTAAATATCTCCTTTTTGCCAGCGGTATCTGCGGGGTCGTCGTTATCCTCTATAACGTCATTCGGGCCTATGTGGCCCGGAGAAAAATTCATATGACCCTGGCTTACAGTCAACCGTCTTCTTAAAAATAAAAGCAGGATTCAAGGGGTCCAGGGGTCAAGGATTCGAGTGAAAGGCGTTGAATTAAAAACTCTTGAACCCTCGAATCCTGGAATCCTCGAACCCTATTTTTAAAGAAAGGCTCTCCCCGTGTCCTGGCTCCCCAAATGGTTAGGTCTGGGACCAAAAGAAGATACCCACCTATACCTCAAGCTTCGGCTGACCAGGTGGCGGCATCTTCTCATGGCTGAAAGGGTCTGTCTGGACCTGCTGGCCGATCTGCGGGAAAAAGGGAAGGGGGAGTATATCTTCGATCGCCAGTACCTGTATGCCACTATGGGCCAGATTTTTCAAAAGGCTTATCAGGTGGCTTACGATCGAGGTCTCCTGGAAAAGGATGAGGAGGCGGGGATGTATCTCTGGTTGGACCGATTGAAAGAAGACGCTACCGCCTATCTTCAAAATTGGACTCCTGACCGCGACCAGGTCCCCCCGGAGCCCGGCCCGGGGAACAATTTCGGGGGATCGGCCGACGGGGAATTGAGGGCTTTGCAGGAAGAACCCGAATACCGGATGATCAAAGGCCTTTTAACTATTTTGGACCCCCATGAGGCTTCAAAGGATTCGGGGCCGTTAAAGGAAAAATTTGAGACCGGGATGACCCTCCGTCAGGGGTTATACCTGGCCCATGATCGGGTGCTGGCCCATCTCATCCCGCCCCAGGCCTGGCCCCAATGGATAAAAGAGGGGGCGGCCTTCCAGATCAGGGCCACGGGGTCTCCCCTGATAGTTGCGGTTGACCTCAGAGAAAAAAGTCTTAAGACGGAATCCCCATCGAGGACAGGAGGACCTGGCGTCACCGGCCAGGGGCCCTCTAACTTCCAAAACCCCTTTGGGGAAGGCCTGGAGTCCTCCCCTTTGCTCCCGGAGACACCTCCTGGTGAAACGCCTACCCCCTTGTTCCTGGTCTTTGACGAAAGCACTTTTTTCCTGATGAGTTCCTCCCCTTCGAGAAGGGTGATGGTAGACGCGGTTCTGACCAGTATTCGAAAATTGAATCATTTCTTTTTCCATTGGGAGGGTAAGCCGAACCGTCGGCCGGGGATGGAATCCTGGACCGATTGGTTTGATTGGGATCGGCAGGAGGACCAAACCTTTTTTGAGGTCTATGACGATAAAAAACCGGCCGAAGAAATAAGGGGTCTTCTCAAGAAGGTGGGTATTGTCCGGGGGTATCATTAAACAGTTTATTAGACAGGATTTAGTGGATTACCAGGATTTTTGTGCCTTTCCGGAGGAAAGCCACAAACCCAATAAGGAGGCAGGAGATGGAAAAGAAAATGCAGATTCTCATCTTAGACGATGAACCTATCGTCGGTAAACGGTTGGGACCGGCCTTGTCCAAGATGGGAGCGGAGGTCGAGGTTTTTGAAAATTCCGGCAAGGCCTTGGAGCGGATTCAGGAAAAAACCTTTGACATCGTCGTGACGGATATCCGTATGGATGATATTGACGGCATTGAAATCCTGGAAAAAGTCAAGGCCCGATCAACGGACACCAAGGTGATCATGATCACCGGTTATGCCACGGTGGAAGTCGCCCGGGAAGCCTTGGGCAAAGGGGCCTTTGATTTTATTGCCAAGCCCTTTAAACCCGCCGATTTGAGAGATGTTATTCTCAAGGCGGCAGAATCTTTGGGATACAAAGGCCTTTCCCGGCCTGATCCCAAAAGTTGATGGACTAAAAGGTCGATCCCAAAGATGACCGCATCTGAAACAGGGGCCAGGGAGGCCCGGCAGAAATACCAGGGACTCCAATCCCTTTTGGGCGGGAACAGCCGTCTTTTAGAAACGATGGCTGACCTGGAGGCGGACCTGCGATTTTTACCCCTCGGTTCGGCCTCTCTGGAGCATCAGATCCGGGATCTGTTGGAAGGCACCCTTCTGACGATTGAAGACCTGAATTATTTGGCCGATAGTCGCTATCGGGCCTTGTATACGGCTTTTTTGAAGATTGAGCAAACCATCGGGGAAGCCCTGGAAGGCTCCCGGAGAACGGTTTTGCCGAATTGGGTCAGGAAGATATCCGAGATCGGTTTGGGCCATAGCCAGGAAGTGGGGGGCAAGGCCGCCCATTTGGGGGAATTAAAAAAGATCCTGCCCGAGGTCATACCCGATGGCTTTGCCGTTACCGCGGCGGCCTATCAGGCCTTTATGTCCGAGCCGGTCTTAGCCGCCGAGATCCGCGCCTTGTTGGATACCCTGGAGGTGAGCAGCGACCTGGAACGCTTTAAATCCAAGGCCGGCCGGATCCGGGATATTATCCTCAAGGCCCATGTTCCCCAGCCTATTGCCGAGGCCATCCGGGATGCGGCCGCGGCCTCATTTCCCCCTTCCCAGAGATGGGCGGTCAGGTCCAGTGCCGTTGGCGAAGACGGACCGTTGACCTTTGCCGGACAATTCGAGAGTTTTTTAAATATCCCTTCCTCCCAATTGGTGGAGGCCTACCTAAAGGTCCTGGCCAGCCGTTTTAACGATCGGGCCATTACCTATCGCCTCTTAGGGGGGTTTACCGAAGTGGCCACCCCCATGGCCGTATTATTCATCCCCATTATCGAGGCCCGGAGCGCCGGGGTCATCTATACCCAGGATCCAGGCCGACCGGCTGAGGATCAACTGCTGATCAGTTCGACCTGGGGGTTGGCCGGGGACCTGGTGTCCGGCCGGACACCGGCGGACCTCTTCCGGGTGGACCGAAAAGCCCCCAGCCTGGTGAAGGAATCCCAAGGGGCTTTAAAAAAGAGGCGTCTTATCTGTGGGGACTCATCCCAGGTGGACCGGGTGGAAAACAGCCCGGCCGATCAGGAGGCCCTTTCCCTTTCCACGGAGGAGATCCAAAGACTTTCTGCCCTGGCCTTGACCGTAGAAAGGCATCTGGACGGTCCCCAGGATTTGGAATGGGCCATCGATCAAAAGGGTAAAATCTGGATCCTTCAAGCCAGACCATTAAAAGTGATCACCCCTTCGGAAGACCGGGTTACAACCCAGGAAGAGCGGCCCATCCTTTCAGGCGGTCAGACCATTTTCCCCGGCCGGGCCGTAGCCCCGGTCCAGGTCATCCTCGACCCCAAGGAATTTCCTTTGGTTCCCGAGGGCGTCATCCTGGTGGTTCCCCAGGCCGTGCCGGAGATCGCCTCGGTCCTTCCCCTTTTGGCCGGCTTTATCGCCGAACAGGGGCAGCCCACCGGGCATGCCGCCACGTTGCTCCGTGAATTTGCCGTCCCTTCTTTATTCGACCTGCCCGGGGCGACGGAAAAACTGACTTCGGGAACCATGGTCGGTCTGGATGCCAGTCATCGTCAGGTATTTTCAGGCCAACCCTGGCCGGACATCCGGGAAAGGACCCTGGCCCGAATGGCCCAACCGAAGATCAACCGCCCTTCGAGCCCCTTGAATGCCTTGATCCTTAAACTGAATTTGACGGACCCCCAGTCGCGTCATTTCAAACCGGAAAGCTGCGAATCGATCCACGACCTGATCCGCTTTGTCCATGAAAAGGGGGTAGCCGCCTTCTTCGAAGTGGGGGACCGGGAGACCCGGAAAAGGCAGACGCCCACCCGCCGCCTGACCTCTCCTCTCGCCCTTGACCTGTATGTCCGGGAATTGGAAAATGCCCTGGCCCCCGAGGCCTTATCCAAAAAAGAAGTCCGGCCCGAGGAAATCAGATCCCTTCCCTTCCAAGCCCTCTGGCGGGGCATGTCCCATCCCCAGGTCAGTTGGGCCGGCCGGAAAGAAATCGATTTGAAAGGCTTTGCCTCGGTCATGGTCTCTTCCCTCGGCCAGGACATGGGGGCCATGCGGAAGTTAGGAGACCCCAATTATCTTTTGGTCGGGCCGGATTATCTGAACCTCAATATTCGTCTGGCCTACCATTATGCCATGGTGGACAGTCTGGTCGGTCCGGTCATCGAAAACAACTACGTCAACTTCCGGTTTCAGGGGGGTGGCGGGAGCCGGGAACGTCGGGACCTGAGGGCCCGGTTCCTGAAGGAGGTCCTCTTATCTTCCCGCTTTAGTGTCGACCTCCGCGGGGACCTGATAACGGCCTGGCTGCGGGGCTATGCCCAACCACCTTCGGAGGCAGGACTGGAGCTCCTGGGTAAACTCATGGGCTGTGCCCGGCAATTGGATATGCTCATGGAAAATGAAACGGTGATGCGCCGTTATGTCGACCGGTTTCTGGCCGGCGATTACCAGGCCTTTGCCTAAAGGGGATATCGTGAAAGAAAACTCACCCGCCAACTCTGCAATGGAAACCCCTCCGGTCGGGAAAGTATCCGGCCTATCGTTGGATCAGCCGGCCTTGGCTGAGGCCCAGAAAGGGCTGACGGAAAGACCGACCATGAATATCAGGACCAAGATTGTCCTGGGGTTTTTCCTGCTTTTCCTTTTTTCGGCCGGAGTTAGTATTACCTATCTGATGTTGAGTATCAGCATCGATAAAAAAGTAAAATTCATGGAGACCCTGAATAATTATACTTTCGAAATCCAGCAGGCCCGCCGGTACGAAAAAAACTTTTTTCTTTACCGCACCAACCTGACCGATGCCTTGGAAAATGTGCAAATCGCCCGGGAGATCCTTAAACAAAAGGCCGATAGCATCACCGCCGTTGTCGGGCAGGGGCATCTGAATTTGATGATCTCCCACCTGGATCGCTATGAAAAAATATTAAATGATTTAAGGGTCGAACAAAGCCGGCCCACGGGCAAGCCCCATTCCATTTCTGAAACAGAAACCGAACTGAGGCATCTGGGGGCCGAGATGATTTTTTTGGCCAGGAACTTAGTCGATCAGGAACGGAAACAGGTGGAAGAGATAACCCGTCTGTCCCGGCAATTGCCGTTGGCCTTTTTGATTATCTTCCTGGGGGTGGTGGTCTATCTGACCAATTTTTTAGCCAAGCAGATCGTTCAACCCTTGAATCGTTTTGTCGATTATACCCTGCGTATCGCCAAAGGAGATTATACGCCCATCACCGCCGCCAAGCGTTACAAGGATGAATTTTCCCGGTTGGCCATGGCCATCAACTGGATGATGGATCAGCTCCAAAAGAACCAGGAACAATACATCCAGTCCCGGAAGATGGCCGCCATCGGCACCCTGACCTCCGGAATCGCCCATGAGTTGAACAACCCCTTGAACAATATCTGTATTACCACCGAATCCCTGATCGATGACCTGAACGATCTTTCCGATCAAGAAAAAAGAAAACGGCTTCAGGACATCTACACCCAGGCCGAACGGGCCAGCGGGACGGTCCGGAACCTACTGGATTTTACCCGCATGGGACAGCCCACCTTTGTATCGATTTCCACTCTTGAATTGTTAAATTCCACCATAAAGCTGGCCCGGAATGAAATGGAACTCAATAATATCCGCTTAAATTACTTTCCTGAAACAGCGGATATAAAAATTCAGGGAGATTTCAGCCAACTGCAACAGGTTTTTCTTAATCTAATCATCAATGCCATCCAGGCCATGCCCCAGGGAGGGACCCTGGGCATTCAGGTAAAAGCCGATGATCCCGATCTTACTCGGATTGAGGTAACCGATACCGGTGTCGGCATCCCTCAATCGGTCATCGGACAAATATTCGACCCTTTTTTTACTACGAAGGAAAAAGGGACCGGCCTTGGCCTTTCAACCAGTTATAGTATCATTAAAAAACATGGAGGGAAGATACTGGTTAAAAGCCAACTCAATCAAGGCACTACGTTTTCAGTTTACATTCCACATTCGAAGGAGAGATAGGCCATGAATTTCAGCATTTATCTGCCCATCGCCGCCAGCAGTATCAACATCTTTCTTTTATTGGGACTGGGTGGTCTGGTGGGGTTTTTATCCGGCCTCTTCGGGGTAGGAGGCGGATTCTTACTCACCCCTTTGTTAATCATGTTCGGCATCCCGCCAACCGTGGCAGCGGCATCGGATTCCAACCAAATCGTGGCCGCTTCGGCCTCCGGGACCTATGCCCATTACCGTTTAGGGAACGTGGATTTCAAGATGGGGATCGTCCTTCTTCTCGGCGGTGTGTTCGGGGGGACCTTCGGGGTCCAGTTGGTCAAAATACTCAGGGCCACTGGGAATGCCGATTTTGTCATCAAAATAACTTACGTGGCCATGTTGGGGATCATCGGCGGGTATATGTTTATGGAGAGCCTGCAAAGTCTTAAAAAGGCCCCACTGGCCGAGGAAACCCCCGCTTCGACTCAAAAACCCCCTTCTTTGTATGCCCGTCTGATGACCGGCCTGCCCTTCAAGATGCACTTCGACAAATCCGGAATCCGTATTTCTCTTATCGTCCCCCTGTTACTCGGGGGTTTGGTCGGTGTTTTAGCGGCCATCATGGGCGTGGGCGGCGGCTTTATCATGGTCCCCATTATGGTCTATATGCTGCGAATGCCCATGCACGTCGTCGTGGGAACCAGCCTCTTTCAGATCTTTTTCACCTGCGTCAATGTGACGATTATGCAGGCCCACATCAATCACAGCGTGGACTTCATTCTGGCCCTCATCCTTCTGATCGGGTCTTCGGCCGGTGCCCAGATCGGGACGCGCATCAGCAAGCGGTTAAAAGGGGACCAAATAAAAATTCTGCTGGCCGTCATCATCCTGGTGGTCATGGTTCAAATGTTATTGGGGCTTGTCCTGAGCCCCAAGTTACTTTTATCCTATAAAGGAGGTCATTAATCATGGACCGGCTGTCGATAAAAGGAGTGATCTATTCTTTTTGGGTCGGGGTTTTCTTCTGGGCTTTTTTTATCCCCGTGGTTTATGGCCAGAGCTCTCCGCTCGGTATCGATGTGATTCAACCCAAGACCATCCAGATCGGTAGTTTTTTCTCCGGGGAAAAGGTATTCGTCCGGGCCGTGGTGCCTTCTGGTGCCCCTGTTGCCTTGCGGATCATCGGCCCCCGGGAAGATTTGGTCCTTATGAAAAAGGGAAGGGTCGGCGGATTATGGATGAATGTGCAGCAGGTGCCTTTCCGGAATATACCGAAGGTCTATCTCCTGTGGACTTCTGAAAAGATGACGGCCCTGGAAACCAGAAATCCGGAGAAGTCCATGAAGCTGGATTATCTCTCCTTCCTTTCCGGAACCGCGCCGAACAAAGACGAGAAAGAAGCCGTCCTGCTCATCAAGGAATTGATTAAATTAAAGGAGGCTGATAATCTATATCACATCTTTGAAAAGGCGATCCGGATCAAACCCCTGGAAAAAGGGGGCTGGGACCAGGCCGATGCCGTGTTGGAGCTGCCGGCTAAAATTTATCCGGGGATCTACGCCCTGGAATTGATCGCCTTTCAAGAAGGGAAGGGGACGCTGCTCCATTCCAGTACGATCGAAGTCCGCCTGGCGGGATTCCCGGCCCTGGTCTCGAAGGTGGCTCATCAAAGAGGGTTATGGTATGGGGTCCTGGCCGTGATTATCGCCACCTTCAGCGGACTTTTGATCGGGATTATTTTTTCCTCAAAAGGGGCCCATTAATCAAATCGAACAACCCGAAGAAAGTCCAAGTCTTCATGATTGACGGCTTTGTAATAAGTCCACCTGCTGTGTTGCGCGGCATTCTTTGTCGTTGCAGCGTACATATGAGTACGCCTCATTCCTCAGGATTTGCGCGCATTGCATCTGGAGCTCTTTACTGTGCCGTCCACTATGATGACTTTTTACGAGGTCATCATGATTAATCCGTTAACCTATTTTTTTGGCCGCAAAAAACAGGAAGAGGAGCTGTCCCTTCAGTTCCTCTTTCAAACCTTTCGCGAGCTGTTGGATTACAACAACCAGGCCCTGGACCTCATGGCCGATATGGGTGAAAAATTGGGGGGCGATTATCTTTTTGATAAACAATATATCGAGACCGTTATGGTCCAGTTGGAGGAAGTGGTCTATAAAATCGTCTATGATCTCAATTTAATCACTCCCAAAAAATACCTGGCCCTTTTTGATGTTTTTGAAAAAGCCAAAATGGAAATCCAGGGGGAATTGGGTTCACGATTCACCCTCCCGAAAGGGGAATTGGTCTATTCCATAGGGGAGCTGACCAAAGAAATGTCCGATTACGTAGGAGAAAAAATGGCCACCCTGGGGGAGCTCCGGAACCGTCTGGGATTAAAGGTCCCGGAAGGTTTTGTCATCTCCACCTATGCCTTTAAACGGTTTATCGAAACCAATTGGCTTGAAGAATGGGTGGCCCCCTTGAGTGAAGGCAAGCTCAACCAGCAGGTCACGGAAGAGAAGGCCAAAGAGTTGAGGGAACAGATCCTTAAGGCCAAAATACCCACGGAAATCAAGAAAGCGATCCGGAAAATACTTCCTTCGTGGGAAAAGGTCGCTCCGGACGGTTGGGCGGTTCGCAGTAGTGCCGTGGGGGAAGACAGTCAAATCAGTTATGCCGGACAATACACCACAGTTTTGAATGTTCCTCCCGCTGAAATAGACTCGGCTTACAAGCAGGTCGTAGCCAGTTTGTTTTCTCCGCAGGTCATCATTTATCGAAAAGAAAGGGGCATCAAGCAACAGGAAATGGCCATGGCCGTCGGCTGTCTGCCCATGATCTCCCCCGTGGTCAGCGGCGTTATTTACACCGCCGATCCCACGGGTCTGGAAGGAGAAGAAATGGTCCTGGCGGCTTGTTGGGGGTTGGGCAAGCTGGTGGTCGACGGCGAAGGGGAGGTGGATCAATACAAGGTTTCCAAGAGCTTCCCCTACCCCGTTTTGTGGCAACATATCGGCAAAAAGTCCAAGCAATATGCCCTCTCCGGAAAAGAGGGCATTGCCCTGGTCCCGGTATCTCCGGAAAAGCAGGAAATACCCTGTCTGAACGAATCTCTGATGCGGGTGATCATCGAAGGGGCCATTCGCATCGAGCAATACATGAAATCCTTTCAGGATATCGAGTGGTCCATCGATCAGGAGGGACGGGTCACCTATCTCCAGGCCCGGCCCCTTCAATTTTCGGGAAAATTGAAAATAGATAAAAACCGGTTGATCGCCGCAGCCCAAAAATATCCGGTCCTCTTAAAAGATAAGGGGGTTATCGCCAGTAGAGGTATTGGGGCAGGAACCGTTTTCCAGGTTCAATCCGAGGAAGAAAGCCGGCTTTTCCCCCGCGGGGCCGTACTGGTTTTAAAACATACTTCTCCCCGCATGTCCAAAATAGTCCCTTTGGCCAGTGCGGTGGTAACGGATATCGGAGCGGTCACCGGCCACATGGCCACGATCTGCCGGGAATTCCGGGTCCCCACCATCGTGGATACCGCTTCGGCCACCCAGATCTTAAAACCCGGGATGGAAGTGACCGTCGATGCCGAAGAGAATGTGATTTACCAGGGGATTGCCAAAGAACTTTTGACCGCCCAACTGATCGAAAATATCCCTTATGAAGAGACCTATGAATTTAAGCTCCTCAGAAGGTTGCTCAAAAAGGTCTCCACCCTGCATATGACGGATCCCCAATCCAATGAATTCGACCCGGCCCACTGCAAAACCTTTCATGACATCGTTCGGTTTGCCCATGAAATGGCGGTGCGAAAAATTGCCCAGGGCATTCACCCCAGCCAGTTGAGTTTTATTCACTCCCTGAACAAACTGAAACTACCCATCCCCCTGGATTTGACGGTCCTCGACATTGGGGGGGGGATCAAGCAGGGGATTTCCTCCAACGAAATAACTTTGGAAGAGGTCGCCTGTCAGCCCCTTTCAATCTTACTGGAGGCCCTGATCGCCCCGGGTGTCTGGCAGTCCCAGCCGATTGACCTGGATCTTAAAGGATTTATGTCGAGTTTCACGCGCCTCCCCTCCACTCAAACCCTATCCGCAGACCGGCTTAATGTAAACCTGGCCATTGTTTCCAAGGAATACATCAACCTGAATCTGGGACTGGGATATCATTACAACCTGATTGACGGCAGCATGTCCGATGATCGAAACAGCAATTATATCTATTTTCGTTTCTATGGAGGAGTCACCGAATTCACCCGGCGAACCCGGAGGGTCAAGCTGCTGTCCCAGATATTAGAAAAAAACGACTTTGCCGTGGAGAGCAAAGGGGAATTAATCACCGCCAGGATAAAGAAGGTCGAGCGTCCTTTGATGGAGGAAAATTTTCGGCTCATCGGGCGCTTAATAGGTTTTACCCGGCAATTGGATGTCTTACTGCGCAATGAAAAGGACATTGATTTTTTTACCGATAAATTTCTGAAGAACGACCAGGAGCAAAACACCTTATCGCCCTAAAGAAGGAGGTTTCTGATGAAAAATGATATTTCTGTTATGGTCCTTGACGATGAGCCTATTGTTGGTGAACGGCTGCAGCCGGTTTTGGAAAAAGCAGGCTTCCGGGTGGAAGTGTTCACCGACAGCCAAAAGGCCTTAACCCGCCTGGGGGAAAAGAATTTTCAGGTTGTGGTTACCGATCTGAAAATGAGCGGTCCGAGCGGGTTGGATGTCCTGCGATTTCTCAAGGACCAGCAGAAGGATACCGAAGCCATAGTCATTACAGGGTATGCCACCATTGAAAGGGCTCGAGAAGCTGAATTTTTAAACGCCAAATTTGTGACCAAACCATTTAAACTGGAAGAAATCGTCAAATTAGTGGAGAAGGCAGCCAAGAAATACAAATAACCTCAAACGGGTAAGCTCCTGGAACGGAGGGCCTATGGAACCAGTATATAGCGTGATGATTTTGGATGATGAACCGATCGTTTGTGAACGATTGCGATCCACCCTGGAAAAGGTAAATCTCGACATTGAGACTTTTACCAATCCCAACGAAGCGGTTAAACGATTTGGGACAAAAAAATTCCATGTCTTAATCACCGACCTCAAGATGAAAGAATTGGATGGGATCGAAATCTTAAAAATGGTTCAGAAAGTTTCTCCGGAGACCAAGGTCATCATCATCACCGGATTCGCCACCGTGGAAAAAGCCCGAGAAGCCCTGAAAATAGGGGCCTACGATTTTATCGCCAAGCCCTTTAAGCTTTCCCAACTCCGGGATTTGGTGATAAAGGCCCTCGGCCTTTCAAACTGAGTATTTTGAGAGAAAGTCAACGCGGGGGAAAAGAACTAACCAGGGAAAAGGAGAACAGATGGCTATCATAACTATATCCAGAGGTACGATGAGCGGCGGGGAATCGTTAGCTAAATGTCTTTCGGAAAGATTAGGCATTCCGGCGGTCAGCCAGGAGATCTTGCAGGAGGCTTCCAAGCGGTTTGGAATATCCCAATCCCTCCTTCTTCAACAATTGGAAAAGACCAAGGGATTGATCCCCGGTCCTTCCACGGAACGAGGCCTGTACTTAGCCGCCATTCAATTGGCCTTGGCAGAAAGGGCACAAAAAGGACCTTTTGTTTACCACGGGCATGCCGGACATCTTTTATTGAAAGGGATACCGCGAGTCTTGAAAGTTCGCGTTATCGCCCCGCTGGATCGGCGGGCCCAAAAATTGGTTGAGACCCAAAAAATATCCCTTGAAGAAGCGAAAAAAACCATTGAAAAAATGGATGAAGGCCGCATCAAGTGGACCCGGTTTTTATATAATGTCGATTGGCGGGACCCCTCTTTATATGACCTGGTGCTGAATCTGGACGCTATCACCATGGAAATGGCTTGCGAAATGATCGTTTGTACCTTAAACCGACCGGAATTTCAGGAGTCCCCTGAGTCTCAAGCGATTATTGAGGATTTTCTCCTGGCCAGCCGGGTCAAGGCTGAATTGGCCACTCATGACCGGACCAAAGGATTGGAATTGGAGGTCAGGGCCGAAAAAGGAGAGATTAAAATCACCGGAACATTTCAGACCGGGGGAATTTTCTCCAGTGGGAAACACCGAATCAAGAATGATCTGGTCGAAGTCGCCAGGCTGGTCACGGGGGTTCAGAAAGTCCGGATCGGTGTCGAAGATGTTCCCGTTGTCTTAGAATAACCCATTAGCCAAAAAGGATCTTCTCATGGATAATCAATCGAAAAACGAGAAAGAACGTCTGCCCTTCGGAAAACAAATTTTCAAGTTGTTAGAGGAAGAAAAGGATGTCCTGGACGGGCTGTTGAAGTTTGCTGACAAGGGCAGCCTGCTGGAGGAGGAACGCACTCGATTAGCCCGTGATCGGACTTCGCTGACCTCAAATTTGGTGGAAAATTCCGCCAAGCGAACCGACTTGGCCGTAGAACGCACTGACTTGAATAAACAACTGGTCAAAAATTCCGAGGTGCGCAACCAATTGGCCGAAAAACGGACCGACTTATCCATACAAAGAATGGAATTGGATAAGCAATTGGTAAGGCATGCCGAACAGCGGACCCAGTTAGCCGAAAGACGGAATAATCTGGCCGAAGAAACGACGGATTTGAACAGGCAACTGGTGCGGAATGCCGAACAACGGACGCAATCAGCCGAAAAGCGCACGGAAATGGCCGATATTCGCACCAAGCTGATGCAGGAACAGACCAGACTTTCGGTCAAAAGCACTGAACTGGCAGAACATCGGACCGCTTTAGCCGATAGACGTACCGACCTGGCCGATCGACGAACAGGCCTGGCTGACAAACGAACAGGCCTGGCTGAGCGACGGACCGATTTGGCTGATGCGCGAACCGCCCTTGCTGATCGGCGCACCCAATTAGCCGACCGACGGACGGAACTGGCCGGTGAACGGACCGGGTTGGCTGTCAGGCGTACCGATTTAGCCGATGAACGGACAACCCTGGCCGGCCGGCGTACCCAGTTGGCCGATAGGCGGACGGAATTGGCCGGCCTCCGAAACGAATATTCCCTGGAACGAACTGACCTGGCCAAGGGCAGGAACTCTCTGGCCGGCATTCGTACCCACCTTTCCTCTCACCGAACTAATCTGGCCAAGCAACGAACACTGCTGGCTTTCATCCGCACCGGTTTGGCCTTAATTGCCTTAGGCATTGCCTTGATCCGTTATTTCGGGTTGGGGCTGTGGACCATCATGGACGGCCTCCTTATTTTTGCCGGGATGGTCACCATGGGTATTTCGATTAAGGCCTATCTATTCGCCTACCGGGAAGAAAGAAACATCATCCTTGTCCTGAATGAAAAACTTCGCACCATTGAAGACTTTGTTCCTTAATAAACAAAGGCATTGAGGGCTCGTCTTTCGAACCGGATTCAGGGAATCCGGATTTGGCGAAGCCGGCAAAATAACCCCTCTCTTTAGCCTCATGATTAAGATCGGGGCTATTCCACTTTTTCAGACAAAGTCAGCGTTTCCCGTTTAAGAGGAGAGGGGACGTAGACCAGGTTGACTTGCACCTTTCCAAGCGCCTTTTCCTTGACGGCTTTCTTGGGGATGGTAACGTCCAAAGACCCTTCGGTAACTTCTTCAGGCTGAAGAGCCTTCCAAAAGGGATTAACGGTCGCTATTTTTTCTCCAGAGCTAAAAGGGATGGCCTTCCCGCCCTCATCCAGATATTCGATAGTAACCGCCTGGATGTCCAAAACATCTTTTGATTTATTGGTGATTTTGATGTGACCACTGAGCTTAGGGGTCTCAACGATCTCTTTAGAAGTAGTGTCTATGTTCATAGTGGTCTGAAGGTCATCAATCGCTACAAGAAAGTCCTGTCCTTTGATCTCCACCTTAGGGGGAACTAAGTTCTTGGTGACCTGTTCTTGTTTGGGAGTTTCACTCTTCGGCTCCTTCGTACAACCTAAAAAACCAACGGCCAGACTTAAGGTTAAGAAGATAAAAATTTTTGTAAAACGCATAACGGCCTCTCTTTCGATGTTAATGATTAATAGCCAAATTAACCTTCATTCAATCAGAGTCTCTTCCATCCGCCCGGCGAGTCTTGGCATTTCAGGACGGCCCGACAAACGAAGGGCTTGCCCTTTTGGATGGTGATTTGGACAGCATCTTTCCAAACGCGCCCCCTGTTTAGGCAATTTCCCCTGAGGTTTCTCTGAGAATAGAAATATTTCGGGAGGAGTGACAGGCCGACAGGTTTCCAAAAACCCTATCGGCCTGTGGCCAATAGCCGCTTCTTGATGATGGTTACTTTTTCATCTTTTTCATAAAGATGGATTCTGCCTTATTGGCCATGGCTTCAGCCTTCTCGGCAGCCTTTTCAGCTTTACTACTGGCGATCTCTGCGCTTTGAGAGGCCAGTTCGGCCTTCTTGGCCGCTGCCTCGGCCAAAGTAGCCGCCGATTCCGCTCGTTTGGCCGCCCCTTCTATTCTGCTGTAATCTACGGCCGGCTGTGCGACCGGCGGAACAGGGGTTGCCTTGACAGGCGCCGCTGTTGCTTCCTTCATACTGGAACACCCCATACCAAAGACGAACAAAAAAGAAAGTGCGGATAAAAGTGCAACTAATTTAATCAATCTCACCGGATGGTTCATTTTCGATCACCTCCCTTCCATGAATGGATTTTATTGCTTTTTCTTTCGAAAAAATCATTTGGTAAATTAAAGCCCCTAATTTATTAAAACAGATAGGCTTTTCTAAATAAACGGTCGCCCCTTTTTCAATGGATCGGCGATAAATTTCCTCACTTCCAAAGGCCGTGATCACCATGATGGATACTTGGGTTGCAGTCTTTTGATCCCCGGAAGGATATCCAGTCCCGTCAAACCGGGCATCCGAATATCAGAGATGATCAGATCGAAAGGGCTTTGGGTAAGCTTTAGCAGGGCCTCGGAACCATTACCGGCTGAATCCACTTCATACCCGTCCTCCTGTAAAAAATCGATCAACAAGGATCTCATCTCCGAATCGTCTTCGATAATCATTATTCGTTTTTTATCGACCCCTGTTATGGCCATTCCGATATCCGGAGTTCTCTTTAATCCAGTCTGAATTTCAAAAATATTGAAGGATTTTTAAAGCAACAATTAGGCCAATGGCCCGACAAAAAAATATTATTTAATTTCCATTAGTTATAAAATTAGGCCAATCAGGTGAGACAAGAGCTGGGGCAAAATGGGACTAACTGTGGCAAAATAGGACAAGAAATTCATTCATTTTATAATTCTTGAAGTTTTCGATAAAGGGTCTTGCGATCAAGACCCAATATTTCGGCTGCCTTGGATTTATTTCCTCCGACTTCGATCAGAACCCTCTTGATATATTCTTTTTCTAATTGATCCAGGGTATATTTTTCACGGAGGCCTTCTTCAATAAAGTTCTCTTCTTCCGCTTCCGAGAGCATGGCCGGGGGTAAATCCTTCGGAAGGATCATCTCTTGCTGGCCTAAGGTGATCGCCCTCTGAATGACATTTTCCAGTTCCCTCACATTCCCAGGCCAGGAATAATTCAATAAAATTTTCAGGGCCTCTTCTGAAACCCCGGAAATCTCTTCTTCGATTCCTTGCCGAATTTATTAATAAAATGCTGGACGAGAAGGGGGATGTCTTCCTTTCGTTCCACGAAGGGGCGGCAATTCGATATCGATGACCTTCAATCGATAGTACAGATCTTCACGAAACCGCCCCTGGTGGATCAAATCTTTCATTTTTCGGTTCGACGCGGAGATGATCCTCACGTCAATGGGGTAAGAATTCGTATCCCCCAGGGGCCGAACCTCTCTCTCTTCAATCACCCGGAGCAATTTCGCCTGGAGCATGGGAGGCATCTCTGTAATCTCGTCCAGGAAAAGCGTTCCCCCGTCGGCTTCAAAGATCAACCCCTTCTTGTCTGTTTTCGCATCGGTGAAGGCCCCTTTTTTATAACCGAACAATTCGCTCTCCAGGAGGGTTTCCGGAATGGCTGCACAATTGACCGCCATGAAGGGGCCCTCTTTTCGGATACCATTATAATGGATCGCCTTTGCCACCAACTCCTTGCCCGTTCCGCTTTCTCCGGTGATCAGGACATTGTTGGAGCTGTCACTGATCCTTTCGATGAGATCATAGATCTTTTGCATCGAGGGGCTCTTCCCGATGAGATGATGGAAGTGATATCTCGTCTCCACCTCCTTTTTAAGCGAACCACTTCCTTTTTTAACAGGCGATTTTCCAGGGCCTTCTTGACCGTCAGGACGATTTCATCGATCTGAAAGGGCTTGGTGATATAGTCATAGGCGCCCATCTTCATCGCCTGGATGGCCGATTCAATGGTCCCAAAGGCCGTGATGATGATCACGGGTGTCAGGGAGGCCACTTTGCTTGGCCTCCTCAAGGAGATCGAGTCCTTTCAGACCCTTTCATTTTCAAATCGGTAATGATGACATCGAACTCCTCCTTCTTCAGAATCTTGGAGGCCTCCAAACTTTCGCCGAGGGTCAGTACGGAGAATCCCTCTCCTTTGAGGACATCGGAGAGCAACCCACACATCTCCGGATCATCGTCGACCACTAAAATTTTATAGCCTTTATCCATCATCTTTACCTCCTTTTGCCGAAGAGGAAGATAGACTTTAAAGACGACCCTTTTCCCACTTCGCTCTCCACTTCAATCCATCCTTCATGGTCCTGAATGATGCCCTGGGTGACCATCAATCCCAATCCTGTCCCTGTCTTCTTTGTAGTAAAAAATGGATTGAAAATGTTTTGGATGGCTTCTCTTTCCATCCCAAT
>CAWGEQ010000023.1:0-68859 GCA_963821645.1 uncultured delta proteobacterium | reverse complement strand
TTTCTTTTTGCTCTCTTGGCCGGATATTCCTTCAAAGATCAATTAATTACCCGGGCCAGTCCTTTTCGCCCCAGGCCGATTTCGGGATGCCAGAGCTGAACCTTAACGGCCACATGGACCGCCCCGATAATGGCCCAGGTCATATCCAGGGCATTCCCTTTTCGAAATTCCTTCTTTCGTATTCCCTCTCTGACCAGCCCTTCGATCACCTCATGGAATTTGGCATGAAAAGCGTCAAAATCAAAAAAAGGGGCCCCTTGGGCGGTCCGTAATAAATGGAATAGCCGACCCGGGCCACTTCGATTTGACTCAAAAATTGTCCAAAAACCCGGTCCGCCAGACGAAGGACTCTATCCTTGACACCCCCGAATTCTTTGCGGGCACCTTCGAGAAGGGCGTCAAAACGGCCCCAGGCCCCTCGCATCATTTCCAGATAAATCCCCTCTTTGTTCGGGAAATAGTAATAGAGCACCGGTTTGGTCACTCCGGCGGCCTCGACAATCTCGCGCACCGTGGTCGAGGCATATCCTTTACGGGCAATCAGTTTGGCCGCACTGGCCAGTAGGCGATGCCGGACCGTTTGGTCGATTAGGAATTCAGCCGGTTTTTTTTCTTCGGTCATGGTGCCCTCTTCTTTCAATAGATAAAGAAATTAAGTATGAAAATAGATTTTAAACCGCTCCTACGAGAGGCATTTCATATTTCGTGGTGCCCGTCGCAAACAGGCATGAGGGTTTAACGCGGGGATAGGGTTCTAGGGTTTTAACTTCAACGCCTTTCGCTTGAATCCTTGTCCCCTGGAACCCTTGAATCCTGGTTTATTGTTGTCAAGTTTTTTTTACGAGAATCTTTAGTTAGTCTTAGTCGTTAAACCTTACCCAACCCTGGTAATTAGAGAGTCTCTTAGAGTTCTGACCTTGCTTAATAGGGGTTAAGGTTTTAAGTGGGGAGTTATTGAAGCTTTTTCAGAAGGTCGATTAAATCGCCTTAAAGGATTCAATGATAATCTCCCCACCTCACAAAAATTACACTTAAGCAGGCTTCTTTAAAGAAATCTAAATTCGAACTAATTGACGATAAATTCACTATGATCCCTGGCCAAGGCAAAAAGAATCCCCAACAGTTTTCGTTCAACAGCGACCAAAGCCTTCATTCTGGGCATTCCTTTTCCCAGATGCCTTTGATACGTAGCATACATAACTCCACCCTTACGCACCGTATTGAGAGCCGCAAAAAAAAAGGATTTTTCTCAGAAGCGATCGGCCTCGTTTGGATATATGACGATTCCCTTTGTGTTTTCCGGGACCGATCTCAAAGAGGTTCAGTCCAGCCAACTTCATGATCTCAAAATGAGTATGGAATTTACCAAAATCTCCGACCTCTCCGATCAGCCCGGACCTGCCGTAACTTCGCCTATCCCTTTCAACGACAGAATCTGAATAACTATAAGGGATCTCTGGAAGGAGAGAGGCCATCTCCCGTTCTACCTTCAAAATAAACTTATCCGCAGATTCGATCCCAGAAAGAATCTCTTGCATTTCGAGGAGAATCGCCCGGCGACCTTCCTGAAGACCCACGGAGTGCAAAGCTGCCGCATAAAGGGCCTGAACCTTCTCTTTTTTCAGCTTCCCGCGACTAATCCGCCTCAGTATGGAACCCAAGGTCTCAAGACCACATTGGACAATATCTTCTGGACACGGATAATGCCGCAACAGATATTGGGCACTGCGGGTTTTAATATCCTTCATGACTTGCAGAAATTCGGGAAAAATAATAAAGACCAAATCCTGAATCTGATTAAAAAGGGCCGTTCGTCTTCGACTAACCCTTTCCCTGGCATGGGTCAGTCGACGAAGTTCGGCGGCAACCCCTTCGGGAATGACCACGGTCAGGGCATGGCCAAGCTCAATAATATCCGCAATGACCTTGGGATCCTTCCGATCCGTCTTGTTCGGCGAGTTACCCTGGAGCTCTTTCAGCCTCTTAGTATGCATCGGATTAACCTGGACCAGGGCGACGGACCGTTTCATCAGAAAATGTTGCAAGGGTTCTCCATAAGATCCGGTAGATTCAAAACCAACAACGATTTCTTCCAAGTGATTGGCTTCTTTAGCCTGAACCATACGGTCCCAAAATTTTTTAAATCCTTGGCCATTATTGAAAAACTCAAAAGGCTTGATTTCCGCCCGGTTAGGACAGCGGCCATATCCCGTATTGGTCGTTTTGCCTATGTCCACTGTAACTATAAGGGTTTTTTCATTGACCTTCTTAAACTTTTTTGTTTCAATCTTACTCACGGCTATACTCCTTCCCTTGGTTTGGGTTTAACCAACTCGCAAATTGGACCTCAAATCAAGAAAGAGTATAGCCTTTTTTGGTACGGCTTAACTACTTTCTAAAATATAGCAAGCTTTTTCATGTTTCGCAGTACCCCCTTAATTTACCTACCGGTAGGTATACCCGTCAAAAAATTTTGTCAAGAAAAAATTTCAGACCTAAAAAAGAATTGGATAATCAATCCGGTTCTGCTACGATTTAAAATCGTAGGGGAACATCGCCATCAATTCGGGTTTTTTAACCTGGAGGATATTTCCTCTGTAATGCGGCTTATGTCGGATTAATCGGATTACCCAAAGGACAGATTATAGGTACCACTTATAAAAAAATCGGGAGTCAAGATCCCCAAAAAACTGACCTAATTTTTGATAATCGACCACCATGAACACAAAAAGGAGACCTCATGAAAATTGCTATCAGCGGGAAGGGCGGGGTTGGCAAGACCACCCTGGCGGCCTTTATTATCAAAGCCTTCAGCGATCAAGGACATAAAGTCTTAGCCATTGATGCCGATCCCGACGCCAATCTGGCCAGTGCCCTGGGTTTTGAACACCCGGAAACCATCGTGCCCATTTCGGAAATGAAGGACCTCATCGGAGAGCGCACCGACTCCAAACCCGGTTCCTACGGCACCTTTTTTAAGCTGAATCCCCATGTCAGCGACCTGCCGGAAAAGCTTTCCCTTAAAAAAGGAAACATCCGGCTCATGGTTATGGGAGGGGTTAAAAAAGGAGGGGGCGGTTGCATCTGTCCGGAGAGCGTCATGTTAAAGACCCTGATCACCCATCTGATCCTGGCCAGGGACGAAGTAGTGGTCCTGGATATGGAGGCCGGCATCGAACATTTGGGCCGCGGAACCGCCTCGGCCGTAGACAAGCTGATCGTGGTCGTGGAACCCGGGAAAAGGAGCATCGAAACCGCCCATCACATCCAGGCCTTGGCTCGGGATATCGGGCTGAAAAATATCGCCCTGGTGGGCAACAAAATCAGGGGAGATCAGGACAAAGAATTCCTTCAAAAACAGTTACCTGGATTCACCTTCCTCGGTTTTCTCCCCTACAACAACCAGATCATCGAGGCTGACCTGGAAGGCCGGGCCCCTTTTGACAAGGAACAGCCCCTGGCCGAGCAGGTGGGACAAATGGTGGAGGGGCTGATAAAGGGGAAATAACAAAAGAGCAGTAACGAAAGATCTTTTCACTCCGTTTATAAAGCTTGGCGACGACCCTGACTTTTTCTTTTGACCTCTATACCGTTGCCTTCTGCGTGTGGGCGGTAATGGCTTTGATGATCCGCGGCCAGGCCCCGCCATGAGGGAGGTCGTGGCCCATCCCCTCAATCAGCATCAATTGCGCTCCGGGGATGGCCCGGGCCGTGTCCTTGCCTCCTTCCACCGGTACAAGAGGATCGTCGGTTCCATGGACGACCAGGGTCGGCACCGCCACTTTATCCAGAGCGGGCACCCGGTTTTCCTGGGCCAGGATGGCCACCAGTTGGCGACCCATGCCCTGAGGATAAAAGCAGCGGTCAAAACTCTCGGCCATGATTCGGCGAGTCCATTGTTCATCGACCGGAAACCCGGAACCGGCAATGGTTTTGAATACACCGAGCATGTGCTCAATACACGCCTCCCGCTCTTGGGGAGGAGGGGCGATAAGTAGCCCGGTCACCTCCGGCTTCGGTTGGGGAACTTCCGGATTGCCGGTAGTGGAATAAATGGAGATCAGACTCAGGACCCGGGAAGGATGGCGAATGGCGAAGGTCTGAGCGATCATTCCCCCCATGGACATGCCGCAGATGTGGGCCTTCCGGATGCCAAGGGCGTCCAGAAGACCCACCGCATCATCAGCCATATCCTCCAGCGTGTACGGTGGTATGATTTTCTCCCCTTGCATGAGTTTTCCGAAGGTGTCCATCAGGTCCGGCACGCCGGCTTCCTCGAATTTGGCCGAAAGGCCCACATCCCGGTTATCATATCGGATGACATAATGGCCCCGTTCCGCCAGGTCTTGGCAAAGATCATCATCCCAATGAATCATCTGCGCCCCCAGCCCGATAATCAGCAGGAGCGGTCGACCCGATGGATTTCCGAACGTTTCATATTCAAGGTGAATCCTGTTGGCAATGACTCCGGACATTTCAGTACCCCCTTTTAGAATTTATAGACCTCTCCGGACGGTATTTTCCCCCAGACCTCGTTCTTAATCCAATATTCGGCCATCTTTTTCAGGTCCCCGCTACCCTGGAGGGCTTTAAGGAAATTGTCCA
This sequence comes from uncultured delta proteobacterium, assembly GCA_963821645.1. Lineage (GTDB taxonomy): Bacteria > Desulfobacterota > RBG-13-43-22 > RBG-13-43-22 > RBG-13-43-22 > RBG-13-43-22. The sequence continues at coordinate 64,254 of CAWGEQ010000023.1, read as the reverse complement.
CCCAGTTTATCAGCAGCGGATCATGCCCGGGCAGGGCGATCCCCAGGGGTTCATGGGAGAAGGATTTCAGGGAAGTCTGCAGCCCCTGGCGGGGATGGCGAATAACGGCTAAAAGACAAGTCAACTGATCGGCGATCAAGGCATCCGCTTTTTCATCGATGACCAGTCGGATGGCCTCATCATAATCCCGGGCGAGAATCAGCTTGGCCTTGGGAATCATTTTTTCGGCAAATTGCTGATTGGTAGATCCTTTCAGTGCGACCAGCGTGGTTTGGGGGCTGTCGATATCGCAGAGCTCCTGGCATTGGACGATATGATCCACCTTGGTCAAAAAAGATTTGCCGGTGACGAAGTACGGCCCGACAAAGGCCATCTTCAGATTGCGTTCCGGCGTGATGGTCATTCCCGAAATAATCATGTCGATCCGGCCGGATTCCATGGCGGGGAAAAGCTCGAAAAAATCCATCAGTTTTATCTTGAGGGGGATCCCCATGGCACCGGCCATCATCCGGGCCAGTTCGGGTTCAAGACCGATGACCCGGCCTTCTTGGTCCTTCATGTTGAGGGGTGGCTGCTTGCCGGTCATGCCCACGATCAACTCTCCTTTTTGCAGGATTTTTTGCAGGTCCGTAGGGGTGCCAACGACGGAGGTCTTTTCCGGGCTGTGGGCGCAAGCCGAAAACAGGATCACGGCGGCCAAAAGCAGGATGGAGATCCCTATTTTTTTCATTGTTTTTTTCTCCTTGGGATGGAAAGAGTATAAAACAAGCCTGAAGAAGGATCAAGGTAAAACCAGGGTGGATCCTTTTTTACATTGATCCTCTTTTGCTTCTGTCCTATATTTAGTTTTTACGGCCATATATTCTTAAAACAACCCGATAAGGAATTTAACCATGTCTCTTCCCGGAACCATGAATTATATCGACCATGGAAAGGGCGGGCCGGCCTCCTGTATGCATTTGGAAAAGGGGCCGCTGCCGCAACTTAAATCAGGCACTGTGCTGATCGAAGTCGCTTACGCCGGCGTGAACCGGCCCGACCTGCTGCAACGGGCGGGCCAATACCCGCCCCCTCCCGGGGCCTCGCCTTTTTTAGGATTGGAGGTGGCCGGAAAGGTAGCGGCCAAAGCCGACGACGTTCAGGAATGGAAGATAGGCGACTTGGTTTGCGCCCTCACACCGGGCGGCGGTTATGCCCAATACTGCCTGACACCGGCTTCCAACTGTCTGCCCATTCCCAAAGGTCTTACCCTTACGGAAGCGGCGGCCCTGCCGGAAAACTATTTCACCGTCTGGACAAACGTCTTCGACCGCGGCCGCCTGCAGCCGGGGGAAAAATTCCTCGTTCACGGCGGATCGAGCGGCATCGGTATTACGGCCATTCAATTAGCTAAGGTCTTCGGGGCCACGGTTTATACCACGGTCGGCAGTACCCAGAAAATCGAAGTGGTTAAAAGGCTGGGGGCCGATGCGGCCATCGATTACAAGCGTCAGGATTGGGCCGAAGAAATAGGGAAGCTGGCCGGCGGGCAGGGTGTAAACTGCATTTTAGACATGGTCGGCGGATCCTATATCCAAAAAAATCTCAAGTTGCTGGCCCTCAACGGACGGCTGGTGCAGATCGCCTTTATGCAGACCTCAAAGGTGGAACTGGACTGTATGCCGATCCTGATCAAGAGTCTGACCTTCACCGGCTCGACACTCCGGCCCCGGTCGGTCGAGGAAAAAGCCGCCATCGCCCAGGCCTTGCTGAAAAACGTCTGGCCTCTCCTTGAAGCCAAAAAAATAGGGACGCTGATTCATGCCCTCTTTCCGCTGGCCGATGCGCAGAAGGCCCATGAATTGATGGAATCTTCAGCCCACATCGGTAAAATTGTGCTTAAGGTTTAATCAGGGGAAAGATCATCCTTTTCTTATGACTAAAGGTTTTCTTTTTTACCTTCTGATGGAGAAAAAGGCAACCTTAATCCTTTTCGATTATGCTTTCTTGAATCGCCGATAGCAGATCCGCTGCTCCCGACGAATAGAAATGGTCGGCGTTTTTGATGATTCTTAGAATAGGAGGGTATTTCATCTCTTGGACGGATTTTTTGAGCTCCGGGAGGGAACAATAGGGGTCCTGATCGCCGACAATGATCAGTCGGGTTTTGGCGTCTTCCTTCAAAAAAACAAAATCCATCATAGATATGGGCGGAGAGACCAATAGGGAATAGAGGACATCCGGATGATGCCGGGCCGCCCGGGCATTGACCCAGGCCCCGAAGGAATAGCCGGCCAGGACGATTGGAAATTTATTTAATTCTTTTAAGTAGGCCACGGCCGCTGAAACATCTTCCTGCTCCCCTATCCCTTGATCGAAATCCCCCTGGCTCCGGCCTACTCCCCGGAAATTAAAACGCAGGGTGGTCCAGCCTTTTTCTTCAAAGGCCTGGCTGATGAGGCCGACCACATAGTTGTCCATGTCTCCGCCGTATAAAGGATGGGGATGGGAAATGACCACGGCTTTAGGGATTTTTCCCCGGATCAGCAGACCTTCCAAATGAAGGGATCCCGCGGGGAATATGATTTTTTCGGCTCTGCGGACTTCCATAATTTTTCCTTCCGATTGGGGACTGATTATTCGATTCAGATCAAAGACGGTACCAACGGATCGAATTGGTTACAAGCGATTTTTTCTTCCAGTATACTGTCTATGATGAAATGCAATTATTTTATCCTCGACCTTGGGAACCCAAAAAAAATTAGCCCCGGACGCGCACCTTTGGTCTTATTTTTCCCTTAGTGCTTTTTTCTCCGGGACCTGAGGCTCGGGTTCCCCGATGACGGTGGAGAGAGTCGGCATGAGGAGGGCGAGGACCTGGACCGGGAGGGCGCTCGTAAACCCGTACAGTGCTGCCTCGGGCCCGGGCACGTAGGCGGTTACCGTTCCGAAGAACCGATCGCCGAGGAAGAACACGAAGGTCGCGGCCCGGGCCACGACCCGGGACTCGAGGAGCCTTCCCCCCCGCCCGAACCGATCGTAGCGAAGGTCGCCGGTGCCGGTCTTTCCCCCAGCCACCCAACTCGCTCCGTTGGAGCCCCGAAGGGCCTTCCTCAGGCGCTCCGCCGTGCCTTTTTCCACAACATTGATCAAGGCGCCCCGGGCGGCTTCCGCTATCTCTTGGGAGAGGAGCCGCTCCCCCTTTGCCGGATAGGGGGCGACGACCGTCTCGTAGGGAGTTTGGGCCGCAAAATGAAGCTCCTCGATCCGGACCACGGGGAGCCGCACGCCGCCGTTCGCCAGAATCCCGATGAGCTCTGCCAGAGACGCCGGCCGATCCGCCGAAGATCCGATCGCAGTGGCCAGCGAGGGGACGAGGGTAGGGAACGGATAGCCGAGGCGCTGCCAGGCCGCATGGATTTCGAGGAACGCCTCGATTTCGATGAGGGTGCTGATGCGCCGATCTTGGGCGTGTTTGTGGCGCGTCTTGAAGAGCCAGCCGTAGACTTCCTGACGCTCCCCGGCGCTCGCAGCGAGCACGTCGGCGAGGCTCGCCTGGGGGTGACGGCGCAGGTAGTCGAGGAGCCAGAGCTCGAGGGGATGGACGTGGGCGATGTAGCCCCGGTCCACGAGAGAGAATTTGTCCGGGGAGTACTTCTCCCAGAGTTCGGATACCTCGTCGTCCGAGGGCGTTGCGCCGGGGAGGTATCGATCGATGAGCGCTTTTAAGGCGGCGGTGCCGGCCGAAGGGTCGACGGAGCGAAGGACCGTGGCCAGGCGCACCGGTGTCGGCCGGATCCCGGAGAGCACGGAGTCCAGGGCCTCACCGGGGGTCTCGCCTCGATGCTTCCGATAGAACCGGCGGATGAAGTCGCTTCCTTCCCGGTCGGCAAACCGCTCAAGGTAGACCTGGCGCTGCGGGTCGGTCGGGTCTCCGAGGATCTTCGCCCCGGGAACCCGCACTTCGTAATACCTCACGATGTCGCGCATGAGCCGGATGAAAACGAGGTTTACGGAGCGCTGCAGGCCCTCTCGGACCGAAAAGATCCTGGAGTTGTGCTCCGGCTCAAAATTGTGGAAGGTGTGAACGCCCCCGCCGGTGAAGAACCGTTCGGCCGGGCTCGCCGCATACTTCCTGTCCAGGGCCGCCTCCAGCATGGGCGATAGCTTTCGGGTCTCGGTGCCGAGGAGGTAGTCGATGGCCCAGGCCGTGAGACGGTCGTGGGGCTCGGTCCCGAGCGCTCGAAGCTTCGAAGAAGGGAGCGAGGCGTATTTTTCGTGGAGCGAGGCGATGATCTCGAGGTAGGTCACGAGGGTGCGCAGCTTTGCCGTAGAGCCGAGGTCGAGCTTCGACCCTTCATTGACGTCGAGGGGCTGATCGAGGTTGTCGGCCTGGATTCGCAAGAGGTTGGCACCTGCGGTTCGCTCGTAGAAGGTAAAGGCGTACACGACGCGAGACGGATCCCCGCGTCCCAGCAGATGAAATTCGCGGAGCCCCGCCGCCTGGACCCGGTCGGGGTCTCGCAGGTCCTTTAGCGCCCGGGTGACGGCTTCCTGGGCCGGCGCGTCGAGGGTGCTCCGTACCCGCAGGTCGAGGCGATCGAGGTCGTACAAGGCGGGAAGCCCGATTTGCCCGGCGAGCCGGGTTCGGAGCTGGTTCACGCCCTTGCGGTCGGCGGCCGATAAGGCGACCACCGCGCCTGGGCCCTGGGCCCGCAGCTTCGCCCGTAGGGCGGCGGCCCGCAAGCCCGGTGAGATCACTCCCCGGTTCGCCAGGAAGCCCAAATACCCGTTCGTGAGGGTCTCGAGCGCCTTTCGGTCTTCTGTCAGATAGTAGGACGGACGCCGCTGGGCGAGGATGAGGCTGAGTACCTGCTTAAAGGCGAGTGCGCGGTCGTGGCTTTCACCGGGGCTGAGGAGCAGACGATTCACCTCGGCGAAGTCCCTTCCGTACCAGGCCCACAAGCCGTCGCCGAGGCCGAGAATCTCTCCCCTCCCGGGAACGGCGGCGAGGGGGACCGAGTTCACGTAATCGAGGACGATCCGGCGGCGGGCGGCGATAGTGTCCGGGCCGCCCAGATAGGCGCGAAAGCTCGCGGAAACCATCTGCTTGAGCTTGTCGCGGGCCGACAGGGTGCGCCCTTCCGGGGAGTGGCGAAACTTCTCGATCTGAGTGGCGAGGGTGCTGCCCCCGATGGCCCTGCGCCGGCGGTCGATGAGGCCGAGGGCGTGGACCCCTATCGCCTTCGCGAGCCGGCCCCAGTCGACGGCCGGATTGCGCCGGGGGTGTGTGAAGTCGAGCAGCCCCCTGTTTTCGATCTCGATCAGGCAGGAGACTACCAGTGGGGGGACGGCCTCAAATCTCTCGTACACCCGCTGGGGATAGCGGGCCTCGTAAAGGAGCCTGTTTTCCCGGTCGTACACCTCGATGCCGGCCTGGCTCTTCTCGGAATATACGGGGAAGAGGCCCCATTCGGCGAGGCTCTGAAGCCTGGGAGAGGGACGGGCCTGTTGTTCGATCCGGTAACCCGAGGCTTCGAGCCGGCTGAGAAAGCCGGGAAGCCGGGCGTAGCCCAGCCGCACGTCGTAGGGGCCGCTGGGAGGATGGATGGGCGCCGGGTTCGTGCCCGGGCCAAGCCGGTAGCCGAGATTCCTGCCGATTCCGGAAAAAAACTCTGCCTGAAGCTCGGAGGTGGTCATCTCCCTCGCCAAGCCTCCCGCGAGGAGGGCCAAGGCACCGAAGAACAGGGCCCCGAAAAGGACCCTGCGGGAGCCGAGAATGTGGATCATCGACCGGGCGCGGCCAGAGGTCATCTTCGAAGTCCCTGGCTCGCCTTCGGGCCTTTCCTCGCCATGGCCGTTCGGCCCTCGGTTTCGAGCACGTCTTCTCGATTTGAAACCAAAAGTCCTGAATGCCGAACGACGGACGGAATTTTCGGACTAAACAATTTTTATCTCCAGTATCCGGTCGACTCGGAAGGTTCGGAGGTCCTGCCGTTCATGACAATAGGCCCGCAGGCCTTCGAATCGTTTCCCTTTGTACTCCATCATCTCAATGGACTCGGGGCGGATGCGGCGGCGGGATTTGGTATCATCGGGTTTAAGATAGACGATCTCCAGATCTTGTTTCTCCTTCATCACTTCCTGGATCATCTTGACCTTGTCGGCATAAGAAAGTCTTTCCTCCGACTTTTCGTACTGAAAGCGGGTAAGGAATTTGACCACCTGATAGTCCATCAGAATGTGATGCTTTCCGATGGGCTTGCTAAGGACGATGCCCTGGAGAGAGGTGCAGCGGCTTAAAGCCACGTAGACCTGTCCATGGGCAAAGGTGCCCCGGCCGATATCGATGGCCACCTTTTCAAAGGTCTTACCCTGGCTCTTGTGGATGGTTATGGCCCAGGCCAGTTTCAGGGGATATTGGGTGAAGGAGCCCATCGGTTGGGAAAAGATCTTCTGGGCGTGGGCATCGTAAGTATATTTAAAGATCTCCCAGGTAAAGGGAGTGACCTGAACAAGCGTATCATCCTCAAGCTCCACCTGTATGATGTCCTCTTCACCACGCTGGCGGATGATCTTCCCGATTTTGCCGATCGAGCCGTTGACCCAGCGGCCAAGGGGATCATTATTGAGGAGCATCACCTGGGCCCCGGTTTTGACTTCCAGAACCGTCCCGGTGGGAAGGGCCGAGGTGTCAAAGTCGCCCTCGACGAGGCCTTGAAAGGTAAACGCTTTGCCTGGAAGCCGATCCAGTTTCTCCTGGTTTCTCTGAAAGGCTTGAGCATTGGTGCTGGTCAGATAAATATAAAAGTCATCTTCGGCTGGAAGGAAATCGGGGTCGCAATTTTGATTAAGCCGGGCAATATCCGTATCGGTGATGGAACGGTTCCGGATGGCATTGAGAAGACCGATGAAGTCTTCATCGGTCTGACGGTAGATCTTTTCCAGCTCGACGAATTCCATTTCAAAATGCGGGTCTGTAAAAATGTGGGAAGAAAAGAAGTAAGGGGTTTCATACTGAAGGCGGAAAAGGGCTTTTTCGGCCGAGGTGACCACGGGCGGGAGCTGGTAGAGGTCGCCGATAAAAATCATCTGGATTCCGCCGAAGGATTTCTTAGGCTGCCGGCCGTTGAGGCGAAGGAATTTTTCCACACAGTCCAGGAGGTCGGCCCGCACCATGGAGACCTCGTCGATAATGATGGTTTCCAGTTGTTTATAAAGGGTCGGCCGGTTGCTGTCTTTTTGGGTCTTTTTTTTGACCTTATCCAGGGATATGTCCGGCTTAAAGCCGCAGAAGGAATGGATGGTTTGTCCCCGGACGTTGAGGGCGGCCACCCCGGTAGGGGCCAGGACGGCGATTTTTTTGTGGGTCATTTTTCGAAAATGATCCAGCAAAGTGGATTTCCCCGTTCCCGCCTTCCCGGTGATAAAAAGATGCCGGTCCGTATTCTCCATCAGGTCCAAGGCCTGCTGAAATCGCTCGTTGATCTCGATCGGTTTGGCTTTGGGCATGGTGTTTTAGGTAACATTGTTTGCACGAGGTGTCAACGGCAATTGGAAAGGCTAAGGAATGGGGGGCCAATTTGTCTTGACTTTATTGAATTTATTTTTTAAAGCGTAAGAAATCCAATAACAAGGAAATCCCTGTGCCTTCCAGACGTATCAAGAGTTTACTTCCCAAAGGGAATTATTATTTTTCCGGTAATGAAGCTGCGGCCGAAGGAGCCCTGGCCGCCGGATGCCGCTTCTATGCCGGTTACCCTATCACACCCTCCAGTGATATCATGGAACACCTGTCCCGGCGGCTGCCCGAGGTTGGCGGGGTATTTATCCAGATGGAAGATGAAATCGGCTCCATCTCGGCCGTGGTCGGAGCCGCCTGGGCCGGGGCCAAGGCCCTGACCGCCACCTCCGGACCGGGTTTCAGCCTGATGCAGGAAACCATCGGCTATGCGGCCTTCACCGAAACCCCTTGCGTGATCATCGATGTCCAAAGGGCCGGACCCTGCACCGGACAGGCCACCAAGGTGGGGGCCGGGGACATCATGCAGGCCAAATGGGGTTCCCACGGCGATTATCAGGTTATCGCCCTTTCTCCCTGGTCGGTACAGGAGATGTATGACCTGATGATCAAGGCCTTTAATTTCAGCGAGCACTATCGGGTGCCGGTGATTGTCCTGGCCGAGGAGGCGGTATCCCACTTAAGGGAAAATATGCAGGTCATGCCCCATGTGGAAATCTTGGACCGAAAAAAGGAAAAAGGGGCCCCCCCTTTTGATACCGAGTCTGAAGACGGGGTTCCCCCCATGCCGGCCTTCGGGGAAGGGGAACGGTTGGCCGTAACCGGCTCCACCCATGACGGCTATGGCTTCCGAAAGACCGATGATCAGGCAGTGCAGGAGAGATTAGTCAAACGAATAAATCATAAAATTTTGAATCACAAAGAGGCCATCGTGGAAACCGAATCCTATTTTTTGGAAGAGGCGCAGGTGGCCCTTGTGACCTATGGCTTTACGGCCCGGAGCAGTCTTTTTGTGGTCAAACAAATGCGCAAGCAAGGGGTCCCGGTTGGCCTGCTGCGCTTAAAGACCCTCTGGCCTTTTCCAAATGAGGCGGTTGCCGAGGTGGGCAGAAAAGTCAAAAAAATTTTGGTTCCCGAAATGAACCTGGGCCAGGTGGCCGGAGAGGTTCAAAAATACTCGGGTTGTGAGATCCTGGCCCTTAATCAGACCGACGGAGAAGTTATTCGGCCCGAACGGATCACGGAAGCCATAAGGAAAATAATCTTATGACCAGGGCCATGGAAAAATATTTGCGGCCCGGGGTCAAGGGCACGCCCTTTTGCCCGGGCTGCGGTCATGGTATTCTCATGGGGCTCATACTAAGGGCCATAGATGAATTAAATCTGGATATGAACAAGATGCTTTTTGTCTCCGGTATCGGTTGTGCGGCCTGGATCCCCAGCCCCCATTTTGCCGGCGATACCCTGCACACCCTCCATGGCCGGGCCTTGGCCTTTGCCACCGGGGCCAAGCTCTTCAACCCCGATCTGTGCGTCATGGTCATCAGCGGGGATGGAGACCTGGCTTCCATCGGGGGAAATCATCTTATTCATGGGGCCAGACGAAATATCGACCTCAAGGTTATCTGCGCCAACAACATGATCTACGGCATGACCGGCGGACAAGTTGCCGCCACCTCACCTCAGGGGGTCAAGACGTCGACCACGGTGAAGGGGAACCCTTACCGGCCCTTCGACCTTTGTAAACTGGTCGAGGCCGCCGGGGCGACCTATGTGGCCAGGTATGGGGTGACGCAACCCAGTGCCCTTATTAAGTCGATTAAAACGGCCCTGCTCCACCAGGGTTTTTCCTTTATCGAGGCCCTCTCCCCTTGCCCCACCCAATTCGGTCGGCGGAACCGCCTGGACCGTCCGGAGGAGATGATCCAGGATCTTTTTTGCCGATGCGTCTTAATGGAAGAGGCCGAAGGGCTAAGCGAGGAAGCGTTAGCCGAAAAGATCATCACCGGGGAGTTTCTGAAATGAGCGCCATTACCCAGGTGCGGTTGAGCGGATTCGGCGGCCAGGGAATTGTCTTGGCCGGTGTCCTGCTCGGTCAGGCCGGCGTATTGGACGAAAAATTTGTGACCGGTTCTAATTCCTATGGTGCCCAGGCCAGGGGTTCCGGTTGTAAAGCCGAGGTCGTTTTTTCAGACCACCCGATTGATTTTCCTCAGGTGATTGTTGCTGATATCCTGGTGGCCATGTCTCAGGGCGGTTATCAACAGTATGCACCGGAGGTGCGAAAACCTTCCGGCCTGATCCTTTATGACCAGGGACAGGTCCGTGCGGAAGCCGATTCTGATGGGCAACAGATCGGAATCCCAGCCACCGAATGGGCCATAAAAAAAATAAAGGCCAAACAGTCGGCCAACATCGTTATGCTCGGTGCTCTTACTGAAATCACCAGGCTCGTCTCCATCCAGGCCATGCAGAAGGCCATCCGACTCTTGGTCGCCGAACGTTTTAGAAGACTTAATCTGGAAGCTTTGAAGATAGGGACACAATTAGGGAGACAGACCCGTGGTTGAAGGAAGGAGTTACAAACCGGTCATCGAAGCCGATCAATGTCAGACCTGCCGGGTCTGCCTTCGCGGATGTCCGGCCGAATGGATTCCCGAGTACGGCCAGGAAGAAGCAAGTCTTCGAGGCGCCATTTACCAGGGGAAAATTCGCCGGGATCACCGGCCCGGGCCATCTTTATTACCGGCCTGTCAACAGGCCTGTCCGATCCATCAGGATACCCGCGGGTATGCCTCTTTGATAGCCAAAGGAAAATTCAAGGACGCTTTGGCCCTGATCCGCGAGGTCAATCCCCTTCCGGCCATCTGCGGTTTCATCTGCCATCATCCCTGCGAGAAGGCCTGCTTGAGGAGCGGGGTTGATCAGCCCATGCCCCTTCGACTCTTGAAGCGCTTTGCGGCCGAATTGGATTATAAAGAAGGACCTATGAAGCGACGGCCTCGGAAAATGAGGCGGGAGAAGGTCCTGATTATCGGGTCAGGTCCGGCGGGCCTGACCGCGGCCCATGATTTGAGATTGCTTGGTTTTCAGGTCACGGTTTATGAATCTCTCCCGGTTCTGGGTGGCATGTTGGCCGTTGGCATCCCGGCCTTTCGTTTACCGAGGGAAATCCTCCGGAAAGAAATCGAGTGGATCCAAAATTTAGGGGTTGAGATGATCACCGGTCAGGCTTTTTTATGTGGAGAGACAAAAAAGAGTCTTAAAAGCCTTGGCTTTCAGGCCGCCTTCCTGGCCATGGGCGCCCATAAGAGTCGACGATTGTCTATTCCCGGCGAAAGATTGCCGGGTGTCTTTCCCGGGGTGGAATTTTTAAGAAAGATCAACCTGGGTAAAAAAATACCCATCGGGAAAACGGTGATCGTCATCGGCGGCGGGAATGTGGCCATCGATGCCGCCCGCTCGGCCCTTCATCTGGGGGCCGAGGAAGTGACAGTCCTCTACCGTAGATCAAAAAAAGAGATGCCGGCCATCCCGGAAGAGGCGGAAGCTGCCCTGAAAGAAGGAATACATTTTCATTTTTTAGTTTCTCCGGTAGCCATAAAGAAGGCGAAAAGAGACGGACTCACCTTGCAATGTCTGAGGATGCGGTTGGGGGAGGCTGATCTAAAAGGCCGGAAGACACCGGTCCCCATCGAGGGTTCTGACTTTTTTATTTCAGCGGATTCAGTCGTGGTGGCTGTTGGTCAAAGGGTGAATTCAAAGAGGATGATCGACCTGGAGGTCAACGCCGATGGGACCATCTGGACGGAACCGGAAACAGGTCAAACCAGTTTGAAAGGCGTCTTTGCCGGCGGAGATGCGGTCACCGGCCCCGGTTGGGCCATTGAGGCCATTGCAGCGGGAAAGAAAGGGGCGGTTTCGATTCATCGGTTTTTATCCTAACCGGAATGAAACCGGAAGATAATTGTTCAGCCACAGACGCACACGGACCGAGACGGACAATTTGTCCGGCCATGTCCTGAGGTCCGTGTGCGTCTGCGGCTAATCATGATTGAAAGAAAAAAATGACCAAGCCCTGCGAAATAAATCGAAATCCAAAAACCGGACGAAAAAACATCCAACAAAGAAGAATAAAGAAGGGGTTGTCCTTTGAGCCGGGCCTGCAAAAAGACGAGGCCATCAAAGCCGCTCAAAATTGTTTGAGTTTGAGGGATTGTTTCTCCTGCGACCTTTGCGGACTCCTCTGCCCCGAGCTTTGTATCACCCGCCATGAAGAAAACGACCAAGTTCAAATCGACTTGGACTTTTGTAAAGGCTGCGGCATCTGTTCTTTTGTTTGCCCCAAGGGGGCTATACGGATGGTGTTGGAAGAAGGAATTTAAACGGGACAAATTCAGATGAAAGAAACCCATAACATCCGGCTCCTGGTGGTAGATGACGAGAAAAACCAGCGGGAACTGCTCCAGGGCTTTCTGCAGAAAAAAGGGTATTCGGTTCAAGCCGCCGAAAGCGGGGAACAGGCCCTTTCCTGGCTTAAAGAAAATGTCTGCGAAGTCGTTGTGACCGACCACAAGATGCCGGGCATGGATGGAACCGCTCTGCTCAAGGAAATCAAGGCCCATTTCCCGGAGACCTGGGTGGTGATGATGACCGCTTACGGGACGGTGGAAAAAGCCGTGGAGGCCATGAAACTCGGGGCTTACGATTATTTAAGCAAACCCATTGACCTGGAGGAATTGCTGTTACTGTTGGAACGGGCCGAAAACAGCATTCTCCTGACCTGGGAAAATCGCCAGCTCCGTCAGGAATTAAAAGAAAAATTCAGCTTTGAAGGGTTGATCACCCAGAGTTCTAAGATGGAGGAGGTCCTGTCTCTGGTGGCCCGGGTGGCCCCCAGCCAGTCCACGGTGTTGATCCGGGGAGAAAGCGGGACCGGCAAAGGGCTGATCGCCAAAATCATTCATTATCACAGTCCAAGATCAAACGGTCCATTGATCACCATCAATTGTGCGGCCATACCGGAAAACCTCTTGGAGAGCGAACTCTTCGGCCATGAAAAAGGGGCCTTCACCGGGGCCTTGTCCCAGCACCGCGGTAAATTCGAACAGGCCCAGGGAGGGACCATTTTTTTAGATGAGATCGGTGACCTCTCCCCGGCCCTCCAGGCTAAACTCCTTCGAGTCATTCAGGAGAAAACCTTCGAGCGGGTTGGCGGCAACAAGACCATCCAGGCGGATGTTCGGGTCATTTCAGCCACCCATCAGGACCTGGAAGGCTGTATTCAAGAAGGCCGGTTTCGGCAGGACCTTTATTTCCGGCTTAATGTAGTCGCCTTGTTTCTCCCCCCCTTACGGGAACGCCGCGAAGACATCCCTATGTTGATCGATCATTTTATAAAAAAATTCAGCCGTGAAAATAACAAGGAAGGCCTGGAAGTTTCCAAAGAGGCCAGGGAACTCCTTCTCCGCTATCCTTATCCGGGCAATGTGCGGGAATTGGAAAATCTGGTGGAAAGGGCCGTAGTCTTGTGCCGGGGTCAGTTGATTACCAGCCGGGATCTGCCTTTTCATTTAAAAGAGGGGAAGGGCGAATCGACAGTTATGACCTTCCCCTCTAATCTGTCTTTACCCCGGCAATTGGAAGAGTTGGAAAAGCACCTGATCCAAAAGGGCTTGCAAGAGGCCGGGGGGATTCAAACCCGGGCGGCCGAAAAGTTGGGAATTAGTGAAAGGGTTTTAAGATACAAACTTCAAAAATATGGACTATAGGGGTTGACGAAAAGCCCCTCCCCTAAAACAATCTATTTGCCAACCCTTGGGCCTTAAATCAAAGGTAATGGCTCCGTCCCGATCGGTTCGAAATAGGTTCACTCCCCGTTCCTGGTACCGTCTGATTATTTCAGGATGGGGCAGGGGAAGCCGGGGGGAGGGCCGGCCGGAAATGATGGCATAACAGGGCTGAACGGCATCGATAAAGGGGACGGTGCTGGAAGACAGGCTCCCATGATGGGGGACCTGAAGGAGTTGACTTTTTAAGGAGACTCTTCGGCTTAAAAGGGTTCTTTCGGCCTCGTCCTCGATATCGGCGGGCAGAAGAAGATGCTGGCCCTTATAGCTTAAACGCAGAACCAATGAATCGTTGTTCTGACGGTGCCAGGAGGTCGAGCTTGATCTCTCTTCTGGCGATGTCCCTGATGGAGAGTGAAGGACCTCGACCCGAACATTGGAAAAAGAACGGACCCAGTTAGGGACAGGATAGACGACCGGGATCTTTTTTTGTTGAATCAACTCTTCCAGCAGTTGAAAGGCCGGAGAATCTACCCGGTCACCATTCATCCATATTTCCTTGACTTTGAACTTTGAGAGAATAAAAGGCAACCCATTCAAATGATCCGGATGGGGATGGGTCAGGACCACTACGTCCAGCCGGGTTATTTTTTTATCCCAGAGAAAAGGTCCGACCACCCGTTCCCCCAGATCAAATTCGGGATTGAACGAACCTCCTCCGTCTATGAGCATCTTTTGACCCTGGGGAAATTCTATCAAAATGGAACTTCCATGGCCCACATCCAAGAAGGTGGCCTTGAAAGGCGGAGAGAAGAAAATCCCGATCTGGGGAGAAAAGAAAAAAAGGATCATCCCCAACAAGGAAAGGGAAATCAAATAGGCCGGATTGGGAATTTTGCGCCAGTTAAAAAGAAAAACAAGGGAAAGATAAAAAAAACCAATTTCCATAAATCCCGGCCGGGGTACAATCAGAAAGGCCAGGGGCAAGTCGGCAAAAAACCGGGTTAACCATAAGGTCCATTGGAGCATCAGGTTCATAACCCAGAACAGGATGGAAGACAGGGGGGAAAAAACGGGGGCCACAATAAGCCCCAGGAGACCTATGGGAGTGGCCAAAATACCGGTTAAAGGGACCAGAATAAGATTGCTGATCAAACCTATCAGGGAAATCTGATGAAACCACCAGGCCACTGCCGGAGAGGTGGCTAATTGACAAACCAGGGAAACACAGAAAGTTCCCCAGAGATAAAAAACGCCTTGACGGATAAAGGAGGCTCCCCGGCCTCCTGGATTTGAATCAGGGTCCAATATCCTGGGCAATAAGTAGGCGATGCCCCAGACCGCTAAAAAGGATAATTGAAAGGATGGCAAGAAAAGGGCCTCCGGGGAAAGGAGTAAAAGGATAAGGGCCGCCAGGGCCAGACTGTTGAGCAGATCGGCATATTTATTCAAAAGCATGGCCAAAATTACCGCACCAACCATAAAAAGGGCCCGGGCCGCCGAGGGACTCATCCCGGCCAGCAGGGTGTATCCCAGGACCGGAAAGAAAGTGCCAATCAAGGCCCATTTCCGGACATTCAGATATAAAAGAATGGTCTCGGAAAAGCTGAAAAGAAATCGAAACAAATAATACGAAAGACCGCCGACCAGGGTCAGGTTCAGGCCCGAGAAGGCCAGAAGGTGGGATACGCCGGCCCGGCTGAAGGCCTCCTGGATCTCTCGAGGAATTTTGCTCTGGTCTCCGGTCATCAGGGCTTGAGCCAGGCCATTGAAGGGAGGGGGGAATTTCGAATCGATCAGATCGGAAACCTGGTTTCTAAGGATGGGAAGGCGCTGCCAGGGCCAGGGCCTCTGATTGGGTCCGCTCAAGACCAGGAGGTCAGGATTTTCTATAAATCCAGAAACCCAAATTCCTCTTTGGGCCATCCTTTTTTCAAAATCATAACCCCCGGGATTATGATAGCCTTCGATTAAGCGCAACCGACAGGCAAAGCGGACCGGATCACCTTGATCAAATCCTTTGATTAAACCCTTAAGGCCCAAAAGAATGGTCCCTTGAGCAGGCCGGTCTTGGCCCTGATCGGTATAAGAGCTCAGTTGAATGACCAGTCGGGTCCTGTCGGAATAATAGAGGGGTTCCTGGATGATCACCCCGGATAGGTGCTGGGTTTGATTCATTAGAAAGGACGGTACCTGGGGGGTGTTGACTTGAGGAGAAAGAACAGTCGTCAGGAGAAGACCGGTCCATAAAAAGAAATAACAACCGGCCCATAGGGATAAGGAAGGAAAGAAAAGGATGGCCAGGGGGAAGACGGCCAGTAGAAGGAGGACCCAATAAGGGAGAGACAAGGGGAAGGGCGGCGTGAGGGACGACCCGGCGATCAGGCCGACGATCAGGGCCAGGACCAAAGGGATACAGGGTCGCGCGACAAAAAGGTTGGAATCGGGTGAACCCATAAAGACCTTGTCTGAAGGGTTGACGGATCGATTCAGCCGCCCAAAAACTAATTACTTCACTTCTCTAATCCTCTCTATTTGGGCGCCCAAGGGCAGAAGCTTCTTTTCCAGGCCTTCATACCCCCGGTCCAGATGATAGACCCGGGAGATTTCGGTGGTTCCATCGGCAGCCAATCCGGCCAGGACCAGGGAAGCACTGGCCCTAAGATCGGTGGCCATGACCGGGGCTCCCAGGAGCCTGGAGACTCCTTTTATCACAGCTTGATTTCCGGATATCTGAATATCGGCCCCCATACGCCGCAACTCGCTGACATGCATGAACCGATTTTCGAAAATGGTTTCTTTGATCAGGCTGGTATTTTGACCAAGGGACATAAGGGCCATAAATTGGGCCTGCATATCCGTTGGAAAACCAGGATAGGGTCGGGTGGTTAGAGACACACTCTTTATCTTTTGGGGACCATGAATGGTCAGCCCGGCCTTTCTTGAGGAAAATTCCAGCCCGGCCTCTTTCAATTTCATGATCACCGTCTCCAGACAAGAACCGTCGTACCCGGACAAGGTGATCTCCCCGCCGGTTATTCCGGCGGCCACCATATAAGTAGCGGCCTCGATACGGTCGGGCATGATTCGATATTGGGTCGGGTGGAGATGAGGAACCCCGTAAATAGTGATGATATCCGTCCCTACTCCCTCGATTCGAGCCCCCATGGCCTTTAAAAATTCAGCTAAGTCGACCACTTCTGGTTCCTTGGCGGCATTCCCGAGAATGGTCTTCCCTTTGGCCAGGCAGGCGGCCATCATCAGGTTTTCCGTTCCGGTAACCGTGGGGATATCAAAAACGATCTCGGCCCCTCGAAGCTGTCGGGCCCTGGCCTCGACATATCCGTGTTTCAAATTTATCCGGGCACCCATTAATTCCAGGCCTTTTAAATGCAGGTTGATGGGTCGGGCCCCGATGGCGCATCCCCCAGGAAGCGATATCCTGGCCCGGCCGAAACGGGCCACAAGAGGTCCCAGGACCAGGATGGAAGCCCTCATGGTCTTTACCAGGTCATAGGGGGCTTCAAATCGTTCGATATCAGAGCAATTGATGCCCAGGGTTGCTTCCGTTCCTTCTTCGAAACGGGTTCCCAAAAAAGATAACAATTTCTTTTTTAGTTTGAATGTCCCTCAAGGCCGGAAGATTGGAAAGTGTGGACCAGCCATCGGTTAAAAGGCAGGCCGACATAATCGGCAGGGCCGCGTTCTTGGCCCCGGAGAGGACTACTTTCCCTTTTAAAGGGATTCCTCCCTGAATGCGGATTCTATCCATGACAGCGGGCTATTAAGACGCGATCCTTCCCGGCATAATCCCGGCGGATGGAAAGGTGATCAAAAAAATGGTCCCGGGCAAGCCTCAGAACCTGTCGGGCCTGGGTTTCACCGATTTCCAAAACCAGCCAGCCCCCCTTTTTGAGGTGCCCGCCCGCCTGTTCAAAAATGGCTTGAAGGGCTGTCAGCCCGCTCGGACCCCCTGAAAGGGCCTTATAGGGTTCATACCCTTTAACGGTCATGGGGAGATTAAAGATTTCAGCTTCCGAGACATAGGGTGGATTGGAAATCAGCAGATCGATCCACTTGCCTTGGGAAGAAAAGGGCGTTAACCAGTCCCCCTGGACAAAAGAAATGATTTTTTCAACTCCGTGACGGGCGGCATTTTTTTTTGCTGTTTCCAGGGCCGGCCATGAAAGATCGGTGGCCAAGAAGTGCGAGGTCGTCGGGTTGGATATCGATTTGGCCGAGGCGACGGTCACCGCCCCGGAACCGGTCCCTAATTCGACCACGGTTTTATTCCCGGGCCGGTCGGAAAGGATTTTCAGGGCCTCCTCCACCAGAAGTTCGGTTTCCGGCCGAGGGATTAGGACGTTAGAGTTGACCTCAAAATTCAAAGACCAGAATTCCTTTTGTCCGGTCAGATAGGCGATTGGTTCGTGCCTCGCCCGGCGGAGCACTTTTTCTTCGAAAG
The DNA here is from genome assembly GCA_963821645.1 of uncultured delta proteobacterium. Classification (GTDB taxonomy): domain Bacteria; phylum Desulfobacterota; class RBG-13-43-22; order RBG-13-43-22; family RBG-13-43-22; genus RBG-13-43-22. The sequence goes on along the minus strand of CAWGEQ010000023.1, from coordinate 46,499 downwards.
ATCGACGTTCGATTTCCCGAAGGATCTGATCAAAAGAGAGGAGCAAACCCAGACGATCCAGGCCCAGGACCGATCCCAGAAGCAATTCGGCACTTAAACGAGGATCGGGTAGGCCTTCGGCCTGCAAATAGCTGGTCGAACGGACCAGGGCCTGCCGGATGGTCCAGGGCTCGATTAATGGCTCTATGGGTGCTGGTTGAAGAAGGACCATCAGACTCCGGCCTTGAGTTGTTCGGCCTGATAATGCGTGGTCAGGGCATCGATAACCTCGGAGAGATTTCCGTCCATGATCGTATCTAAATGATAGAGGGTCAGCCCGATCCGGTGATCGGTCAGCCGGTTCTGGGGAAAATTATAGGTCCGGATCCGTTCGCTGCGATCACCGCTCCCTACTTGACTCTTTCGATCTTCGGAAATCTTGTCCTGCTGCTCCTTAATCTTGAGGTCCAACAGGCGGGCTTTCAAGACTTTTAAGGCCTTGGCCTTGTTTTTGTGCTGGGATTTTTCGTCCTGGCAGGAGACCACCAGACCGGTCGGAAGATGGGTGACGCGTATCGCCGAATCGGTTGTATTGACACTTTGCCCGCCTGGTCCGGAAGAACGGAAGACATCCACCCGGATATCTTCGGGATCGATGACGATATCTACATCTTCGGCCTCGGGAAGCACGGCTACCGTGACGGCTGAGGTGTGAAGACGGCCTTGAGCTTCAGTGGCCGGCACCCGCTGGACCCGGTGGGCCCCACTTTCATATTTGAGTTTGCTGTAAGCCCCTTTGCCTTCGATGAGGGCTATGATTTCCTTATACCCTCCCATCCCGGTGGGATGGTCGCTCATGATTTCCACTTTCCAGCCCATGATCTCGGCCAGCTTGGAATACATGCGAAAAAGATCGGCGGCAAAAAGGGCGGCTTCTTCCCCTCCTGTGCCGGCCCGAATTTCCAGGAGGGTATTTTTTTCATCAAGAGGATCCTTGGGCAGGAGGAGGATCCTGGTTTCCTCTTCGATTTTGGCCAACTGCTCTTTTATGGAATCAATTTCGCCTTTGACCATATCCCTTATTTGCGGGTCTGGATCTTCCAGGAGTTCCTTGTTTTGCGAAAGTTCGTCGGAAAGGGATTTATAGCGGCGGTATTTGGCGATTAAAGGGGCCAGTTCCGAATGTTCTTTGGCCAGTTTTTGGTAAGCCGACTGATTTCTAATGACCTCGGCGTCGCTTAAGGACTCCTCCAGCTTCAGAAAACGGCCTTCAACTTCTTCCAGTTTTTGGGGCATCATAACAAATTAAATACCCTTTTGGTCGGAAAGTTGTCCCTCTAATTTAAGAACGCACATGAGGGCTTGCAAGGCGACTTCGATCTGATCTTCCGAGGGTTCCTGAGTAGTCATCCGTTGGATCCAAAGCCCGGGAAGGACGATCAAACGCACCAAAGGGTGATGGGCTTTTTTGCCGGAATATTTAATGGCCTCATAGGCCAGGCCGGTAATGGGGATCATCAACAGGATCTTGATGCCGATGTACAACCCGTTCCGGATCCAGGGGTGGAGTGAGGGCATTTTGGGTAAAAAAGGAAACAGGAGGGAGAAAAATAGAAGGCTGATTACCAGGACCAGCAAGATAAAGGACGTCCCGCAACGGGGATGCAGGGTAGAATGTTGTTTGGCGTTTTCTACGGTCAGGGCCTGGCCGGCCTCATAGGTGAAAATGGATTTGTGCTCGGCCCCGTGATATTGAAAGACCCGGCGGATGTCCTTGAAACGGGAGATGATCCAGATATAAGCGATAAAGAAAAAAACCTTGATCAGGCCGTCAAGGAGATGAAAATAAAAAGATTCCACCCCGAAATGAAAAGAACCGTGTCCGCCGATGTAGGCGCTGATCCAATGAGGCAAGGCCACAAACAGTCCCAGGCCCAAAGAAATGGCCAAAGACAGGGTACCCAACATGGCCCACCAGCCGATCTCTTTGGTTTCTTCTCCCTCGATTAAGGCCTGGTTGGCCGAATAATTTAAGGCCTGGATCCCTTGAGTCAGGGTTTCTATCAGGATCAGGGTCCCCCTCAGAAGGGGCCATTTAAGAAAAGGAAAACGGTCCGCCCAAGGGTGAAGCACGTCCTCTTTGGCCACGATCTCTCCGTTGGGTCGACGGACGACCACGGCCAGAGACTTGGGAGATTTCATCATCACCCCTTCAATAACGGCTTGACCACCTACCTGTATCATTCGATTCGGATCTTTTCGTTCCAGCGAATTGGTTAGGCCTGGACTTCTTTTTTGGGGTCGGCTTTTTTATTGGAAAACTTACTGTATTTATTATTAAAGCGCTCTATCCTTCCGGCCGAGTCCATTAATTTTTGTTTTCCGGTAAAAAATGGATGACACTGGGAACAAATTTCAACCCGGATATCCTTCCGAGTGGATCCGGTAGGGATCTCGTTGCCGCAGGCACAACGAATCGTGGTTTGATAATAAGCAGGATGAATTTTTTCTTTCATGGAAGCACTCCTTGTTATTTATTCATTAGGCTTAAAAAGTCAGCGTTATCCTTGGTCCCATCCATCTTCTCCAACAGAAACTCCATACTGTCCACCACGGTCAGGGGGGCCAATAATTTACGTAAGATCCAAACCTTATTGAGCTCTTCGGTATTTAAGAGCAATTCCTCTTTCCGGGTTCCGGAACGATTGATGTCAATGGCCGGAAAGATTCGTTTGTCGCTCAGTTTGCGATCCAGGTGGATCTCCATGTTGCCGGTGCCTTTAAATTCTTCGAAGATGACTTCATCCATCCGACTGCCGGTGTCGACCAGGGCAGTGGCAATGATGGTCAGACTTCCGCCTTCTTCGATATTCCGGGCGGCCCCGAAAAACCGTTTGGGGCGATGGAGGGCATTGGAATCCACTCCGCCCGAAAGGATCTTGCCGCTGGGGGGGACCACGGTGTTATAGGCCCTGGCCAAACGGGTAATACTATCCAGCAGGATAACCACGTCCCTTTGGTGCTCCACCAATCGTTTGGCCTTTTCAATGACCATTTCAGCCACCTGAATATGCCGCTGGGCCGGCTCATCAAAGGTCGAGCTGATTACTTCGGCCTTGACCGAGCGCTGCATATCGGTAACTTCTTCGGGGCGTTCGTCGATGAGCAGGACGATTAGGATGATATCCTTATAATTCCGGGAGATGCTATTGGCGATATTCTGGAGAAGCATGGTCTTTCCGGTCCGGGGCGGGGAAACGATCAGTCCTCTTTGTCCCTTTCCGATGGGGGTTAGTAAATCCATCACCCGGATGGAATAATTCGCCGGGTCATCGGTCTCCAACTGGATCCGTTCGTTGGGATACAGGGGAGTCAAATTGTCAAAGAGGATTTTATCACGGGAGACTTCCGGGTCTTCAAAATTAACCGATTCCACTTTAAGGAGGGCGAAATAGCGTTCGTTATCCTTAGGAGGCCGAATTTGTCCCGAGGTGGTGTCCCCGGTCCGCAAATTAAATCTTCGGATCTGTGACGGGGAGACATAAATGTCATCCGGTCCGGGGAGGTAATTGTAATCCGGGGCCCTCAAAAATCCAAATCCGTCAGGAAGGATTTCCAATACCCCTTCCCCATAAATAAGGCCGTTTTTTTCAGTCTGGGCCTGGAGCAGAGCAAAGATAAGCTCCTGTTTTCTCATCCCGCTGGCCCCTTCGATATTGAATTCCTTGGCCATCTGGGTAAGTTCACTAATTTTCTTCTGCTTGAGTTCGGCTAAGTTCATGGTGTCCTCGGTATCCCTAATTTTAAGACTTTAAGGAAGTTTTCTGGGGGATAAGCCCTTTTATATTTGATCTAAAAAGGCTCAAGAATTATCTTTTGTGGCTAACCAAGAAATCCTTATTAATGATCTGAATGATTGCACTAAGAAATGATGATGATTTCGAAATTTGTCGGTTTTTCTTGAATTAAGTCCTTACCAGGCAGGCATTGGTGCATTTTGGGGCACCACGATCTCCTTTTATTATTAAGGTAATTATAGCAAAATTCTAAAATTGTCAAGTTTTTTTTATGTTTTTTTTGGGAGTGGTTTTTGGTCATTATCGGAAAAGGTTCTCAAATGTCTGATCAGGTCATTCATATCCTTCGGAAGGACCGATGAAAAGTCTAATGGTTTTCCACTGATTGGATGAAGAAAAGAAAGGCGACAGGAATGGAGCAGTTGGCGGGAGATATCGGTTAGGCCTTCAGTGGAAAGCCCTCCTTTTTTTTGAAAGCTGTTTTTGGATCGGCCATACAGGGGATCACCGACCACCGGCCATCCTTGCGAGGCAAGGTGGACGCGAATCTGGTGGGTCCTTCCTGTCTTTAAGCCCAGCTTGAGCCAGCTAATTCCCTGGAGGAATCTTTCGATGACTTGCCATTCGGTGACGGCCGGTTTGCCGTGGATTGAGTCGACGGCCATTTTTTTCCGCTGCACCGGATGGCGTCCGATGGGTTTTTCAATACGATCCTGGTTTTTTAGAGGGACTCCCCAGACCAGGGCTTGATATTCTTTGATAACCTTTCCGCCCTGGAATTGCCGGATCAATTGTTGATGAGAGGCGTCGTTTTTGGCTATCACCATCAGCCCGGAGGTGTCTTTATCCAGGCGGTGGACGATCCCGGGTCTTAGAACCCCTCCTATCCCCGAAAGATCAGTGCAGTGAAAAAGCAAGGCATGGACCAGGGTCCCCGAATAGTTCCCCGGCGCCGGATGGACTACCAATCCGGCCGGTTTGTCTATGATTAACAGGTCACTGTCTTCATGAAGAATCGTTAAGGGAATGTTCTCAGGAGTCAGGGCTAAAGGAAGAGGGTCTTCGGGAGTTAATTCCAGGTAATCCCCTTTCTTTAAGCGGTAACCTCCTTTGGTCGGCTGCCCATTGACCGAAATCCGCCCTCCGCCAATCCATTTTTTAAGCTGGGACCTGGAATAGGGGACTCCCTTTTCTATCAAAAAAAGATCAAGACGTTTATGGAGATCAGCTTCCTGGATCTTAAATTCGTACCGCACTGGTCAATGACTTTGATGATACTGGATACTGGATGTCGGATGCTGGATAATTCACTATTAGTCCGAGATAAAGGGTTTATCAAGAATCCAGTATCCAGCATCATTTAAATTATCCGTTTTTTATCTCGGTAAAGATCATCCGGCCGGTGCCTGTTTGCAGGACACTGGTCACGACAACCTCGATCGTCCGGCCGATAAACCGCCGGGCATTTTCAACCACCACCATCGTCCCGTCGTCCATATAGGCGATGCCTTGCCCCGGGGTCTTCCCTTCGCGGATAATTTGGGCGTTTAAAATTTCCCCCGGTAAAACAGCCGGTTTCAGGGCATTGGCCAACTTGTTCAGATTGAGGACCTTAACCCCTCTGAGCTCGGCCACCTTGTTTAAGTTAAAATCATTGGTAATGATGGTTCCCTGTAATTCCAAGGCCAGATCGACCAGCTTGGCATCTACGTTGTCCTTGGGTGGATTTTGATCTAAGATGATGACTTCCAGGTCTTTTTGTTTCTGGATTTTTTCAATAACATCCAGGCCTCTCCGCCCTCGGATCTTTTTTAAGGAATCGCTGGAATCGGCGATATGATGCAGTTCTTGGAGAATGAATTGAGGGATAATCAAGGTGCCTTCTATAAAGCCGGTCTCACAAATGTCGGCAATCCGACCGTCAATGATGACACTCGTATCCAGCAAATAACGATTCATGGTTTTTGAAATAGTGGAAGGTAATAAGGTCGAGTCGGTGAGCTTACCGATTTCTTCCGCCTTGTTGCTTCCCAAGGCCAACCCCAAATAACCGAAAATGCCGCTTAAGGAGAGCAAAATAAAGTAACGGAGAAAAGCATCGTCTCGGAAGACATCAAAGGGAAACATTAAGAGACGGGCGACGACCAAACCCAAGACCAGGCCGGTCACACCACCCAGAGAATTACGAAGGGGAATTTTTTTGAATAATTTTTCAATTTCAAGGACAAGAACAGATAAAATAAGGCCCAGGAAGGCCCCGAGAAAAGGGACCCAAGAACTGGCCTGGGTTTCCCAAAGGCGGCCGGTAATAGAAAAGCCTCCCATCAAACAAATGATAATCAATAATGCCTTTAATAAAATCTGGTTCACTTTTATTTCACCTCCTTTGGCCATCTTTCGTCAACATAATTTAACCTTAAAGCCAAGAGTCGAACCCTAAAAATATCAAAATCCGACACCTTGCCGCTATTTACGAATAGGGCTTGTGTGCAATCGGTGAAAATCTTGAAAAATTCCCCCTTTCTTATCCTTGTCGGGAGAAAAAAGCAATAAGGCTTCTTTTGGTTTTTAACGATAGGATCGGCTTCGAATTAATAATATCTTAATAATTCGGCTAATGAAGAAACAAGGCAGGAACGATTAATCCAACCGGAATCAGCGGGCATTCCTCTTAAATTTTAAAGATTCGTTTTATATCCTCCTCCACTTTGGTTTCTTCCATCTGCTTGGCTATAGAGATTTCCTTAACCAATAGGCTCTTGGCCGTGTCGAGCATTTTGCGTTCACCAAAAGAAAGCTCTTTTTCCAACTTCAACAAGAACAGGTCCCGTAGGACCTGGGCGACTTCATACACCGAACCGGTCTTGATCTTTTCCATATATTCCCGATATCGCCGATTCCAGCTTTGATTGTCGAATTCAATATCTTTTTCTTTCAGGATTTTGAAGATCTTGGAAACTTCTTCTTCTTTGATAATTTCCCTAAGCCCGACATTATTGGCATTGCTGATGGGGATCATTATGATCATATTATTTTCTAAGATTCTCATAATGTAAAAATTTTGAGAAGAACCATAAAGGTTGCGGGCCTCTATGGATTCAATACGACCAACTCCATGGGCTGGATAAACCGCCAAATCGCCCACCTTAAATATCATCATGGGCCAACCTCCTGGTTTGAATTTTAAAACATCATTATTATATCATTATTTTTTTGAAAAAACAAAATATAAAAATTTTATAATATATTTAGTTGGTTATTAATCTTTTTTAAAAAAGTAACGCTTTCCAGGTGAAAGGTCTGGGGGAAAAAGTCAACCGGTTGAGACCATTCCACCTTCCAACCCCGTTCCATCAATTGGGCCAGGTCTCTCACCAGAGTCATGGGATCGCAGGAAATATACAGGATTCCTTTTAGGTCCCAGACATCTAAAAAAGGGATAATCTCCCGGGCCCCGGTTCGGGGAGGGTCCAGGATAACCATAGAAATCGGAAGATTGCCCAAGTTTGATTGGTGTATCCCCTTTTCGACATCGGTTTGAATAAAGGTACAATTGAAAATCTGATTGATCTTCTGGTTTAAGCGGGCATTGTCCACCGCCATGGGGAAGCGTTCCAGGCCGATTATTTCTTTGACTTTTAGGGACACCGGCAGGGTAAAATTTCCTAAACCGCAGTAGAGGTCCAGAATGATGTCCCGTTCATCAAAAAGATTTCGTCTCAATAGCTGAGCGATCAACCGCCTGTTTAATTCCTGGTTGACCTGGGTAAATACCAGAGGAAAACAGGTTAGCCGGATGTCTTGTCCCAGTCCTGTGTCCAAGGCGGGAAAGGTAAATCCAAGGCTGTCTTTTTCCAATGTAAAGGGGTTCTCTCCTACTAAAGGAAAATGAGGGGATTCATGAAAAAGAAGGTAGTTTAATTTAAGGTCTGAAAACAGCCCTTCGGTTATTCTCTTTTGTTGAGATCGGCTTAGCTTTTTCGGGGAAGAAAAGACAATCCCCCTTCGCCGGGGTCGGTCAAAACCCTGTAATTCGATTTCCGGGGTCCATTGGGGCTGTTTTAAGTCAGGGATTTTTTCCTGGAGGATTTTCAGGACTTCATTAACCTCCGAATTGGCTAAAAGGCAGCGATCAATAGGGACGAGATCGTGGCTTTTGGGTCTGAAAAACCCTATGGTAAAACGGTCGTTTTTCCAGGCCGTTTTAAGATGAAGGCGATGGCGGTAGCCGTAAGCCGAAGGCGATGTCAGGGCCGGGTAAACAAGGGTTTCCTTTGTGTTTAAGGCATGGTCCAATGCTTGTTTAAAAAGCCTTTCTTTTTCTTGGACTTGTTTGTGCAATGCCAGGTGCTGAAGCTGACAGCCCCCACATTCCTGATAAAAGGAGCAGGCCGGTTCAATCCGGTCGGGAGAAGCCTCGAGAACGCGGATTAGCTTCCCGTGGCAATAGTTTTTTTTGGAGTCGAGCAATTCGACTTGAACGACTTCGCCAGGAAGCGTTTGAGGGACAAAAATAACTTTCCCCTCTATCCGCCCAAGACCGGCGCCTCCCCAGGATAGGTTTGAAATTCGCACTTCGGCCATATTAAGCCCCCACAGGACTAACCCGCGCGGGGATGGTCGGTACGGAAATTAAGGTGGTCACCGTGACGATGGAGGCGGATAATTCTGATTTAAAAAAATTCCGCAAAAAATAACCGGGAAGATAGGCCGGGAAGATAGAAAGGATGAGATTTAGCAAGCGCATAGCTATTGGCTATTATAGAAGGCTAAGAGAGGCTTTTCCAGAACTATTTCGGATAAATTTAATTGTTGACCATATTCAGGTCGATATGCTATGTAAGCAATGGTATTCTCTTTAGCGGCTGATGAAAACCGCCCGGCAATCCCAATCAGACGGATGGCATCGTGGGGTTTTGAAAAAAGATCGTTTTGGTCTATAGGGGTCTATCGTTTTTAATCTCTATAAAGCCGCGGTCAAGTAAAATCTGTAATCGATAAGGAGTAATGTCAGGACCAATGGGCAAAAAAAACAATGGGAATGGTCGATCCATGGAAGGAATTTATTCCTTTTATTCTCCTTTTTATGATCTTATTTTCGGTAAGGTCCTGGAAGCAGGCAGAAGACAGGCCTTTAATTATTTGGATTCTTCGAAGAAAAAAGTCCTCGAAGTCGGGATAGGGACGGGGTTGACCTTGCCCCATTACCCCAAAGGCTGTCACATCGTGGGCATTGATATATCAGCAAAAATGATCCAGAAGGCCGAGGAACGGGTCAAGCAGATGGGTAATGGACTTAAGGTGGATCTCCAGGTCATGGATGCCTGCCAGATGACCTTTGAAGACAATACCTTTGATGCCATTCTGTCTCCCTATGTCATTACGACGGTTAAGGACCCTTTTCAATTTTGCCGGGAAATTATTCGGGTTTGTAAACCGGGAGGACAAATCATTATTGTCAATCATTCCAAAGACCCGGATCGGTTGTTGGGAAAGTTTGAATCCCTGGCCTCCCCCTTTTTTGCCAAGATCGGCTTTGTTACCGACCTGGATGTAGTCTCCCTGGTTAAATCTACGGAAATCGAGATCCTGAAAATCATTAAGTGCAATCTCTTTAACCTGCACAAGATTATCCTTGGACAAAAACCTTTGTCGGATATCCGAGCCTCCTGAAACTCTTTAGGGTTATGGTTTATAGGCCCTATCGATCATTTCTGTCCCGAAGGCATCACCGATGGTTTCGTAAAAGTGGCTGCCTGAAGGCACCTCAAGCCCCTCATCTGAATAGAAAAAATTCCCTGGGCCGAAGGGCCGTTTATTGAGATTTTTTATTTTTTAAAAGTCTTCTTTCGGAGCAGATCCATTGTTTAAAAAATTGAGCCAAAAAGAAGCCCTGGCCTTGGAGAAACGCTTGGCCTATCGAAGACGGCTGGTCTGGGATGAACTCTCTTCAGAAGAAGAGAAAAGAGTCTGGGAACTTGGAGAGGATTATAAGGTCTTTTTAAATGCTTCCAAAACGGAAAGAGAAATCGTCTGTGAAATTTCTCGAAGATTGACTCAAGCCGGATTTTTGCCCCTCGACCATCCCAGGCCGGGGAAAAAAGTTTTCCAGATCACCAAGGGTAAGGGTTTGGCCCTGGGCATCCTCGGGAAAAAGCCTTTAACTGGAGGATTGCAGATCATTGCCTCTCACGTGGACGCCTCCCGCCTGGACCTCAAACAGCACCCTTTGTACGAAGAAGCGGACTTGGCTTTTTTTAAGACCCATTATTATGGAGGAATTAAAAAATATCAGTGGCTGGCCAGACCGTTAGCCCTTCACGGGACCATCCTTACCGTCGAAGGTAAAAGGATCAATCTGACTATTGGAGAAAATGATCAGGACCCGGTCTTCACGGTAGCCGATCTTCTACCTCATCTGGCCCGAAAGGTTCAGATGGAGAAGAAACTCTCGGAAGCCGTTGAAGGAGAAAAACTCAATATTCTTATCGGAAGCATCCCCTTGGGATCGAAGGAAACCAAGGAGCGATTCAAGCTGGCCATCTTAAACCATCTTCATAAGGAATACGGCCTGGTGGAAGAGGACCTGGTTAGCGCCGAGTTGGAAATGGTCCCCTCCGAACCGGCCCGGGACGTCGGATTGGACCGGGGAATCGTCGGGGCTTACGGCCAGGATGATCGCGCCTGTGCCTACAGCAGTTTGAAGGCGGCCCTGGAGATTGAAAAACCGGACAGGACCACGGTGGTCTTGTTTTTTGACAAGGAGGAGATCGGCAGCGAGGGCAATACAAGCGCGCGGGCCCAGATCTTAGAGACCTTTCTCTCTAAACTATTTTCCTTGAAAGGGGAGTCCTTCACCTATCAGATCCTCAATGAAACGCTGGCCGTTTCCCGGGCCCTTTCAGCCGATGTGGCCGGGGCCCTGGACCCGGATTACCAGGAAGTGCATGAAAAGCGAAATGCCCCCCGCATGGGCGGCGGGCTCTGTTTAACCAAATTTACCGGTTCCGGCGGAAAATACGGCGCCAGCGATGCCAATGCCGAATATGTTTATTGGATCAGGAATCTGTTCAACCAGAATAAGGTTGTTTGGCAGACCGGAGAGTTGGGCAAGGTAGATGAAGGGGGTGGGGGCACAATCGCCAAATTTTTAGCCGCCCTGGGTCCGGAGGTTATCGATTGCGGGACTCCGGTGTTATCCATGCATTCGCCCTTTGAATTGGTCAGTAAGGCCGATTTATATATGACCTACAAAGGATTTAAGGCCTTTCTCCTGGCAGTTTAATTTTAATCATTTTGGATAACCCTATCAGGCGAATGATTCAATGGCAACAGACAGGTAAAAAGTCGTCATTGCGATGAAAGATAGGGCCTATAAGGATTAGTGCGAGTTTAATATATTGGATTTCGGCACTTTTTTACGATTTCATCGATTTTAAGACCCTCCTCAAAATACAGTCTTTTTCCTAATAAAATACAAGGTTGACCCCATTTTCCCAATTAGGTTTTTTGTTGTATTATCTAAGATAAATAACATCCTATTTGTCTTATAAGGAAATCTGAAATGCGTCTTACCAAAGCAGGAGAATATGCCATTCGTTGCATTTTGTATCTTTCTTCCCAGAAAGAAGGATCCATTAGCAGCCGACGCGACATAGCGCAGCAGATGGATATACCGGATCAATTTTTGGGTAAAATCGCCCAACAGTTGGCCCGGGCCGGTCTGGTTGAAATTATTCAGGGGGCCAAAGGTGGTTACCGTCTGCGGCTGCCGCCTTCGAAGATACCCCTTCTTGCAGTGGTGGAGGCCGTCATAGGAGAGATATTCCTCAATGACTGCCTGATGAATTCAGGGTGTTGTTTGCGGAGTAAGGCCTGCTCCGTAAATAAGATCTGGGAAAAGGCCAGAAATCAATTGAGGGCTACCCTTCAAGAAGTTTTCTTTGACCAATTGCTGGAAGAAGAAAGTTGCCTCATGCCTGTCGTCAATTTTAAAAAGGGCCTGCTTTCCAAGGGAATTTGATTCTTATGGAAGCTCCCCAAAAAAGAGAGGAGGGCTTATGGATGCGTTAATGCTTTCACGATTGCAGTTTGCTGCGGCCACCATTTTTCATTTTTTATTTGTCCCCCTTACCCTCGGTCTATCCATCATGATCGCCATCATGGAGACCCGCTATGCACGGACCAAGGATGAAGTTTACCTGAAAATGACACAATTCTGGGGGAAACTTTTTTTGATCAATTTTGCCTTGGGTATCGTAACCGGGATTACCCTGGAGTTTCAATTCGGGACCAACTGGTCCCGCTACTCGGCCTTTGTGGGAGATATCTTCGGATCGCTTTTGGCCATAGAAGCTACGGCCGCCTTTTTCTTGGAATCCACCTTTATCGGGGTCTGGATCTTCGGCTGGAAAAAACTCTCTCCCAAGGCCCACGCCGTAGTCATGTGGTTGGTGGCTGGGGCCTCTACCCTTTCCGCCCTCTGGATTCTGACGGCCAATGCCTGGATGCAACACCCCGTCGGCTTTACTTTAAGGAACGGTCGGGCGGAGTTGGAAAGCTTTTCCGCCGTCCTTTTTCAGAAATTTGCTGTCTTGGAGATCCTTCACACCCTCAGTGCCGCTTATATTTTAAGCGCCTTTTTTGTCATGGGCATCAGCGCCTATCATCTTTTTAAAAAACAGCATATTGACTTCTTTACACGTTCCTTTCGGATTGCCTTAACCTTTGGATTGATCTTTTCCATTTTTGAAGTTGTCGAAGGGCATCTTCATGGGTCTGATTTGGCGCTGAAACAACCGGCAAAATTGGCCGCCATGGAGGCCCATTGGGAGACCGGTCCCAGGGCGCCCATTTACTTATTGGCCCTACCCGACGAGGCCAACGAAAAAAATGCCGTTGAAATTTTACCCATCCCCGGGATGCTCAGTTTGCTGGCCACCCATTCGATGGATGGGGAAGTCAAGGGTCTCAAAGATATCCCGAAAGGGGAGAGGCCGCCGGTCTTGATCAACTTTGTATCTTTTAAACTCATGGTCGCCTTGGGGGTCTATTTTATCTTGATGACCCTGATCGGCTGGTTTAAAAGAAACCGCCTTCCGGAAAGCCCCGGATATCTGAGGCTGATGCTGTATTCGATCCCCCTGCCCTACCTGGCCTGTGAATTGGGATGGATTTTGGCCGAAGTCGGGCGCCAGCCCTGGATTGTTTACGGCTTGATGAAGACCTCCGCCGCCTACTCGCCCATTGCCTTTTCTCAGGTTTTCACGAGTTTGATTGCTTTTATTCTGATTTATGGGTTGTTGGGGGCCATCGGATTTACCCTTATTTTTAAGCAGGCCCAAAAAGGACCGGAACCGGCCTGATGAAGACGTTGATGATCGGATAACCTTTCCGACGTTGACCTTAAGAAAGGAGAAGAAAAATGATGTTACAGGATATATGGTTTTTTTTGTGGGGCCTCTTGTGGGCCGTATATTTTATCACCGACGGTTTTGATCTGGGGATAGGCGTGCTTCTGCCTTTTCTCGGAAAAGATAACGATCAAAAAAGAGTCCTGTATGGGGCCATGGGGCCCTTGTGGGACGGCAACGAGGTCTGGCTGCTTACGGCCGGGGGAGTTACCTTTGCCGCATTTCCCATGGTCTACGCGGTCATGTTCAGTTCTCTCTATTCGGCCTTGATGCTCATTCTCTTTGCCCTTATTTTACGGGGGGTCTCCATGGAATTTCGGGGCAAGAGTGAGGACCCCCGCTGGCGTAGACTCTGGGATACCTGCCTGTTTCTGGGAAGCCTTCTTCCGGCCATCCTTTTCGGCGCGGCCTTTGCCAATATCTTTCGAGGAATCCCTTTTGACCAAAACGGGGTTTATCAGGGCACCCTTTTTACCCTGCTCAATCCCTACGGTCTTTTAGGGGGAATCCTCTTTCTTCTTCTCTTTCTGGTTCACGGCGCCGCCTGGTTGGCTATCAAGAGCGATGGGGAACTTCGGGAGAAATCGGTCAGGGCCGGAAAAAAATTATGGCCCCTTCTCCTGATCTCGGCCGTTCTCTTTTTGGGGTCCACCTATGTCTCCACCGATCTTTATAATAATTATTTCAACCATCCCGGATTATTTTTGGTCATCCTGATAACCGTCCTGGCCTTACTGGGGACAAGGGTTTTTCTGGGTTCAAGAAGTCTTTGGAAGGCCTGGTTTTCTTCGGCACTAACCATTATCGGGGCGACTTTTTTTGGGGTCATCGGCCTTTATCCGAAACTGTTTCCCTCCAGCCTGAATCCGGCTTATACCTTAACGGCCCATAATGCCTCCTCCAGTCCCCTGACTTTGAAAATAATGCTGGTTGTGGCCCTGATCTTTGTTCCTATTGTCCTGGCCTATCAGATCTGGGCCTATGTTCTGTTCAAAGGAAAAATCACCAAAGAAGATTTGAATTCCGGGGAGGCCTATTGAATCTGAAAAACACGATCGATAGACGGCAGCAATACTAAATAGTGTCCATCCGGAAACTGCCATTTTTCGGATCGAATGGTCAGCCATCAGCTTTTAGCAAAACTATTTATCATCAGGGAATTGGGTTAAATGCTGACCGCTAAAAGCTCTATCCAGAAATTTTGGATTTCCGAATGAGAAGTAAATAGGGCGGGCATCCTGCCCGCCGATAGAAGTAAAAAAAACAAAGACAACAAAAGGAGGAAACAAAAAATGAATGAATTAGTCATTGAAAACCAGATTGGCGTAGCCAAAGGAACAGAGGTTGAAAAAGAAGTCATGGATAACTTTAGAGGAGAAACCGCCGAGGTCGGTCTTTATTTAGCAATGGCCAGACAGGCCGATCGGGAAGGATTTCCCGAAGTGGCCAGGGCCCTAAAGGATTTTGCCTGGGAGGAAGCCAACCACGCGGCCCAGTTTGCCGAGTTAAACGGCCTTATCTCCTCCAGTACCAAAGAAAATGTCGAAAGAATGTTGAAAGGGGAACGGATGGCCAATAAGGGTAAACGGGAAGCGGCTATTAAATCCAAAGAATGCAACCTGGATGCCTGCCATGATTTCTTTGATGAATCGGCCAGGGATGAGGGAAGGCACGCCCGGGCCTTGGAAGGGCTTTTAGGACGCTATTTCTCTTCATAAACTCCATAAGTCAACCTGAGAACCACGAAGATTGAAAAGGATTCAAGGGGCCGAGGGGTCAAGGATTCAAGTGAAAGACATTGCAATTAAAATCCTTGAACCCTCGAATCCTGAACTGTTTTTTCGCAGAGGCCGGTTACAAACCGGCCTCTGCGGAGATTTCTAAAAGAGAATTCCCAGACACTCCTGGAGGGAACCGACTCCGATGAGTTCCATGGCAGGATTCTTGGGGATTTGTTCAAAGTTGTTTTTCGGAAGGATACATCGAGTGAATCCCAGCTTTTGGGCCTCTTTGACCCGTAAGAGAGATTGACTAACCGCCCGGATTTCCCCGGTTAACCCGACTTCTCCGAAGAGAACGGTTTGGGCTGAAATAGGGCGGTCCAGGAAACTGCCGGCCAGGGCGGCTGAAATTCCCAAATCGATGGCCGGTTCATCAATCCGTATCCCGCCGGCCACATTTAAAAAGATGTCCTGATTAAATAGATTAAGTCCGGCTTTTTTTTCCAAGACCGCTATCAAGAGGGAAACCCGGTTGTGGTCCACCCCCATGGCCGTTCTCCGGGGGACCCCGAAATTGGTCTGGCTGACCAGGGCCTGGAGCTCGACCAGGATCGGTCTGGATCCTTCCAGACTGGGGACGACCACCGAGCCGGGGACATTCAAAGGCCTTTCGGAAAGAAACATCTGTGAGGGGTCTTTTACCTCATCCAGGCCGGAATCCTTCATTTCAAAAACCCCGATTTCGTTGGTCGAACCGAAACGATTCTTGACGGCCCGGAGGATCCGGTAGGCGTGGCCCCGTTCCCCTTCGAAATACAAGACCGTATCCACCATATGTTCCAGGACCCGGGGGCCGGCGATGGTTCCCTCCTTGGTGACATGGCCGATGAGAAAAAGCGATGTGTCCGACTTCTTGGCCCAGACCATTAATCGGCCGGCCACCTCCCTGACCTGGGAGACACTGCCTGGAGCAGAGCTCATCTCACCCGAATATACGGTCTGAATGGAATCAATCGCCACGAATCTGGGCCGTAATTCCTTCAGGATTTTAAACATCCCTTCCAGGGATGTCTCGGAGACGACCAACACCCGGCTTTGACCGGCACCCAGCCGTTCACCGCGCATCTTGATCTGTTGGACCGACTCCTCCCCGGAGATATACAAAGATGTATGCCCCAGGTCGGCCAGCCGGTCCAGGACCTGGAGGATCAAGGTGGATTTGCCTATGCCGGGATCCCCGCCGATTAGAATGGCCGAACCAGGGACCACCCCTCCCCCGAGGACCCGGTCTAATTCATCATTTCCGATTGGGACCCGGTGCTCCCCCTGGCTGGAGATCTCTTTGAGAGGTAAGGGTTGGGCCTTCCGGGTGGGGCCTTCTTCCCAGGGATGGGAATGCAGGGTAGGGGAAAGGCTTTCTTCCAACAGGCTGTTCCAGGTTCCGCAATCCGGACAGCGCCCCAGCCACTTGGGGCTCTGAAACCCGCAAGACTGGCAGGCGTAGATGGTTTTTTCAGATTTCATGATTAGATTACTATAGCGAAAAAAAATATAACTTCCAGGATTTATTTTTTCAACCTTGACGGTTTGCCTAATTTTCCCATATAATGCCAATTTTCGGATTGGCCTCTCATCCACGATCGATCACGGAATGGGGACAGGTCACATCAAATTATATAACAGGGAGGAATTGATTCATGACTGAAGCTGTAATCATAGAAGCTGTACGAACCCCTATCGGCCGTCACGGCGGCGTTTTAAAAGCAGTGCGGCCCGATGACCTGGCTGCCTTGGTACTGGCCGAGGTGGTAAAACGGGCCGAGGTAGACCCGGCGCTGATAGAGGAGGTTTACCTGGGTTGTGCCAACCAGGCCGGAGAAGACAACCGAAACGTGGCCCGCATGGCCACCTTACTGGCCGGATATCCGGTCTCTGTTGGAGGGGTGACTTTTAACCGGCTCTGCGCCTCCGGACTTTCGGCGATCAATGCCGCCGCTCGAGCCATAAAGGCCGGGGAGGGAGACGTCTATGTAGCCGGTGGCGTGGAAAGTATGACCCGAGCACCTTACTCAGTGGCCAAGACCAGCCCGGAATGGGCCTTTGGCAATGCCACCATGTGGGACACGACCATCGGCTGGCGCTATCCCAATGCGAAGATGAAACAAATGTACGGCATGGATTCCATGGGGGAGACGGCGGAGAATATTTATGATCTCACCAAATCCATTTCCCGGGAAGAGCAGGACCGGTTTTCCTTGGAGAGTCATCGTCGGGCCGTGGCCGCCATTGAGTCGGGAAAGTTTGCCGAAGAAATCGTCCCGGTGTCCATCCCCCAGAGAAAAGGGGAGCCCCTCCTGATAAAACGGGATGAACACCCCCGGGCCGACACGACCCTGGAGGTTATGGCCAAGCTGCGTCCGGCCTTTCGCCAAGGGGGAACCGTGACCGCCGGCAACTCCTCGGGCATTAATGACGGGGCGGCGGCTGTTCTTTTGATGAGCGCCCAAAAAGCGCGTGACTTGGGTTTGAAGCCCCTGGCGCGGATCGTGACCTCGGCGGCCGCGGGTGTGGAGCCGCGGGTTATGGGTCTGGGACCGATCCCGGCCGTTCGCAAGGCCTTGGCCCGGGCCGGCTTAACCGTGGGCGATATAGGTCTGATCGAATTGAATGAGGCCTTCGCCGTACAATCCCTGGCCGTCATGAAAGAGCTCGGATTCCGCCAAGCGATCACCAACGTCAATGGCGGGGCCATTGCCTTAGGGCATCCCCTGGGATGCAGCGGCGCCCGGCTCATGACTACCCTGGTGCACGAGATGCGCCGCCGGGCCCCTCAAGAGAAACGCCCTTATTACGGGATGGTAACCCTTTGTGTGGGCGTGGGACAGGGAGAGGCGACGATCGTCGAATGGATTGATTAAGGTCAGAAGAACCTGAGTGAAACCTTTTTCCGATCCCATTCCTTGAAAAAAGACCGGAAAGAATTAAATTGACATTTAATACTATTTTCTTTTAAAATACATTTTTTATTCAAGCGGGCATAGCTCAGTTGGTAGAGTACAAGCTTCCCAAGCTTGGTGTCGCGGGTTCGAATCCCGTTGCCCGCTCCAACTTGGCCCGCTTCAACTTGCTTGAAGCCGTAGTTCCCTTTTTGAGGTAGGTCTTCATCCTGGGAATCATTCAGGGGTAGGTCTTAAACTTCGATCAGCGGATAAGTTGATATTTTTCTGAAATTTTTGGCGAACCAATATCAATTCATTTTCTGCTTTATGAAGTGGGCCTCGGCCCATTTTTTTTTGGTCATTCTAATCTCTATACGGATGAATTCGGTACGGAAAGTTTTTAGCAATCTCAGAATAGGTTCGACAGGCAGCCATCCCCACCCGCCCTCATCAAGGGTGAGGGCGGGAATGTCGGCCTTATTATAAGGCCCTTTAAGAAATTTTAGATCTGGACTTATGAATACCGTATCTAAGGTAGCTGTGGAGAAAATAGAAGGGTTAGTCGCGGACCTATTAAAATCCGAGGGCCTGGAACTGACGGATCTGGAATTCAGAAAAG
Organism: uncultured delta proteobacterium; assembly: GCA_963821645.1. GTDB lineage: Bacteria > Desulfobacterota > RBG-13-43-22 > RBG-13-43-22 > RBG-13-43-22 > RBG-13-43-22. The sequence goes on along the minus strand of CAWGEQ010000023.1, from coordinate 28,031 downwards.
AGGCACGGGGCTGGGTACTTCGGATTTTTATGGATAAACCGGGAGGGGTGACTCTGGACGATTGCTCGGAAACAAGCCGGCAATTGGGCGATCAGATTGAAGTCGAAGACCTGATCCCTCATTCCTACACCCTGGAAGTTTCTTCTCCAGGCTTGGAGCGCCCTCTTAAAAAAGAGAAAGATTTTTTAAACAGTATAGGTAAATTGGTTCAGCTTTCAACGCATGACCCCTTCCAAGGGCAGACTTTCTTTAAAGGGATTCTTTTAGAATACCGGGCGGACGGTTGCCTGCGTCTGGCTGAAACCAAAAAAATTTGGGAAATTCCGGCTAATTTTGTTGCCAAGGCCCGATTGGTTTTTGAAGGCTGAACCGGTTTCCTCCGTATCTCTTGGATTTTTATGGAACTTATTGGGCTTAGAGGTAAAAATAGAAGGAGTCAAAGGTTATGGGCTTGATTCGGAAAAAAGAAAAAGAGTTGGCCGGTATTCCTCCTTTAGAACTTAAAAGGGTTATCGATCAGGTCAGTAGGGACAAGGGGATCAATAAAGAGGTCCTTATTACCACCCTGGTGGAAGCCATAGCATCGGCGGCCAAGAAAAAAATGGGTCTGAAAAAGGAGATCGAGGTCAATTATAATGAAGAGTTGGGGGAGATCGAAGTTTTTGAATTTAAAGAGGTAGTCGATAAAGTCAAGGACCCCAACACCCAAATTTCTTTTGAGGAAGGGAAGAAGCTGGACCCGGAGAGTGAAATAGGGGACAGCCTGGGGATTAAGATGGAGACCAGTTCTTTCGGCCGGATTGCCGCCCAGTCGGCCAAGCAGGTCATTATACAACGGATGAAGGATGTAGAACGGGATATCGTTTTTGAAGATTTTAAAGACCGAAAGGGAGAGGTGATCAACGGCATCATTCAGCGGTTTGACAAAGGGGCCGCTGTTGTCAACCTGGGTCGGACCGAGGGTGTTTTGCCGATTCCTGAACAGATCCCCACCGAGACCTACAAACAGGGAGATCGGATCCGGGCTTACGTTCTGGAAGTTAAAAAAATCAGCAAAGGCCCGCAGATCATCCTTTCCAGAACCCATCCTCAGTTTTTAGCCGCCCTTTTTGAAATGGAGGTCCCGGAAATTTCTCAAAAAATCGTTCGTATCGTTAATGTGGTCCGGGAGCCGGGGAGCCGTTCAAAAATTGCCGTGGTTAGCGAGGATAAAGACGTGGACCCGGTAGGGGCCTGCGTGGGGATGAAAGGCAATCGCGTTCAATATGTGGTTCAGGAGCTCAGGGGGGAAAAGATCGATATCATATCCTGGAATCCCGATCCGGCTAAATTTATTTGTAATGCCCTGGCGCCGGCTGAGATTATTCGAGTCATTATCGATGAGGTAAACCGTTCCATGGAAGTGGTGGTGCCGGATGAACAATTGTCCCTGGCTATTGGAAAGAGGGGACAAAATGTCCGCTTAGCCTCTCGTTTGACCGGTTGGAGGATTGATGTCAAGAGTGAATCAAAATATATCAAATCCATGCGGGACGGATATCAATCCCTGCTGCAGATCACCGGTGTAGGAGAGGCCACGGCAGACTCTTTGTACAAGGGGGGGTTTGAATCGGCCAAGGAAGTGGCCGATTCAAACATCGACGAGCTCCTGCAGATCACCGGGATGACCGCCAAAAAAGCGGAAAAATTATTAGAGGCCGCCAACGAATTTCTAAAAATTACTCAACCCAAGGAACCCTTGGTCGATAAACAAAATGCCGGGGAAGAAGAGACAAACGAAGAAAAAGAATCAGGAGAATCTTCCCGGAGTGAGGAATCGGTCCCTGAGGAATGAACACCTTGGTAAGGCAAAGGACCTGTCGGGCCTGCCGAAGAAAAGAAGACAAAAAAGAATTGTTGAGAATGGTAATGATCGATAAAAAAACCTTGGAGATCGATCTTAAACAGATTATGCCCGGGCGAGGATGGTATCTCTGTCGGAGAGAAGGTTGTCTGTCTTGTTTGAAGATCTTAAAGGGCCGATATAAGGCCTTTGGCCGTGACGTTGAGATCGGCCCCGGTTTGAATAATTTATTAACGGTTCCGCCAGCAGGGGGGGTAAATGGCCAAAGTTAGAGTCTATGAATTAGCAAAAGAACTACAAATGGAGAATAAGGTCCTGGTGGATCTTATCCGCGAGACGGGAATCGAGATCAAAAGTCATTCTTCATCCCTTACCGATGAAGATGTTTCCTTGATCAAAGGCCATTTGAGAGGAACCAAATCGCTGGTCGTTGAAGAACAGCGGATCAAATCCACGGTCATCCGCCGGCGGAAAAAGGTTGTTGAAGTCGAACAGGCCCCGGAATCCCTCATAAAAGAAGCTATCTCGGAAGAAAGGCCGGAATCAGAAACCTTACCGGAAATTCCTTCCGTTGTCGAAATGCACCATCCCGAGGTGACGACTGCCGCCCCGGAACAACAGTTAGAGCCAATCCCGGTCAAAGAAGAAATAAAGGAAGGAGAAAAGGAGATCGCCCCTAATCCTGTTCATGGTCTAAAACCACAGCCGTCCAAATCTGTTAAGCCGGTTAAAGAACTTCCGGCCAAAATCATCCGCCGGGCCGAGCCCCCGGCCCGGGTGATCCGGCCGGCAGAACCGGCGGTTAAAGTCGTCCAACCCCTTAAGCCTGTTATTGTGCCCTTAAAACCGGAAGAAAAGAAATCTGAGAAGGAAGCCGAAAAAGAGAAGTCGGCCCCTAAAAGGAAACCTAAGGTTTCGAAGGCCTTGATAGAGGAAGAACTCGCCAAGGCCAAAATTTTTAAAAGAAGGCGAGAGGTCTTAGAGCGGGCTGATCTGTATGATGAATCCGGAAAAGAGGCCCGGGCCTATAGGGCCGGTAAAGGAGGAAAATTACCGGTCAAAAAATATAAGAAAACAGAAATCACCACTCCCAAGGCGATCAAACGCCGTTTGAAGATTTCCGAGATCATCAACGTAGGTGAACTGGCCAAAAGGATGGGGATTAAATCTGGGGATCTGATTAAAAAAATGATCGGTCTTGGACTTGTGGCCACCTTGAACCAGTCGATTGATTACGAGGCCGCTGCCCTGGTGGCCGCCGAGTTCGGCTACGAGGCGGAAAAAGGTCATTTTGAGGAAGAACAAATATTAAACCTTCATGCCGATCTCCCGGAAGAACTCATGGGCCGACCCCCGGTCGTGACCATTATGGGACATGTCGATCATGGTAAAACTTCGCTACTGGATGTCATTCGAAAAACCAATGTTACGGCGGGGGAGGCCGGAGGGATCACCCAGCACATGGGGGCCTACCATGTCCATTTGGACAAGGGGGAGATCGTTTTTCTGGATACCCCCGGTCATGAAGCCTTTACGGCCATGAGGGCTCGAGGGGCCCAAATAACCGACATCGTCATCCTGGTCGTGGCCGCCGACGATGGGATGATGCAGCAAACCAAAGAAGCCATTGATCATGCCCGGGCAGCCGGAGTCCCTATTATCGTGGCCATCAACAAAATTGACAAACCCAATTCCAATCCGGACCGGGTCAAAAGGCAATTGGCCGATTACGGGTTAGTGCCGGAGGATTGGGGCGGAGACACGATTTTTGCCGAAGTATCGGCTAAGACGGGGCAAGGGGTAGACGGTCTTCTGGAATTAATCCTCTTGCAGGCCGAGGTGCTGGAGTTGAAAGCCAACCCCAATAAACTGGCGACAGGACGGATCGTGGAGGCCAGGTTGGATAAAGGACGAGGCCCTGTCGCTACCGTGCTTATTCAAGGGGGTGTCTTAAAAACCGGAGATCCCTTTGTCTGCGGGATCCAGTTTGGGAAGGTGCGGGCCCTTTACAATGATTGGGGGCAAAAGGTCGACCAGGCCCTGCCCTCGATACCGGTCGAAGTCCACGGTTTCAGCGGAGTTCCCCTGGCCGGGGATGAATTTATCGTCTGTGAAGATGAAAAAACCGCCAAGCAGATCGCCCTGACCCGTCTCCAGAAAAAGAGGGAGGCCGAACTTTCCAAGACCGGCAAGGTTACCCTGGAAAAACTCTATGAACAAATCCAGGAAGGACAGGTGAAAGAACTTAACATCATCCTCAAAGCCGATGTCCAGGGATCGATTGAAGCTATCAGCGAGGCCCTGCATAAGTTGAGCACTCAGGCTATCAAGGTCATCGTCATCCACAGTTCTCCGGGGGCCATCACGGAGACCGATATCCTCCTGGCCTCGGCCTCCAAGGCCATCATTATCGGGTTTAATGTCCGACCGAATCATAAAGTGCAGGAAATGGCCGAGCAGGAGCAGGTAGATGTGCGGTTTTACGATATCATCTATCAACTGGTTTCGGATGTCAAAGATGCCATGGTGGGTATGCTGGAACCGGTTTACAAAGAGGTGGTTCACGGCCACGCCGAGATTCGGGATCTCTTCCATGTACCTAAAGTGGGGGCGATCGCCGGAAGTTTGGTAACCGACGGGAAAATAGAAAGAAATGCCAAAGCCCGTCTCCTGCGGGATCATGTGGTGATTTATGACGGGCGAATAGCCTCCCTCAGAAGGATCAAGGATGACGTTAAAGAGGTGGCCGTCGGTTATGAGTGCGGGATCAGACTGGAAGATTATAATGATCTGAAGGTGGGGGATATTATCGAGTCGTACATTCTGGAAGAGATAAAACCGGAACTATGATAATCGGTATAAGGTGCACGGTATAGGGTATAAGGTTTTCCCTTGTACCTTAAACCTTGTGCCTTGGACCTTGGGGTTACGAATGGTCATCGGCATTCTGGAAGTGATTCTTTATTTGCCGGAATCTCATTCCCTGAAGGATAAACGCCAGGTCGTCAAGAGTGTTAAGGACAAGGTGCGCAATCATTTCAATGTGGCCGTTGCCGAAGTGGACGACCAGGATTTGTGGCAAAAGGCCCGGTTAGGGTTTTGCAGTCTGGGCAATGACCGGAGATCGGTTAATGCCCGGCTGGATCAGGTAATCAATTTTATTGAACGGCTGCAAGTGGCCGTGGATATCGATGCACACATGGAAATGTTGGATTATTAATTACGCATGCCGGCTAAAACATCCAGACCCAAAAGAACGATGCAGGTTGGCGGATTGATCCAAAAGGAAATCTCCGAGCTGTTGATCCGAAAGATAAAGGATCCCCGCCTGGAGATGGTGACCATCACCGGCGTCAAAGTTTCTCCTGACCTGAAGCTGGCCCGGGTCTATTTCAGCCGATTTGGAAACCCTGAAGAGATCCGGCAAGGATTGGAGGGGCTTCAGAGTGCCTCAGGCTTTATAAAACGAGAACTGGGACAACGGTTGAAGTTGCGTCATGTTCCTGATTTGGAATTTAGCCACGATACTTCTTTCGAATATGGCGACCGGATCGAATCTTTATTAAAGGGACTGTTTCCGGACAAGGGGCCTGTTGAATCATGAGAGCCTTAAATCCAAAACCCGTCCTTTCCGTTCCTTCCGAACCCTCTGTCTGGGAGGGAATTTTGGTCATGGACAAACCGGCCGGGATGACTTCCAATAAGGTGCTCCAGGGTCTTAGGAAGGCCGCCGGATTTCAAAAAATGGGTTATTTAGGGACCCTGGACCCCATCGCCACCGGTGTGTTGCCTATTTGTATCGGCTGGGCGACCAAAATTATCCCTTTTATCCCTGACAACCCGAAGGGCTATCGGGCGGTCTTGGTTCTGGGGAAAAAGATGGACACTCAGGATGCCACCGGAGAGGTGGTCAGTGTTTCTTCACAACCCTTGCCTGACCGGGAGAGGATCGAAGGGGTCTTCAGGGATTTTATCGGCCCCCAGGAACAGGTGCCCCCTTCTTTCTCGGCCTTGAAATATAAAGGAAAACCCCTTTATCACTGGGCCAGGAGAGGCATCCCGATTATCAAGCCGCCGCGGCAGATTACCATCGATTCCATCAAGGTCCTGAGCATGGAGGGGGAACGGGTGGCTTTTGAAGTTTTTTGTTCCCCGGGAACTTATATTCGAGCCATTTGTAATGACGTCGGGGACCGGCTGGGCTGCGGTGCCTATTTGGAGGAATTGCAAAGGCTCCAGAGTGGGCCTTTCACCCTCTCTCAGGCCCATTCCCTGGAAAGAGTCTACCAGGCCTCTACCCGAGAAGAAATTGAGGCCTTAAAGATCCCCGTGGACAAGATCCTCCAGGATTTTCCCCAGATCTGGGTGGAATGGCAGTGGAAGGATAAGATCAAACAAGGGGGATTCCTGGCCCAGGACCCGGGTATTTCCCCCTGGCCTCAAGTCGGACCGGGGGTGCCGATCTGTGTTAAAAGCCCCAAGGATGAATTGTGGGCCATTTATCAAAGGGTCGGGGTGGCCAAACCGGTTTTTAAACCTATACGAGTAATCATTTAATTTTTTTTAAAAGGAGGACTATCGTGGGATTATATGCGGAACAAAAGAAAGAAATTCTGGGTAAATTCGGGGTACACCCCACAGACACCGGTTCCCCAGAGGTTCAAATCGCCCTGTTAAGTGAACGGATTAAATATCTGACCGAGCATTTTAAGACTCACCAAAAGGACCATCATTCCCGTCGGGGACTGCTCAAATTAGTGGGTCAACGAAAACGAATGTTAGGTTATTTAAGAAAAAAAGATGCCGAACGGTATCGAACCCTCATACAAGAATTGGGAATTCGTAAGTAAATCTTATCGATTTCCCTTTAAAGGAGCCAACAATAATGGTGAAAGTAGTTTCTACCCAAATAAATGGAAGAACCCTGAGTATCGAGACCGGCAGGGTGGCCAAGCAGGCCAGCGGCTCGGTTCTGGTCCAATACGGGGAGACGATTGTATTGGTTACGGTGGTGTCCTCCAACGATATCCGGGAAGGGATCGATTTTTTGCCCCTGACGGTGGATTATCAGGAGATGTCTTATGCCGCCGGCCGGATTCCCGGCAGTTTTTTCCGCAGGGAGATCGGGCGGCCCAGTGAAAAGGAAACCCTGACTTCCCGTTTAATCGACCGGCCTTTGCGGCCTCTCTTCCCCAAGGGATACTTTTTTGAAACCCAAGTCATCGCCACGGTCCTTTCAGTGGATCAGGAAAACGACCCTGATGTCCTGGCCATGGTCGGTGCTTCAGCCGCCCTGGAGGTCTCCGATATTCCGTTTTGCGGACCGATTGCCGGGATACGGGTGGGACGCATTGACGGGGAATTTGTCTTGAATCCGACCAGTTCCCAACTCAGGGAAAGCGATATCAACCTGATCATTGCCGGTAATCAGGGGGCCGTGGTTATGGTGGAATGCGGGGCCAAGGAGGTTCCGGAGGAAGAACTGGTGCAGGCTATTTTTTACGGCCATCAAGGCATGCAAGCCATCCTGGAACTTCAGAATGACTTGCGTCGGGCCGTAGGGAACACCAAGAAGATCTGGCCGGCTCCGATCGTGGACGAGGCCTTAAAGGCCCAAGTCTTTGCCCGGGCCGAGGCACCCCTAAAAGAGGCCTTGACCCTCAACGGGAAGAAGGAGCGGCAGGAACGGATTCATGATATCCAGGCCGACCTCCTGGAAGAGTTGGGCCAGGATGTCCCGGAGACCAAAAAAGAAATTAAAAAATTCTTCGAAGAATTGGAACGAAGGCTCATCCGGGACATGATCTTGAAGGAGAAAACCAGGATCGGCGGAAGGACCTTTACGGAAGTTCGCCCCATTTCCTGCGAGGTGGCGGTATTGCCGAGGACCCATGGTTCGGCCCTTTTTACCCGGGGAGAAACCCAGGCCTTGGCCGTGACCACCTTAGGGACTTCTTCCGATGAACAGAGGATCGATTCCTTAAACGGGGAGACCTTCAAGTCTTTTATGCTCCACTATAATTTCCCCCCCTATTCGGTCGGTGAGGCCCGGATGCTCCGAGGGCCAGGCCGGCGGGAAATCGGACACGGGGCCCTGGCTGAAAGGTCCATATCACAGGTTTTGCCCTCCAGTGAGGAATTTCCCTATACGATTCGTATTGTTTCAGAGATTTTGGAGTCCAATGGTTCCTCCTCCATGGCCACGGTTTGCGGTGCCAGCCTTTCCTTGATGGATGCCGGCGTGCCCATCAAGTCCCATGTGGCCGGGGTGGCCATGGGGCTGATCAAGGAAGGAGAAGAAGTGGCCGTCCTGACCGATATCCTGGGGGATGAAGATCACTGCGGGGACATGGATTTCAAGGTCACCGGTACGGAGAAAGGGGTTACGGCCCTGCAAATGGATATCAAGATTCAGGGGGTGACCCGGGAAATCATGGGTCAGGCCTTGAGACAGGCCCAGGAGGGGCGGCTGTCCATATTGAATTTGATGAACAAGACCATCCAACAGCCCAGGACCAGTATCTCCGATTATGCCCCCAAGATTACCACCATAGAAATCAATCCCGAAAAAATCCGGGAAGTCATCGGCCCGGGGGGAAAGGTGATCCGGTCCATCGTGGCAGAAACCGGGGCCAAGATCGAGGTGGAAGATTCCGGAAAAATCATCATTGCCTCATCGGACAGCAAGAGTGTGGATCGAGCTATTGCCATGATCAAAGAGATCGTCCAGGAGGTCGAGATCGGACAGATTTACCTGGGCAAGGTGATCAAGATCATGGACTTCGGGGCCTTTGTCGAGGTCCTGCCGGGCACCGAAGGATTGGTCCATATCTCCCAGTTGGACAACCATCATGTCAAGAAAGTCACCGATGTACTCAAGGAAGGCGATGAGGTCCTGGTCAAGGTCCTGGAAGTGGACCGCCAGGGTAAGATCCGTTTGAGCCGCAAGGCCGCTTTGGGCCAAACGCCCTCCGAAAAGTGATTGACCATGGTTCACAAAACCATTTTAGATAACGGGCTTCGAATCGTCACCGAGACGCTGCCTTATCTCTATTCCGTTTCAGTAGGGATCTGGGTGGAAAACGGCTCCCGGGATGAAACTCCTGAGGAAAACGGCATCTCCCATTTTATTGAGCACATGATTTTCAAAGGGACCCAAAACCGGACGGCCCTGGAAATCGCCAAGGAAATGGATGCCATCGGGGGGATGTCCAATGCCTTTACCTCCAAGGAACAGACCTGTTTTTATACCCGGGTCTTGGAAACCCATATGGAGCAGGGAGTCCGGATATTATTGGATATTTTTCTGAACTCCCTGTTTGATCCTGAAGAACTGGAAAGGGAACGGCAGGTAGTCCTCCAGGAAATCAGCATGGTCGAAGATACCCCGGATGAATATACCCACGTCCTTCTCGGAGAGACGATCTACCAGGGAAACTCCTTGGCCCAGCCGATTTTAGGGACCCCGGAAACCGTTCAAGCCATAAATCAGGCCAGGATCCTGGATTACCTGGGGCGGTCCTACGGCCCTGAAAAGATTGTCGTGGCGGCTGCCGGAAAGGTGGACCATAAGGCTTTTGTGGACCTGGTGGCCCCAGATTTGAGCAAGATCCGTCCGGTTGCCGCGGTGAGTAAGCGCCTTGGTCCGGTTTTAGCCTCAACATCAAGGGTGGTTTCCAAAGATTTGGAGCAGGTCCACTTGGCCTGGGCCACCAAGGCCCCGGCTGCCGATGACCCACGACGGTATATCAGCACCTTGCTCAATGTCATCATGGGTGGAAACATGAGTTCCCGCTTGTTTCAGGAAGTCAGAGAAAAAAGAGGGCTGGCCTATAGCATTTATTCCTTTCTTTCCGCTTACCGGGACAGCGGATTGTGGGGGATCTATACCGCCGTGGCCAAAGAAACCCTGGCGGAGACCCTCAAGGTGATCGGCCAGGAACTCCGGAAGCTCAAGAAAGGGGAACTTGTCCCCTCGGAACTTTCGGCCGCTAAGGAATACATCAAGGGCGGTATTCTTCTGGGGGCTGAAAGCAGCGATAACCGGATGACCCGTATTGCCAAAAACGAAATTATGTTCGGCCGGGACCTTTCCTTTGAAGAAATTCTGGGAGACCTGGATAAAGTGACACCGGATGAGGTGGTCACCCTGGCCGATGAGATCCTCCAGCCTAATCAATTTTCAATGGTTTCTTTCGGTCCGGCGGCCGAAAAAGACCTGCCTGATCCGCCCATTACCTTGTGATGAAACCCTTGGTCCTGCGGATTCGCCGCTTAAATCCGGAAAGAGATCAGGACCTCCCTTTCCCCGAGTACATGAGTCCCGGGGCCTCTGGACTCGATTTAGCGGCGGCCATAGAAGGGGAAATCATTTTATCCCCCGGAGAAATTCGCCTGATTCCCACGGGACTGGCCCTGGCCATTCCCCCCGGATTTGAAGGCCAAGTCCGGCCCCGCAGCGGCCTGGCCTTGAAGCACGGAATCGGGCTCATCAACAGTCCGGGGACCATCGATTCCGATTACCGGGGAGAAATCGGAATAGCGGTGATCAACCTGGGGCAAAAACCTTTTACCCTGCACCGAGGGGACCGTCTGGCCCAGTTGGTGATTAACAAGATCTATCAGGCGGTCATCCGGTTGGTGGATGATCTGGATCAGACCGACCGGGCTGACGGCGGTTTCGGACACAGCGGGGTATAATCTGCCTAATTTCGCTGCCCTAACTCCGAACTTTCTTCTCTAAATCCGGGCCTCTTGTGTCTTATCCCTTGCGCCGGGTGTTTATCACTCTTTTTTCTATTCTTCTCTCGCCGAACGCCGAACCTCTTTACCACGGGTCGACAAAGGTGTGACCACCCACCGGGGTTCGTTCAGCAGGAATGGATCTCAAGCCCTGTATAATCCATTGGCGGGTATCCGCCGGATCGATCACCGCGTCGATTTCGAGATAAGAGGCCATATTGATGGCCTTTCCCCTCTCATAGGAATGAGCGACCAATTTATTATAGAGGTCTTCACGCTCTTGCGGATCTTTAACCGCCTCCAGCTCCTTTTTAAATCCGGCCTTGACCGCCCCTTCCAGCCCCATTCCGCCGAATTCTCCGGTCGGCCAGGAAGCCGTAAAGAAAGATTCATGGAAGCCGCCCTTGCTCATAGCCATGACCCCGAGACCGTAGCCTCTTCGCAATATAACCGTAAAATAAGGTACCGTTATATGGGCACCGACGACAAACATCCGGCAGACATGGCGGACCTGGGCGCGTTTTTCGATCTCCGGCCCCACCATGAACCCCGGGGTATCGCACAGAGACAGAATCGGCAGACCATGGGCGTTGCACAACTGCATCAGCCTCGCGGCCTTGTCCGCATCTTCCGCTTCAATAGCTCCGGCCGTGTGCATGCAGTTATTGGCCATAAGACCGAATGGTCTTCCTTCGATGCGGATCAGGCCCGTAACCATACCTGGACCGAATAGGGGCCGCAGCTCAAGAAAAGAACCTTTATCGGCCAGCGTTTTGATCACCTTCCGTACGTCATAAACGCGGCGCCGGTTTTCCGGAATCAAATCGCGCAACAGGCGCTGGTCGGCGGTCTCCCATTCAGAAGTCGTTCCCTGAAAGTAGCCAAGATATTGTTTGGCCACCGCGACCATCTCCTTATCATCAGCCACGGCGATGTCGACAACGCCATTTTTTGTTTGCACCTCAATCGGGCCGACCTCCTCCGGTTTGAAGACACCGAGACCGCCGCCTTCGATCATCACCGGCCCGCCCATGCCGATGTTGGAATTTTTGGCGGCGATGATGACATCACAACAGCCCAGCAGGGCGGCATTACCTGCGAAACAATAGCCCGAAACCAGGCCAACCACCGGTACTATACCGCTGAGTCTGGCGAAAGAGGCAAAGGTCGACAAATCCAGGCCCGCCACCATGACCCCGTCGGCATCTACATCACCCGGCCTTCCGCCGCCGCCTTCTCCGAAGAAAATCAGGGGCAGGCGCTCCTCATAAGCCAGTTTCAGCATGCGATCTTTCTTCTTGTGATTAAAAAAACCCTGAGTACCGGCCAGAACGGTATAATCATAGGCTAAAATCATGCAGCGTCCTTTGTCGTCTCCGAAAAGCGATCCGTTGACCGAGCCGATACCGGCGATCATTCCATCGCCAGGAGTCTTGTTGATGAGATCTTCCAGGGAACGACGCTTGCGTTGAGCGGCCAGGGTTAGAGCTCCGTATTCAATGAAGCGGCCGGGGTCGCAGAGATCCTCAACGTTGGCACGAGCAGTACGCTGATTTTTTTGCTGCCGCCGCGCCACCTCATCGGGGCGATTCTCGTCAAGGCCGAAAGAAGTCCGCTTGATCACCTCGGCCAGTTCAGGGCGTATGGGCTGTATCGCCGGTTTTTTATCAACGGGAGGGGAACTCTTTTCTGCCGTCGTTGATTCTTTGCTTTTAGATGTTTTCATGTGCTTCACCTTGTCCTCGTTTGAGGTTGAACCTTGTTTTTGATAAATGGATAATACCTATATCAAAAAATTCCTAAAGTCAAAATTTTTGGACCTGAAGCTCAAAAACGAGAAGGCCCTTAGGGAAGGAGGTCAGGCGGTTGTGAGAAAGGAGGGTGCCTGGTTTAGATCAATTTTCCGCGAAGGTTGTAGAAATTTTTGGCGGATCCATCACCTCTGACAATCCGCGGCATCTTGGGTGACCGGGGATTCCGTGTTTAAGTCACATTTCAAAAGGCGGCCCGCCTGCCGCGCCCTGAGCATATAACAGAGCACCGGAACCATAGTCCGGGAAAGAAAGGTGGCCGCCACTTCGCCCGACATGAGGGCGATGGCCATGCCCTGGAAGATGGGGTCGAAGAGAATCACCGACGAGCCGACCACCACGGCGGCCGCGGTGAGCAGCATGGGCCGGAAGCGGATGATTCCGGCCTGAATCACCGCCTCTTTAATGGGCACCCCTTCGGCGATTTTGAGATCGACAAAGTCCACCAGGATGATGGAATTGCGGACCACGATGCCGGCCCCGGCAATAAATCCGATCATCGAGGTGGCCGTAAAAAAGGCCCCCATGAGGGCATGTCCGGGGAGGATCCCGATAAGCGACAGGGGGATGGGCGCCATGATGACCAGAGGCACCAGGAAAGATTTAAACCAGCCCACCACCATAACATAAATCAGGATCAGGACCACCCCGAAAGCGAGCCCCAAATCGCGGAAGACCTCATAGGTAATGTGCCATTCCCCATCCCATTTCATGGAGTACTTGTCCGTCATCCAGGGCTGGACGGACGAATACTGCTTCAGCTCATAGCCTTCCGGGAGTTTCAATTTTTTAATCTGCTCTTTCATGGTCAGGATGGGATAGACCGGACTTTCCTGGCTGCCGGCCACATCCCCGATGACATAGACCACCCGTTTCAGGTTTTTCCGGTAGATGGTTTTATCTTCGATCTTCTCTTGCACCTTGACCAAATCGGCCAGCGACACCGGCTTACCCGTGCCGGAGGGGAGGGTTATTTCTCCCAGGGCCTTGGCACCGGCCCGCTCCGATAGTGGTGCCCTGAGGAATATCTCCACCGGTTCCTTGTCCCTGGCCAGGTGGGCCAGACCGACCACGGTGCCGTTTAGGGTCGCTTGCACGGCCCGGGAGACCTGTTCGGTGCTGATCCCGTTCAAGGCCGTTTTTTCTTTGTCCACGGTAAAGAGGAGCTTTTTCTGGTTGTCCTCCACGTACCAGTCGACGTCGACCACTCCCGGGGTCTTGGCAAAAATGCCTTTGATCTCTCCGGCAATCTCGACCTGCCGGTTGAATTCCGGCCCGTAGATTTCGGCCACCAGGGTACTCAAAACCGGGGGACCGGGAGGGATCTCCACCACCTTGACCCGTGCCCGGTAGGTGTCGCCCAGTCTCTGGATGGCCGGTCGGATCCTTTTGGCGATTTCGTGGCTCTGGGCCTTTCTTTCTTCCTTGGTTACAAAATTGACCTGGATATCCGCCTGGCTGTTTTCGGTCCTTAAAAAATAGTGACGGACCAGGCCGTTGAAGTTGAAGGGGGCCGAGGTGCCGATGTAAGATTGATAATTGACCACCTCCGGCACGGTCTTGAGATAATCGCCGATCTCCCGGGTCAGGGCGGCTGTTTTTTCCAGGCTGGAACCCTCGGGCAGGTCGATGACCACCTGGAGCTCGCTCTTGTTATCGAAGGGAAGCATCTTGACGGTCATCAGCTTGAGGGGGATCAGGGAGAAGGCGGCCAAAAGGAGAACGACGATGAGGATGAAAAAACCCATTCTCTTTTTCCGGCTCTCCAGGAGACCGCGCAGGTTCCGTTCATAAATGTGATTGAATTTGGCCAGGATCTTCCCTTCTTCTTTTTCCCCGCCCCCCAGTTTCGAGCCTTTCAGGACGATAAAGCTCAGCCAGGGGCTGACGATAAAGGCGATCAGAAGGGAGATGATCATGGCCGCCGAGGCCCCTACCGGGATGGGCCGCATGTAAGGTCCCATCAGTCCCGAGACGGCGGCCATGGGAAGCAGTGCGGCGATGACCGCAAAGGTGGCCAGGACCGTGGGATTGCCGACTTCATCCACGGCCAGGACGGCTACCTCCGGGTCCACCTTGCTCATTTTGAAATGGCGATGGATGTTTTCAACCACCACGATGGCATCGTCCACCAGGATGCCGATGGAAAAGATGAGGGCAAAGAGGGTCACCCGATTGAGAGTGTAGCCCACCAGATAGGTCACCAGGATGGTCAGGGCCAGGGTGACCGGGACGGCTACGGCCACGACAATGGCCTCCCGCCAGCCCAGGGCCAGGGCGACGAGGATGGTCACCGACAGGGCCGCCAAAAACATGTGCTTTAGAAGCTCGTCGGATTTTTCCTTGGCCGTCTGCCCGTAATTCCGGGTGGTGGTTATTTCAACCCCGGAAGGGATCCGATTGCCTTTCAGGGCCTCTATTTTTTCCAAGGCCCTCTCGGCGATCTGGGTGGCGTTGGTCCCCTTCTTTTTGGCAATGGACAGGGTGACGGCCTCGAAAAGACCGCCGGCGGCTTTTTTCGATCCGGGCCCGAAGCCCATGAAGACGTAATTTCCCGGCTCCTCGGGACCGTCGATGATGCGGGCCACATCTTTAAGATAAACGGGCCGGCCATCAGCCACGGTTATGACCAGGTTTCCCACCTCCCGGGCCTCTTTTAAAAAGCCGCCGGTCTCGACAATAATTTCCTGATTGTCGGCCGGAAAGCGACCCGAGGACAACAGAAAATTGGCCCGGCGCAAAGATCCTTCCACCTGGCCGGGAGTCAGATGGAAGGCCCTGAGAGACAGGGGTTCCATCATGATGCGGATCTGCCTTTTTTGTCCTCCGATGACCTGGAATTCGGCAACGTCCTTGTCCTTCTTGAGTTCGTCGCCCACTTCCTGGGCCACCCTTCTCAGTTCATACCCGCCGTAGGTGGAACTCCAGAAGGTGAAGGAAAGGATGGGAACGTCGTCTATGGACCTGGGCTTGACTAAGGGTTGGGAAACCCCGGCGGGGATCTTGTCGTAATTGGACATGAGCTTGTTGTAGAGATTGACCAAGCTCTTTTCCATGTCCTGGCCGACATAAAAACGGACAATGGCCAGGCTCATGCCCGGTTTCGACATGGTATAGATATACTCGACCCCTTTGATCTCCCAGAGGAACTTGGACATGGGTTTGGTGACCCGTTCATCCACTTCCTGGGCCGAGGCCCCGGGATAGGCGACCATGACATCGATCATGGGAACGATGATCTGAGGCTCTTCTTCTCTGGGGGTGACTATTATGGCAAATACGCCGAGGAAGATGGAAGCGATGACCACCAAGGGCGTCAGCTTTGATTTTATAAAGGTCTTGGCGATTAACCCGGCGAATCCGAGTACCCTGAGGCTCACTTTCTCACCACTCCCCCGTCTACGGCGCGCTCCAGTCCTTCGACGGCCACCTGCTCACCGCCATTTAAGCCGGAGAGGATTTCGATCCGGTCTTCATAATCCTTCCCCGTCCGGATAAGGCGAAAGGTCATCACCCTTTGATCATCGACCACATAAACTCCGGTTAATTGTCCCCGTTCGACAACGGCCTTTTTGGGGACCAGGATGGCCTCTTTTTTACCCTCCGGGATCTGCACCCGGCAATAAAGGCCGCTTTTTATTCCCGGTCCTTTCACCGGAATTTTGATCAGAAAGGAGCGGGAAGCCGGATCGATGGCCGGGACGATCTCGGCGATGGTTCCGGGAATCCGCTGTTGGTTATTCTCCAGCAGGATATAAACCTTGTCCCCTTTCTTGAATCTTTGGGCCAGATGTTCATTGATGTAGGCTTCCACCTTGAATTGGTCGGTATTTTCGATGGTCAAAAGGGGCAACCCCGGCGCGGCCAGATTCCCCGGTTCGATTTTTTTTTCAGTGATGACCCCCGAAACCGGGGCGGTTACCCTGGAAAACCCTCGGTAGATCTTAGCCTCTTCCAAGGCGGCCTTGGTCCGCTTGACCATTTCCTTCAACCGCCCGGATTCGGCTGCGGCCACCTTTTTCTGCGTTTCTATCTGATCCATCTCCTGTTGGGTGATGACTTTTTCGGCATAAAGATTCTTGTACCGTCCGAAGGTGACCTCGGCCAGGGATTTATTTTGCTCCGCCGCCTCGAAGCCCTTTAAGGCTTCCTGGTAGGCGGCTTCGGCCTGGGCCACCTTCTCGGCCATGTCCCGGTCGTCAAGGGTCATGAGGACCTCTCCGGCCTTTACCCGGTCACCTTCCTTGAATCTTGACAGCCAATACGGTCCCCATGGTACGGCTGGCCACGATACTGGTTGTCCCGGCCTTGACGGTCCCGGATGTTTCATAAAAGGAGTCGATGGACGAAGGGGAAATCTTGATAAAGGTCACTCCGGTCACTACCGGTCTTTGAATTTGGGAAGAACGGGGTTCCTTTTCCCGGCATCCCATAAAAAGCAAGAGCATGGCCATGAGCCAGAAGGGAAGGTCTTTTTCATAAATCAGGTCTCCTATAAATTCCCCCAATCCATTTGAAATCTCGAGAACCAATTACCCCGCCCCTGCGGTGCGATTGGGAGTTTTATGCCTTACTCTATTTTTAAGTCCTTAAGGATCGTGCCGCTCTCGAAACCGAGATTGATAACGGCAAAAAGATATTCGTTCTCCTTAGCCACCCCGTTGGCCCTGGCCTGGTTCAAATGGACCTGTACGTCGAGGAAGTCGACTAAGGGGGAAAGGGAGTTTTCATAGCGGCTCTTGACCAGTCTTTGGCCTTCCTCGGCTGTTTTGAGCGCCGCCCTGGCCAGTTCGGCATTTTTGCGGGCCTCTTCAACCGTAAGGTAGGACTCCTGAATTTTGAAAGAGACCAACTGGGTAAGGCCTTTCAACTGCTCTTCGGTTTCCTTGACCTTATGGATGGCCTTGCTTCGTTCATATTCCCGGTTTGCCCCGTCAAAAAGATCCCACCGGAGCACCGCCGATACGAGCCAGGATTCCCCTTCAGAGCCGAAAACAGTATTGTGGTCATTGAGTTGATAGGTCCCCCCCAGGTGAAGCGTAGGGAAATATCTGGATTCGGCCAGCTTGACTTTATTCCGGGCGTTCTCGTAGCGCATCTTCAAGGCCTTGAGGTCCCGTCTCTCCTGGGAGGCGCCGGCATAATAATCAAGGGGACTGAAGGGAAGGCTGATATTCTGGTCATCGATGTCGAGGGAATCGGGAGAACCCAGCAGAAGCCCCAACATTTTTTTGGCCACGGCCACATTTTTTTCCGCGCTGATTTTTTGTTGTTCAGCCGAGATGATTGCCGTTTGGGCCCTCAAGATATCGGAATAGAGACCCAGTCCATTGTTATACCTTACTTCAACGACCCTTAAGTGCTCCTGGGCATCCTCGAGGGCTTTCTGGGTGATGTTTACATATCCCTTAGCCGTATGCACCTGAAGATAGACCTGGGCGACTTTCAGGGCCAATTCTTCCTTTTTTCGCTGATAACTTTCACCCTGCGCCGCCTGTTCCTGCTTGGCCATGGTCAGACCCATGGATGCCTTGAGGTCAAACACCGGCTGTTCGACGGAAATTAAGCTTTGGAGGTCGGTGACCGGTTGAGGGTTGTTAAGGGAACTTAGCTCGAAGTCGGACTGGGAGAATCTGCCCTGATTGAGCTTCATCATAAAGGCCGTCGGCGGGTTGTTGGTGCGGGTCGCCCTTTCTTCAAAGGCGATTTTAGGCAGCAAGGCACTTCGGGCCATACCGACATCGGCTTGCTGGGCGAAAACCTGGTTTTCTATGGCTCGCAATTCATGATTTTCTTTAAGGGCGGTTTTAACGGCCTCCGTCAAGGAAATTTGTTTTTCCAGGCCGTAACATTTTAATGGTAGGCTGACCCCGAAGAAAAAGAAGACCACTAAGAGGCTTATAAAGGTCCCCTGCATCCGGATTACTCCTTTCGCCAGGACTTTACACTATTATTAACAAATAATAACAAAAGTCTCGAACAGGATAAAATAAGGCATATCCTGTAATTAGTTATACGTAAGACGGTATTTTGTCAAGAGGGGGAAGAGGCTTCATTGCCCCTCACCCAACTCCGCCAGGGGGGGGATTTGGGTGAGGGGCAATGAGATATTTTAGATATTTACATGGCCCTTGGCTTCCGCCGAAGGGGGCCCTGAAAGTTTAATAAGTAAAAACAGAGTTGGCCTTGAAGGAGTCGGCAATGAGTTGACCGGCGGCAGTGGTCTCTGCCTTATCGATCAGGTCGGCCTCGGTAATATTGCGGGCCTTGATGCAAGGGACGCAAACCTTGAGTTCCCCGCCCAATTCTAAAAAATCGGCCATCAACTTCGGTAAGGGTTCAAACCCTCCCGGCTTGACCAGGTGTTCGGCATAGCCTTTCTTAGCCAGATAGACCCCATCCCCTTGCAAGACCACCAGGGCCTTGATATCCATGGCCAGTGCCGCGCTGCCCATGACAAAAGGCAGGGCTGTTTTTTCCGGATTATCTCCTCCGTGGGTGCAAATAAACATGACCTTTTCTTCTTTTTCAGACATTGCTTTATTCCTTTCTCTTTTTTTGTTTGATTATCGCTATCATAAATCCCTCTATCATTGGGTCTCGACTTGCAAAGCCCTTTCCTTGACTTTCATCAGATATAAAACCAGCGGCCGGTAGAGTTGATGGGTCCACTTGGCAAAGGGAACTTCAATGACCAGCATGGGAACGGCGATCATCAGGTGAATCACATAAATATAATACGTGCTCAGGGGCAGTACCAGCAACTGTGAAAAATGAATCAAGATGCCGCTGAAGGCGGTCAGCCAGAGCATGATTAAAAAAATCCAGTCCGATGAATGGGAATGCTGGTAAACGGCCTTGCTCTTCTTGAGCCTACCGACTATGGCGTAGGTAACGCCATATAAAATGGCGAAAGTAGAATAATAGCCCAACAACCGGATGGGGTGCCATAAGGGATAGATTTCATCCCGTTGAAACCAGCGGATTCCCACCACAACCAGCAGAAAGACCGTGGAGTATCCGGTCATAATCAACAAATGGACCAGCCACTGGGTCTTCTGCGAAGGGGTCCCGCAGGAGTTAAATCGTTTCTGTGTGGTAAACTGAAGGATGAATTCCTTGGCCTCGCTGGCATAAACGGCCAGGGGAATCCCGAATATCCCCTTTGAGCGAGCCCCCGGTTCTGGCCGCCGGTCCATCGGCCATGACGGCCCTAGACATCCTGAGGGCATTGCTCAGGAGAAAGAAAGACAGGACTCCCAGCATGATCAGGTCGAGTTTCTCGATGGTCGTATTGGGGGCAAAGACATTCAGGGCCACGCGGTCGGTGAGCATGGGACCGTGAAAGAGGTAAAAGCCCATTCCCACCATGGCGGCTACCACCGCCAGGGACAGGAATTCGAACAACTTGGAAGTGTAAAACAACCGGGATATCCCGGTCCAGTCATAGGAGGCTGTCAGAAAGCGGCGGATGCCCATCATGACTTCCCCGGGATTGGCCTGTCGTGGACAGGTCCTGGAACAATCGCCGCAATAATAACACAACCAGGGTTCCATACTCTGAATCAGTTTGGACTTCAATCCCAGTTGCAGATAGCGGATAACCTTTCTCGGGAAGGGAGTGGATTCGGAAGATAAATCGCAGACCGCCGTACAATTGCCGCAGTTAAAACATTCGGTGGCATCGGCGACGCCGAATTTTTCTAATTGGATCATCAGATCAGGATCAATTTGGGAAGGCATTTGGGATCTCTCTTTTTGTGGCTTTTTTTATGGGTTGGTCAGTTGATATTTGAAGTAGTCTCCATCTTTGACCCCTTCGATCACCTGGCCGTATTTTTTTAAGGCCATAACAGCCCAAAGGACCTGGGAGCTGGAGATGTCAGTCGCCGAAGCAATTTCAGGCACTGTTTTTCCATCCCCCTTTAGTTCTTCTTTGATTTTTTTAAAAATGGAACTCTGTTCCTTGATCAGGTTCTTGGCCTGATCGATGAATTCTTTCCGTTCTTGACGGAGTTTTTTTAAGGCCTCCTGGCCGGTCATCTCATTCATGGTCTTCCTTCTATTTGGTGCTAAGCCTTTATGCCCGGGGTGTCAGGCAACATGAAACACCCATAGGGGCGGGTTTTAAACCCGCCTCTTCAGCGCCCCTCCATTAACCCGCATGTTTCGAGGGGACGCAGTGAATCTTGAAAAGTTTTTTGAACTCTGAACTCCGAACTTTATCGGTTTTAGGCCGCCACAATGGCCTCTACCATGGCTTCATACTGATCCAGTTTCCAGCCATTGACATCAATGGCATTATCCGGACAGACGGCCACACAGATACCGCAGCCCGTACAAAGGGCCGGGTTGACCTGGGCCCGTCGGACCTTTTTCCCGTCAGCGATCATATCCACCATTTGGAGCGCCCCTTCCGTGGGGCAGACCTCGGCACAGAAACCTTTTCCGGTACAACGGGTAAGGTCGACTTGGGCCACATAGGGGTCAAGTTCCACGTATCCCTTGGTCAACAAGGCCGAAGCCTTGACCGAAGCGGCCTGGGCGGCATTACAGGCCTCGCCGATATCCATAGGGGCCTGGCAGGTCCCGGCTAATAAAATCCCGGCTTTGGCAACTTCCACCGGACGCAACTTGGGGTGGACTTCCAGTAGAAAGCGATCGGAGCCTATGGGAAGTTTCATCATCTCCACCAGATCCGATATGACATTGGGCTCCATCCCCACGGACAGGACCACCAGGTCCACTTCGGCTTCAATTTCTTCCCCGAAAGTCAAGGTATCCTTGACCGTAACCTTCAGAGGATGGCCGGAACCGCCGGCCTCTTCAACCACCGGGGGGGAATCGGGTTCGAAACGCAAAAAGATCACCTGGTTTTTGGAAGCCCGTTCATAGTATTCTTCCTGGCCCCGGCCATAGGTCCGGATATCCCGATAGTATTCAAAAACCCTTGTTTCCGGGAATCTTTCCCGGATGGCACTGGAGGCCTGGAGGGTGGCACTGCAACAGGTTCTGGAACAATATTCGTTCAATATCCCTTCCGGTCCCGGTTCATGGATTCCCGGGATATGCCGGCTTCCCACGCAGTGAATCATCGCTACCCGTTCGATTTTTTTACCGTTAAATTCCAGTTTCGCTCCTGGTAAGTCGGTTTGAGCCATATGGCGGATGAGTTCCGGCAAGGTGATCACTTCCGGATGTTTTTGATAACCATATTCCCCTTCATTGGGGGTATAGGTCCTAAAACCCGTGGCCAAAACAATCGCCCCGGTATTCAGGGTTAATTCTTCGGTTTTTACCGGAATGGGTTGGGGGAAGTACCCGGCAAAGGGAATAAAATCTCCGACAACAGCATCTTTATAGACGGAGAAGGCGGGCTTCAATGAATCCTCATTCGAGGCCGGAGGTTTTCTGTTGAAGGTAAGTTTAAAGTTCCCCACATATCCTTCGGCCTTGACGATTTGGCTACAGGTGTAAAGGGTAATATTCTTTTCTTTGAGGACTTCTCCCACCAATTGCCGGATCAGATCTGCGGCCTTTTCACCGGTTGGAACCAATTTATCCAGACCGGCGGCCCGGCCCCCTAAAAAAGGCGATTTTTCTATGAGGGCCACCTCAATTCCGCGCCGGGCAAGATCGACGGCGGCCCGCAGGCCGGCCACCCCGCCTCCGATAACGACCGTATGGTTTTTGGCCTCCACCCGAATCGGATCCAGAGGTTCCATCTTTTTGGTCTTGGCCACGGCCGCAGCCACCAGGCGGGTGGCCTTGTTGGTGGCCTTCTGGCCGTCATGGACCCAACTGACCTGCTCCCGGATATTGGCATGTTCATACAGATAGGGGTTCAGATTGGCCCTTTTGATGGCCCCGCGAAAGGTCGTTTCATGAAGGCTGGGGGCGCATGAGGCCACCACGATCCGGTTGACCAGACCTTTATTGATATCCTGCTGGATCAATTCCTGGCCGGCATCGGAACACATAAACATGTTGGTATGGGAGGTTGAAACGCCGGGAAGGGTTTTTACCGTTTCCGCTAATTGCTGGACATCGACATGATCTGAAATATTACCACCGCAATGGCAGATATAGACGCCGATCTTTTTTTCCGTTTCTTCCGGCCTTTTTTCGGTTTCAGAGGCCATGATTTATTCTCCTGAGGATTAAAGGGCAGGCGCTCCATCGGTTGGGCCTGCCTTCATTTTTAAGTTAGGCTGCTTGTTTTCGTTTCAGGGCCGTTAAATAGTTGGAGGCTTCCATGGCCGCTGCCCCGGCTTCGGCAATGGTGTCGACAATATCTTTCGGCCCCAGGGCCACCCCGGCTGAAAAAATCCCTTCCATGTCGGTTAGCGTCGGGGCGATACTGGGCCGGATATTTTTTAAGAAGCCATCCTGGCTGATCGATACCGGACAAATTCCCGCCGGGTTCCAATCCGGGACCATGCCTAAGGAAAGGGAGACCAGGTCATGTTCCCTGCGGGCCAGGCCGCCGTTCCCTTCCATATTCTCATAGCTAAGGACCACATTCTGGTTTTCGCCGACTGTAATTTTAGCTATTTTAGCTTTGACAAACTCGACCCCCATGGCCTTGGCATTTTGAAAAAATTGTTCATAGCCTTTGCCGAAGGCCCGGATATCCATGTAATAGATGGTAATATCGGCCATGGGCAGGGCGCCGGAAAGCAGCATGGCCTGCTTGATGGCGTACATGCAGCACACCCTGGAGCAGTAAGAAATCCCCAGGCTTTTATCCCGGGAGCCGGCACACTGGACAAAGGCGATGGAACCGGGTTCCTTGCCGTCGGAGGGACGGATCACCCGCATATAGGGTCCGTGGGGGGCCAGAAGGCGCTCCATCTGCAGGGAGGTGATCACATTTTCTATCCGGCCCTGGCCATATTCTTCCTTTTGGTCCAAAGGGGTCAACTTAAACCCGGTGGCCAGGATAGCCGTTTTGCTTTGGATCATAAAATCCTCGGGCTGCTGGAAATAATCCACGGCCTGGGTCGGGCAAATCTTGGCGCACTTGCCGCATAGGGAACAATGGGCCACGTCTATCAGGGCCAGTTGGGGGACGGCATTGGAAAAGGGGATATAAATGGCCTTGCGCGCGCCGAATCCCCCCTGTTCGTCATCGGGGACATAGACCGGGCAGCCGTATTCGCACTGGCGGCAGCCGATACACTTGGCCGGGTCCACATAACGGGGGTTCTGGGTCACCGTGGCCGAAATAAATCCGTCTTGTCGATCCAGAGATTTCAATTCGCAACAGGTGAAGAGGGTAATATTTTCATGATGGGCCGACGCGGCCATCTTGGGCGTGGTGATGCAACTGGCACAATCCAGGGTGGGAAATACCTTGGAAAGACGGATCATCTTGCCCCCGATGGAGGCATCCTTTTCCACAACAGCCACCTTGAAGCCTTGATCGGCCAGGTCCAAGGCAGATTGGAGGCCGGCAATACCGCCGCCGATAATCAATGCGTCGAACGTTCTTTGATATTTATGTTCCATATTCCTTTGCCTATCAGTTAGAAAGATTAGGAGGTACAAGGTCCAGGGTATAAGGTGTACGGTTTTTAATCTAAACCTTAAACCTTGGACCTTACACCTTAGACCCTTCTCCTAAATTCTTGACCAGTCTGTTCATCTCATTGACCTCTTTGAGAAAGGCCCGGTTACAGACCGTACAGATCGCCGTCAGCCGGAGCCGGCGAATGTCCAGACCTTTTTCCTTCATCAAACCATAAACTCGGTCGATCCTTTTGGCCAGGGCCTCGTAAGCCCCTGGATAAGGGCATTCCGTGCCGCAGGTCATGATGATGATGGCCCCGATTCCTTTTTGAAAACAGTCTAAGTAAAAGGATTCGGGGAAGAGCACCGGGGAAGGCACCCTGAGGATATAGGTGTTGGCCGGATAGGAACTATGGGCCTGTCCTACCGAATTGGCCCCCGGATAGGCGCAGTGCTCGGTGGCCAAAATGAGGATCTTCCCTTCTTTGTCCGGTGAAGCCATGGGCCTCTCCTATTTTTTTCTTCTTACAAAAAGCCGGTCGTAGCCGTCCGATTCCACCATTCCTAAAAAGTCATGCCCCACTTTACCGGCCCAGGCGGGAATATCCTTGCGGGTCCCCGGATCTCCGGAGAGGACTTCTAATATCTCCCCGACCTTGACCTTGCCGATCCCTTTTTTGGCCTCCAAAATGGGGCCGGGACAGGCACTGCCACGGGCGTCTACGGTGTTGGCTATCGACAGGGCAATCAGATCTAATTCGGACATATTCATCTTCCTCCTTTTTTGATCGGTCTTAAATTAACCGTTTCCCAGATGAAAAGCATATTCTATGCCAGGAGATTTAAAGAGGGCAATAACTCCGGGATTCGTCAACAAGGGCCTTTGAATTCGGGACATTTGTTTTGGGGGGAAACTTTACGGGGCTTGTCAAGAGCTGTTCAATGTGTTAAAATAGTATTTAACATTTGTTCAATTTTTTAACAGGAGTAAAGCCGAATGTTAAAACCGGAAATGAATCGCTACTGGAAAACGGTGGTGGATACCATCAAAGAAGGAATTATTATCGTTAACCGGGAGGGCACCATCGTTGCGGTCAATAAGGCTATCGCCGGACTGTTGGGATATAAGAACGGAGAGTTGATCGGAAAACCCTGTTCCGTACTGGATTGCAATATGTGTAATATCGTCCGGGACCAAAGCGGGCATCACTGGTGCACCTTATTTAAAGCCGGTGAAATCAGGATGAAGCACTGCACCATGAAGAAAAAAAACCGGCAACCCTTTCATCTCCTGAAGAACGCCTCGCTCCTCCATGATGAGGCCGGAACGGTTATCGGGGCCGTAGAAACCCTGACCGACATCACCGAGATCATCGAAAAAGACAACCAGATCGAAGAATTCCGCCGGGAACTGAGGTCCAAGGACGGATTTCATGGTTTGCTTGGGGTATCCCCTTCCATGACCCGGGTATTCGACCTCATAACCAATGCCGCCAAGTCCGATGCCCCGGTGATTATTTTCGGAGAAAGCGGAACCGGAAAGGAATTGGCCGCCGAGGCCATCCATGAGAGCGGTCCTCGAAAAGGCAAGCCTTTTATCAAAGTGAATTGTGCCGCCCTTTCGGAGGCTTTACTGGAAAGTGAGTTATTCGGCCATGTCAAAGGGGCCTATACCGGTGCTTACCGAAACCGGGAAGGAAGATTTGAGGCCGCCCAGGGAGGCGATATCTTTTTGGATGAAATCGGAGATCTTCCCATTTCCACCCAGGTCAAGCTGCTGCGGGTCCTTGAAGATAAGGTGATTGAGCGGGTCGGCGATCACCGGCCTATTCCTATTGACGTGCGGATTATTTCGGCAACCAATAAAGATTTAAGGGCCCTGGTGGATAAGGGGCTTTTCAGGGAAGATCTTTTTTTCAGGATCAACGTCATCCCGGTCCATTTGCCGGCCTTGAGAGAAAGGAGGGAAGATATTCCTTTATTGGCCGAGGCTTTTTTCCGCCGTATCAAACTTAAAAGCGGAAAACCTATCCAGGGGATCAGTAAAGAAACCATGGAGGTCCTCATGGGATACGATTGGCCGGGAAATGTCCGGGAACTCCGGAGCGTCTTTGAATATGCCTTTGTGACCTGCCCGGAAAGCCTGATCCAGCCTCACCATCTTCCTTCCGGCTTTTATCAGGGATCAAGAATGATATCTTCTCCGGAAAGAGCGCCGGTGAATCCCAAGGACAGGAAAAAGCAGGAACTCCTTGATGCCCTCAAGCAAGCCAAGGGCAATCAATCGGAAGCGGCCAGAATCCTGGGGGTTTCCCGGGTGACCATCTGGAATAGAATGAAGCAATTCGGTATCCTGGCCAGGGAGAACTTCGATTGAGAGGCCTCTATTGTCGCCCGAGGTTTTTAACTTGACCCCATTTAGAAAAAATACTATAACCAGCAACGATCGCTTGATCTTATCTGATTGAAAATAATACATTTTTTTATGCCCCTTGGACTTTTACTCTACAATATCCTCAGCGGAATTCTTTTTTTAGTTGGGTTTCCTTTTTTTATCTTGTATAATCTCGCCCAAGGTAAGTATAGCGATCGTCTGGTCGAGCGGTTAGGGCGTTATCCTCAGGCCTTGCGGCCCGATGACTCCCTGCCCAATGCGAGGCCCATCTGGATTCATGCCGTTTCCGTGGGCGAGGTCAAGGCGGCTGCGGCTCTGACTCAGAGGATCAAAGAGCAGCTCCCCGATGTTCCCATCCTTCTTTCGACGACAACCCCGGCAGGAAGGGAAACAGCAGAAAAGCTCTTAGGGAATAAGATACCTCTTATTTATTACCCCCTGGATTTTTTCTTGTGTGTTAAAAGGGCCTTAAAATTTTTCCGCCCCAGGGCCTTTATTGCCCTGGAAACCGAACTATGGCCCAACTTTCTTTTTCAGGCCCATAAATCGGGCTGTAAATTGATCTTGGTCAACGGCCGAATCTCCCAGCGCTCTTTTAAGCGGTATTCCAAGATTCGTTGGCTCTTAGGTCCCTTACTCAAAAATTTCAGGGTCTTGATGGTCAGGCATCCGGATGATGCCCAGTATTTGACCTCTCTGGGGGCCGGGCCTGATCAGGTCCGGGTCCTGGGAAACATCAAATACGACGGCCTGGTCAATCAGGCCCAGGAGGCCTTAAAAATAAGTCTCCGGCAGAGGCTCCATCTCGATGGGGAAGGGCCGGTGATAGTAGCCGGAAGTACCCGGGGAGGAGAGGAAGCGGTCCTCCTTTCTGTGTATAAGCGTTTAAAGACCTCTTTCCCGGAGCTGATTTTAATTCTGGCCCCTCGTCATATCAATCGATGCCCTGAATTGGAAACCCTTTTGCAAAGGCAAGGGGTTGATTATCAGCTCTATAGTCAGATCCTTCTGCCGGGGGGGCAAAGAAAAGAAGCGGTTATACTAATCGACCGGATCGGAGACCTTTTTGCCCTTTACAGCCTGGCTACCCTGGTTTTTTGCGGGGCCAGTCTGGTTCCCAAGGGGGGGCAAAACATCCTGGAACCCGCCGCCTGGGGAAAGCTGGTTTTCTATGGCCCCCATATGGAGGACTTTAAAGATGCCCGGGACTTCCTGGAAAAGGCCGGGGCGGGGATTCAGGTGGCCGACGGGATGGAACTGTATGAAGGGATGCAATATTTCTTGGGGCATCCGGAGGAAGGGGCCGAAAGAGGAGAAGCCGGCCGTCAGGCCCTGAAATCGCAGACAGGACTAACCCAAACGGCGGCTGAGATGATAGCCGAGATAATAAAAGGTCAGGATTCGAGGGGTCCAGGGGGAGGTTCGAGGTTGAAGAGTATTAAAGTTTAAGTGAAAACAAAGTAACGACCTACATGAACCGTTTAATCCATAGTCCCCTTATAAAGGAATTGAAATGAAAGCATTGTTAGCCTTAGAAGACGGCACCGTGTTTCCGGCCCGGTCCTTCACCGCGCCCGGTGAGGCCGGCGGAGAATGTGTTTTCAATACGGCCATGACCGGGTACCAGGAGGTCATAACCGACCCTTCTTATAAGGGCCAGATGGTGACCATGACCTATCCTCTGATGGGAAACTCCGGGACCAATGACCAGGACGTGGAATCGGACCGG
>CAWGEQ010000022.1:0-30567 GCA_963821645.1 uncultured delta proteobacterium | reverse complement strand
GAGGATGACACCTGCTACTTCCCCGGAAAGGTCCCACCATTCCCGGTTGACTAAGTTGTTTTTTTGTTTTATAAAACTTGATAAATAAGGCTCCTTCTTCCCACCTTATGAATTCAAATCTTTGAGCTGAGGAGGCTTCCGTGGACCCCTTGCAAAAACTGACCGTCCTTTCCCTGGAGCAGGCCACCGTACTCCCTTATCTGACTTTTCGTTTGGTCCAGGATGGTGTTCAGGTCATCCGTCTGGAACATCCGGTAT
Source organism: uncultured delta proteobacterium (assembly GCA_963821645.1). Lineage (GTDB taxonomy): Bacteria > Desulfobacterota > RBG-13-43-22 > RBG-13-43-22 > RBG-13-43-22 > RBG-13-43-22. The sequence goes on along the minus strand of CAWGEQ010000022.1, from coordinate 30,309 downwards.
TCGGGGACCCCAACCGCTTAGTGGGGGACAGGGTCCTTGACGAGGACCGGATGAACAGCTATTTCATGGCCATCAATGCCGGCAAAAAGGCCCTGACCTTGAATCTGGCCGAAGAGGAAGGAAAAAAAATCCTTGGCGAGTTACTGGTCAAACTCAAGGTCGATATCTTTGCCACCAACCAACTCCCCCGGAACTATCCCAAATTGGGCATTGATTATGAAACCCTCAGGGCCGCCAAACCCGACCTGATCTGGCTGGGGATCACCGGCTTCGGGCCGGAGAGCAACGAAGCCGCCTATGACCCGATCCTCCAGGCCCGGAGCGGGTTGATGGAATTGACCGGAGAACCGGAGGGCGAACCCCAGGTACTGGGCATCCCTTTGCCCGACATGGGGGCCAGCGAACATGCCTACGGGCTGATAATGAAGGCCCTTTTTCGGCGGGCCGTTACCGGGGAAGGGGCCCGGATCGACCTATCCATGTTTGAAAGCACGGTTTCCTGGCTGACCGTCCCCATCACCTTAAATCAATCCTTTGGAAAAAAAATCACCCGCCGGGGCAATACCCATGAATTCTTTGCCCCGGTCTCGGTCTATCCCACGGCCGACGGATACGTCTATGTGGCCATGGGAAACGATAAACAATGGGCAACCTTAACCAAGGTACCCGAATTCCAGTCCCTGGCCAAAGAGGCCTATCAAAAAAATACCGGCCGGATCACCGATGTGAAATACTTAAACCAGGAGTTAACCGGAATTCTCAGACAATTTAAAACCGCAGCCGTGATTGCCCTGTTCAATAAAATTGGCGTCCCCATATCGGAAATAAATACCATGGAGAGGGTGGCCCAGGACCCGCTGGTGATCAAAAACCTCCTTAAGGCCAGAGACCCCAAAACGGGACTGGAAATCACCCTGGCCCCTCCGCCCCACATGACGGACTATTTACGATCCATCGGGCAGCAGCTTTCCTTTCCCCCCCGTTTCGGGGAGCACAACCCGGAAATTTATGGAAAGATGCTCGGATACGATCCGGCGGATTTAAAGACCCTTAAGGAAAAAGGGATCATTTAAACCTTATGCCCACAGGAGACCAGTTAGCCCAGTTTATCATCTCCGGCCTGACCACCGGCAGCATCTATGCCCTGATCGCCCTGGGTTTTGGCATCGTCCACAATGCCATGGGGATCGTCAACTTTACCCAGGTGGATTTCGTCACCCTGGGCGGGATGATGATGTATACCTTTTTTCTGGGTTTAGGCCTGCCCCTGCCGCTGGCCTTTTTCCTGGGGGTCTTGGCCGTAACCGTGGTCGGCGGCCTGGTGGAAAGACTGGCCATACGGCCGGCCAGGTCCCGGTCCATCCTCGTCCTGATCTTTATCACCATCGGCGTTTCCATTTTGATGCGCGGGGCCTTCAAGATCATCTGGGGGAAAAACCAGATGGCCCTGCCGCCATTCAGCGGAGACACCCCCTTGATCATCTTCCGGGCCGCGGTCTTGCCCCAAAGTCTGTGGATCTTCCTGATTACCGTACTGGTGGTCATTATCCTCCATCTTTTTTTTAATCACACCCTGTTCGGTACGGCCATGCGGGCCACCTCCTTTAACCCCAGGGCCGCGGCCCTCATGGGCGTCAATGTCAATCGGATGATCCTTTTTTCCTTTGCCTTAAGCGGGGCCCTGGGGGCCATTGCCGGGATCATCATCGTCCCCATTACCACCCTGTCTTATGACATCGGGGTCATGCTCGGTTTGAAGGGGTTCGCCGCGGCCATCCTGGGCGGTTACGGGAATAGTATCGGGGCAATCGTCGGCGGTTTATTATTGGGCGTCCTGGAGTCCCTCGGGGCCGGGACCATCTCCTCTTCCTATAAGGACGTCATCGCCTTTGTCATCCTTCTCCTGGTCCTGTTTATGAAGCCGAGCGGTCTTTTAGGCTACGGGGACAAGGAGCGGGTCTGACATATGGTCCGGGGATTTCTGAAAACGCGTTCCAACTTGGGATTATTATTCCTGGCCCTGGCCATCATCCTCTTTCCCTTGATTATTTCCAATCCCTACTATTTGAGCGTCGTTAATATCATCGGTTTGAATACCCTGATTGTCGTGGGCCTTAATCTCTTGATCGGTTACGCCGGACAGATCTCCCTGGGCCACGCGGCCTTTTACGGGCTGGGGGCCTATCTTTCCGGCATCTTGACGGTCAGCTACGGGCTTTCTCCCTGGGTGGCCATGATCGCGGCCATGATCGTCACCGGTCTTCTGGCCCTGCTTATCGGTATTCCCACCCTTAAATTACACGGCCATTATCTGGTCATGGCCACTTTGGGGTTTAACATTATCATCAATATCGTCATCATCCAGTGGGATCAGATGACCGGCGGGCCTTCCGGGTTTCCAGGCATACCCAACTTGAAAATCGGAAACCTGATTTTTGACTCCGATCAAAAAATGTATTACCTGATCTGGTTTTTTACCTTTATGGGGATCGTCCTGGCCTTAAACCTGGTTCATTCCAGGGTAGGCCGCGGGCTGCGGGCCTTGCATGGCAGCGAAGTTGCCGCCGGCGCCCTGGGGGTAAAGACCGAGGTGTATAAAGTCAAGGTCTTTATACTAAGCGCCTTATATGCCTCCCTGGCCGGGAGCCTTTATGCCCATTATTTAACCTTTATCAGTCCCAAGACTTTTGATATCTTCTTCTCCGTGGAACTGGTCACCATGGTCATCGTCGGCGGCATGGGCAGTATCTGGGGGACCCTCTTCGGGACCTTCTTCATCACCCCCTTGCCGAGCATCCTGGTTTTTTTTGATGAATATAAGGATATCTTTTATGGGTTGATCCTGACCCTTATTTTAATTTTTTTACCCGAAGGGGTGATCGTCGCCCTCCGAAACCGGTATTTGGCCCGCAGGCAACATCTTCAACAGGCCCGGGTCCCCGGTGAATCATGAGCGATCCGATCTTGCAGGTCCAGGAGGTCTCCATCAATTTCGGGGGATTAACGGCCCTGATGGAACTCAGTTTCGACCTGCCCGAGGGTTCCATTACCGCCCTGATCGGTCCTAACGGGGCCGGTAAAACGACGGCCATTAATATCATTTCGGGGATCTATCGGCCCCGAAAAGGCCGGATATTTTTTAAGGGGACAAAGATTAGCGGACGCCGGCCCTACCATTTGGCGGCCATGGGACTGACCCGGACCTTTCAAAATATTCAAATCTTCCAGAATATGACCGTTTTGGAAAACATCATGGTCGGTTTGCACTGTCGAACTCAAAAAGAATTTTTAGCCTCTTTATTCCGCCTTCCGGGCGTTCGCCGGGAGGAGAAAGCCATTGAAAAAAAAGCCTGGGAGATTTTGGATTTCTTCCATCTCGAAGCCAAGGGGCAATGGCTGGCGTCCGGTTTATCCTACGGAGAACAAAAACGGATTGAAATGGCCCGGGCCTTGGCCTCAAACCCCGAGCTGGTACTCTTGGACGAACCGGTAGCCGGTTTGAATATGACCGAGACCCGGGAGATCGCCGATTTGATCCGCCGGGTCCGCTCCCGGGGGATTTCGGTTCTTTTAGTCGAGCACGACATGAACCTGGTCATGGGTATTTCAGAAAAAATTGTCGTCTTGAATTACGGGCAGAAGATCGCCGACGGTCCCCCGGAAGCGATTCAAAAAGATCCCCGGGTCTTGACCGCCTATCTGGGGACCGAAGCCTGAAGACCTGATAAAAATCGGATCTTAATTTCTGGCAAAATACCTAAACTGATGCTACAAATAGAAAAGTTAGAAGCCCATTACGGAGGGAACCAGGCCCTGAAAGGGATCTCTCTGGAAGTCCGTCAGGGCGAGATCGTCTCTTTGATCGGGGCCAACGGGGCCGGGAAAACAACCCTGCTCAATTGCCTTTCCGGGGTTCATCCGGCCCGTAAGGGAAAGATCCTTTTTATGGGACAGGACGTCAGCCGGACGAATGCTCAACAGTTGGTTCGCCTGGGGATCGTTCAGGTTCCGGAAAATCGCCAGATTTTCGGTCCCCTGACCATTCAGGAAAATCTGGAATTGGGGGCCTATGTCTGTTCCCGGCAGAAGAAAAATGCTGAACGCCTCATGACCATGGAGCGTATCTACGGACTCTTTCCTTTCCTGAAAGCCCGCCGGAAACAACGGGCGTCCACCCTGTCCGGGGGAGAACAGCAGATGCTGGCCATCGGACGGGGATTAATGGCCGATCCCCGCTTGCTTCTGCTGGATGAGCCTTCACTGGGTCTGGCGCCGATGATCGTTCGGGAAATCTTCCGCATCATCAAGGAGCTTAAAGAAGAAGGCCGTACCATCTTGCTGGTCGAACAAAACGCTCGAGGGGCCTTAAACATTTCCCAACGGGGTTATGTCATTGAAACCGGGAGGATCACCATGAGCGGCACGGCCCGGGAATTGTTAGAAGACGGGACGGTCCGGCGGGCCTTCCTGGGACAGGATTTAAATAGTAACCAAGAAGTTTGAAATTTTCCTGTTACGGGTTGCGCGTTACGAGTGGTTAAAAAAAGGTTTCAACCCGCAACTCGTAACTCGCAACAGCCGATTAAGAAACAACTCATTGTTAGGAGTCGATCTATGGATTCGGAAAAGAAAAGAAACCGCCCTATCCGGGTTTTGATTGCCAAGCCCGGGCTGGACGGCCATGACCGAGGGGCCAAGGTAGTGGCCCATGCCTTACGGGATGCCGGCATGGAGGTCATTTACACCGGCCTTCATCAACAACTTGAAAGCATCGTTCAAGCGGCCTTGCAGGAAGATGTGGATGTCATCGGGCTGTCGATTATGTCCGGGGCCCATCTTCCGATCTGCAAAAAGCTAATGGCCTTTCTTTCGGAAAAAGATTTGCAGGACAAATTGGTCGTCGTCGGCGGGGTCATCCCCAAAAAGGACATCCCGGCCTTAAAGGACCTGGGAGTGGCCGGGGTCTTCCCCGGGGGCACGCCCTTTTCGGTCTCTAGTTGATTTTATCAAAGCAAACATAAGATAAAGGCGCAAGGCACAGGGGCTACGGTACAAGGTGCACGGTATAAGGTATAAGGAACTAAAAATTGTCAACCCTTGAAGCCTTGAACCTCACGTCTTACGCCTTGAACCTTATACCTTACACCTTGCACCTGTTTTTTAGGAGGTCCCATGGGAGTAGCCAAATATAAAAAAAACAAGAAAGACGGCATCGAAGAGGTGATCCTGCAGTCCGGCATTTCAATCAAACCCGTTTATACACCCAAAGATTTAGAGGACGTAGGTTTTGATTATCAAAAAGACCTGGCCGATCCCGGGAAGTATCCCTTTACCCGGGGGATCCATCCCCTGGGCTACCGCAGCCGGGCCTGGACCACTCGACAATACACCGGATTCGGAACGCCGGCCGAGACCAACGAACGCTTTAAAATGATGATTGCCCACGGCCAGACCGGTTTGAATGTGGCCTTTGACCTTCCTTCCCAGATGGGCCTGGATTCCGACGACCCCATGGCCGAAGGCGAAGTGGGCCGGGTGGGCATGGCCATCGATTCTTTGCGGGACTTCGAGATGGCCTTTAAAGACATCCCCTTAAACAAAATCGGGGTCGGGTTGACCATCAATGCCGTGGCCACCATCATGCTGGCCATGTTCCAGGCCATGGCCGAAAAATTCGGCTATACCACGGACCAGATCAGCGCCACGCCCCAGAATGACATCCTCAAAGAAATGATCGGCCGCGGGGCCTGGATTTTTCCCATCGAACCGGCCGTCCGTCTTATCGGAGATACCATCGAATATTCCATTAAGGAACTGCCCAAGTGTAATCCGGTCAGCGTCTGCGGCTACCACATCCGGGAATCGGGGGCCACTTCCTCCCAGGAAATCGCCTATGCCATCCTGATCGCCAATGCCTATATCGATGAGGTCATCGGCCGCGGCTATGAGGCCGAAGATTTTGTCGGACGCTTTTCCTTTAACATAAACATCTTCGGCAATCTCTGGGAACAGGTAGCCAAGTTCCGGGCCGCCCGCAAGCTCTGGGCCGTCAATTTAAAGGAGAAATACGGCGTTAAAAATGATAAGAATATGTATCTCCGGGGACTGTTCGGCGGAGGAGGCGGCGGGCTGACCAAGGCCCAGCCGGAAAACAATATCATCCGCGGGGCCTATTACGGCCTGGCCGCCGCCCTGGGTGGTGCCCAGACCACGGCCCTGTGCTCATTCGATGAGGCCTACACCATCCCCACACCCCGGGCCGCCTTGCTATCCCTGCGGACCCTGGAGATCCTCATGGAGGAAGTGGGCCTGCGCGATACGGTGGATCCCCTGGCCGGTTCCTACTTTATCGAAACCCTGACCAAGCAGATGGAAGAAAAGATCCTTGAGGAGATGAAAGAGGTTGAAGAACTCGGCGGAATCGTCAAGGCCGTGGCCCAGGGGGTTATCCAGAGAAAGGTTTCCCGTCAGGCCTATGAATTTGAAAAGGCCGTTCAGGAAGGAGAGCTGATCAAGGTGGGGGTCAACAAATACGTGGAAGGCGAAGAAGAAGACGTGGACCTCCACGAGTACCGGGAAGAATCGGCCGAGGAAAAAATCCGGGATTTGAAGGCCCTCCGGCAGGAGCGCTCAGCCACGGAAGTCAGCCGCACCCTCAAGGCCCTTGAGACCGCTGTAAAGGAAAAGAAAAACGTCATGCCCTTCCTGGTGGATTGCTGTAAAGCATATTGCACCGTCGGAGAGATGACCGGAATATTCAAAGAGGCCTACGGGACCTTTGAGGAGCCGAATATCTTTTAAAAAAACCGGATACAAGGCTGCAGGCATCAAGGCGCAGGGAAACCATTTCCATGGTTTGTGACGCCCCCGGGCATTAGGGCTTCAGAGAAGACACTATCACAAGTTTTAAAACCTTAAACCTTGTACCTTGTACCTTGAACCGTTTTTCATGGGAGTAAGAATGGCAGACAAGCATTACCGGTTAGGTTGTGACATCGGCGGCACCTTTACCGACTTTGTCCTCCTTGATGACCATACCGGGGAGATCAAGACCGGCAAGTGTCTGACCACCCCGAAGGACCCCTCGGATGCGGTTGAAGAGGGGATGAGGATGCTGGAAGCAACCACGCCGGCATTTGTGGCCAAGCTGGATGAGCTGATTCATGGAACGACCCTGGTCATCAATGCCATCATCGAGCGCAAGGGGGCCAGAACAGGACTGATCACCACCAAGGGCTTCCGGGACGTCCTGGAAATCGGCCGGGAGATGCGCTACGCCCCCTATGACCTTTTCGCCGAATTCCCCAGGCCTCTGATCCCCCGAAGATATCGTCTCGAGGTGGACGAGCGGGTCCGAAGCGACGGGACCGTCATCAAGACCCTGGACCCGGAAGAGGCCCGGCAGGTGGTCCGGTCCCTGCTCGGGATGGGTGTGGAATCCATTGCCGTCTGTCTCATCAATTCCTTTGAAAATCCTTCTCACGAGTTGATGCTCCGGGAGATCATCGAACAGGAGGCGCCAAACCTTTCCGTCTCCATTTCCTACCATGTTTTGCCGCAGATCAAGGAATATGAGCGCACCAGCACCACGGTTACCAATGCCTATGTCAAACCCTTGACCGGCCGGTATCTGTCCAAACTGGCCGGCCGGCTGGAGACCATCGGCTTTCAGGGGAAACTCTTTATCATGCTTTCCAGCGGCGGCGTTACTTCTCTGGAAACGGCGGCCGAGTTTCCGGTCCGGATCATCGAGTCGGGGCCGACCGCGGCGGTTATCGCCGGCCAATACTACGGCAAGCACTTCAATATTTCAGAAATGTTCTGCTTTGATATGGGGGGGACGACGGCCAAATCCTGCCTGATTCAGAAAGGGGTGGCCGGCGTGGTCCCCACCTTTGAAGTGGGACGGGTCCAACGATTCATGAAAGGAAGCGGCCTGACCATCCAGGTCCCCGTGGTCGATCTGATGGAGATCGGCGCCGGGGGCGGCAGCATGGCCAAGGTGAGCAAGCTGGGCACCCTTCAGGTCGGGCCGGAAAGTTCCGGAGCGGCCCCCGGTCCGATCTGTTACGGCCGGGGAGGCAGCGATCCCTGCGTGACCGATGCCGACCTCCTGCTGGGCTATCTGGACGAGGACTACTTTCTCGGCGGGACCATGAAACTCGACAAGGAGGGGGCCCGGCGCGGCGTCGAGGAAAAAATCGCCAAGCCCCTCGGGGTCTCTTTTATCCAGGCTATCTGGGGGATCCACGACCTCATCAATGAAACCATGGCCGCGGCCGCCAAGACCCACATCGCCGAAAAAGGGGGAAACCCCAAGCTGGTGACCATCGTCGCCTTCGGAGGCGCGGGACCGGTGCATGCCTATGGTCTGGCCAAAAAATTGGGGGCCCCCCGCTTGCTGGTCCCTCCCAATGCCGGGGTCGGGTCGGCCATGGGTTTTTTCACCGCCCCCCGGGCCTTTGATCTTCTTCGCAGTCACAAAGTCTCCCTGACCGATGTGGCCTTCGATGAAGTTGAGCACATCTTCCAGGGGTTGGAAGCGGATTCGGCCAAGATCCTGAAAAAGGAAGCCGGGGACGAAGTCCTTCATTTCGAACGATCCCTGGACATGCGCTTCGTCGGACAGGGTTCGGAAATCAATGTGCCTTTGCCGTCCGGGGATTTCACCCGACTCGACAAAGCCGAGGTTCGGAAGCGCTTCGATGAGGCCTATGAGAAACTTTACGGCCGGACCTATCCCGACTCCGGGGTGGAATTCATCAACTTCAAGGTGAGGGCCAGCCTTCCCGAAAGGCTCCTTAAGCTGCCTAAAATTCAGGGCCGTAAAGAGCAGACCCTCGATGGGGCCGTCAAGGGAAAGCGTCCGGCCTACTCCCCGCTGGCCCGGGAATTTATCCCTTATACGGTGTATGATCGATACCGACTGTTTCCGGGAGCCCGATTTTCCGGCCCGGCCATCATCGAAGAAAAAGAATCGACCCTCATCGTGGGTGAGGATGCCCGGATATCCACCGATGATTTCGGATTTCTCTGGATTGATCTTAAGGAGGCCGACTGATGGGCCGCACATTTGATCCGATCACCCTGGAAATTTTGTGGCGCCGGCTGATTGCCATTGTCGACGAGGCCGACGGCAGCGTGGCCCGCACCGCCTTCTCCAGCCTGCTCCGGGATGCCCATGACTACACCTGTATGTTTACCGACCGGTTGGGCCGGGAACTGGCCCAGGGGACCTTTGCCACCCCCGGGCAATCGGGGGCCATGGCCCTGGGGGTCAAGGCCCTGATCAACAAATACCCGCCCGACTATTACCGACCCGGGGATGTCTTTATCACCAACGACCCCTGGGCCCTGGCGGGCCATCTGAATGATGTCTGTGTCATGAGCCCTATCTTCTATCAAAACCATCTGGTGGCCTTTACCGCCTGTGTTTTTCATCACTCCGATATCGGCGGCCGGGTGGCCTCCGACAATCATGACGTCTTCGAAGAAGGCCTTTTCATCCCCTTCGTCAAGCTCTATGACCAGGGGGTCCTCAACCAATCGGTCCTGGACCTGATTCGCTGGAATGTCCGCACCCCTGATGAGGTGACCGGGGATATACGGTCACAGATTTCGGCCAACTACGTCTGCGCCGAAAAGGTTGGTCAGATGCTCCGGGAAAGCGGCCTGGAGAATTTGGACGACCTGGCCGAACAGATTATCCGGCTTACGGAAAAAAGCATGCGTCAGGAGATCGAAAAAATCCCGGACGGGTTCTATCAAGCCAAAGGCATCATCGAACAGACCAAGGGGAAAGAGGACATCCTTATCCAGGCCAAAGTCGAGGTCATGGGGAGCGATATCCTGGTGGACCTGGAAGGCTCTTCCGGGCAGGTAGACTGGGGCGGGAACGTGGTTTATAATTTTACCTATGCCTATGTCTTCATGGCCGTTAAAAGCATGTTTGCCCCGGATATCCCCAACAACGAGGGGTGCGCCCTGCCCATCAGACTGACGGCCCCTGAGGGAAGCGTGGTCAACTGCCGGTTTCCGGCCGCCGTGGCCGCCCGGATGGGAGTGGGCCATTTCATGACCGAGGTCATCTACCGGGCCCTCTCCGGCGTGCTGCCCCGGAAAGTGATCGCCGGATCCGGCGGCACCCCGGCGGCGATGAATGTGTTTTACGGGAGAAGGAAGGACGGGAAACCCTGGCATTCCGTGATCATCCGGGGAGGCGGCATGGGGGCCGGATCGGCCAATGACGGAAATTATGTCTACATTTTCCCGGCCAACGGTGCCAATACCCCGGTTGAAATATTTGAAAGCGACACCCCCCTGATCGTTGAAAAGCGGGAACTGCTCATCGATTCCGGGGGACCCGGGAAGATGAAGGGTGGCCTGGGGAAAAGAGAGGTCTTCCGGATACCCGACGATCAGTACGCCCCTATCCCGCCGGTCAACCTGGGAATCCAGGCGGGCAGATTTCAGTACCCGGCGGAAGGTCTCTTTGACGGCCGGCCCGGCAGCAGAGCCCAGTTTCTCATCAACGGAGTCCCGGGAAATCCCTATGGTTTGACCCGTTTGAAACCCGGTGACCAAGTGACCATCGATGCCCCCGGCGGAGGGGGCTACGGACATCCCTTCGAACGGGAACCCGAGCTGGTGGCCGACGACGTGCGTGAAGGCTACGTCAGCCTGGAAAGCGCCCGGAACGATTATGGGGTTGAAATAGATCCCGCAACCCAGGAGGTCGACTGGGCGGGAACGGATGAAAACAGGCGCAAGGCCCGATCCAAAAATTAAACCTTGTCCCTTGAGCCCTGCGCCCTGTGCCCAATTTTAAGGAATTATTTATGTCTCAAACCTTTATGCCTTCATTTAAGACTGCTCAAGAATTGGCCGCCCATCAACTTAAGGGCCTTCAGTGGACGGTGGAACATGCTTATCGTGGGTCCGCCTTCTATCGTCAGAGATTGTCTCAAGCGGGCATTAAGCCTGAGGATATAAAAACCTTGGAGGACTTAAAACGCCTGCCCTTCGTCACCGCCCAGGACCTGCGCGACGGCTACCCCTTTCCCTTGCTTTCCGTGCCCCTGGAAAAGGTGGTGCGCATCCATGCCTCCACCGGCACTACGGGCAAAAGAAAGATCCTGGCCTACACCCAAAAAGACATCGATGACTGGGCCCATTTTTTCGCCCGCTGTTACGAGATGGCCGGGCTCAGCCGAGAAGACCGGGTGCAGATTGCCGTGGGTTATGGGGTCTGGACCGCCGGGGTGGGTTTCCAATTGGGCTGCGAGCGGTTTCGGGGCCATGGCCATTCCCATAGGGCCGGGGAACATCGATCTGCAATGCCAGTTCCTGGAAGACCTGCAGTCCACGGTCCTTTGCTGCACGGCTTCCATGGCCCTTTTGATGGCCGAGGAAGTGGATAAACGAAAGTTGCGCAATAAAATTGCCCTAAAAAAAATCATCTTCGGCTCGGAAAGGAGCAGCGAGGCCCAGCGGAAAAAGATCCAGGAGCTTTTGGGCCTGGAAGAGCTCTTTGACATTCCCGGTCTGACCGAGCTCTACGGACCCGGTACCGGCCTGGATTGTTCCCGTCATGAGGGGATTCATTATTGGGCCGATTATTATATCCTGGAGTTGCTGGACCCCCTGACCCTGGAGCCGACGGCGCCGGGACAAACCGGGGAAATGGTGGTCACCACCCTTTCCAAGGAAGCCGCCCCGCTCATCCGCTACCGCACCCGGGATCTGACTAAGTTGATCGATCATCCCTGTTCCTGCGGCAACATCCTGCCCCTGCACGACCGGGTCCTGGGGCGTTCCGATGACATGATCATCTTCCGGGGAGTCAATCTCTATCCGGCCCACATCGATCATATCCTTTCGGAGATCCCGGAAGTGGGCAGTGAATTTCAGATCCATTTAAACCGCCAGGAAGACGGTAAAGATTATATGACCGTCCGGGTGGAACGGGCCCAAGGAAACGCGCCATCGGTGGATAAGGCCGTGGCCGAAAAGATTGAACAACAAATCAAGCATCAGGTTTTGGTCAGCGCCCGGATCGATTTGGTCGATTACGGGACGTTGCCCCGGTCGGAACGAAAATCCAAGAGGGTTTTTGATAACAGGATTTGAAAAAATTGATAAAAGGAGGTGGGAAGAAAGCGGGAATCACGGATTATGTAGGACAGGCGCCCTCGCCTGTCATTAATGGTCACAGCCGGGGGCGGCTATGCTACAATTCCAAAACCTTAAAATCTATTTTCGGACAAACATGAAATTATCATTACGGAGGTCTACAATGAAAAAATTTGGAATATTTTTTTTGATGAGTTTTTTCGTCCTGGGTATTTCTCTGACTCAGGCCGCCGAGCCGATCAAAATCGGCGCCTTTTATTCCCTCTCCGGACCGGCCGCGGCCATCGGTACGCCGACCAAACTGGTGACCCAGATGGTCGTGGAGAAAATCAATAAAGAAGGGGGCATCAACGGCCGCCCTATCGAGCTGTTATTGGGCGATACCGAATCCGATCCCACCAAGGCGGTCATGGTCATCAAGAAGTTCATCAATGTGGATAAGGTGGCGGCCATCATCGGCCCGGACCGGACCGACCTGGGCATGGCCGTCAAGAAACTGATCGAAGAAGCGGAAATCCCGACCTTCATGACCGTGGGCGGCGATCCGGTCATCATGGGCGGCGGCCCTCTGGGGACCTATAAATGGGTCTTTAAATCCCCGCAGCGCAGTTCTACGGCGGTTGAAAAGATTTATCAGTACCTCCAGAAAAAGAACCTCAAAAAAATCGCCCTCATCACCGCCTCCGACGGCTTTGGCAAAGACGGCAAGGGCTGGCTGGAAAAGTTGGCCCCCAAGCATGGACTGACCATCGTGGCCGATGAGTCCTTTAATCCCAAGGATACGGACATGACCTCCCAGTTGACCAAGATCAAGGGCGTCAATCCCGAGGCCATCATCTGCTGGACCATCGGGCCGGCCGGGGCCATCGTGGCTAAAAATGTCAAGCAGCTCAATATTAAAACGCCTTTATTCCAGTGCCATGGTCAGCCTGACCCCAAATATATCGAGTTGGCCGGATCGGCTTCCGAAGGCAATATGATGCCTTCCACCAAGCTGATGGCCTGGGACCAGCTTTCCGACAAAGATCCCCAAAAAAAGGTGATCAAAGAGTTTGTCAATCTGTATAATAACGTTTATCATTACGACAAACAGTTTCCCATCAACACCCATTCCGGGTATGCCTGGGATGCCATTGAAATTGTAGCCAATGCCATGAAAAAAGTGGGGACCGATAAATTTAAATTAAGGGACGCCATCGAAAATACCAAAAATTATATCGGCGTCAGCGGGATCTATAATTTGACCCCGGAGGATCACAACGGCCTGGGCACCGATTCCATGATCATGGTCCGCATAGAAAACGGGAAATGGAAATTGGCTGAATAAAACCAGGTATAAGGTGCAAGGCGCAAAGGGAACGGTATAAGGTGTAAGGTATAAGGTATAAGGTGAGAAGGATCGAGGCCCAAATGGCCTTTCCTTATACCTTGAACCTTATACCTTAAACCCGATCTTTATGCCTTGAGACTTTTGCCGAGCCGTATTAAAAATTAGAAAGGATTTTCATGCCTTCCTTCGAATACCTCAAACCAACCTCCATCGATGAAGCCATCTCCCTGTTGGAATCCCACGGGGAAAGGGCCAAGTATATCGCCGGGGGGACGGATGTCATTGTCAAGATCAAAGAAAAGAAGATCGCCCCTCACTATGTGATTTCTTTGAGGCATCTTTCGGAGCTTTCCTATATCCGACGGGATCCGGAAGGGATATTGCGGATCGGGGCCCTGACCACTCATAGGATGCTGGAAAAATCTCCCTTGATCCGACAGCACTATCCGGTCATCACCGATGCGGTGAAAAATATCGGCTCGGTCCAGATCCGCAATGTGGCCACCATCGGCGGCAATATCTGCAATGCCGTACCTTCGGCCGACGGCGTCATCCCTTTGCTCACCCTGGGGGCCCATCTTCACCTGATCGGCCCGAAAGGAAAACGGACCCTGCCTTTAAAAAGCTTTTTTCTCGGCCCGGGTCAGACCCTGATGGAGCACGGCGAAATTTTAAGCGAATTCTTTATCCCCCCCCTGCTTCCCCGTACCAGCGGGGCCTACATCAAACACACCCGTCGGGAGGCCATGGAACTGCCGATTCTCGGAGTGGGCATGGACCTGTCCCTGGCCGAAGACTTCAGGACCTGTCTCAAGGTGCGCATCGGTTTAGGCGTGGCCGCCCCGACTCCTATCCGGGCCTATTTAGCCGAAGAGTACCTGACCGGCAAGGAAGTTAATGAACAGACCCTGGCCGAAACGGCCCGGATCGCGGCCAAAGAAAGCAAGATGCGCGACAGCATCCGCGGCCAGGCCTGGTACCGGAGGGAAATGGTCGGTGTGCTCATTAATCGTCTTGGGATGAAATGTTTGGAAAGGATTACCAAATAATGCAAAAAATTGCTTTTAAGCTGAATGGCCATCTTCAGGAAGTCCTGGTGGAGCCCCATTGGACCCTGCTGGAACTGCTCAGGGACCATCTGGAATTGACCGGCACAAAGGAAGGCTGCGGGGTCGGAGAATGTGGGGCCTGCACGGTCATAGTCGATGGAAAGGCCGTGAATGCCTGTCTCTTTCCGGTTTTGGAAACCGAGGGGACCGAGATCCTGACCATCGAAGGATTGTTGGGATCTGACGGCTCTCTCCATCCCTTGCAACAGGCCTTTATCAACCAAGGGGCCGTCCAGTGCGGTTTCTGCTCCCCGGGAATGATCTTGTCGGCCAAGGCCCTTTTGGATGAAAATCCCCATCCCTCTGAAGATGAAATCCGCCATGCGCTGGCCGGCAACTTCTGCCGTTGCACCGGCTATACCCAGATCATCCAGGCCGTTCAATCCCTGGGAACTTTTGAGGAAAAAGAAGTGGCGGTCATGCCCCGAGAAGAGTAAAAGAAGTTCGGAGTTAAGAATGCGGAGAATTTAGTTTCCAAAAATTTAATCGTCACGTTAATACTCGTCATTCCCGCGCAGGCGGGAATCCAGACAGTGCGAAGGTTAACCAGAATTCTTGCTTTCCAGGAATTATGGCTTAGTCATTGTTAGAAAAAATTGTTGAACCTACACTGAATGCTGATAGCTAAAAGCTGATTGCTTTTTAAAGGAGTCACATGGAAGAACTACAGATCATCGGTCAAAGGATTCCTAAAGTCGATGCCATCGACAAAGTCACCGGCCGGGCCAAATATATTCAGGATGTAAAAATTCCGGGCATGCTCTATGGGAAGATTTTGTACAGCAAATACGCCCATGCCCGCATCGTCCATATCGATACATCCAAGGCCGAAAAATTGCCCGGGGTGCGGACCGTTTTGACCGGAGATCGGGTCCCTTCCTTAAAATTCGGGTTCTATAAAGACAATACCCCGATCAAGTCCGGCAAGGTCTGTTCTTACCGGGACGAAGTGGCCGCCGTGGCGGCCATTGATCCTGAAATCGCTCGGGAGGCCTTGGAGCTGATCGAAGTCCAATACAGTCCCCTGCCCCCGGTATTTGACCCGGAAGAGGCCATGAAAGAAGGCGCGCCTCTCATCCACGAAGAACATAAGTCCAATGTCCTCAAGATACCCTGGAAATTGATCTGCGGCAATGTGGATGAGGCCCGCAAAAATTCTGCCTTCGTGGCCCAGGATCGTTTTAAGGCTACCTGGGTGACCCACTGCTGTATGGGCACCAGCGGCTGTATCGCCGACTTCGATCTAAGAAACAACCTGACCTTATACAGCACCACCCAGATCCCCTCCCTGGCCCAGAAAGATTTTCTGGAATATTTAAAAGGCCTGGGAATAAACGATTCCCGGGTCCGGATCATCCAAACCAGCATCGGCGGGGCCTTCGGCAGCAAGCTGGATACTTATGCCTTTGAGTACATCGCCATCTTACTGGCTCACAAGACGCGCAAGCCGGTCAAGATCCTTTTCGACCGGCGGGAAGAATTCACGGCCACCTCTACCCGCCAACCGGCCATCATAGATATCGCCCAGGGCTGCACCAAGGAAGGAAACTTAACCTTCCGGGACATTACCATGATCCTGGATAACGGGGCCTATACTTCCTGGGGGGCAACCACCCCTTCGGTGATGATGATGCCCATTTCCTCCCTTTATAAGGTTCCTAATGTGCGTTACATCGCCAAATGTGTTTACACCAACAACACCTACAGCCAGGCCATGCGGGGCTACGGAAATCCCCAGGCCACCTTTGCCATAGAAAGCCAGATCGACATCCTGGCCGAACAGGCCGGTATGGATCCCCTGGATTTTCGTCTGCGCAACAGCAATCAACCTGGAGAAGTTTCCCCACAAGGCTTTAAAATCACCACCTGCGGCCTGGAAGAATGTTTAAAGGCCGTGGGCAAAGATTTAAATTGGAAGGAAAAGCATGGCCAGGGAAAAAGACGGGGCGTAGGTATGGCCTCTTTGATCCATGTAGGCGGCGGGGCCCGGGTCTATAAATCGGATGGCTGCGGCACCATCATTAAAATGGATGATTTCGGCAGGGTGGATGTCTTTACCGGGGCCAGCGAAATCGGCCAGGGATCGGATACGGTCATCGCCCAGATCGTGGCCGAGGAACTGGGGGTGCGGATCGAGGACGTCAACATCATCAACAACGATACCGATGTCTGCCCATGGGACGTGGGGGTCCATGCCAGCCGGACGACCTTTGTGGCCGGAAACGCCGCCCACGGGGCCGCTCGAAAAATCAAGGAGCAGATTCTGACTTTGGCCGCCCAGGAATTGGAGGCCCACGTGAAGGATCTGGTTTTAAAAGACCGAAAAGCCTATGTCAAAGGGAGCCCGGACCGTTTCCTGCCCCTGGAAAAAATTTTGCGAAAGGCCCATTACAGCAACCAGGGGCAGATGATCATGGCCGAATATTTTTATGATCCGGCCAATGAAAACCTGGACCGGGAATTCAAAGGCAATCTATCGATGACCTATGCCTTCGGGGCCCACGGGGTGGAAGTGGAAGTGGATGAAGAAAGTGGTAAGGTCAAGATCCTCAATTATGTGGCCGCCCATGATGTGGGCCGGGCCATCAACCCCATGCTCCTGGAAGGCCAGGTCTATGGCGGGGTGACCATGGGCGTCGGTTATGCCCTGACCGAACAGCTCATCGTGCATAAGGGAGAGGTCATGAACCCCAATTTTCGCGACTATAAGCTTTTGACCTGCAAGGACCGCATCCCCATCAAAACGATCGTCGTCGAAACAAACGATCCGGACGGGCCTTTTGGGGCCAAGGGGATCGGCGAACCCGGGTGCGTGCCCACGGCCCCGGCCATTGCCAATGCCATTTATGACGCCATCGGTGTGCGCATCAAAGACCTGCCCATCACCCCGGAGAAGATCGTGGCGGCCTTAAAGCAAAAAAAGGGGGGAACTTAAAAAGGGCCTTACTCCAGAAGGACCCTAACAACACAAAGAGGTTTGAATTCAATGAAAAGTTTAAAAGCTAAAAGAATAAAAATTAACATTGGTAATTTATGGGAAACCCCTCTTCTCCACATCCTATTTTCCCGAGAAGATGAGGTGATTGTAGCCCGGTGTCTTGATTTTTCCGTTTCCTCCCATGGGAAAGACGAGAAAGAGGCTTTAGCTTCCTTGGTAGATGCGATTAAAGAATATATTATAACCGCCGTTGAAAATGATGCCGTTGATACTATTTATGACCCCGCGCACAGTAAATATTGGCGAATGTTTAATGAATTAGAGACGAAGGCGATGGGTAATCAACTCAAAAAATCCTTAAAAAAAGTGTGGCGATCAATTTCACAAGAAGAATTGAATCAGATGACTGCTAAGATAAGCTATGCCTAAAGCCGCAGAATTAAGGAAAGTAATTAAGCTGCTTAAGGGCTTTGGAATTATTTATGTGGCAGGTAAAGGCAGGCACCCCAAGTTTTTTGATCCGGAAACCAATAGATCTTACCCCATCAAGTCCCATGGGAGAAAGACCCTGATATTACCGTATGCTTTAAATGATCTTATTGACAAATTTGATCTGCCGGCGGATATTTTTGATAAGGATTGATTTTTTAATTTTATATTTATAGATGATTGGTTGACTCGAAAAACCAAATAGCTAAACAGATTTGACTGACCAGATAGACCAAATAGCCCAGTTCATCGGTCCTTCCGGCAACGGATAACACGGTCCTGGCAGTCGCTGCCCTGCAGATCGAATTTTCAATTTCCTATGCAGATGCCTTCACCGCTGCCGAGACCCAAAGGATAAAAGCTATCCTGGGTACTGGCGATCCGGAACTCATCAAGATTAAAGGGATTTATCAAATTGGAAAATTAAAACGTCGATAAGTACAATTTCGTCGAGCCATCTGCCAGTCCTATCTGCAATCCATAGAAATCGAACTGCCTATCCAGTTCTCCTGATGATTAATCGACATCCTGACTATCCCCACTGATCATACCCTTTAGCGGGGTGAAAAATTTTCAAGAGACGGCTTTCCCTATGAAAATGATTACCTCAGAACTTTTTGAAGCCTTCAGTAAATGTCCGACCAAGTGCTATCTCCTATCAAAAGGGGAGAGAGGTACTGGAAATACCTATGCAGACTGGATTGTCGAGCAACAAAACCGATACAGGGATGAGTTATTCAAACGAATATCCGCAAAAATCGAAACAAGAGAATACGACACCGGCCACTTCAAAATAGAGGACTTAAAAAGTGGAAAATGGCAATTCGCTTTAAATTGCGTAGTAACCGCCCAATCTTGGGAGTCTCATTTGGACGCCGTAGAGCGGAAGGCACAATCAAAACCTGATAAGATTTTCCATTTGGTTCCGGTTCGTATAGTCCATAGGAACAAGGTCACGATTGAGGATAAAATGTTGGTTGCTTTTGACGCACTCGTCTTAGCAGGAATGACCGGCCGTAAAATTTTATTCGGAGAAATCATTTATGGTTCTGGATACCGAGGCGTTAAAGTAACGACTTCTCTCTTGATAAATAAGGTCAGAAGTCAGATTGAACAAATAACCCATTGTTTTTCAGAGGCCAAGGAACCTGACCTTATCTTGAGCCGACACTGTACCGACTGTGAGTTTCAAGTCTCGTGCAGGAAGGAAGCCATCGAAAAGGATAATCTAAGCCTTCTCGCGGGCATGACGGAGAAGGAAAGAAAGAAGTTGAATGACAAAGGGATTTTCACGGTCACTCAACTTTCCTACACCTTTCGGCCAAGACGTCGTCCCAAGCGACTTGCTTCAAAAGTCGAGAAATATCACCAGTCCCTGAAAGCCCTTGCGATCAGGGAACGAAAAGTCCATGTGGTGGGGAAACCGGAACTAAAAATTGAAGGGACCCCTGTCTATTTTGATGTCGAAGGGCTACCGGAACGCGATTTCTACTTCCTGATAGGTATTAGAATCCCAACCGCTGATGGATTTGTCCAACACAGTTTCTGGGCAGATAACAATGAAGACGAGAAGCTAATTTGGGATTCCTTCCTTGGCTTGCTGGCCTCTGTCAATAACCCAACGTTGATTCATTACGGCAGTTTTGAAACGACCTACTTAAAAAAAATGCTTAACCAATATGGATATCTAACTGCTGACTCTCTTGACAAAGTGATAAAGCAGGCCGTCAACCTTGTTTCGATTATTTATGCTCGGATTTATTTTCCGACCTATTCCAATAGTCTTAAGGATGTTGCCCGATTTTTAGGTTTTGAATGGTCGGAACCAAACATTACGGGAGCACAAGCAATAATTTGGCGACACCAATGGGAGAAATCACACAAACTAACCATAAAACAAAAGTTGATTGAATATAATATGGAAGATTGTGAGGGGCTGCAACGGTTGACAGATTTTGTAGTCAACATCTCGATACCTTATGAAGCTTCCATGAACCCCGATACCCCTGATATTGTCCACACCGAATCGCTACCCCGAAAAGATTTTTTTAAATTTCGGAAAATCGAATTTTTTCTTCCAGAATTTGAGAAACTCAATCAAGCCGCTTACTGGGATTATCAAAGAGAAAAAATCCTGGTGAAGTCGAACAAACGACTCAAGAACATTGAAAAAAAAAGGCATATACAAAAATTTATCAGACCTCGCATTAACAAATCCGTTTATTGGCCCGCACCTTCATACTGCCCCAAGTGTAGCGGGACTAAGGTTTACAAACATTGGGCATCAAGCAAA
Organism: uncultured delta proteobacterium; assembly: GCA_963821645.1. Lineage (GTDB taxonomy): Bacteria > Desulfobacterota > RBG-13-43-22 > RBG-13-43-22 > RBG-13-43-22 > RBG-13-43-22. Next base: position 10,018 of record CAWGEQ010000022.1, on the reverse strand, counting down.
ATGGTTCTCGATGTAAAGTTTACTTCTTCCGGTATTAAAAGATGGGTCGTAAAATATTATTTTTATTACTATCGATGCCCAGAATGTGGAGCCGTATTTCAAAACTCTGAACGGGAATGGGGAAGCGAGAAGGTCGGCCCGAACCTCTTGGCCTTATCAGTATATGCAAACATTGAACTTGGCCTACCGCAAGCACGGGTGACAGCTTTTTTGAATCAGGTGTTTGATTTCAACCTTACCCGTGGTGTTACAAATAAACTCAAGGCAAAAGCTGCTGCATTTTACAAGGACACTCACGAAGGGCTGGTTCGGAAGATAGTCCGCAGACAACTCGTTCAGGCCGATGAAACTAAAGTGAATCTTAAGCCGGGGATTGGGTATGTTTGGGCGTTCACTAATCTTGAAGAGGTCGCGTATGTCTACGCGCCATCCCGAGAAGGTGATCTCGTCCATTCGCTGCTCAAGGATTTTAAAGGCGTGTTGGTTTCTGATTTTTATACAGCCTATGACTCACTGGATTGCCCACAGCAGAAGTGCCTTATCCACCTAATTCGAGACCTCAATAGTGACCTATTGAAGGAACCTTTCAACCAAGAAATAAAAGAAGTCGCATCCGACTTCGCTGGGTTGCTAAAGCCGATGATTGAGACGGTGGATCGGTTTGGTTTAAAAACTCGATTTCTTCGAAAACATAAGGTTTTTGTAGATCGGTTTTTTAAACGATTGGCCCAAAAGAATTATCAAACTGAAACTGCCGTTAAATGCAAAAAACGCCTCGAAAAGAACCGCCACACCTTATTTACATTTTTGGATTACGATAATGTCCCTTGGAATAACAATAATGCCGAGCATGCCATCAAAGCATTTGCAGTGCTTCGAAGAGATTTTAATGGTCTCTCTACAGAGAAGGGAATTCGGGAATATCTGATCCTTTTGAGTATTTGCGAAACGTGCCGATTCAAAGGGGTAAGTTTCCTAGAATTCCTTCGATCGGGAGAAAAAGATATTGACGCATTTGCCTCCATTCGACGATAGGAGGTTCGCCCTCTTTTCCAGACCCACCAAGATCAATACTTACCTCCGTTGTTTTAACCTCCTTTGGAATCTTTCTTTCCATTCTACGCAGAAAGGCCACTCCTTTAGCTCCAGGATGAGTATTCCCAGAACGGAGTTCGGCATGAATCAGTTCGTCGGTCTCGTGAACAAAACCATACATGGGTTGAAGAGAATAAATCCCGTTGTAACTCTTAGCAGCCCCTTCTTTTTTCTGCCCTTAGACCTCATGCACTTTGGCATCGACATCCAAGGTCCATTCAGTATCGGTTCCCTTCGTCTATAGACTTCCTGGTAAATAGCTCCAAAGGCCTTGTTCATCTGGAAGATGTGGCCCAAAGAAAATCTTCTACAAAAATCTCCGGCGGTAGTCGGATCGGCAATATCGGTACGGCCAATCGCTTTCTCGATAGCCACATCCTCCCTCAGCGCTTCCAGATCATCCAGATAGTCGCCTCCCAGAAAGGCATTGGCCGCCAAGGCCAAAATATGTTCCGACTCCGGATATCCGCGCTCCCTTTTTTTGACTTTAACCTGTGTATCCAAAATCTTGGGTATCCCCAAAGCCTCGGCCATGGCATAAAAAAGAGAAGACCTGTTTGAACGGTCAAAGGTTCCTGGGTCACTTCCAATCGCACGGTGTGACCCTTTCGTATAGTCAGGGGTATCCCCTTTCGAAGTCTATCCGATACCTCTGTTACCACTTGTTTCATGAAATGGCCTCCATTCAGCCAACATCATTATTACCCAATGAAGATTCAGGTCGGTCAATATCAATATTTTCCCCCGTGCTCTTTTTTCACCTGGTCCCGGTCCACTTCTCCCTCTTTGGTTTTTGGGCAGGGCATCCACATAAACCACGAATTTGGGCTTTTTATAGCGGGCGATTTTATTGGCCACAAACTCGATCAAGACCTCTTCCGCTAAGGACGTCTCTTCTTTCAAGACACAGACGGCCTTGATGGCCTCCCCCCACTGGCTGTCCGCCACACCGATGACGCACACTTCGGAAACGGCCTCATGATCCAGGATAGCCTTTTCCACCTCCACCGGGTAGACATTCTCCCCGCCCGGTTTGATCAATTCCTTTTCCGCCTTGCGCTTCACATACCAGAGATAACCCTCCTCATCAAAACGGCCGATGTCTCCGGTGTGATGCCAGCCGTTTCGAAAGGTGTAGGCGTTATCTTCCTCCCGGCCCCAGTAGCCCAAAAAAACAGCCGGACCGCGCACACAGATCTCACCGGCCGTTCCCACAGGGACTTCCTGGTCATAATCATCAAAAAGGGCCACCCGGGAAATATGGGTCGGCCGGCCGGCGCTGCCCGGTTTTTCGTCTATCCTTCCGCCGGTGACCTCCAGGGCCTCGGTCTGGCCGAATCCGGTCAAAAAGATAATTTGAGGGGCGATCTCTTTAAACCGCTTGAGATTGTCGGGATGATCAAGGCCGCCCACACCCCGCAGGCTGGACAGGTCGAAACCGCCCCCCAGTTCATCATATTTATCTCGGAGCATCTTCAGAATGGGGGCAAAATGGAAAAAGGTGGTCCCCCTTTCCTTCTCGATCAATTTTAACGTCAGCTCCGGATCAAAGCGGTCGACGATGACGTTCTTCCCCCCGGCCTGCAGGGCGGCCATGGTCAGCGACAACCCGGCAATGTGAAAGAGGGGCAATATGCAAATATGGCAGTCCTCCGGCCCAAGGCCGTTGCTATGCATCATTTCCGAGCCGATACTGATGAGATTCCTCTGGCTCAGCAGGGCCCCTCGGGGTCGGCCGGCCACGGCGGCGGTGTGAATAATGACGAAGCCGGAGTCCACCGCTATGTCTACCTCTTCTTTGGCACCCTCCTCCTGATAGAGGGCCTCAAAGGGCAAAAATCCTTCGGGCACTGCACCGCCGCCGATGGTAAAACATTGCTCGACGGAGGCCACCTTGCCGCGGGCTACCATCACACTTTGGCGAAAGTCCGGCCCGGCAAAACAAAATTTGGGGGTGCAGTCATTCAAGACAAATTCCATTTCATCCTGTTGAAAACGCCAGTTGACCGGGAGCACTATGGCCCCCAGCTTGGCGGCCGCTCCGTAAAGGATCATAAACTCATCGCAATTGTGGGCCACCACCCCAAGCCGATCCCCTGGCCGGATACCTGAGCGGAAAAGACCGGCGGCCAAGCGGTCGCACTTTATTTTAAATTGCCGGTGGGTCCAACGATGATCGCCAAAGACAATCCCGTCTCTTTCCGGGTAAAGCATGGCATTACGACCGATGAAATCATAGATCGTGTAGTCCCGAAGTCCCATATGCTCTCCTTCTCAACGTTTTTCTTTTTGAATTTTTTTCAAGGTCTGCCAGAGTTCCTCCACCTGTCTTCTGGTCTCTTCCAAAGACTTATCATTATGGATCACAAAATCGGCATAGCCCAGCTTTTCATCGATGGGAAGCTGGGACTTGAGGATGTTGGCCGCTTCTTCCCGGCTGATGCCGTCCCGCTTGGCCAACCGCTCGATCTGCATTTCCCGGGGGACATAAACCAGCAGGAGTTTATGATACATCCACTGCATATTGAATTCGATCATCAGGGGGACGACCACCTGGATGATCGCCTCTGGGTCCTTGGCGGCATACTCATTGATCTGTCGGTTGACCACCTCGCCCAGACGGGGATGGATAAAGCTCTCCAGCTTTTTTCTTTTCTCAAAATCCCGGAAGACGATGTCCGAGACCTTTTTCCGGTCCATGGTCCCGTCTTCCATGAGCACCTGTTTTCCAAAATAATCCACAATGTCCTTCAGGGCCGGCTGCCCCGGTTCCACCACCTGTCTGGAGATCAGATCGAAATCGACGATCGGCGCCCCCAGCTCCTCCAACATTTTGGCCACCGTAGTCTTGCCGCTGGCAATACCGCCGGTCACCCCTAAAAGCAGGCGGCGGTCCTTACCCCGGATTGCCTCGATCTGGGCCATCCCCCCGTAGGACATGGGAAAGGAGCCGGCCAGGTCCTGCTCCGCACCGGCGTAGCTGATCGGATAGCGTATGCCCCGCCGGTATAAGACCTCCAGACCCCTTAAGGCCTTTCCCATCATCCCGGCGGGCACGGCCATCACCAAATCCTCATCCTGGGCGTGTCCGTATCGCCGCTCTCCGTAACAGGGAATGGTCAGGGAAGGTTTCCCGTTCAAATAACAACGGGCGATGGCATCCGAGCAAGAGGATTCTCCCACGCAGTAAAACTGCATGACCGCATAATCTTCAAACTGCAGGGCATTGATCAAAAGCATCATCTGGGCCGGATTGGCGTAGAACAAGACGATATCCGGCTCAAAGGGATTGTAGACCAAAGGGGCCATGGCCACGGCCTCGTATCGGTCCAAGGGAAGCCGGGGAAGGGAGGCCTCAAACTTCTTTCCGTCTTCTTTGGTCTTTACCCAGACGATGCTGCGAAAGGTGCCATCCTTATAAAGCTCGGGGGTGTCGGTCAGTCCGATGATGGAAGGGCACATGGGTGAGAGAAAATCATCAAGTTCGGCCCCCACGGTCCAGTCGAAATTTCTGACCTGGGTGATGAGTTGACACAAAGTCCGCTTGCCCTGGGGTCGGCGCAAAAAAGGAATTTTGTTCAGTTCCTCTTTTTTCTCCAGCATCTTAAAAGCCACCGGAAAGGATTTCAACCTCATCAACTGCTCCATCCTCCGGGTCAGTTTTTCCCAGTTAACGACTTCCCCCATGGGCCAACCTCCTTTCCCTCCTAAAGGCAATGGGTGAATAATTTCCCCTTCGCAAGGCCTCAATAAGCCCCTTTTCATCCCGGATGACCTCGGGAAACCAGGTGGCAAAGGTACCCACGGCCGAATTCTCATGGGCATCGCTGCCGCCGGTTATCGGCAGACCGAGTCCGGCAGCCACCTTTTCGGCCAGGGCGTTCTCCTTTTCCGTGACCTTGCCGTTCAGGACCTCCACGGCATCCACCAACTTGAACATAGGCCTTTCCATGGCCTTTTCCGGGGTTAATCCGAGCTTTCCCGCGCCGAAGGTCAAAAATCCCCTGAAGGGATGAGCACAAATAATGAATCCATCGGCCTTTAAAACCGCCTCTCTCAATTCCTCCAGCCTGATGATCCCTTTGATCTCTTTTTCCAGACCGAAGACGATCATGTCTCCCTTGATCAGTGGTGATTTCGTTTCCCCTCAGGATCAGAAAATGGTGTTTTTGCCCGAGATCGGCCACTGTTTTCTGGTCCCAGACATGGTTATGGTCCGTCAGGCAAAGGCCGCCCAGGCCGATTTGTTTGGCTTTTTTGATCAGGTCGTCAACCTCAACCGAACTGCAAGGAGAGGCCGGGATAGGTGTGGGTGTGCAGGTCGATGACCATCCCCGCGGAGAGGTTTATCTTCTCCGCTTTTGGGGTAATGGATTTTATTGGTTCCAATGGTTGTCTTGTGGTGACAGGGGGGCGGGCGGGAAGTGCGGCGGGTTCCCCTTTATTTTCCCGAGAAACTTCAGCCAGGCCATGGTCAGGCGTTCCGTCTTTTTCCGTCTCCCCTTTGATCACCCGGGCCGCATCCCTGGCGGTATAGCAACATTCCAGGAGCATTTCAGCAAAGTGACGGCAGGCCTTTCGACCGACAATTTTTTTGACCTTCTCGGAGAACCCTTCATCCAGCCGAAACCCGACGGCCTCTTGTAAAAAGGGGATGGCCCGGACACATTCCCGGTTTTCCGCCCTTTTCCAGCCGCCTTCAATGGAGATGATCTCCAGATTGGACAGGCTCAGGGTCACGTCGAGCTCCAGCCCATAGATATCATCCTCTAAGATACCCTGGGCCGTCAGAGTATCTCCATTTTTTCTATAAATGCTGACCAGCTTCGTTCGGGTAAATTTCAGCATCTTCTGAAAGCCTCCCAATAGGTGGGTGTTAAAAGGTTCAGGCTTATTATTGCGGCGGTTCGAATCCTTCCACCAGGGGACTTCCGGGAGAAAAGGCGGCACAGCTTTTATACATTCTGGGGTTTGACCTCAGGATGTTTTTAAAATAATCCTTCTCCGCATATCGGTCATTAGGGGCCTGGGACAACACTTCTTTGGTAAAAGAAAGGATAACGCCGTTGCAGCATTCCTCCACCATAAAGGTCAACTGCTTGTCCAAGGCCGAGTTCCCCATGACCCCCTTAAGGATCTTTTTTAATCCAGGGCCGACCCGAACCCCGATCGCTTTTTGGAGGGATTCAGGCACGTTGATTTCCGTTTTTCGAACGGACCGCACAATCTTGCCGCCGGCCGCTGTAATTTCCAGGTCAGGCAGTTTCACCTCAATCTCCACATAGGCCTCAAGAAGCAGGTCCTGAAGACGACAGGAGGCCTTCATGGTCTGCTCATCCATCTGCTCGACCGTGGTCAACCTGTTTCTGGAAAAACACAAAATCTCAGCCATAATATTATCCTTGATCCCCTATTCAAAAAACGGGGTTCATCATTTTTTTCGTCAAAGAACCGTATCACGTCGATCCTTCGAGATCAATGAAGTTTTTTGATGGTTCTACCCCTTCCAGTCCGGGCGCCTTTCAAGCCGTCGGGATAACCCCTCGTAAAGGCAAAACAGCCAAGAAAATAGTGCTCTTTAAGGCGGGATATTTACAATATTCCCTCGATCTGGAAGGCAAGATAAGTCTCAACGGATGCTTTACCGCCCACAATGGGTCGTGGGGCGGTGATCCGCACATCAAAAAATTCTTTGATTATGCCAAAGGGGTTTCGGGATTCGGGACCGTCATCAAAAAGGGTAGCGGAGAGGGCATCTCCGTAAGTTGTCGGGTCGAAAAGGTGAGATCCTGCCTGCCTTTCATAATGCAAACACACCACGGAATTCTCCAGACGAGAATGGCCGCTGTTAGGGACACCGGAAAAAAGAAAGGGTTAGTCTATTCGACTAACCCTTTGATTTCTTTTGGCGTCCCCAACGGGATTTGAACCCGTGTTGCCGGCGTGAAAGGCCGGTGTCCTGGGCCAGGCTAGACGATAGGGACCTATGATATAACTGTGGTGGGCCGTACTGGACTCGAACCAGTGACTCTCTGCTTAAAAGGCAGATACTCTACCTCCTGAGTTAACGGCCCAATGTAAAAATATAAAATCTATTTTTTTTTATTTGTTTTGTCAAGAAATTTGTTATATTTTTAATGTTTCCGAAAATACAGAGTCTACTGGTTTAAGTTAATCCCATTAAAATTATTTGATATTTCCTGAAGGAGTGAATAAATAATCGTGGTTTCCAATATATATTACCGGTCCAGAAAATCGTTTATCCTTTTTATTCTGACTTTTTTGATTCTCAGCCTTGGATCCATAGGCCGGGCCGAAGAAAAAATAGCCACCGCCCCTCCCCTGCCCGGCCACTTCAGCTCCATCAAGGTTTTTGACAACCAGGGCCGGTTTGTGGGCCGACTGCTCCCGGAAAAAAAATACTGGGTCTCCATCGACCGCATTCCCGTCTTCCTCCAAAACGGGTTGATCGCCATTGAAGACGCCCGCTTTTACGAACATAGAGGGATTGACCTTCGGGGGATCGCCCGGGCCCTGGTCAAAGATATGGTCAAGGGCAAAATGGCAGAAGGGGGTTCGACCATCACCCAGCAGTTGATTAAAAATAAATTCTTTTCCGCAGAGAAAACCATCCAGAGGAAGTTCAAGGAAGGCTTCCTGGCCATGGAGTACGAGCGGAAATACACCAAGAAGCAGATCCTGGAGATGTATTTTAACGAGGTCTATTTCGGGAATGGGGCCTGGGGCATCGCCCAGGCCGCCCATCTCTATTTTGATAAAAACCCGGAGGAATTGACCGAGGCCGAATGCTCCCTGTTGGCCGGAGTCCCTAAAGCCCCGGGCCGATACAATCCTTTGGGAGAACCGGCCAAGATCCGCGATCGAAGGAACCTGGTCCTTCGACGGATGGTAGAACTCAAAATGATTACCCGCCGAGCAGGAACAAAAACTGGGAAGTCATCCCGTAACCGTCACTAAACCCGGAGAGGCCCCCTATTATCTGGCCCATGTTCGGAACAAGTTGATCGAACGGTATGGACCGGAGGTAATCGAACAAGGCGGACTGGAGGTAACCACGGCTATGGATCTGCCTTTACAAAGGCAGGCCGAACAATTCTTACGGGAAGAGGTTAGACGAATTTCCACCCAGTTACAAGGCGCCTTGATCTGTCTGGAGCCGAGCACGGGTGATGTCCTGGCCTGCGTAGGCGGGGTGGATTTTATAAAGAGTTCTTATAACCGGGCTTTTTATGCCAAGCGTCAGCCGGGTTCGTCCATTAAGCCCTTGATTTATGCCGCGGCCCTGGAAAAGGGTTTTACTCCCAGCAGCCTCTTTAATGATACCCCGGTTGGATACAATCGAGGCAATGGTGAAATCTGGAAGCCCCTAAATTATGAAAAAAAACTCTATGGGGACCTTTCCCTCCGTCAAGCCCTGGCTTACTCTAATAATATCATCACGGTAAAATTATTAGAGACCATCGGTGTCCCTTATTTCGTCAACTTCGCCGGAAATTTGGGTCTTTCCTTGCGTTCTCCCAACGACCTCTCCCTGGCCCTGGGGACCGAAGAGGTCACTTTAAATGACCTGGTCTTGGCTTACTCCCCCTTTTCCAACGGCGGCATGCGTCCCGAATCAAGGACTATCATCCGCATCTACGATAGAAAAAACAACACCTGGACGGAAAACCCTCCGGTCGTCAATCCCGTTCTTTCCCCGGCCGTGGCCTTCGTCACCACCCAGATGCTTAAGGATGTGCTGATTTACGGTACGGCCAAATCCCTTCACAACTTCAGCCAAGAATATCCGGCAGCCGGGAAAACGGGCACTACCGATGATTACCGGGATGCCTGGTTTATCGGTTATACGCCCCAGGTGATAACCGGCGTTTGGGTTGGTTATGACAAACCCAGGCCCGGCGGAAAAGGTTTTACCGGCGGGGCGGTCTGTGCCCCCATCTGGGCCAGGTTTATGCGCTCGGTCCTGGCCAATAAACCGGTCCTGGATTTCCCTCAACCCGAAGGGGTCGTATCCGTGGTCATAGATCCGACGACGGGCTATTTGGCCACACCGGACTGTCCCATAAAAGAAGAAGAAGTCTATATCGCCGGCAGCCAACCGACTGAATATTGCCCCAAACACGGTGGAAAAGATTATAAACCTATAACCCCGGCCATTCCCGTTCCTATACCGGGAGCAAACGGGTAACCGCCTATTCGTCCTTAATGGAAGATCCAACTTTTGTGGAAGATGCCGGATAGGCGATACTGGATTCTTGATAACCCTTTGTCGCGGATTCATTAAGGGAATTATCCAGCATCCGGTATCCAGGATCGTCCAGCTAAGAAGCGAGGCGATCTCTCGTTTTAGAAAGAATAGAGATGAATTCTCAGGACGATAATTTAAGAAACTAAGAATCTATCGGGCTGTCTTTGGAGCGAAACGTTCTCTCTCACTGAAGATACAACCGCAGTAGGGTTGGCGATAAAGGCCGAGTTCTTTGGATTTTAGAACCCCTTCATTCCATCCCGGGCGAAAATCCTGATAATGGAAAGGGATTTGAAAGCGTTCGCCTACTTCCTGACCGACCCCTTTAATCCAATCATGTTTTTGAAAACGGCTGTAAAGGAGGGTGGTGGTAAAGGCATCGAAGTGATGGACCTTGGCCTCTCGGGCGGCGGCTTCCAGTCGAATGACATAACAGGTCCGACACCGCTCCGAACCCCAGGGATGGGTCCGGTTGAGGAAAAGCTCCAGGTCGTTCCGATCGTCAAAAATAACTTCTAAGTCACTGATCCGGGCATACTCCTTCAGAGTATTTTTTCTTTTTTCGTATTCCCGGTAGGGGTGGATATTGGGGTTATAAAAATAACCGGTGACCTCCATCTGCTGAATTCTTAAGCTTTGCAGAGGATAAATGGT
>CAWGEQ010000021.1:0-44350 GCA_963821645.1 uncultured delta proteobacterium | reverse complement strand
CATCTCCAGTCAATATAGTTTCTTTTCGGCCTTCATCAAAAAGAACGATCAGTCCGCCATGGTCATCGATGCCCTGGGCTACGCCGGTCCGGGAAGTCTGGCTGGCTAAAATGGTTACCCTTCGGTTTTTAATTAAGGAATAACGATCCCATTCTTCCCGCAAAAACCCAACCCCTTCGATTTGGGCCTTTTCATAAAGGGCTTCCCCATGGGTCAAAAACCGGGCGAGGAGCTGGAGGCGGGAAATCTTCTTACCCGCCTCCTGTAAAATACTGGTGGCCGGCTGCCCTTCCGGAAGGACCTCCATGGGCGCCCAATGACAATTGACTCCGATCCCGACAATCATATATTCCAGACGGTCCGGGTCGGTGGAGAATTCGGTCAGGATGCCGGCCAATTTTTTATCCCGGCAATAAATATCGTTGGGCCATTTGATGCCCACGGGAATATCGGCGATTTCTTGAATGGCCCGACAAAGGGAAACCGAGGCCAGGACGGTCCCATAAAAAGCCTGTCGGGGCGGCCAGTTCGGCCGGAGGATCAGGGAAAAAAGGAGATTTTGACTCGAAGGAGATTCCCAGACGCGGCTGAGCCGGCCTTTACCTTTTTCTTGATATTCGGCTACGACCAAAGTCCCCTCCGAAGCCCCTTCGGAGGCCAGACTCCTGGCCTGTCTATTGGTAGAATCGGTGCGCAGGAAATGATGGATCTTTTGGCCGAAACAGCGGGTGCCGATCTGCTGACGGATCAGATCGGGGAACAAAATATCCGGGACGGATTTCAAACGATAGCCTTTCCCCTTATGGGCTTCGATTACAAAACCGTCTCCTTTCAACTTTTCTATGCGTTTCCAGATCGCCGGGCGAGAGACCTTCATTTCCCGGGATAACCGTTCTCCGGAGACATAATCCCCGGCGGACAAGGCTTTCAAGATGGTTTCTTTCAGATTACGTTCGGACCTTCCGAAGGTTTCCATCATCAACCACAGGTGAGGGTTCTAAGGGGGAAAGTCTTATTTCTTTTTCAAAAAATCCCGGACCATTTTGATGGCACAAAACTCTCCGCACATGGTACAGACCTCCGATTCGCTGGGATTGCTTTCGGCCCTCATCCTGCGGGCCTTTTCCGGGTCCAGGCACAGGCTGATCTGTCTTTCCCAGTTCAAGGCCTTGCGGGCCAAGGCCATTTGCCGATCCTGTTCCCAGGCCTTGGCCTGACCCCGGGCCAGGTCGGCGGCATGGCCGGCGATGCGGGTGGCGATGATCCCTTCCCGGACATCTTCCGGTGTCGGGAGCTTTAAATGTTCAGCGGGGGTGACATAACAGAGAAAGTCGGCCCCGGCCATACCAGCCAAAGCGCCCCCGATGGCACAGGCAATATGGTCGTAGCCGGCGGCAATATCCGTGACCAAAGGGCCGAGGACATAAAAAGGGGCCCCTTGGCAGAGCTGTTTCTGAAGCAGGATATTGGCCTCGATCTGATTCAAAGGGACATGTCCCGGCCCTTCAATCATAACCTGAACGCCGGCGCTTAAAGCCTGTTCTCGCAATTCACCCAAGTGGATCAATTCCTGGACCTGCGCTCGATCGGTGGCATCGGCCAGACAGCCGGGACGCAGGCCGTCACCGAGACTCAAGGTCAAATCATATTTCCGGGCCAATTCTATTAACCGATCATATTCCGTAAAGAGGGGGTTCTCTTTTTCATGATAAACCATCCAGGTGGCCAGGAAGGCCCCTCCCCGGCTGACGATGTCGGTGATCCGGCCCTGCTTTTGCAAACGCTCCAAAGAATTAAGGGTGACCCCGCAATGAACGGTAATGAAATCGACACCGGCCTGGGCCTGACCTTCAATGACCTCAAAGATCTTATCGGCCGTCAGGTGGATAATTCCCCCCTTTTCCCTGACCGTCTCGACCACCGCCTGGTAAATAGGAACCGTGCCCACAGGGAGAGGAGAATGGGCGATCAGGGTCCGGAGGATCTCCTTCAGGTCCCCTCCTGTGCTTAAGTCCATGACCGTATCGGCCTTGGCTTCCACACAGATTTTCAACTTGCGCAATTCCTGGTCCAGATCCACCTGATCGGAAGAGGTCCCGATATTGGCGTTGACCTTGATCGTCAACCCCTGACCGACACCGACGGGACGGGCCTTCTTTTTTCCAAGGTTGGCCGGAATAACAACCGTCCCCTGGGCGACCCTTTTTTGGATCTCATCCGGTTCCAGCCCTTCCTGGCGGGCAACTTCCTGCATTTCAGGGGTTAAAATCCCCTTTCTGGCTGATTCAATCTGGGTCAAGACAGCACCTCATTTATTTGTTCCGTTCTATTTTGAATCCCTGCATAAGGATCGGTCGGCCACTGGCCATGCCCCACCGGTTGGGCCCCGGCAATGGCCCTGGTTATAAAATCCTTGGCCATCTCCACGGCCTTAATCAAGGGATGTCCCTGGGCCCAAAAAACGGCTATGGCCGCCGAAAAGGTACAACCGGTCCCATGGGTATCGGGGATTTGGATTCGAGGGCTGGAAAATTCCCTAAAAGATATTCCGTCATAAAAGAGGTCTACGGCCGCCCCGGCTAAATGTCCCCCTTTGATCAAGACACTCCCCCGGGTCTTCTTTTTAATCACTTCGGCCGCCTTTTTCATTTCAGCCAGGGTACCAACCGGAAACCCGGTTAAGGCAGAGGCCTCGGAAAGATTAGGGGTTATCAAACCGGCCAGAGGGAAAAGATCCTCCTTTAGAGTTTGAAGGGCTCTTTCTTCTAATAATGGATATCCCTTCCCGGAGACCATGACCGGATCCACAATCACCTTCTTAATCTTGAATTTCTTTATGGTCTGAGCAACCAAGGTAATGATTTCGGCTCGGGCTAACATCCCTGTTTTTACGGCATCGACCCTGATATCGGAAAGGACCGCTTGGAGTTGTTCCCGAATAACCTTCAGGGGGACAGGGAAGATTCCTTGAACACCCAGGGTATTCTGGGCCGTTAAAGCCGTCATGACCGAGGTTCCATAGGCCCCCAGCAGGGCAATGACCTTCAGGTCGGCCTGGACGCCCGCACCGCCACTCGGGTCCGATCCGGCAATGGTCAAGATGCGTGCTTTAATAATCCCCCCAATAATAAAACAGGCCAAACCCGAAGGGATGGCCTGTATAGAAAGAGAATCATTTCATTATTAATACTACAGGGGACAATCCAGGAAAAACAACCCGGGATGACCAGAAACAATGCCCTTGCCTTAATGGATTACTTGCCTCTCTTCTTTCGCTGATGCCGTGTTTTCCTCATCAACTTTTTATGCTTATGCTTCCGCATCTTTTTCCGTCTTTTCTTGACTACGCTGCCCATCCAGTTCCCCTCTTGAGAAATTTCTGAATCGATTTATTGAAAATATCTTTTATAATCGATTTAACCGCTATTGGCAAGAAAAATAATTTATCAAATAACTTCTTGACAACATTCTTTTTTTTATTACATTATAAATATTAAATTTAAATTTGATCTTGAGGAGGAAAAAAATGGCCACGACGAAAAAACCGGTTGCTAAAGCCGCCCCAAAAAAAGCTTCCCGGGTAGGGACCAAATACGCTTGTAGCGACTGCGGGCTGTTGGTTACCGTAGATCAAGACTGTGGTTGTTCCACTGTAGATCTGGTTTGTTGCGGGACCCCCATGAAGAAAAAAAGGGCCCCTGCCAAAAAATAAAAACGCCAAAAAACCCATTTTCATAATCTATTTTCTCCCCCAGTACTGCCCACAAAGATGCGGGCAGATACAAGCGTATATCCTTGTCCTGCCTTTCTTTCCACTATTGGTTTTTGTCGTCTTATCGTTTCAAACCAGCGTATGTCGCCGGGGAGAGACCTTCTTCTGAATTATTGAGCTTATAGATTCTTCATTCCCAAAGGATATTTGGCGGATGAAGAATGACAAAAAGGAGCCTATGAATCCCGAATCTCTTGAACTGATGGAGTTGATCAGAGAACCCAAGATCGCCTATTTTTCCATGGAAATAGGCATTCAAAGCAGTATCCCTACTTATAGCGGCGGCTTGGGGGTCCTCGCCGGGGATACCATCAAGTCCGGGGCCGATCTCAACCTGCCCATGGTGGCCGTTACTCTGCTTAGCAAAAAAGGGTACTTCCGCCAAGAACTGGATGCCAAAGGCCGACAGACCGAACACCCGGTCAATTGGGACCCGGCCAAGCATATGACCCGGCTTTTACATAAGGTTTCCGTAGAAATTGAAGGCCGGAAGGTATATATCCAGGCCTGGCACTACACAGTAAAGAGCTTTACCGGCGGGACGGTGCCTGTTTTTTTCCTCGACACCGATGTGGCTGAAAATTCCCCCGAGGATCGAGAAATAACTTTTTTTCTCTATGGAAACGACCTGTCTTACCGTTTAAAGCAAGAAGTTGTTCTGGGTTTAGGCGGGGCGCGGATGCTGAAAAAACTGGGGTTTGAAATAAAAAAATATCATCTCAATGAAGGGCACGCCAGTCTGCTGACCCTCGAGCTTCTCCTCCATTTTCGAAAACCCATTGAAGAGGTCTGGGACGAGAAACTGGTTTGGGATGTGAATCGGGTCAAAGAGCTTTGTCTCTTTACCACCCATACCCCGGTGGAAGCCGGCCATGACCGGTTTTCCTATGAGCTTGTCCGACAAATCATGGGGGAACCCATTCCCTTCGAGGTGCTCAAAGGTCTAGCCGGTACAGAGGCCCTTAATATGACCCTTCTGGCCCTCAATCTGAGTGAATTTGTTAATGGGGTGGCCAAAAAGCATGGGGAAGTCTCCAGGAATATGTTTCCGGGTTATAAAATCAGCGCCATTACCAACGGGGTCCATTCCTACACTTGGACTTGCGAAAGCTTCAAGCGGCTTTATGACAAATACCTTCCCGGCTGGGCCAATGAGCCGGAATTGTTTGTTCGAATCGGCCGGATACCTGATCAAGAAATCTGGGAGGCCCATCAGGAAGCCAAGATGATACTAATCAACCATGTTCGAGAAACAACCGGTGTGGAAATGAGTCCCGACCTGTTGACTTTTGGATTTGCCCGCCGGGCCACGGCTTACAAACGGGCCGACCTCTTATTCAGCGACCTGGAGCGATTAAAAGCCATAGGAACCGGTAAGATTCAGATCATCTACGCCGGGAAGGCCCATCCCAACGATCTTCCAGGAAAGGCCCTGATCGAACGCATTTTTACTTTTAAAGAAGCACTCAAAGATGCAATCAAAATGGTCTATCTTCCCAATTATGACATGGAATTGGCCCTGAAAATGGTTTCCGGGGTGGATGTCTGGCTCAATACCCCTCTTAGACCCCGGGAGGCTTCGGGCACCAGCGGGATGAAAGCGGCCCATAACGGCGTGATGAATTTCAGCGTCTTAGACGGTTGGTGGATCGAAGGTCATATCGAAGGATATACCGGCTGGTCCATCGGACCGAGTCCAACGGAAAGCAAACTGGTCGACGGCTTGGATACCCAGGATGCCGATGATCTATACCACAAACTCGAACAGGTCATCATTCCTACCTTCTATTCCGGTAGGCCTATCTGGACCAGGATGATGCAAAATGCCATCGGTAAAAACGCCTATTATTTTAATACCCATCGCATGATGCGGCGCTATGTAACCGAAGCCTATATCAGGTAGAGGGCCCGGAAAATATTTTTTTCAAGAGAACAGCTTGGCTAAACGGGAACCCGATTTTTTATGCTCCGCTTCCTCAAATTCCCGCAATAGTTCTTCTTGTTTTTTGCTCAAATGGGTGGGGATCTTTATCGATATTTGGAGAATCTGATCCCCTTTGCCCGACCCTCGAAGGTGGGGGAACCCTTCTCCTTTCAGGCGCAGGGTCTGGCCGTTCTGGGTCCCTTTGGGGATGGTCAGTTTCTTAGGATTAGTCAAAGTAGGCACCTCAATGACCGCTCCCAGAGCGGCCTGGGTCATGGAAATAGGTATCGAGCAGACCACATCGTCCCCTTCCCGGTGGAAGAAATCATGTTCTTCGACATAAACGACGACATATAAGTCCCCCGGCGGACCTCCATTGATTCCTCCCTCGCCCTGGCCCCGGAAACGCAACCGGGACCCGTTGGAAATTCCAGGCGGGATCTTCACCGATAGGGTTTTGGTCTGTTCGATCCGTCCCTGACCGTGACAGGCCTTACAGGGATGGGTGATAACCTGTCCCTGTCCATGGCACCTGGGACAAGGGGTGCTTATTCGAAAAAACCCCTGGGCCTGGACAACCTGTCCTCTTCCGCCGCAGGTAGGACAGTATTCAGGGCTTGTCCCGGGCTCCAGACCGCTTCCCTGACAGACGGAACAGCTTTCCAGGCGGGGAATTTTTAACTCAAGCTCCTTCCCCTTGGCCGCCTCCATAAAGGAAACGGAAAGATCATACCGAAGGTCCGCTCCCTCCCTGGCCCGGGAAGCACCTCCCCGGCCCCTTCGGCCCAAGCCGAAAAAGTCTTCAAAGATATCACCAAAACTGGAAAAAATATCTTCAAAACCGCCAAACCCGCTGAAACCGGTGTTCTTCAACCCCTCATGGCCGAACCGGTCATAGATTTCCCTTTTCTGAGAATCATGTAAAACCTCATAGGCCTCGGCCGCCTCTTTAAACCGCTCTTCAGCCTCTTTGTCTCCGGGATTTCGGTCCGGATGATATTTGAGGGCCATTTTCCGGTAAGCCTTTTTGATCTCTTCTTCATTGGCCTGCCTGGAAAGCCCCAGGATCTCGTAATAATCTCTTTTATCGTTATTGTTGGACATAAAAATATTAAGACCTCAGCATCATCTGAATTTTTTCAATTTGTTCCTCGTCATGGACGGCCTTAAAGGCCATCATGGCCTGCTGAAATCTTCCATTGGCCAGGGCCTTTCCCCCTACTTTTCGCCAGGCCTCTTCAGGAGCGACTTCCTTCAACAGTTTGCTGGATTGTTGCAACAAAAGAGGATCTCCTTCTTCGATACTTTGCTCCATAATCCGCCGAATCCCTTCGGTGTCCTTGGCCTTCTCGAAAAAATTAAGGGCGTCCGCCAGACGACCCTGGTTAAAATATTCATGGCCGTATTGGACAAGATGATCGCTATCGATCTGGGGATTATGAAGCAAGTCTCTTTTTTTTAAACAGCTTAAGATTTTGGGCATCAGGGGCCTTTCTCGACCTTTTTCTCTCTCAGGGATTCAAGGTCCCGGTCCAGTTCCTTGACGAGGTTTTCATCAATCAAAAAAAGGTCTGTAGAATTTGAAATCTTGACGTAGCAGCCATTCCCCACGGCTGTTTTATTCCCCACCTGAATTTCAGACCATTTCCCCTGGTTCAGAAATAAAATTTTCAACCTCGGAGAATCCAGGCCGAATTCTTTCAAGTCCTTCTTTGATTCGGCAAATTTTCTTTCCGGTCGCAGGGTAATGAGAGCATGCAGGATTCTCTCCACCGCCTTTGAATCGGCTGGTTCTGAAATGGGCCGGATAATCTGCCAATGGGCTTCCTTTTTCAGATGGACAATATCGGGTCCCCTCTGCCACTCCATCTCTTGAACCCGATCAGCCGTCAGGTTTTGAAAAAGAGGGGGGGATTCCTCATTTTCTTTGGGGAAAAAAAAGGTTACCACCCCATACAGGCCGGCCACCACCAGAAGGACCAAGAGATAAATCCAAAATTTTTTTAAAATCAACGGGCCTTTCTCCTTGACCTCCAGACCCCGATTCCAGCCCCTATGACCAGAACGGGCAGCAGGACCACGGGGACCCAAAAAAGGACCATGGCCTGAGAGTAGGATAATGACAAGGGCCGGACCGGGGTTTTGGCCGGACGGATGGAAATGAGGGCTGCCTCTTCGGTCAGATAATTCACCGTATTTAAGAAAAGGTCCCCATTTCCGGAAAGATTAAAATACCCGTTAGAGGCAAAATCCGAATCGCCGAAAAGGGCGATTTGGCCTTTAGGCAATTCTTTTTCTTTTTCACTCGATTCTTTTGGCCCTTTCTTTTGCTCCGGGGAAGGAAGGGTCACTAAAACGGCCAGGGGCAACGGACCTTTCCGGTCTTGCCCGGAATCAAAAGCCGCCCTTCCCTTTTCCAATTCTTTCTTGTTAAACTCGGCCCAGCTCCCTGAAGAAGAATTGACCAGCACATCATATGAAACTTTGGGCGGTGGAGGGGAAGAGAGGTCTAAGGAACGGGCCGTCGGGAAAAAAGTGGCGACATTAAATTTTTCGGTTATCGGATGTTGACCGTAGGATCCGGCCATGGGGATCAGATAATCCCCGCCGAAGGCACGGCTGAGTTTATCGATGACGATATCATCGCTAAGATTCACCCCCAGAGAAGCCAGCCATTCTTTAAAGCCGCCGTCTTGATAGGGCTCCAGCAGAAGGATCAGCCGGCCCCCGCCCTGAACATATTTTTTCAGATCCTCCACCTCTTCAGGGAAAAAGGGCTTTTTCGGCCCGGCGATCACCACACAGCGGGTCTCCGCGGGAAGACCGGTTCCTGACAAAAGATTCATCTCCTCCACTTGATAGTTTTCTCTAATGAGGAGACTCTTGGCCAGGGAATAGCCTGTCTTTTGGGAGTCCTGGATGCTTCTTTCCCCGTGGCCGGATAAAAAAACCACTTTTTTGGCTTTGGGTTGCATCAAGCGCAGAAGACCGTTGGTGATCCCTTCTTCATCGGCCACATTAACCGGTTGGGTTTTTTCACCTGATTCCAAAATCAAGGCCCCGTAGTTTCGCACCCCGTATTGTTGGGCCAGGGAAGGCTGCCGATCCGGGTCTATGAACTGATAATGGATGCGGGGGTTAGTGTAGGCATAGGTCTCAAATAGGGCCTGGGCCTTTTTCTTTCCCGGATTTCCTTCCTGGAAAAAAGCCCGGATCCAGACGTCCTGTTTAAGGCTTTTGACAATCTTTTGGGTCTGACTGGAAATGGAATTCTTTTTCCCCTCCGTCAAATCCAGACGCCAGGGAAACCGATAAACCAATAAGCTCACCCCCACCAGAATGGCCAAGAAGACCAGGGTCAGGGCGGTCAATAAGGATCCTTGTTTCCATCGTTCTGTTTTAGCCGTGATCATGATCACTATTTCTTCTTTTCCCGCAATCCGAAATCCTCAATCCGAATCCGATTTATCCTCTGATCTTCTTCGAATCCAGATAGCGTAAGGTCAAAAAAATAAAAAACACCGAAAAATTGAGATAATAAATCAGATCCCGGCTATCCAGCACCCCTTTGGTAAAAGGATCCATATGTTCCAATAAAGAAAGGTAGTTGACCACCTTGCCGACCGCCGGCCCGGAGACCGAACCGGCCCAGCCGATGATCCAGAACATGAGCAAGGCCCCGAATCCGACGACGGCGGCAATGATCTGATTTTGGGTCAGGGCCGAGGCAAAAAGGCCCAGGGAAACAAACCCGGCGCTCATTAATACCAGTCCCCCGTACCCGGTTAAAACAGGCCCCCACTCCAGATCGCCGACCCAGGAAAGCAGGAACATATAAATGAGGGTGGTCGCCAAAAATACCAGGATGACAAGAAGGGTGGCTAAGTATTTTCCCAAAAGGATCGCCAATTCCCGAATGGGATAGGTCAGCAGGAGCTCGATGGTCCCGGTTTTCTTTTCTTCGGCCAACAGGCGCATGGTCAACAGGGGAACGATCAACAAGAGGATGATACTCATATCATCAAAAAGGGGCTTGATGACCATTTCATTGATAGTGACCTGCCCGGCCATATAGGGGTTCTGGGCTGCCTGGAAACTGATCAGACTGAAGTAGGCCACGGAAGTATAAAAAAAGTAACCGCTTAAGGCCAAAAAGATAGTCCCCACCACATAAAAAATAGGGGAGGCAAAGAAGGCAACCAGTTCCCGCTTGAAGACCGCTTTAAACCCCTTCATGACTGTCTCCCGGTTCTTCGGTTATCAACTGGACAAAGACCTCTTCCAGGCTGAGTTCCTGACTGTGCATCTCCAGCAATCCCCATCCCTTTTCGATGATTGATCGAGCCAGGTCAGCCCTGATGTCCTGGTCCTTATCCATCTCCACCACATACCGGCCTTGCCCGTCGTCCGGCACCTCGGCCTTCAAAACCCCCGGCCGGACCGCCAAAGCCTTAAGCACTTCTTCCTGAGGACCCTGGATCGTTAAATGGATTCTCCGGGAGGTCTGAAGCTGGGCCGTCAGGTTGGGGACCGTGTCGATGGCCACAACCCTGCCCCGGTTGATAATGATGACCTTTTGACAAATCTGGCTGACCTCGGGCAAAATATGGGTACTTAAAATAATGGTCCTCTCCTGTCCCAGCGAGCGGATCATCTGTCTTATTTCTACAACCTGGGTCGGGTCCAGTCCGATGGTCGGTTCATCCAGTATAAGGACCGGCGGATTGTTCAAGAGGGCTTGAGCCAGCCCGACTCTTTGTTTGAATCCTTTGGAAAGGTGTCCGATGATGCGGCCCCGGACCTTCTCCAATCCGCAATCATTTAAGGCCTTATCAATAGACGGTTTGATCTGGCGGGATCCAATCCCCTTAGCCTGGGCGGCAAAGGAAAGGAACCGTTCCACGGTCATTTCAGTGTATAGGGGGACATTCTCGGGAAGGTAGCCCACTTGCTCACGGACCCTCAAAGAATCCCGATAGACATCGAAACCATTGACCCGGGCCTGACCCGAGGTGGGCGGAAGATAACAGGTCAATATTTTCAGGGTGGTTGTTTTCCCTGCCCCGTTGGGTCCCAGGAAACCGACCACTTCACCTCGCCCGATGGTAAAAGAAAGATCCGAGATAGCCGGTAAAAACCCGTAATATTTTGTTAACCCTTCAACTTCGATCATTATAGGCCTGGTTTATGACAACAATTCTCCTTTAACCAGATTTAGGCTGGTTATTCAATAATCATTTAACCGAACCTTGTCAAGATAATCATTAATCTCCTCCCGCCGCGGAGAAGGGTTAATTCCCTTTATTTTTCAGGACCATCAGATTAAAAATGTGTTAAAATGGTTCTTATGACCGGTTTGTTAATCCGGCAAGGTCGAGTGTCTTTATGAAAAGAGAGACCGATGAAAGATATTTATCAAGAAATAGCACAGGAACTTAACCAGGGCCGGGAAATAATCCTGGCCACCATCATTATGCAGAAAGGGTCTGCGCCACGGGCCCAGGGCACTCAATTCCTGATCCGGCCTGACGGGACTTTTCTCGGTACCATCGGCGGGGGGAGGTTAGAGGCCGACGTCCTGACCGAGGCCCCCAAGGTATTTTCC
This sequence comes from uncultured delta proteobacterium, assembly GCA_963821645.1. Lineage (GTDB taxonomy): Bacteria > Desulfobacterota > RBG-13-43-22 > RBG-13-43-22 > RBG-13-43-22 > RBG-13-43-22. The sequence continues at coordinate 33,049 of CAWGEQ010000021.1, read as the reverse complement.
GAAAGGAAAAACAAGATTCTCTGTTTCCGTTTAAGAGGGGAAGAGGTGGCTGAAACCGAGATGATCTGCGGCGGAGAAGTCGATATTTATCTGGAACTCTTTTCCGGTCTGAACCCCCAAGACCTTGAGATTTTTCGGAAGGCTTTGGAGCTTCGAGAGAAAGGACGGCCCTGCCTGTTGGCTACTTTGCTGGAGGATGGGATATCGGCCGATCGGCAGGACAAAAAACTCCTCTATGTCCCGGAAGAAAGCCAGGACCTGGATGCCTTTCCCTGGATAACCCCGCTCCTCAAAAATCTTCCTCAAATTTTGGAGGGAAACAAGCCCCATCTGATGAAAGTCCTGATTCAAGGTGAAGAGAAAGGGATCTTTCTGGAACCCCTAACACCCCTTCCCGGCTTATATATCTTCGGGGCGGGCCACATCTCCTTAACTCTTTGTGCCTTGGGCAAGATGGTCGGTTTCCGGGTGACGGTCTTTGATGATCGAGCCGAATTCGCCAACCCCCAACGTTTTCCCGAAGCCGATGAAATTGTCGTCCGGCCTTTTGAACAAATGCTCGAGGGATATTCTTTCGGACCCAATGCCTTTGTTGTTATCGTCACCCGCGGTCATATGCACGATCATCAAATCCTGAGTAAAGTCCTTAAAAATCCTCCCCATTATATCGGGATGATCGGCAGCCGGCATAAAAGGGGGGTTGTTTTCAAGGCCTTGAAAGAGGAGGGATTTCCGGAAGACCTGATCCATTCCATCCACGCCCCCATCGGGTTGGACATCCATGCCGAAACCCCGGAAGAAATTGCCGTGTCCATCACGGCCGAACTGATTCAGGTTCGGGGGCAGGGAAAAAATCTAATAGGAAGGGAAAAACAAGTGGTGGGCGATGCGGGACTTGAACCCACGGCCTTTGGTTCCGGAGACCAACGCTCTATCCACCTGAGCTAATCGCCCATGATTAAAAAAAATAATTCGCCTGACAGGATTAACAGGATTGGCATGTCTTGTGTGCTCACGCTCAGAGTAATCCGGTAAATCCGGTCTAATAAAAAGGCCTTAAAAATTTCAGAAACAAAAATAGATAAACTTATAGCAGATCAACCGGAAAAAGACAAATGGAAAAAGAAGACCTCTCCCAGCTCAAGATATCCAGAACGGAATCGGCCTCCTCCTTACCACATAGGTCCCGTAAAAAAGGAAGGATCGCCCTCGTTTTTGTGATTCTTTTCCTGTTATTGATCGGCCTCCTCTATTGGAAAGGTGTTTTGGTGCCGGCTAAAGAAGTGGAAGTAACGACCGTCTCCCTGATTTATCCTTCCCAGGCCTATACGGTCCTGAACGCCAGCGGCTATGTTGTGGCCCAGCGAAAGGCGGCGGTAGCCTCTAAAGGGACGGGCCGTTTGGAAATTCTCTCCGTAGAAGAAGGTAGTCGGGTTAAAAAAGGGCAGATCATCGCCCGATTAGAAAACGCCGATGTTCAGGCGAACATCAGTCAGGCCCAGGCCAATGTCAACACCGCCAAGGCCAATCTGGGTCAAATCGAAGCGGAGATCAAAGACGCCCAACTCAAGTATGACAGGAGCCGACGGCTGATTCAATCCAAGGCCATTGCCCAGGCGGATTATGACACCACCGAAGCCAAATTGCAGCAGCTTCAGGCCGGCAAATCAGCCGCCCTGTCTCAAATCAAGGCCGCTGAGGCCGGACTTACTGCCGGTCAGGTGGCCCTGGAATACACCCTGATCCGGGCCCCTTTTGACGGGGTTGTCCTGACAAAAAATGCCGACGTGGGTGAAGTGGTGGCCCCTTTCGGCTCATCCATCAACGCCAAGGCGGCCGTGGTCACCATGGCCGACCTGGGATCATTAATCGTGGAAGCCGATGTTTCCGAAACCAATCTGGAAAAGGTCAAAAAGGGACAACCTTGCGAAATCCAATTAGACTCCCTTCCCGGCCATCGATTTCCAGGGCAGGTCCACATGATCGTTCCCACGGCCGACCGCTCCAAGGCCACGGTTCTGACCAAAGTCAAATTCCTGGAACGGGACGAACGGGTCCTTCCGGAAATGAGCGCCAAGGTGGCCTTCCTGTCCCGTCCCGTTTCTAAAACGGAGCAACCCAAAGTGGCCGTTCCCCTTTCAGCCTTGATCGAAAAAAACGGAAAGGCCCTGGTCTATCGGATCGAAAAGGATAAGGTCAGGGAGGTGGAGGTGCGGAAAGGTTCTCCTCTGCCCGAATTTGTGGAAATAACCCAGGGACTGAAGGCCGGGGAGCGGATCGTCCTCAAACCCACCAGCGGCCTTCGGGACGGAGCCAAAATCAAGATCGCCGAAAAATAAATTCTTAAGGATTCAAGGGTTATTATTTCATCGCCTTTCACTTGAATCCTTGACCCCTGGGCCCCTTGAATCCTTTGGCATGTTTCGCAGATGTCTCGCGCGACATACGAGTTTATTATGAAAATCCCTTTTAGTTACAGCTTCAGAAACCTCTGGACCCGAAAAATAACCACCATTCTAACGATTTCGGGCATGGCCCTGGTGGTCTATGTCTTTGCCGCCGTGCTGATGCTTTCCGAGGGGCTGAAAAAGACCTTGAAAGACACCGGGTCTTTCCGGAACGCCATCATTGTCCGTCGATCGGCCGACGCCGAAGTAATGAGCATCATCCAGCGGCGGGAAGCAGACATCATTGAGACCCAACCGGAAATCGCCCTGGATCAAAAAGGAGATCCCTTGATCAGCCGGGAGGTAACGGTCTTGGTGGCCTTGCCTAAAATAGAGACCAACAAAGTCGGACAGGTGACCATTCGGGGGACTTCTAAAAAATCGCTGGACCTCAGGCCTCATGTTGTTTTAAAGGCCGGCCGTTTTTTCAGACCGGGCACCTCAGAAATTGTGATCGGTAGTAGTATTGCCAAACGATTTAAAGGCACCGGCCTCGGGCAGACCATACGGTTCGGGCTCCGGGACTGGCAGGTGGTGGGGATCCTGGATGCCCAACAAACCGGTTTCGATTCCGAGATCTGGGCCGATGCGGATCAGGTCATGAATACCTTTCGCCGGCCGGTATATTCCTCCGTAGTCTTAAAACTGCGGGATAGTAAGTCCTTCGAGCCCTTGAAAAAGCGATTGGAGGGCGACCCCCGCCTGACCGTCACCGTCAAACGGGAAGCCCAATTCTATGCCGATCAATCGGAGATTATGGCCCGGTTCATCCGCATTCTGGGACTGTCCATGACCATTATTTTCTCTTTCGGGGCCATGATCGGGGCCATGGTGACCATGTATGCCGCCGTGGCCAACCGCACGGTGGAGATCGGCACCCTCAGGGCCTTGGGGTTTCCCAGGAAAAGCATCCTGGCCGCCTTTTTAATCGAGTCCCTTCTGCTCGGGGCCCTGGGAGGGATTATGGGTCTTGGGTCCGCTTCCTTGATGCAATGGGTCAGCATCTCGACCATCAACTGGCAGACCTTCTCCGAATTGGCCTTCAGTTTTATTTTGAATATCAGGATTGCCGGCCAGACCTTCGCCTTTGCCCTGATCATGGGCCTCTTCGGCGGATTCCTGCCGGCCCTGCGGGCCGCCCGGCTGAATATTGTCGAGGCCTTAAGGACCTCTTAGATCAACGGCCTTTTTGTTTCGGAAGTTGGAACAGTATTTTTGGCGCTGGACGATTCATTCAGAATAAAGTCCAATTCATACACATCCCTGTCAGATCTTATCCGAGGAGTCACATCGGCCCGTTTGAAGACTTCGAGCATTTTGCTGTTTTCGAGCAGGACGCTGGCACTGAGTTTCGTCAACCCCCTTTCCCGGGCGATCTTGAGGAGGTAATTAACCAGAAAGGTGCCGATGCCTTGCCCCTGAAATTCTTCATCGACCAGAAACGCCAGTTCGTGGGTATTCTCCTCGGGAAAGGCGGCATATCGTCCTTCGGCGATGATCCTTTCGGAATTGCCCTTCTGTAAAACGGCGACAATGGACATGATCTTCTTGTAGTCGATATTCACGTACTTCTGCATGTCCGCATGGGGCATCGTTCGGATATTCGAAAAATAACGCAGGTATTTCGACTCATCGGAAAAGGTATAAAAATGCCTGCGCATCATGTCCTCATCGGATGGTTTGATGGGACGAATCTTCAACTCCAGTCCATTCTTGAAGGTCTTTATCGTTTCAATGTTTAGGGGATAATTGGCCGAATAATCCGGTTCATAAATCTGGTCCCCATACAGGAAACCCGCGGCTTTAGCCGCCTGGAAAAGTTCCTCCCGGTGATCGGGATGGGCGATCTCGATCATGGCCAGGGCGCGTTCCCGGATGGACTTGCCGAACAGATTGGCCACGCCGTATTCCGTGATGACATAGCGGATAATACTGAAGGCTGAACGGACCCGGCCGTCGGTGTTCTCGTGTCTGACGACGATATTGCTGTTGCCGTTGCGGTCCGTCGATCTCAGGGCAAAGATGACCTTCCCGTTTCTGGAATAGGCCGTACCTAAAGCGAAATTGAACTTGCTTTCATAGCCGGAGAGCAAATCGTCACCGGAATGGAAGACCACTTTCCCCGCCGTGATGTCGATCTTTTCCACGTTCATGATGCTGATCAGGTTGGATATCTTTCGAAGCATATAAGGGTCTGCCAGTCTGGCCATGGGGTAGAAACCAAAAAGCTGGTTCTGGTGGACATAGTCGTACAGGGCCCTGGTGCCGTAACAGTAGCTGGTCGAGACCTGTCCGCCGGCGGCCTTTTCCCGATCCAGGGAGATGGCCCCCGATTCGATCAGATCAATCACCCAGTCGGAGATCACGTTGGTCAAGATGCCCAGATTTTTTTTAGTCTTCAGATAATGGGCCACGGCATCAAAAATCGAACCCGCATGGAGGATGACCGTGGAATTGTCCTGAATAAGGTTGGAGATATTCCAACCGATCCGGTCGAATACCGGGTCCACAGACTTGATCCTTCTCTCCGGCAGGGGTTCATTACTTTCGATGATATAATCCACCTGGTCGACATGAATCGAGGTATCCCCATAGGTCACAGGCATATTGGGATTGATTTCCATTACGACGGTGGCCGCCTTTCGGATGAGGATTCTGGCCACATCGATAGCCAGGCCCAGGCTCATATATCCCCGGTTATCCGGAGGAGAGGCCGTAATGATGGCCATATCCACATTAATAGTCCCTGTCTCGAACATGTAGGGGATCTCTATGAGGTTGGCCGGTACAAAGTCGATTTTCTCATTGTGACAGATGATCTCGGGAATGGCTTCGCCCGTGCGAAAGGAAATATAACGAAAATTATTTTTGATTTCGGACAGGGAAACCAGATCGCTGAGGGAAAACAGTTGAATGAATTCCAGGTCGTAATGGCGGATATTCGGATTATCCAGGAGGCCCTTGACGCTATAGGCGGGCCAGGCAACGCCGCTGCTCAGGAATATCCGGTTGCCGGGCTTGATCCGCTTAACCAGCCCGTCGATATCGATCAGCTTCGATCTGAAATCGTCCTGCTTATACATCTTGTTACTCCTTTTTAACTAAGATTCGTATGAGATAAACGACGTTTCCTGTCGAATCAATCATTAAGAAATGGACCTTTATGGTACCGTCTTCCGAGGGCTTTGTCAAACCGAAGCACCCCGTGACGCCATGTTGTGGTCACGGCGGGAAAGCGAACATTCATTTGCTTGTGGGATCGATATAGATTATAATCGTATAAAATTCCGGAGTTATTACAAGGCCAAGCAAGATTGCCATTCCACAAGAGGAAGTTAGGAATTTCTGTCATCGGAACCATATACAGAAGCTCGCGCTATTAGGCTCGGTGCTTCGGGATGATTTCGGCTCGGAGAGCGACATAGACGTATTGGTTGAATTTGAGCCGGACGCCGGAGTGGGTTTTTTTGAGCTATATGATATGAAGAAAGAGCTTTCTCGCCTATTCGGAGGACGAAAGGTTGAGATTACAACCCCTCGTTCTTTGAGCAAATACTTTCGTGATTCGGTGTTAAAGAACGCAGAAGTTCAATATGCCGGAACATGACCCGAAAATTCGCCTGCTCCACATGAGAGATTATGTATAGCTTCTTGTTTAAGTCGAAAAGATTCTTCCCCCCTGAAGAGCAATAAGCCTCGGAAAGAACAGCGTTCAGACGGACAGTAACCATGCGGAATGAAACGACATGAAGATTCTCCACACCTCCGACTGGCACCTTGGCCGTGCCCTGTATGGCCGCAAGCGATACGAAGAATACGAAGCCTTTCTTGATTGGCTGGCGGCGCTCATCGAGGGCGAAGACATCGACGTGCTTCTGGTGGCCGGGGATGTGTTTGACAACAGCACGCCCAGCAACCATGCCCAGGAATTATATTACCGTTTTCTTTGCCGTGTGGCCGCCTCGCCCCGACGCCATGTCGTGGTCACGGCGGGAAATCACGACTCGCCCTCTTTTTTGAACGCCCCCAGGGAACTTCTGAAATTTCTTAACATCCATGTCGTCGGTTGTGCCTCCGCGTTACCCGAAGATGAAGTGATCCTGATTGCCGGGCCGGATCATGAGCCCCTGCTTATTGTCTGCGCCATCCCTTATCTCCGGGACCGTGACATCCGCACCGCCGAGGCGGGAGAGAGCCTGGAAGATAAGGAGCGAAAAATCATTGAGGGGATCAGGGCTCATTACCGCAGTGTGTATGAAGCGGCTGAAGAGAAACGCTCCGCGTTGAAAAAGACCATTCCTATTGTCGCCATGGGGCATCTCTATACGGCAGGCGGTCAGACGGTTGACGGCGACGGGGTGCGCGAGTTGTATATCGGCACCCTTCTGCACGTCGGAACAGATGTGTTTCCTGATTGTATCGACTACCTTGCCCTGGGACATCTCCATATCCCGCAGACGGTGGGCGGGTCGGATTTTATCCGCTATTCCGGTTCGCCTCTGCCGATCGGCTTCGGGGAAGCTGCCCAGGAAAAGAGCCTGGTTCTTGTTGAGTTTTCGGACGAGGCGCCTAAGGTGGCCAATATTCCCGTACCCTGTTTCCGGGAGTTGAAGACCCTGCGGGGGGATTGGCAAACCATTGCCCGGGACATCGATGAGTTGAAGTCCCGAGGGAGCAACGCCTGGCTGGAGATCATCTATGAAGGAGACGAGATTGCCGGTGATTTGCGCCTGCGCCTGGATGAGGCTATTGCCGGAACCGCCCTGGAGATCCTGCTCGTCAAGAATAACCGGACACTGGAAGGCGTCCTGATCGGGATGGATACAAAGGAAACCCTTGATGACCTCGACGTCACGGATGTGTTCAAACGCTGCCTGGAAGCGCACGACATCCCGGAGGAAGAGCGCCCGGCGCTATTGAGCGCCTACGGGGAAATAGTCGTCTCCCTGAATGAAGAAGACCGGATGGCGGAATAGGAGAAAGGGCATGAGGATACTGGGCGTTCGATTCAAGAACCTGAATTCACTCACCGGCGAATGGCAGGTCGATTTCACCCACCCGGCCTATTCATCTGAGGGCATCTTTGCCATTACCGGCCCCACAGGAGCAGGCAAGACGACTATCATGGATGCCGTCTGTCTCGCGCTCTACGGCAACACCCCCCGCCTGGGCAAGGTGACGAAAAGCAGCAACGAAATTATGTCGCGCCAGACAGGGGAATGCTTTGCAGAGGTAACCTTTGAAACCGGGAAGGGACGGTACCGTTGCCACTGGAGCCAGCACCGCGCCCGAAAAAGGCCGGAAGGCGAGTTGCAACAGGCCAGGCATGAAATAGCGGACACGGATACCGACAGGGTCCTGGAATCCAAGATAAACCAGGTTGGTGAATTCATCGAAAATGTAACGGGCATGAATTTCGAACGCTTTACCCGCTCGATGCTGCTTGCCCAGGGCGGATTCGCCGCCTTCCTCCAGGCCTCCCCTGATAACCGGGCGCCGATCCTGGAGCAGATTACCGGCACCGAAATCTACAGCCAAATATCTGTGAAAGTTCACCAACGCCGGTCGGAAGAGAGGGAAAAACTCGATCTGTTGCAGGCCGAACTGAAAGGGATCCAGGTCTTGAGTGAAGACGAAGAGAAGAATTTGCAGACCGGATTGATAGAAAAGCAGCGGCAGGAAACCGAACTTGCCGGGAAACTGAAGGAAATGGCAAAGGCCCTGTCCTGGATCGAGGGGATGGTTATCCTGGAGAAAGAACTGGGAGAACTGGATAAGAAACAGCAGGATTTCGAGCAGCGATGTCAGGCCTTTGCCCCGGAATCCAAAAAGCTGGAAAAATCCCAAAAGACCCTCGGGCTGGAAGGCGATTACCGGGGGGTAACGGCTTTGCGGGAGTTGCAGGAAAGTGAGACCAAGGAACTCCAGGGCGCCGTCGCCATGATGCCTGAAAAGGAGAAGGCCGCGCGCAGAGACGCTCGCCGCAAGACAGACCGCCGAGACTTGGCTGCTTGAGTCGCGAGCCCGGCAGATGTCGGAAGGGGAGGTCATCAAAAAGGTGCGTGTCCTCGATGTCCGGTTGGGTGAGCAGAAAAAGCAGCTCACCGAGAAGGACAAGGCCATCAAAGAAATCGAAAAACAGGGGGATGGCTATAGAGGCGTTGTTAAAAGCGGTGAAGAGGGTCTGAAGAAGACTCAGGCTGCCCTTGAAGCACTTGATGAATACCGGACGAAACACGCCGCCGATGCCGCCTTGGTGACAAACCTCGGCGCCATCGAGAGGCGATTTGCCTTGCTTCGGGAGGTTGAGGCCAAGCGTGTAAAGGCAGGGGATGAACTTTCCGCGGCAGCCGGGAAAAAGGAAACCGCCCTTGCGGACTATGCGAAGAGAGAAGCCGCTCATAAGAAATCCCACCGGGCCTTTGAAAAAAGTCAGAACGATCTCAAGGGCCTGACGGATACAATCACGACCATCCTCCAGGGAGGCGACATCAGCCAATGGCGCAGTGAAGCGGATGCCCTTAAAGACCGTGAACGTCTTTTGATCCAGGCAGGTGAAACCCTTGAACGGATCAACCGGACATCAAAGACGCTGAAGAGCCTGAAAACGAATTGGGAAGCATTGAACGCCGGTAGCGCCAGGATCCTTGACGAGATCAAATCCTGCATCGATCAAAAAACCATTCTGGAAAAAGAATTGACCTCCCGGGAAATGCAGGTGTCCCTCCTCGGCCGTATCCGCGACCTCGAGGAAGAAAGGAAGCGTCTTGAGGACGGCCGACCCTGCCCGCTGTGCGGTGCGACCGAGCACCCCTATGCCGAAGGGAATCTACCGGTCTTAAACGAAGCGGAGGCGGAGCTTCAGAAAACGAAGGATGAATTCAAAAAGGCGTCTCATCATCTGAACCAATTGGAAGCCGACCGGGTGAAGACGGCAACGGAAATCCAGCATACGGAAAAAGAACTGGCGGAAAAACAGGCGGCCCTGGACGCCGATGAAAAACAGTGGGCCGACGCCCTATTGGGACTGAAAATAGAAGTTTCACCGGATGAGCGCGAAGAGAAGATTCGCCAGGAGATTGCCGGCGTGCAGGCGAAGATTACCGAAACAACGGGTATTGTCGCCCTGGTCGAAGAGAAAGGTCGGCAGGAAAAGTCGGCACAGACGGCCCTGGAAAAAACAAGGAAGACCTTTGATGAATCAGGAAAGGCCTTACAGGAGGCCGGACACAACCTGGAGACGGCCGGCAGTGATCACCAACGACTGAGCAAAGATTGCAACCTTCTGGCCGAGGAGACTGAGAAGGCCCGCACGGCCGCCTTGGCCGACGTTGAATCTTTCGGGATCAGCCGAATTTCCTTGGATAGCCTTGACGCCTATATGGCAAGACCTGACCGGGCGCAAAGAGGCCTGGCAGGCCAAGGAGGCCGGAAAAACCCATCAGGAGAAACAGATCGATGAACTGAAAGCGGGGATTGAGACGCATCAAGCCCTGCTGCAAAGCCTGGAAGAAGACCTGGCGGCAAGACGCAAGGATCGAGACGGTCTGAAAGGGGAGTATGAATTCCTGAGCGTTTCCCGCCGGGAACTATTCGGCGAAAAGAACGCCGACCATGAGGAAAAGCGGCTGGCGGAAGAGGTGGACAAGGCGGGCAAGGTCCTGGAAAATGCCCGCGAAGAGCTACGGGAAAATTGAAAAAGAAATCAGCGCCCTGAAAGAGAAAATCGCTTCCTTGCAAGGAAAAACGGACCATCGGGCCACGGAACTGGCCCAGGCCGAACAGCGATGGGGGGAGCGGATCAAAAGGACAGGGTTCGAGGACGAGGCGGAATATTTGTCGTCACGGCTGAGTGAAGAAGAGCGGGAAATCCTGGCTGAAAAAGAAAGATCCCTGATCAAGGGAAAAACGGAACTGGAGGCCCGTCGGAAGGACCGGTCGGAGGCCCTGTCTGCGGAGCGCGAGAAGAATTTGACGGAAGAATCCGCTGAAACGCTGAAGGAAAACATCCGCGCCGGTGACGCCGATCTGAAACAGATTATGGTTGATATTGGAGGAATCAGGAAAAGTTTGAGTGAAGATGAAAAACAAAGGGAGAAACAGAAAGAGCGTCTGAAAAACATGGCCGCGCAGAAAAGGGAATGTTCACGATGGGATAACCTGCATCAACTCATCGGTTCCGCCGACGGCAAGAAATTCCGGAATTTTGCCCAGGGGCTGACCTTCGAGATGATGACCGCCCATGCCAACCGGCAGCTCCGGAAGATGACGGATCGCTATCTCCTCATCCGCGACACCGCCCAACCCCTGGAACTGAATGTCATCGACAACTACCAGGCGGGCGAGATCCGTTCCACCAAGAATCTCTCCGGCGGGGAAAGTTTTATCGTCAGCCTGGCCCTGGCGCTCGGCCTTTCTCAGATGGCCAGCCGGAATGTCCGGGTTGACTCCCTCTTTCTCGATGAGGGATTCGGCACCCTTGACGAAGACGCCCTGGAAACGGCCCTGGAGACACTGGCGGGACTGCGGCAGGACGGCAAGCTTATCGGCGTTATATCCCATGTCACGGCACTCAAGGAACGTATCGGCGCCCAGATACAGGTAATCCCTGAGACCGGCGGCCGCAGCAGCCTGTCTGGCCCAGGATGCCGGAGGATTTGATTGGACTGATCCTAAGGGGGTAATTCGGGGATAGAAGACTAAATAAACACTTAATAATATCGATATATTATTGGCGGAAGTGCATGGGAATCGAACCCACCAACCGCCCTTTCAGACGGTTCACCGGATTTGAAGTCCGGGAGCCCCACCAGTGAGCTTTCCACTTCCGTTAATAAAAATAATAAAATATTCGGTTCTAATAGTCAAGCCTTGGTTTTTTTGTCAATAAGCCGGGGGTATGTTATAGTACTAATGTTTTTGGCATGGTCGATTTTTAATCGACGTGATTGAGTATTTGGTTAATGGTATATTGGATCATTTATTTTTCCGGATCATTACTCCATCGTTCCAATAGGCCATTTTTCTCCAAAGGTGGATTCATTTTATGAAACTCGGCTCTCATACCATATCATTCCCTTATGTCATGGCTCCCATGGCCGGATATACGGACCTGCCTTATCGGCTACTGGTGCGGCGGCTGGGCTGTGAACTGGCCTGCACCGAGATGGTCAGTGCCGAAGGCCTTGTCCGGAGGATCTCCCAAACCTGGTCGATCCTTAAAACCGTCGAAGAGGATCATCCCTTATCAGTTCAGTTGTTCGGATCCAAGCCGGAAGTGATGGGCCAGGCTGCTGCCCTGGCAACGGAAGCGGGGGCGGATATCATCGATATCAATATGGGCTGTTCGGTAAAAAAGGTGGCCAAAACCGGTTCAGGGGCGGCTTTGCTGAAGGATTTAAAAAGAGCCGAAGGGGTGGTAAGGGCCGTTCGCCGGGCCACCCGGCTTCCTTTGACGGTCAAGATCCGCTCCGGCTGGAAAGAGGGGGATCGCATTTACCTGATTATGGCTCGGATCGCCGAGGATTCCGGGGCCGATGCCCTGGTTATCCACCCCCGTTATGCGGTCCAGGGGTTTTCCGGACAGGCCGACTGGTCTATCCTGACTGAACTTAAAGGACAGGTCCAAATCCCGGTCATCGGCAGCGGTGACGTTTTATCGCCGACCCAGGCCCTGGACCTCAAAAGACAGACCGGGTGTGATGGTATCATGATAGGCCGACAGGCATTAAGGACCCCCTGGATATTTAATCAGATACGGGAAATGAAGGCCGGTTTGGTTCCGGTTCAACCCGATCTGGGGGAAAGACGGGGCTGGCTTACCTCTTACTGGAAATGGATTGAAGAAAATTATCAGGGCAAGGACCAAATCAAGGCCTTGCGAAGGACCTTATTCGTTCTGACTCGAGGGTTGCCCGCCTCGGGGGAGTTCAGGCAAAATGTGGCCCTGGCCCAGACCCAGGAAAGATTAAAAACCGCTTTTTGAAGAATATTTTGATTCCTTGGTGCCGATAATATAAGATCAAACCGATGAAAATCCGTCTGGCCAAAAAAGCAGGGTTTTGTATGGGGGTCCGAAGGGCAATGGAATTAGCCCTGGAGGCCAATTATCATTATCCGGACCCCATCTATACCTATGGACCTCTGATCCATAATCCGCAAGTCCTCCGGATGCTCGAAAAAAAAGGAATCCATGTCCTGGACCCTGATGAAGAACACCAAACGGGGGCCGTGGTTATCAGGGCCCACGGCATACCGCTCCAGGATCATCAAAAATTAAAACAAACCGGTTTTACCATAATCGACGCTACCTGTCCTCGAGTGATTAAGGTCCAGGCCATCATCAAAAAATATGCCCAGGAAGGCTATACGCCGATCATTGTCGGTGACCGGGATCATCCGGAAGTCATCGGCTTATTGGGCTATTCACAAGGTAAGGGAATTGTCCTGACCGATCCAGGCCAAGTGGATGAATTACCCGACCTGGACCGGGTGATCGTGGTCGCCCAAACCACTCAAGATGAATCTCTCTTTCAGGAGGTCGTTGAAAAATTAAAAAGGCGATTTCCAGGAAGCCTGGTCTTTAATACCATCTGCAACGCCACCCATGAGCGTCAGGAAGAAGTTCGTAATCTGGCCCGCCAGGTGGATGGGCTGGTGATTGTGGGAGGGTATAATAGCGGGAATACCCGGCGTCTGGTAGGAATCACCAAGTCGGTCGGCACCCCTTGCTTCCATGTGGAGACTGAAGATCAATTAGATAAAAAAGAAATCGGCCGATTCAAAACAGTCGGAGTCACCGCCGGGGCCTCGACACCAAACTGGATGATCCGTAAGGTGATCCAGGAACTGCAAAGCATTAAAGGCCACGAAGGGGTTTCTTGGAGTGCCCTTCCTTTTCTTGCGGTTCGCTTTTTGTTAAAGAGTAACCTGATGGTCGCCCTGGGGGCCGCCAGTTTAAGCCTGACCTCGGCCCGATTACGGCAGACGCCCATAAGTTGGATCTATTTCGCCATTACCTTCTTCCATATTTACGCCATGCACATCCTCAATCACCTCCTCGACCGCGGGGCAGCGGAATATAATGACCCGGACCGCTCCCAATTCTATCAGCAGTACCGAATTCCCTTCTTTATTTCAGGGACAGGGGCGGCCATTTTTTCCCTGGTCCTGGCCCTAACCCTGGGTTGGGTGCCCTTCCTTTTCCTGGCCGGGATGAGCGTTTTGGGCATCCTCTACAGTATTCGAATCGTGCCGGCTGTCTGGCAGCGCTTTACAAAAATGAAAAAAATAAAAGACATCCCGGCCTCCAAGACCCTTTCCGTGGCCCTGGGCTGGGGCGGGGTAACCACCTTGATTCCGGCCATGGCGGAACATCAACCGGTCGGTCTTTCTTTGATTCTTGGCTTTTTTATCATCTGCAGTTTTGTCTATATCCGCTCCGGCCTTTTTGATGTCCTGGATATTCAAGGCGATATGATCGTCGGTAAAGAAACCTTGCCGATCATCATCGGGGAAGAAAAAGCCATCCTCTTCCTTAAGGGCTTGAGTCTGGGGACGATGACGGCCTTATTGATAAGCACCCTCTTTGGACTCTTCCCCTTATGGGGTCTTTGGCTGCTGATCAGTCTCGTTTATCAATTCACCATCCTGAATATTTATGAAAAGAAGTGGACCTTGCCGGGAAGCGTCTATTTCGAAACCATGATAGAGTCCGCTTTTATCCTGGCCGGATTGACGGCCCTTTTAATACCGTAATCTTAATGTCTGCTCCCCTGATCAGCGTCATCATACCCACTTACAACCGTGCGGCCTTTGTCCTGGAGGCCGTCGAATCGGTCTATCGACAAACCTTTCAGGATTTTGAGTTGATTGTCGTCGATGACGGATCCACCGACGGAACGGCCGAGGTCCTCAAAAATTATCAAAATCATCTCATTTACCGATACCAGGCCAATCAAGGGGTCAGTTCGGCCCGCAACCTCGGGCTTCAAATGGCCAGTGGCAAATGGGTCGCTTTCCTGGACTCTGATGATCTCTGGCTGCCCAGGAAACTGGAAACGCAGGTCCGATTTTTTTCACAAAATCCGGAAGCCGTGATTTGTCAGACCGAAGAAATCTGGATCCGTAACGGCCGTCGGGTGAATCCACAGAAAAAACATCGGAAATTTTCCGGGGACATCTTTGATCCTTCTCTCTTGCTTTGTCTGGTCAGTCCCTCGGCGGTGATGATCCAAAGGGATTTATTCGATCAGGAAGGTTGTTTCGATGAAACCCTGCCGGCCTGCGAGGATTATGACCTCTGGCTTCGAATTTCTTCCCGATTCCCCGTCTATTTGATCGACCTGCCCTTGGTAGTCAAACGGGGCGGCCACCCGGATCAGCTTTCCCGGGCCACGCCGACCCTTGACCGCTATCGTATCCAGGCCCTGGTTAAACTTTTAGACTCGGGACGATTAACCGCCGGACAATACGAATCGGCCTTTGAGGCGCTAAAAAACAAATGTCGTATCTACGGACAGGGCTGTTTAAAAAGGGGCAAGAAGGAGGAAGGCAATGACTATCTCGATCTGCCGGAAAGATATTTCCGTTAATAATCTGCCCTCAGAAGGGAAGGATTAAAGTTAAGATGGTAGAAAAACATTTTGGGCCGGTCTGGTTTATTCCCGGAGAAAACCGGGGCAAATATCCCTATTGTCATTCGGTGTACGTAGAGGGGGCCGGTGTGCTGATCGACCCGGCCTCGGACCGTGACCGGCTGATTCAGCTTAAGGAAAATCCCGGCGTCAAAGAAATCTGGCTCAGCCACTGGCATGAAGACCACATGATGCATCTGGATCTGTTTGAAGATTTACCCTTGGTAGTCCCTCAAATAGAAGCCCCACCCCTGTCGGACATGGAGATTTTTATGGATTGGTATGGGTTGGATAATCCTGCCTATCGTGCCCAATGGCGTCCGTTATTAATCAACCAATTCCACTATCGGCCCCGAACTCCCAGCCGGGTCTTTGAGGGAAACGAAATTTTTACATCTCGGATCAGTTACCGTGGAAGTCATTCATACCCCCGGCCACACGCCCGGGCACAGGGCCTTTTTCTTTCGGGAGCCGAAAGTGCTTTTCCTGGGCGATTATGATTTGGGGAAATTCGGTCCCTGGTACGGGGACCGGGAATCTTCGATCGAAGATACGATTTCTTCTATCCGGCGACTAAAAAAAATCCCTGCTCACACCTGGATCACCGGTCATGAGACCGGCTTATTTGAGCATGATCCGGCCGAAGATTGGGATCGCTATCTCGGGATCATCGAGGAACGGGAAGGTAGATTGTTTCAATATCTGGCCCAACCCAGAACCATGGAAGAGATCGTTTCCCAATGGTTCATCTACCAAAAGCCCCGTGAACCAGCGGCCTTTTTTGAATTCGGGGAAAGGGCCATGATGAGAAAACATTTAGAGAGACTCTTAAAGGAAAGAAGAATAAGTCAAGAAGATGATCATTACAGGGTCATTGGTTAATATTTCTCCCTGTCGCCTCATCGGGACAATGGGCCTGCCTCCCAAATTCGGTCACGGTCTAACCACCCTTGCAATATACCCTCACGATCAGACGCGTCGGCTCGGAGCGTATCTCCAAAGATGGTAACAGAATCATGGTTCCCGATTTTCTCTTTGACGAAGCCTCTGGGAAAGGATACTGTAATAGCCTTAATGTCAACCCCATTTGTTCTTCACGATGGGGAATATGGGGGTTATGGTGGCCACCCTTTCCTTCTTTTTATTCAACCGGCCCGTAGAGGAATTAGGCCGGGCCCACGGCATCAGATTTACTTGGCTTTTGTTTATGGCACAAATCCCGGACGGCCGTGTTCTCTTCCACTCAAAGAGAGATCTTCCAAAAGGTAGGCTATGAATCACTGGATTTTAATTTTACTGATTGTTGCCGGCTTGTCCGTTATGGGGGCGTTCTTCTTCTCCCGCCAATCCCTGCTGTGGGTCAGTCTGTCGTTCTTGCGTCGCCTTAATCAATGGACCGGCAGTACCCTTGATTCCATCAACCGTGATTGGAATTACAAATTTTTAGTCAAAGTCGGTAACCGATATTTCTTGAAAGGTTTTACCCGCACCCCTTACCACCAGAGGCTGCTTTTTCTTCCTTTCTGCCTTTGTCCTCCTGGATGCCCCGCACCGGTAGACCCTTCTGGGGGTATGCTTTGCCGGAGCGATTGTCCGGATTGTCAATTGGGCCGGGTACGAAAGGAAGCGTTGGGACTGGGATATGCCCAGGTGTATGTTGTACCCAGTTCTCGTTGCTTACGCCGGCCGGACCTATTACCCAGCCATTTATTCATTAAGGAAAAGTTGGATCACCATGACGCCCGAGCCTTGTTAGGAGTCACCTGCTGTTGGTATCTAAAAACCAGGCTGGTTTCGAGGTATTCTTTCAAAAAGGAGGGATATGTTTCCGAGCGGTCCGGAACCGGTTATGCATTGCAGGGGATTCTTTTGCCCCAACGCAAATGTAGTAATGCCACTGTTGATTGGCAAATAGTCCATGACCGCTTGCGCCTAAAGGTCTGATCATTAATTTGGTTCTGACGGGAACCTGGGATCAGGTCAGGAGAATTGGGGGAACATTATATTTCAACTTTTTAGAAACGCGGATTACTGATTTAAACAATCGATTTAAAGCCAAGATAAATTTATAAATCAGACCCACCGTTTTCCGGTTTACCCAAAATTAAATCCCTTCTCCTTAAAAAGCCTCAGACAGGTATCGACCACCTCCGGATCATAAAGGATCCCGTTGTTTTCCGAGATTTCCTCTAAGGCTTTTTCAATCCCCAAGGCAGGCCGGTAAGGACGATAGGTGGCGATAGCCTCAACCACATCGGCAACAGCCATAATCCGGGATTCAATAAGGAGATTTTCACCGGTTAACCTATTTGGGTAACCGGAACCATTCATCCGTTCATGATGTTCAAGTACCATCCTCGCCACAGGCCACGGGAAGTCAATATCCTTCAATATACTATAACCTACCTCGGCGTGCACTTTTATCAGGCTAAACTCGATATCCGATAATTTGGTTGGTTTGATGAGGATTTCTGTGGGAACGTTTATCTTGCCAAGATCATGGATCATTGCGGCCATGCGGAGACCTTCTACCTTTCCTGTCGGAAGCCCCATCTCCTGGGCAATGGTACCTGACAACTCCGCAACCCGACGCTGATGTCCGGCGGTGTAAGGGTCCCGGGTTTCCACAGTCAAGGCGATGACCTGAATGATCCCTTCCATGGAATTATGTAGTTTTTCTAAACTTTGTTTGAGTTCTTCCGTCGACTTACATAGTTGAGCCGTTCGTTCCGTCACTTGGACTTCGAGACTGGCCCGCAACCGGCTCAGTTCGAGATGGGTCCGAACCCGCGCCAGAAGTTCTTCCCGCTGGAAGGGTTTGGGAATAAAATCAACCGCACCGAGTGCGAAACCTGTCACCTTCTCCTCGATGCTCGTATTACCACTTAAGAATATTACAGGGATTCCTTTACTTTCTTCCTTGGATTTGAGCCGCCGGCAAACTTCGAATCCGTCCATCTCGGGCATAGCGATATCCAGCAAAATCAGATGGGGTGGCTTGGCCGCGATTAATTTAAAAGACAGTTCTCCATTATTGGCGGATCGCACCTGGAAGCCTTCAGCCGAGAGGATATCCGTGAGCACATTCAATATTATAGTGGTGTCATCAATAATCAATATTTCTTCTTGGTCGCTCATAGATTATTACCTTATCCAGATTCCAATAGAATCTTTCTCCCTAAAAAAAAGGCTCACAGAAATCCTCTGTAAGCCATTGAAATCTTGGTAGCGGGGGCAGGATTTGAACCTGCGACCTTCGGGTTATGAGCCCGACGAGCTACCGGACTGCTCCACCCCGCGATCAACGAACAAAAAGTTTATATCATTAAACACTTAAAAATGTCAAACCTTTTCTGAAGCATCGGCCTTGGTTTCAGTCGCCTCTTCCTTCTTGCCTTGTCCGGGCATCATCCCCTTGACCTTATCCATAGCTTTCTGGGCCTTGGTCTTTTTCTTTTTGGTCTTTTTCTCTTCGGAGTGCCCGATGAGTTCTATGACGGAAACAGGGGCGGCATCCCCTTTACGATAGCGCAGCTTGGTAATCTGGGTGTAGCCGCCGTTCCGTTCCAAAAAACGGTCCTTGATCTCTCCGAACAATTTATAAACGACCTTCTTGTCCTGAATAACGGCCAGGGCCTGCCGGCGGGCATGGAGGTCTCCCTGCTTGGCCAGG
Source organism: uncultured delta proteobacterium (assembly GCA_963821645.1). Lineage (GTDB taxonomy): Bacteria > Desulfobacterota > RBG-13-43-22 > RBG-13-43-22 > RBG-13-43-22 > RBG-13-43-22. Next base: position 14,294 of record CAWGEQ010000021.1, on the reverse strand, counting down.
GTAATCATGTGGTCGGCTTCGATCCGCAGTTCTTTGGCCTTGGCCAGGGTGGTTTCAATGCGTTCATGCTCCAGAAGGGAGGTAACCATGTTGCGCATTAAGGCCTTCCGGTGGCTGCTGGTACGACTTAATTTTCTTCCAGTACAATTATGCCTCATAATTGTTTTCCTTCTTTTCTTCTATTTGTGGAGGCAGGAAACCTTCCAATTTTAACCCTAAGTGTAAGCCCATTTCATCCAAAATGGCCTTGATTTCATTCAACGATTTTCGACCGAAATTTTTGGTTTTTAACATTTCCGGCTCGGTTTTCTGGACGAGCTCCCAGATATAGCGAATATTGGCGTTCTTTAAACAGTTGGCCGATCGGACGGAGAGTTCCAATTCCTCAACGCTCTTGTATAAATTCTGATTGATTTGTTCTTCCTGGTGGATTATTTCGACCCGTTCCGGCTCTTCGGTCTCTTCCTCAAAATTAATAAAAGGGCTCAACTGTTCTTTCAATATTTTGGCGGCTACGGCCACCGCATCCTCCGGGGTAACGCCCCCGTCAGTCCAAATCTCCAAAGTCAGTTTGTCATAGTCGGTGATTTGACCGACCCGGGCGTTCCCTACGACATAGTTAACCTTTTTAATCGGCGAATAGGCGGTATCCAAAAAAATCGTCCCGATGGGGGCGCTTTCCGTTTTATTTCTTTCCGAGGGAACATAGCCCTTGCCCATTTTAACGGTCATTTCGGCCTTTAACTGCCCGTCCCCGGATAAGGTGGCGATGGTCAGTTCCGGATTTAATACCTCCACATGGGGATCACAAATGAAATCCTTGGCCCGGACCACTCCTTCCCGGTTGGCATTGAGCTTGATGGTCCGCGGTTCGTCTCCATGGAGCTTTAAACGGACCGCTTTGAGATTTAAAATGATATCGGTGACATCTTCCACCACACCCGGGAAAGTCGAAAATTCATGCAGGACCCCGTCAAATTTTACGGAAACGATGGCCGCCCCCTGCAGCGAAGAAATGAGAACCCTTCTCAGGGCGTTCCCCAAGGTAATCCCAAAGCCTCGTTCCAAAGGTTCACATACGAATTTTCCGTAGAATCGACTGTGCCCATCCGGATCCACTTCCAATCGTTTGGGCTTGATCAGTTCACGCCAGTTCCGATACATAATCTCTCCTTAGCCTCTTACCAGCAATCATCCCGATTACTTGGAATAAAGTTCGACAATAAGCTGTTCCTGAATGGGCATCGTTAAATCTTCCCGGACCGGTAAAGATTTAATGACTCCGGAACAGTGTGCTTTCTCGAGTTCCAACCATTGGGGAACTCCCCGTCGGGCGACCGCTTCCATGGATTCAATAATGGAAGCTATTTTCTGGCTCTTTTCTTTTACGGAAACCGTGTCCCCCTTTTTCACTTGAAAGGAGGGGATATTGACTTTTCGGCCATTGACCATAAAATGATTATGTCGAACCAACTGCCGGGCTTGAGTTCTGGAATTGGCAAACCCTAAGCGATAGACCACATTATCCAGCCTTCTCTCTAAAAGGACTAAAAGATTGGTGCCGGTAATCCCCTTTAAACGTTCGGCCTTGACAAAAGTCCCCCGGAATTGAGATTCGAGCAACCCGTACATCCACTTCACTTTTTGTTTTTCTCGGAGCTGAATTCCGTATTCGGAACGTTTGCTGCGACCCTGACCATGTTGTCCCGGAGGATATCCCCGGCGTTCGAAGGCACATTTATCCGAATAACACCGATCCCCCTTAAGAAACATTTTTAAGCCTTCCCGCCGGCACATTCGGCAGACCGAATCTCTATATCTAGCCAACCTCTTCCTCCTCTGGAATGATGATTAAGGAATAATTATACCCTACGCTTTTTGGGAGGACGGCACCCATTATGGGGTATGGGGGTCACATCCCGAATCAATTTAACCTGAAAGCCGGTAGCCTGTAAGGCCCGCAAAGCCGCCTCCCGACCCGCGCCCGGGCCTTTAACGAAAACATCCACGGAGCGCATGCCATTTTCCATCGCCCTTTTAGCCGCTTCTTCGGCAGCCAGTTGAGCGGCAAAAGGAGTGCTCTTTCGGGACCCCTTAAAGCCTTGCGTTCCCGCACTGGCCCAGGCGATGACATTCCCCATCGGGTCGGTAATCGTGATGATCGTATTATTGAACGTCGACTGAATGTGGGCGATCCCGACAGGAATATTTTTCTTTTCCTTTTTTTTCTTAGTTGTCTTTTTTACTTCTTTGGCCATGATTCACCCCGAAAGTTATTTTTTCTTTTTGCCGGCCAGCGTTCGACGCGGGCCTTTGCGGGTCCGGGCATTGGTATGGGTCCGCTGACCCCGCACCGGAAGGGATTTGCGGTGCCTAAGTCCGCGGTAGGTCCCCAAATCCATCAACCGTTTGATACTCGTGGAAATTTCCCGCCTGAGGTCGCCTTCCACCCGAACCGTTCCGTCAACGACTTTCCGGATCTGAGCGATCTGGGTTTCCGTCAACTGATCGGTCTTGGTGTCCAAAGGAATTTGGGCTTCTTCTAAAATCTTTTTGGAAGCGGCCCGACCGATCCCATAAATATAAGTCAAGCCTACTTCAATCCGTTTATTCTTTGGTAAATCAATTCCCGCTATTCTGGCCAAACCGGTCCTCCCCTTCTTATCCCTGACGCTGTTTATGCTTGGGATTTTCACAAATTACCCGCAAAACCCCTTTGCGCTGAATAATTTTACATTTGCTGCATATTTTTTTGACTGATGCCTTTACTTTCATAATACCCCACAAGGTCTAAGGTTCAAGGTCCAAGGTGCAAGGGAAAACCTTAACCCATAAACCTTACACCTTATACCGTCCTTTAGTTATTTTGTTCGATAGGTAATCCGGCCCCGATTAAAATCATAAGGAGACAACTCCACCGTTACCCGGTCCCCCGGCAAAATTTTTATAAAATGCAGTCGCATCTTTCCGGATATATGGGCCAGGACCCGATGCCCGTTATCCAGTTCCACCCTGAACATGGCGTTCGGCAGGGTTTCCACTACCTTGCCTTCCACTTCAATGGCTTCTTCTTTGGGCATAATTCCTTTAGAAAAGGGTTGTCCCGTGATCAGCCTGAGTCAAAATTCGGCAGCCGTTTTCCGTAACGGCAATCGTATGCTCAAAGTGGGCCGACAAACTCCTGTCTTTGGTGACCGCTGTCCAACCGTCGGCCAACAGCTCAACCTCACTGGCCCCGGCATTGACCATGGGCTCTATGGCTAAAACCATTCCCGGTTTTAAAAGGATCCCCCGGCCCGCATCTCCAAAATTAGGAACCTGGGGATCTTCATGAAGGGCTTTTCCTATACCGTGTCCCACAAATTGGCGGACCACCGAAAACCCTTTGTCCTCCACATGGTTTTGAACAGCCGAAGAGACATCTCCCAACCGCCTTCCGGCCTTAAGCTGATCCAACCCTTTAAATAAGGCTTCCCGAGTGACCCGGATCAATCGTTCGGCTAAGGGGGAAACCTCCCCGACCGCCTGGGTCAGGGCGGCGTCTCCATAATACCCGTCAAGATAAACACCAAAATCCAAACTGACAATATCCCCGTCCACCAATCTTCTTTTCGAAGGAAACCCATGGACGACTTCTTCATTAACCGAGACGCACAAACTGAACGGATATCCGTGGTACCCCTTAAATGCCGGCCGGGCCTTTTTTTTTAAAGAGAGCCGGGAAGCCAACTGATCCAATTCCTGGGTGGTTACCCCCGCCTTAATCCGGTTTCGGATCTCCGCTAAAATTTCGGCCACCAATTTCCCCGAGGCGCTCATTTTTTCGATCTCCTCCGGGGATTTCAAGAAGATCATCCGTCTCCTTAAGAAAGAACCTCTGCGATCCGGTCGAAAATCTGTTGAATACTCCCTTGTCCCTCAATCGACCGAAGCAGGTTTTTATCTTTGTAGTATTGAATTAAAGGAAAAGTTTGGGAATCATAAACATCCAGGCGGTTTCGAACGGTATCTTCATTGTCGTCATCCCGCTGATAGAGTTCTCCCTGGCATTTATCGCACAAATCCTTATTGAGAGAGGGATCAAAAATAACATGATAGCCCCGGCCGCATTGACGACAGGTCCGCCGTCCGGTCAGACGTTTAATCAACTCCCCTTTTTCCACCTCGATCGAAATCACATGATCGATGCCCGAATGCATATCGGCCAAGACCTTGTCCAGGGCCTGGGCCTGGGCGACGGTCCGCGGGAAGCCGTCCAGGATATAGCCGTTCCGGCAATCGGGCTCCTTGAGACGTTCCCGGATAATATCAATAACCACCTCATCGGGAACCAAAAGCCCTTTATCCATATATTCCTTGGCCTTCAGTCCCAATGGCGTCCGCTCTTTTAAGGCTGCCCTTAAGATATCACCGGTTGAAATTTGAGGGAGATGATATTTATCAATCATCATCTTGGCCTGCGTCCCCTTACCAGCCCCCGGCGGTCCCAACAATATTAGATTCATCGAATTCCTCCTTGATCCTTGAGACTATCTTTTAATGCGCGCCATTCCCTTTTTCATGAATCCTTCGTAATGGCGGGTCAACATGTGCGATTCAATTTGGGCCATGGTATCGATGGCCACTCCGACAACAATCAACAGGGCCGTTCCGCCGAAATAAAAAGGGACATTGAAACGATGGATCAGGACGGTCGGCAGAACGCAAACCGCCGAGATGTACAAGGCCCCTCCGAAGGTGATGCGGGTCAATATCCTGTCGATATAATCGGCCGTTCTTTTTCCCGGCCGGATCCCCGGAATATACCCGCCGTATTTTTTCATATTTTCGGCCACATCGACCGGGTTGAAGGTCACCGCGGTGTAAAAATAACAGAAGAAAAAAATAAAACCCACGTATACCAGGGAATAGAGCATTCCTCCCACGGACAGATAATTTTTGACAAACCCGCTCAGCCACTGGATCTGTATGAATTGGGTGATCGTGGCCGGAAACATGAGGATAGAAGAAGCAAAAATGGGCGGTATGACCCCGGAAGTATTGATCTTCAAGGGCAGGTGGGTGCTCTGTCCTCCATAAACCTTCCGGCCGACTACGCGCTTGGCGTACTGAACCGGGATCCGCCGCTGCCCCCGCTCTACAAAAACAATAAACCCGACCACGCCGGCCATCAGGATCATCAGCAACAAAAGAAAGATAAAGTTCATCTCGCCGGTCCGCACCAATTGCCAGGTATTGGTTAAAGCGGTAGGCATGCGGGCCACGATGCCGGCGAAAATGATCAGGGAGATGCCGTTTCCAATACCCCGCTCGGTAATCTGCTCTCCCAGCCACATGATAAAGGCCGTACCCGAGGTCAAGGTGATCATGGTCATCAAACGGAAAGCCCAGCCGGAGTGAATGACCACCGAGGCCCCGCCGGGTCCGGACATATTCTCCATGCCCACGGCGATCCCCAAGCCCTGAAAAAGGGAGAGCACCACCGTCCCGTAGCGGGCATACTGGGTAATTTTTTTCCGTCCGGCCTCCCCTTCTTTTTTGAGTTTATCCAGGTAGGGAATGACCACCGTCAAGAGGTCCAGAATAATGGAGGCGCTGATATAGGGCATGATCCCCAGGGCAAAGACGGACATGTGCTCCAAGGCCCCGCCTGAAAACATATCAAAAAGACCGAACAAGGTTCCCTGAGCCCTTTTGAAAAAGGCTGCCAAAGCCACCGCATCAATCCCGGGAGAAGGAATATGGACCCCGACGCGATAAACGGCCAGCATGGCCAGGGTAAACCAGATCTTCTTTTTCAGCTCGGGGATCTTGGTAATATTTTGAATGCCGCCGATGACCACTAAATCACCTCAACCGTTCCCCCGGCCGCCTCAATCTTTTGTCTGGCCCCCTGGCTACATCTGTTGACCTTGATAAACAAGGCGTTTTGAATCTCTCCGTGTCCCAACAATTTGACCCCGTCTTTCAAACGGCGGATGATCCCCGTCTGTAACAGGCCGGGTAAATCCACGGTGGACCCATTTTCAAAAGATTTGAGATCCCGGATATTGATCAAGGTGTAGACATTCCTGCTGATAGGGGTAAAACCCCGCTTGGGAAGGCGTCTTTGGATGGGCATCTGGCCACCTTCAAAACCGGGCCGAACCCCTCCTCCGGACCTGGCATTCTGACCTTTGCTACCCCGGGTAGCCGTCTTTCCATGTCCGGAGCCTACTCCCCGGCCTACCCGTTTAGGCTTTTTTCTGGAACCGGGGGCCGGTGACAAATTGCCCAGATGATATCTCGTGCCTTTTGGTTCTGAATCCATTACAACGACTCCAATCTCATTCTTTAACTTCCACCAGATGGGATATCTGTCGAATCATCCCTCTCAGTTCCGGCGTATCTTTACGGGTTATGGTTTTATTCATCTTGGTCAAACCCAAACTCTGAATGGTTCGCCGATGTTTGGGGGGTCGGCCAATTCCACTTTTGGATAAGGTAATTTGAATCATTTTTTCTGTCATAGCCTTACCTGATTTCTGCCAAGGTTTTGCCTCTTTTTTGGGCGATCATTTCCGGGCTGTTAAGATTTCGCAAGCCCTCCAAGGTGGCCCGGATTACATTATGAGGGTTATGGGAACCCAGGCATTTGGTCAAAATATTCTGTACCCCCACGGCCTCCATGACCGCACGCACCACCCCTCCGGCGATAATTCCCGTCCCTTTTGAGGCCGGCTTTAGTAACACCCGCCCGGCGCCGAAGGAACCGATGACCTCGTGAGGGATGGTTTGATCGGTCAAGGGGAATCCCTTCATCTCCCTCTTGGCCTTTTCCATGGCCTTACGAATGGCTTCGGGGACTTCGTTGGCCTTACCTAACCCTGCCCCGACACTACCGTTTCCGTCCCCGACAACGGCCAAGGCACTGAAACTGAAACGACGTCCCCCCTTGACCACCTTGGCCACACGACTGATATGGACCACTTTATTGATTAAATTCTTATCCGCTGAATTGAAGTCTGCCAATCTCGCCCCCCTCTAAAATTCCAACCCGGCTTCCCGGGCGGCTGAAGACACCGCTTTTACCCGGCCATGATACAAAAAACCGTTCCGATCAAAAACTACCTGTTTGATCCCCTTTTCCGTGGCCTTCCGGGCCAACAGGGCCCCCAACCTTTTGGGCCTCCGCCACCTTACCGGGAACTCGGTTTTCCCGGATTTCCGGGCTCAAACTGGATACCTGGACCAGAGTTTGGCCGGTGGTATCCACAATGATTTGGGCGTAAATGTTCCGGGCACTTCGAAAAACGGAAAGCCGGGGTCGTGTTTCATCTCCCCAGATCTTTTTTCTCACCCGTTTTTTTCTCTTTAAATGGGCTAATTTTTTTTTCTTTAGAGATTCCATAACATCCTCTGAGATTATTTAGAACCGGTTTTCCCAACCTTCCGACGAATTTTTTCTTCCTGATATCTGATCCCCTTACCCTTGTAAGGTTCGGGGGGACGAAACCTTCTAATCCGGGCAGCGGTCAATCCTAAAAGATCCCGGTCGATACCGCTCAGCGTCAGCTTTGTCTGTTTTTCAACCTGGGCGGAAATCCCTTCCGGCAATTGGAAAGGGACCGGATGTGAATAACCGAGATTCAAAATAAGTTGATTGCCCTGGACTTCGGCACGATACCCTACCCCTTGTATCTCTAAAACCCTTTCAAAACCTTCTGCCACTCCTTTGACCATATTAGCTATTAAGGTCCTGAATAAGCCGAACAAGGCCTTGACCTTCTGGCTTTCTTCCAGCGGTTGAAGGATGATCCGGTTATCCTCCACCCTGACGGCCAATTGGGGAGGAACTATCCGCCGCAACTCCCCCCTGGGACCTTGAACGACGACCCCCTCATCGGTCAATAACACCGTGACCTTAATGGGTATCGGAATGGGTTTTTTTCCAACCCGTGACATACCTTTCTCCTTTCCCGCCTCTTCTCCGTCTTACCAGACCGTACAGATAATTTCGCCGCCCACGCCCTGCTTTCGAGCTTCCCGCTCCGTCAGGACCCCTTTAGAGGTCGTCAGGATCGACAGACCCAGGCCGTTCAACACCTTAGGGATATTATCCTTCTTGGCATAATAGCGCCGACTGGGCCGACTGGCCCTTTGGATACTAGAGATGACCTCTTGATTCTTTTCGTCAAATTTAAGATAAAGGCGGAGTAACCCCTGTCGGTTATCCTTGATGACCTTGAAATTTTTGATATACCCTTCATCTTTCAATATCCGGGCGATCTGGATCTTGATCTTGGAAGCCGGGATATCCACCTTGCTGAATTTAGCAGAACTGCCGTTTCGAATCCGGGTCAGCATATCGGCAATGGGATCGGTCATACCCATAAGTTTTAGCTCCTTTTTTGGTTCCTTTATTGATGAATGTCTCGGTTACCAGCTGGATTTAACGACACCGGGGATATCTCCCTTAAGGGCCATCAGCCGGAAGCAGATACGGCAAATTCCGAATTTTCGAATAAAGCCCCTGGGGCGACCGCATAACGGACATCGGTTATAACCCCGAACCTTGAATTTCGGTGTCCGCTTGGCCTTGATCATTAAAGACGTCTTTGCCAATTTGTCTTCCTCCTTTTTACCAGCTTAAAGTTTCTACCATCCACAGGGAATTAATTGCGAAAAGGCATCCCCAATAATTTCAACAAGGCCCTTCCTTCTTCATCGGTCTTGGAAGTAGTGACGATGGTGATATTCAAGCCTTTGACCTTGTCAATCTTGTCGTAATTAATCTCCGGAAAAATGATGTGCTCCCGGATTCCCAGGGTATAATTGCCGCGACCATCAAAGGATTTTGGTGAAACGCCCCGAAAATCCCGAACCCGTGGCAAGGCAATGTGGATCAATTTATCCAGGAAGTCAAACATGCGCTCCCGGCGAAGGGTGACCATGCAGCCAATAGGCATATTTTCCCGCAACTTAAAAGAAGCAATCGATTTTTTAGCCCGGGTGATCACTACCTTTTGCCCGGCAATGAGGGCCAGTTCTTCCACGGCATTATCCAGGATTTTGATATTTTGAATGGCTTCCCCCAAGCCCATATTGAGCACAATCGTTTGCAGCCTGGGAACTTCCATGACATTATGATAATTGAACTCCTTGATCAATTGGGGCCTGACTTCATTTTCATAAAGGGTTTTTAATCTGGGCATGCCTTGTTCCATCCTTTTCCGGCTATTTATTCTCCAAAATCTCCCCGCATTTTTTGCAAACACGGACCGTTTTCCCATCCGTTTGTCTCTGAAAACCAATCCGAACCGGGTCGGTGCATTTTCCACAGATGAGCATCACATTGGAAACATGGAGAGGGGCCTCTTTTTCAATGATGCCCCCTTTACTGACCTTTCCTCCGGGGCGGGTATGTCGTTTGATATAATTGACCTTTTCTACGATCACCCGGTTTTTTTCCGGAAGGACTTTAAGGATTTTACCGACCTTTCCCTTTTCTTTCCCCGAAACAACCATGACCTTATCATTCTTTTTTATATGGATCTTGTGCCTGACCATGATGGTTAATCCTTGCTCGCTTTCCTTAAAAAGCCCTTATAAGACTTCCGGGGCCAGAGAAATAATCTTCATAAAATTCTTAGCCCTGAGTTCCCGGGCCACCGGGCCGAATATGCGGGTTCCCACCGGTTCCCGTTGTTGATTGATCAAAACCGCCGAATTGTCGTCAAATTTAATATAGGAGCCGTCCGGGCGGGAGATCTCTTTTTTGGTCCGAACCACCACGGCCTTCATGACATCCCCTTTTTTGACCTTGGCATTCGGTATGGCTTCTTTGACGGAAACCACGATAATATCCCCGACCCCGGCATATCGGCGGCGCGTTCCCCCCAAGACCCGGATGCAAAATACCTTTTTGGCTCCAGAATTATCGGCTACGTCGAGTTGTGTTTGTGTCTGTATCATAAGGGATCCCCTGCCTTCTACTCCATTTTCTCTTCAATCTTGCTGACCTTGAACCGCTTCAGCTTGCTTAGGGGCCGCGTTTCCGTCAGCAAAACCCGATCCCCGATACGGCATTCATTCCCTTCGTCGTGGGCCATGAATTTGTCTTTCCTGCGGATAAACTTTTGGTAAGCCAAGTGCTTCACCAACCGTTCCACCGAAACCACAACCGTTTTTTCCATTTTATCGCTGACCACGGTCCCGGTTAACGTCTTACGATTGCCCCTCTTTTTCATATCCTAATCCTCTTTGATTTTTTACTGGTTGATCATTTTAGCGCGAAGAGCCGTTTTGATGCGGGCCAGATCCTTTTTGGTCGCCGGAATGCGCATGGTGTTTTCCAGTACACCCGTGGCATGTTGAAAACGTAAGTTAAACAAGGTCTCCTGAACCTCTTTCTCTTTGGACCGCAATTCCTCTATAGTCAATTCTGTTAACTCCTTGGCTTTCACTGCAGGCTCCTCACCACAATTTTGGTCTTAATGGGAAGTTTATGAGCGGCCAAACGCAAGGCCTCATCGGCCACCTCTTTGGAAACCCCTTCCATTTCATAAATGATCCGGCCGGGACGGATTACCGCCACCCAGGCTTCGGGGGCACCCTTTCCCTTTCCCATCCGGGTTTCAGCGGGTTTCTTGGTAATCGGTTTGTCCGGAAAAATGCGGATCCATATCTTCCCGCCCCTCTTGATGGAACGGGTCATGGCGATTCGGGCCGCCTCGATTTGTTGGGCGGTCAACCGTCCGCATTCCATGGCCTGAAGTCCGAAGTCGCCGAATTCCAGGTTGGAGCCCCGATAGGCGGCGCCCCGCATCCGACCTTTTTGTTGTTTCCGATATTTAACTTTTTTTGGACTGAGCATGTCAGATATTCCTCATGAAAATAGGTTCAAGGTTTAGGGTTTACGGTTTAAGGAAAAACCTTATAACCTTACACCTTGGACCGTGGACCCTTAATTTCCGTATCAAACCGGTATTTCCTTTTCGGTTAACTTTTCTCCTTTAAAGATGATCACCTTGATTCCGATAAGGCCGTAGGTTGTAGCCGCCTCGGCAAACCCGTAATCGATAATGGCCCGCAAAGTGTGCAACGGAACCCGGCCCTCCCGATACCATTCGGTCCTGGCCATTTCCGCTCCGCCCAGGCGACCGGCACAGGCGATCTTGATACCTTTGGCTCCAAATTTTCGCGCCGAACTCACCGCTTTTTTCATGGCCCGTCTGAAGGCCACCCGGCGTTCTAATTGGGAAGCCACATTTTCAGCCACCAACTGGGCTTCGACCTCGGGTTTACGGACTTCCTGGATATCCAAAATGACTTCTCGGCTTATCTTTTTTTCCAGGTCTTTTTTCAGGATTTCGATCTGGGACCCTTTTTTGCCGATAACAATCCCGGGCCGGGCCGTGTAGATAATAATCTTGGCTTTATTAGCCGCCCTTTCTATTTCAATCCGGGCAATACCCGCCTCAAACAATCTTTTTTTCAAAAAATCGCGGATTTGTTTATCCTCTTGAATCAAATGAGCAAACTCTTTATCAGCAAACCACCTGGAATTCCAATCCTTGTTTAAAACCAGTCGGAATCCCTTTGGATGTGTCTTCTGTCCCAAACCGACCTCCTTGTCCTTAAGCTTCCGCTAAATAAACTGTAATATGACTGGTCCTTTTTAATATGGGGGTTGCCCGCCCCATGGCCCTGGGCATAAAGCGCTTTAAAGTCGGACCGCCGTCAACCAGAACCCTTTTGACCACCAGTGTATCGATATCCACTTTATTCTGTTCGGCATTGGCTACCGCCGAGTGCAAGACCTTTTGGAGGATGCGCGCCCCTTTTCTGGGCATAAACTGTAGAATGGCAATGGCTTCTTCCACTTTCCGCCCCTTAATGGTCGGTATGATCACCTGGACCTTTCGCGGCGCTATCCGTATATATTTAGCCTGGGCTTTTGTCTCCATCGGTTTTTACCCTTTCCTACTTGGTTTTTCCTTTAACCGCGGTCTTTTTGTCCCCGGAATGAGAATAAAAAGTCCTTGTGGGAGCAAACTCACCCAATTTGTGGCCGACCATATTTTCCGTAACATAGACCGGAATGAACTTTTTACCGTTATGGACCGCAAAGGTCAGGCCCACAAACTCAGGAAGGATGGTTGAGCGTCTGGACCAGGTTTTAATGACTTTACGGCTTTTGGCCTCCTGGGATTCCTCTACTTTCTTCAACAAAGGTCCATCAACAAACGGCCCTTTTTTTACTGAACGTGCCACAAATACCCCCCATACTCATTGCGGATTTCAGATTGGCGATTGCGGAGTTAACCTTCATCCGCATTCCGAAATCCTAAATATGAAATTGGTTTAGGCTTTCCTTTTCTTGACGATCAAGCGATCACTACTTTTTTTCTTCCGGGTTTTATAACCCTTCGTCGGAACCCCCCAGGGAGTTACCGGATGTCGTCCCCCGGAGGACTTGCCTTCTCCTCCGCCGTGGGGATGATCCACGGGATTCATGGCTACACCACGGACCTTGGGTCTTTTACCCAGCCAGCGACTTCGGCCCGCCTTCCCCAGAGAAATCCTCTCGTGTAAAAGATGACCGCATTGCCCTATGGTGGCCTTGCAGGTCAATAGGACCTTGCGCACTTCTCCCGAGGGCATTTTGATTTGCCCGTACTTGTCTTCCTTGGCCATTAATTGGCCGTAAGTGCCGGCACTACGGGCCATTTGCCCGCCGCAGCCCGGCCTCAATTCGATGTTGTGGATAGTAGTCCCCAGAGGTATATTGCCTATAGGCAGGGCATTACCCGGCTTAATGTCGGCATGGGCGCTGCTGATCACCAGGTCTCCTAATTTGATATCATGAGGGGCCAGGATATACCGCTTTTCACCATCCGCATAATGCAACAAGGCGATTCGAGTTGATCGATTGGGGTCATATTCGATCCCGGCCACCCTGGCCGGAATATCGGTCTTCTCCCGTTTAAAATCAATACGCCGGTATTGCCGTTTATGTCCGCCTCCCCGATGTCGGCTGGTCATGCGACCGTAATTGTTGCGTCCACCGGTACTGGACAAGGGTTCAACCAGTCCCCTCAGGGGTCCCTTCGAGGTGATCTCCTCAAAAGTATCAAAGGTCTGAAACCGCCTTCCCGGCGAGGTTGGTGTACATGTTTTAATGCCCATAGCTATTCTCCCTTACCCAAGCGCCTGTCATCCCCCCTATAAATTCTCAATGGCTTCCCCGGGGGCCAGCCGGACCAGGGCCTTTTTCCAGTCGGCGGTCCGTCCGATTTTTTTCCCCACGCGCTTTTTCTTCCCTTCCTGTTGCATTAGATTGACCCGTTCCACCTTAACCTTAAACAGGGTCTGTATGGCCGTTTTGACCTCCGTACGATTGGCGCGGCGGTCCACCTCAAAGGTCAACTCATTGAATTCTTCCTTTTTTCGAGTGCTTTTTTCGGTTAACAAGGGCCTTTTGATAATTTGAAACATATCTTTCATTGGCCTAAGGCCTCCTCAATGATCGGAATACTGGGTTTTAGCAGGACCAATTGATCGTATCTTAATAGATCGTAGACATTCATGCCGCCCGCCCTCAGGACTTTGACCCCGTTGACGTTTCGGGCTGATTTTTCTAAATTCGGGTTTTCCTGATCGGTAATGATCAAGGTCTTTTTTAATTGCAGACGATCCATGATCTGATTAAATTTTTTCGTTTTAATCTCTTCCAAATTGAAATGTTCCAAGATCGTCAGTTGCGCACCTTGCCATTTGGAAGATAAGGCCATTTTCAAGGCCAATTTTTTGACCTTTTTGTTGACCTTCATCTCATATTTCCGGGGTTTAGGCCCGAAAACAATCCCCCCTTTTCGCATCAAAGGGGAAGTACTGCTGCCCTGTCTGGCCCGACCGGTCCCTTTTTGACGAAAGGGCTTTTTACCCCCACCGCGGACTTCCGATCGACCTTTGGTTGAGGAGGTTCCGGCCCTCTGATTGGTTTGAAAGACCGAGACGATCTGATGGAATATATGGGGGTTGACCTCCCGGTTAAAGATCTCTTCCTTCAGAATGAGGTCTTCCACCTTTTCTCCGGAAAGGTTATAGACAGTTACCGTTGGCATACCTTTTTCCTTAACGCCTTTGAATGTTGTTTCCTAATCAAAGAGATTGGATCAATCCGAAAGCGATTCTGATTCACTTTTTATAAATGGTCACTAAGTTGTTGCGGCTCCCGGGCACCGCCCCTTTGACAATCAGCAAATTTTGTTCCGGTCGTATATCCACAATCGAAAGGTCCAGCATACTTA
>CAWGEQ010000020.1:0-45418 GCA_963821645.1 uncultured delta proteobacterium | reverse complement strand
AAATTTGCTTTTCTCCTTGACCCCTGTTTTTCATTCTTTTATACTCGTCCCATCAAAAAGCATCTTCCCGTCGAATCATCTTTCACCGTCATCATCTGTGACCCAAAAGAGAGGAGCGTCATGAAAATGAAAAAGGTCTTCGCCTTATTCCTGGTTTTTCTTTCCACGTCTGCTTTTTTATTTGAGGGGGCCTTAGCCCAACAACCTTTGAAGATCGGACTTATCCTGCCCATGACCGGTCCCTTTGCTTCGACAGGGAAGCAGGTCGTCGCGGCCGTCAAGCTCTATATGGCCGAGCACGGCGATGTGGTTGCCGGACGGAAGATCGAGTTGCTGCTCCGTGACGACACCAATGCCCCGGAGACCACCAAGCGCTTCGCCCAGGAGCTGGTCACCAACGACCATGCCGAAATCCTGGCCGGATTCGGTCTGACGCCTCTGGCCTTTGCGGCCGCCCCGATCGCCACGGCCGCCAAGACCCCCATGATCGTCATGTCGGCCATGACCCTGGTCATCCCGGAGAAATCTCCATACATCCTGCGCACCTCGGCCACTCTGTCCCAGGACTCCACCCCCATGGCGGTTTGGGCCACCAAACACGGCATTATGAAGGTCTTCAGCCTGGTATCCGATTATGCCCCCGGCATCGACGCGGAGACGAGCTTCAAGAAGGTCTTCGAAAAGAACGGCGGAAAAATCGTCGGCAGCGCCCGGGTTCCCTTGCAGAACCCCGACTACTCGCCTTATGTGCAAAAGGCCAAGGATGCCAAGCCTGATGCCCTGTTTGTCTTCGTCCCCTCCGGCCAGGGCGCTGCGGTAATGAAGCAGTTTGCCGAGCGTGGTCTGGCCAAGGCCGGTATCAAACTCATCGGACCGGGAGATGTAACCGACGACGACATCCTCGACTCCATGGGAGATCCGGCCCTGGGGACGATTACCTCGATGTACTATTCGGCGGCCCACCCCTCGGCCGAGAACAAGGCTTACGTGGCCGCCTTTGAAAAGGCCAACCCCGGGCTGCGGCCGAACTTCATGTCCGTCGGCGGCTGGGATGGTATGGCCCTGATTTACCAGGTCCTGAAGAAGACCAACGGCTCGACCGAAGGCGATAAATTCATGGCCGCGGCCAAGGGACTGAGCTGGATGAGCCCACGCGGCAAAATAACCATCGATCCCCGGACCCGCGACATCATTCAAGATGTCTATCTGCGCGAAGTGAAACGCCAGGGCGGGCACCTATTCAATGTGGAGTTCGACCATATCGCTTCGGTACCACCGGCCGGCATGTAAAAATCGGTCCTTGCGGGAAGAGATATCCTATGCTGACAGTCCTTTTTGACGGGGTTGCCTATGGGGCCTTGCTTTTTCTGCTGGCCCTCGGGCTCAGCATCACCCTGGGCATCATGAACTTCGTCAACCTGGCCCATGGTGCCTTCGCCATGCTGGGCGGCTATGTGGCGGTCGTGTTGTTAAACCGATGGGGCGTGCCTTTTCTGGTCTGCCTGCCCGCAGCCTTTATCGTTTCGGCCTTAGCCGGGGTGATTCTGGAACGCACCCTCTACGTTCGCCTTTACAATGCCAACCCCCTGGACCAGGTCCTTTTTACCATCGGCATCGTCTTCGCCTCCATGGCCGGGGCCGCCTACTTCATGGGCTCTCAGCATCAGATCATCCAGGTCCCCACCTTTCTGCAAGGGCAGTTTCATGTCTTCTCCGGTTTCGAGGTCGGCGTCTACCGTCTCTTCCTGATCGGACTGGCCGGGCTCATCGCCCTCCTTCTCCACCTGGTATTGATGCGGACCCGTTTCGGCAGCCGATTGCGGGCGGCTGTGGACAACGGACGGGTTGCTCGCGGCCTGGGCATCAACGTTAATCATCTTTTCGCCGTCACCTTTGGAGTGGGATCAGGGCTGGCCGGGCTGGCCGGCGCACTGGGGATCGAGATCCTTGACCTCGATCCCGTTTTCCCGGTGAAGTTTCTGGTCTATTTTCTGATCGTCGTCGCTGTCGGCGGGACCGGTACGGTGGGTGGCCCTCTGGCGGCGGCCCTCATCCTCGGAATCTTCGATGTGGCCGGAAAATACTACATTTCCGAGCTCGGGGCCTTTATCATTTACGCGGTCATGATCGTCATGCTCATCTGGCGTCCCCAGGGTCTCTTCGGTCGTAAGGCGACCCATTGACGGTTCCAGGCCCTCAAAACGCGCCCGTTGCCCTGGATGGCCGGATTCGATATGAAGCCGAAGCCGGGCATCTCCGGCAGGCCTTTTCCTGGCGGCCCCTTGAATTTGCTTTCTGGCTTCTCACCGTAGCCGCTTTCTTCTTCCTCCCCAAGCAACTGGTGTTGCTTAGCCGGGTGGCCATCATGGGCCTCTTTGCCCTTTCCCTCGACCTGATCCTCGGTCATGCCGGCATCATTTCTCTTGGCCAGGCGGCCTTCTTCGGGCTGGGAGGCTACACGGCGGGAATTTTGGCCCAGCAGGGCTGGGGAGAACCCCTGACCGGGCTGATGATCGGCGGCCTGGCCGCCGCCCTGCTCGGCTTGGCCACGAGCTTCCTGGTGTTGCGCGGCTCGGATCTGACGCGGCTCATGGTGACCCTGGGCATCTCCCTCATGCTTCTGGAGGTAGCCAACAAGATGCGCTGGCTGACCGGCGGCGCCGACGGCCTCCAGGGGGTCGCGGTCTGGCGTCTTCTGGGGATCTGGAGTTTCGATCTTTATGGCCGCACCGCCTATGTCTACAGCATGGGAGTACTTTTTCTCTTTTTTCTTCTGGTTCGACGCATCATTCATTCCCCATTCGGGCTGGCCTTGCGGGGCATCAAAGAAAACGCCCTGCGCATGCCGGCCATCGGGACCCCGGTGGCCAGGCGTCTGGTGATGGCCTACACCATGTCCGCGGCCCTGGCAGGGATCGCCGGAGCCCTCCTGACCCAGACCACCCAATTCGTTTCGCTCGACGTGCTTTCCTTCGGAAAATCGGCCGAAGTCCTGCTCATGGTCGTCCTCGGCGGTGCCGGCACGCTCTACGGCGGGCTGATCGGGGCCCTGGCCCTGATCGTCGCCCAGTACTGGCTCTCCGGAATCAGTCCCGAGTACTGGGAGTTCTGGATCGGCATTGCCTTCGTCGCCCTGGTATTCCTGGCCCGGGGAGGCCTCGTGGGACTCGCCCGAGAGGCCACATCGCTCTTCAAGCGGCGTTGGCGCAAACAAGTATCCTTAAACGGAGATTGACCATGGCCGTGGTGTTGGAAACGAAGGGACTCAAAAAATACTTCGGTGGCTTGACCGTGGCCAACGACATATCTCTCCTGATCGAACAGGGCGCTCGCCAGGCCCTTATCGGACCCAACGGCGCCGGCAAGACCACCCTGGTCAACCTGCTGACCGGTGTCTTGACGCCGACGGCCGGACAGGTCTTCCTCGACGGAATGGACATAACCAATGAATCGCAGTATCGCCGGGTAGTCTTTGGGGCTGGTCCGCACTTTCCAGGTCAATCAGCTTTTTCCCGACCTGACGCCCCTGGAAAGCGTGGTCCTCTCCGTGGCCCAGAGGCGCGGGGCAACCTCCGACTGGTGGCATGGCCTGGACCGGGATGCCGATACCATTAACGAGGCGGCTGAACTCCTCGACCGACTGGGTCTGCTCGATTGCGCCCATGAGCCGACCAGGACCCTGCCTTATGGACGGCAGCGGTTGCTGGAGATCGCCCTGGCCCTGGCCCAGCGCCCGAAGGTCCTTCTGCTCGACGAACCGGCAGCCGGTATCCCCCATGGGGAGAGTGCCGAGCTTTACGCTCAATTGGCGGACCTGCCCTCCTCGGTATCCGTTCTGCTTATAGAACATGACATGGACCTGGTCTTTCGCTTCGCCAAGCGGATCACCGTCCTGGTCGCCGGTTCGATCCTGGTCGAAGGCCCGCCGACGGCCATTGCCGACAATCCCCGGGTGCGCGAAGTCTACTTGGGTGAGGCGGCCCATGGCTGAGCTTCTGCGGATCGAAGATCTGTCCGCCGGTTATGGCCATGGCGTGGTGATTTCCGGCCTGTCGCTGACCATTTCCGAGGGAGAGGCCCTGGCTGTCCTGGGCCGGAACGGCATGGGGAAAACAACCCTGGTGGCCACCCTGATGGGCCATACGACCCTGCGCAGTGGCCGGATCTGGTTTCGCGGCGCCGATATCACCCGAATGGCCGCTCATCACCGGGCCGGGGCCGGGCTGGGCTGGGTGCCCCAGGAACGGGACATCTTTCCCTCCCTCACCGTCCTGGAAAATTTGACCGCCGTCGCCAGGCCGGGACCATGGACACCAACACGGGTTTTCGAGCTTTTCCCGCGTTTGAGCGGTGCCCGTCATCACTATGGCAATCATCTTTCAGGCGGTGAGCAACAAATGCTGGCCATAGGGAGGGCCCTGGTGATCAACCCGGCCCTCCTTCTGCTCGACGAGCCCCTGGAGGGATTGGCCCCCATTGTGGTCCAGGAGCTTTTGGCCGCCATGGCCAATATGATCCGCTCTACCGGCCTGGCCGTTCTCCTGATAGAACAGCACGCCCGGCAGGTCCTCCCCCTGACCGACAGGACCATCGTCCTGGAACGGGGCCGTATGGTCCATCAGGGGGCCAGTTCCGAACTCGCGGCTGATCCCGCCGGGCTTGAGAAATGGCTGGGGTTGACCGATCGGCAATAATATAAAATTTTCTGAAACTCAACATCAAATTGCAACCTGAGGAGGTTATCCGCCATGTCGGAAGATTTGAAACCCCTTTATGCCCAGAGATTGGGACGTTATCAGGCGGCTATCGCCCTCGAGCCCCTCGACCGCGTGCCCATAGCCACGGGCAGCAATTACTTTGCCGAGGTCTATTCCGGCAACAGCAATCAGGAAACGATCTATGACAGCGCAAAGTGGCTCCAGGCGGAATTGGCCTTTTGCCGGGATTTTCCGGAAGTGGATGTCTTGAGAAACAACCGCATCTACGGCCCTCTCTTTGATGTGGTGGACTTAAAAACCTATAAACTGCCGGGCCGGGACCTGCCGCCGAGAGACCAGTTTCAATTTGTCGAAAGGGAATATATGTTGGCCGATGAGTATGACCTTTTGATCAAAGACCCCATCGAATTTATGTTTGACCGCTGGTTGCCGCGGATCTTCGGGGAATTCCAGGAACGGGGCTCCGTCCGTTCCTATCTGGCTTTTTTGAAGGGAGGCCTGGCCCAGGCCATGATGGGGCAGGTCATGCGAAATCGGACCATGGCCCTTGAACAGGAGGCCGGTATGCCCCAACCCATGGCTGGATTTTTTCTGGCCCCTTTCGACGTCATCGCCGATACCCTGAGGGGCCTTACCGGCACGATCATGGACTGTTACCGGCAGCCCGATAAAGTGATTGCCGCCTGTGATGTCCTGGTCAATGAAATGGCCAATCTGGCCCTGGCCACGGCCGATCCGTTAAAACGTTGGCCTATTTTTGTGCCCACGCATAAGGCCTGTTTTCTTTCACCACAGGAATTTGACCGCTTCTACTGGCCCTCCTTCAAGAAGGTCCTGGAGATCTTGATCCAGGCCGGTCACACGGTCCGGGCTTATCTGGAAGGCGACTGGGGGCGCCACTGGCACCATTTCCTGGAGGTCCCCAAGGGCACAGTCCTCTGCGACATTGACAATCAGGGCGACATCTTCAAGGCCAAAAAAGACATCGGCCATCACCAGTGTCTGGCCGGCGGCATAAAAGATTCTCAGTTTATCCTCGGGACTCCGGAAGAGATGCGCGCCCAGGTAAAACACCTCTGTCAGACCGTGGGTCAGGACGGCGGCTTCATCATCAGCGGCGGGTGCAATTTCCCCTACACCACCAGACCGGAAAACTTCAGGGCCATGATCGAGGCGGTCCTGGAATACGGTGTTTACGATAACCCTATCAAGCCCCAACCGAAGAAACCTTTCCCCGGAGAGATAAAGGCCTTTGAATTTCCGAAAATGGTCACCCCCTGGGAAAAAAAGAAGGCTGAACTCGGGACCATACTCGGCGATGAAGCATTGATCCGCCGCCCCTGGGAAATGCTGGAAAGCCAGGCCTATACCTGGCTTTGGCAATGGGTCTTGTAAGAAAAGACAATAAGGAGGACCGAATGGAAGAACTGAGACAGGCCTTACGCGACCTCAATGAAAAGAAGGTCTATGAACTGGTGGAGCAAAAGATCCGGGAAGGCTGGCCGGCCATGGAGATCGTCAAGGCCTTGAATGAAGGCATGGTCGCCGTGGGTGAGCTCTTTTCTACCGGCAAATACTTTATCAGTCAGCTCATTTTTTCCGCCGAGATCCTCAAGGCGGTTATGAAGCGTCTTGAACCGCTGATGGTGAAAACACCATCGGGCCCCTCGGCCGGAAAAGTGGTCATCGGCACGGTCAAGGGTGACATTCATGACATCGGCAAAAACATCGTCGTCACCCTGCTGCGCGGCTCCGGTTTCGAGGTTGTTGACCTGGGCGTTGATGTGCCGGCAGAACGGTTCGTAAAGGCCCTCCAGGAGACCGGGGCCAGGGCCCTGGGCTTAAGCGCCCTTTTGAACTTTACCTATCCGGAGATGAAACAGGTCGTCGATGAACTCGTCAAGGCCGGATTAAGAGACAAAGTAAAGATCATCATCGGCGGAACACCCACCAACGAACAGGTCCGTCAGTTTACCGGGGCCGATTATTATGCCGAAGACGCGGTCACCGGGATAAATATCTGCCGGCAGATCTATGCCGGGGATGGGCATTGATGGTCTCAAAAAACGCGTCATTCCCCTGCCGGCGGGTAGCGATATTTTATAGATTTTTTCACCGCAAAGCCGCAAAGGGCGCGAAGAAGTTCTTTTATTGTTTTCCGGTGAGAGGCCGGCAAACAATAAACAAAGCCAAGGAGTGTCTATGCTGATCATTGGGGAAAGGATCAATACGACCCGAAAGGCCCTGGCGCGGGCCGTGGAAGAAAAGGAGGCCGACCCGATCCTTCGGGAGGCCATAGAGCAAGTCGAGGCCGGGGCCCGAATGCTGGACGTGAATTGCGGGACTTTTTCCACCGAGGCCGAACCGGAAAGACTGGCCTGGCTGGTCGACATCGTGCAGGCGGCGACGGGCGTCCCCCTCTGTATCGACAGCCCCAATCCAGCGGCCCTGACCGCAGCCCTGGCCGTCCATCAGGGCAAACCCATGATCAATTCGATCAGCGGAGAAAAAAGGCGGTACGAGTCGATTCTGCCGTTGGTAAAAAAATACCGGGGTTCGGTCGTCGCCCTCGGTATGGATGACCGGGGTATCCCTCAGGAAAACGGCCAGGCCCTGGAGGTCGGCCGAACATTGGTGGAGAGTCTCCTGGCCGACGGCATTCCGCTCGACGATGTTTATTTTGATCCTTTGATCCGGTCCCTGGCCACCAGCCCGTCGGCGGTTGTCGGGACCCTGGAACTGATGCGCACCTTAGGGTCTGAATTTCCCGGTCTCCATTTTGTTTCCGGTCTCAGTAATGTCTCTTACGGCCTGCCGGAGAGGCGCCACCTGAACCGGGCCTTTGTGGTCTTATGCGTGGGAAGTGGATTGGACGCCGTCATCATGGACCCTTTGGATAGGACTCTGGGTGCCCTCGTCTATGCGGCCGAAGCCCTGATGAATAAAGACCGTTTCTGCCTGAACTATATCGAAGCCTATCATCGAGGCAAGTTGAAATCCTGAATGGTCGGTGATATTTTGAAAAGATCTTCTCCGGTCGGGTTTACCAGTCGATAGGAAAATAATCTTTCAAAAATTGTCCGGACCAGTGTTTACCGGTTAATATCCCATCAAAGAAGGGATCACAGACCCTGGCCGCCCCATCCACAATGTCTAAAGGGGGCTGGAAATCATGCACTTCTTGTTTGTATTTTGAAAGTTCCAGAGGATCTTCATCGGTTACCCATCCGGTATCAACCGCATTCATATAGATCCCGTCTCTGGCTAAATCTTCTGCCGAGGTATGGGTCATCATATTCAAGGCCGCTTTAGCCATGTTGGTATGGGGATGTCGATCATCCTTCTTGAATCTGAAAAATTTGCCTTCCATGGCGGTCACATTGACAATATGCTTTTGCCCGGTATATTCGCGCCTCATGAGAGGGACTAATCGATTGCATAGCACAAAGGGGGCCACCGCATTGACCAATTGAACTTCAATCATCTCGCTGGTTGGTATTTCTCCCAGACGTAAACGCCAACTGTTGATCTTGCGCAGATCCACCTGTTGAAGGTCGGCATCCAGTTCTCCTTTTGGAAATATGGCCTCAGTGGCCAGAGACTGATCATGACTATAAGGAACCTGTGATAGTTGAGCGGATTCGCGCAAACCGATTCCAGGTCCCTGATCATGCCAGGCTACCGGAAGGGCGGATGCGTCTTCTTGGATAGGGTGACAAAAGGATTTAAGCTGACTTTTACACCCCTCGTGGTCTCCAAGCAGTTTCCGGACCCCTGCGGACATGGCCCGGTACCCTTTCGTTTCATTTTCAATGAGATGGGCATAAAAACCAGGAGGTCGTCTCACCGTCTGAGCCGCATTATTGATCAACAGGTCAAGACGCCCATACCTTTGTTCCACAAAGCTCGTAAAAATTTCAACACTGGGAATATGTCTCAGATCAAGCCCATGAATCTGTAATCGATCTCCCCACTCGGCAAATCCCTCTTCCTGGGAATAACGAGTGGCGGCATCAACGGGAAATCGGGTGGTCGCAATAACAGTGGCGCCGGCACGCAACATCATCAGAGTCGCCTGATAGCCGATTTTCACCCGCGCTCCGGTAATCAGGGCCACTTGCCCCTGTAACGATGCGGTCTGAAAACGTTTCCGGTAATTCAGATCGCCGCATTTTTTACAGAGGGTATCATAGAAAAAATGCAGGTGGGTGAACTCTTCTTTACAGACATAGCAGTTTCGGGGTGAATTTATTTCTTCGCCTTGGGGTTCAAATTCTGAAGGATTAAATTCAATCTTTGTCGGTGCGCTAAAGGTGGCCTCAAGCCGGGCCAGACGAATCCCGGTTTTATTTCTGGCCCGCCGGTCTTTTTCCAGAGTAGCCAGACTATGGGTCTTATTGGCCGCCTTATTTCTTTTTTTTATTTCCGCTCTATCGGGACGGGATATTTGCCCGGCCACCTTCAGAAGGGCAATCCTTTGTTCTTCCGGAAGATTGGCCAGTCGGTCCGTATCTTCGGCCAGGATTTTAAGCACTGAAATACATTGTTCAATTTCTTCGGAAGCCTGTTTCATCTCAATTCAATTCTGACTCTCTTTCATTTATTTCAATCCGAAAAGAAGGAAAGTTGCTTTAGCTACAGCGATTGGCTCACGGCGTCGGTCTTCCGCCTGGAAGCTTCTTTATTAGGGGTGAAAAGGGGGCTTTAGAGACCCTTTTTATAAACATAACACATTTTTAGGCGAAAAAGAAAGCTGGAATTTTTTTGGGGTGAAACTCGCCTCAATTATTTTTCACCAAAAAATCCTTCCTTGACATTCCTCCCGGAATGATTTAAAACTTCTTCTCATTTTAGAAATGATTAAATCTTTGATTAACTTTGAAATAACTGGATTCCCTCCTGCGCAAATGACGCTCCGGGAAGATAGATTTCTTTTTGCCACTGACAGGTCAGGACCCAATCAACCGACTTGTGCCCTGTTTAATCACCTGCCATGAAAGGTCTTTTAACTATGCCTGAAGAAATATTTCCCGGTCTCTACCGGCTTAAAATTCCTCTGCCGGAGAGTCCGCTCAAGTTTCTCAATTCCTATATCATCAAAGGTCCGGACAAAAATTTGCTGATCGATACGGGCCTCAACCGGAAGGAATGCCTGGAGGCCATGCAGGATGGACTGGCCAAATTGAACGTCGATCTCAAAAGAACCGACATCTTTATCACCCACTTGCATGCCGATCACTTCGGGCTGGTCAGCAAACTGGCCGACAAATCCCGTCAGGTTTACTTCAGCCGGCCCGAAAAGGAACTCATCGAATCCTTTGAAGGTTTCGATGCCATGATCGTCTACGCCGAGCATAACGGATTCCCCAAAGATCAACTGCAGGCCGCCATGGATAAGCACCCGGGCAATAAATACGGCTCCAAGTGGATGCCTGAATTAAGCTTACTCGATGACCGGGATGAAATCCAATGCGGCGCCTATCATTTCCAGTGTGTGACTACGCCCGGCCATACCATGGGACACACCTGCCTTTATGAGGCCGACAAAAAATTTCTCATCGCCGGAGACCATATCCTCGGCGACATCACCCCCAACATCCAATGCTGGAAGGATAACCAGAACCCCCTGAAACATTACCTGATCAGTCTCGACAAGGTCTCGGCCCTGGAGGTCGACTTGGTCCTGCCGGGACACCGGCGGCTCATCAAGGATCATCAGGCCCGGATCAGGGAATTAAAAGAGCACCACCGGAATCGTTTGAATGAGGCCCTGAATATCCTTGAGGCCGGCCCGCTGAACGCCTTTCAGGTCGCCTCAAAGATGACCTGGGACTTGAAATGCGAGTCCTGGGAACAGTTTCCGGTGGCCCAAAAATGGTTTGCCACCGGAGAAGCCATTTCGCATTTGAAATACCTTGGCAACGAAAAAAAGATTGTTCAGATTAACGAGGACCAAATAACCCGCTATCAATTAGCCAACTAAACCTTTCAGACAGAAAGAACAGGATGGTCAGGATAGTTTTTTTCAGCCTTTCCGAAAGAAAGGATGAAAAAGCCTCTTGATCCGTCTATTCTGTAACCCCTGTCAAAATAAAATTTTCCGACTTGTTCGGGTTAGGAGTGGAAAAAAATGGATCTGATTAAAATCGCCCTCGACCGAGGACAAAAGGCCCTATCGGAATATCAGTCCAAACAATTATTAAAGGCTTACGGTATCCCGGTTACCCGGGAAGAGCTGGCCCAAAGCGCCGATGAAGCCGTAGCCACAGCGGCCCGCCTGGGATATCCGGTGGTCTTAAAAGCCTGTTCCCCGGACTTGATGCACAAAAGCGAAGCCGGGGCCGTGGAAATCGGCCTCAAAAATGAAGCCGAAGTGCGGGCGGCTTATCAGCGGCTGGTCGGCGCGACCGCCCTGGCCCTGGAGGGCATTCTGGTCCAGGAAATGATCCGTGGCAACCGGGAGCTGGTTTTAGGGTTGAGTCGGGATGCCCAATTCGGCCCCTGCGTCATGTTCGGGTTAGGGGGCGTATTGACCGAGGTCATCAATGACACGGTTTTTCGGGTGGCCCCCCTGGAGATGATCGATGCTCAGGAGATGATGCAGGAGCTGAGGGCCAAAGCCATTCTGGATCCCTTTCGGGGACAGGCCGCCGCCGACCGGGAAGTCATCGGCCGATCTTTGATGGCCCTCGGGCAAATCGGGATGGAAAACGAGGGGGTGGCCGAGATCGACGTCAACCCCATGATCATCGATCCTGCCGGGCGGGTCAAGGCCGTGGATGCCCTGGTGGTCCTGCAAAGGTCTTAAGATGACGGATGCCCTTCAACAACATCCCTTATTTCCCGTAGTCAATCCCAAAAGCCTCGCCTTTTTCGGGGCCTCCAACCGCTTTTCGGCCATGGGAACCAACCAGCTTGATTCCGTGCTGTCGCTGGGCTTTGAAGGAACCATCTATCCAATCCACCCCAAAGAGGATCGGGTTCTGGGGCTTAAGGCCTATGCCAACGTGATGGACCTGCCAGAGGTTCCGGACCTGGCGGTGATGGTCCTGCCCACAACCATCGTTCCGGAAACCATGGAACAATGCGGCCGCAAGGGGATCAAGCGGGCCGTGATCGTCTCCGGCGGATTTAATGAGGTGGGCGGCCAGGGCCCGGACCTGGAAAAAGAATTAAAGGAGATCGCCGGTCGCTATGGCATCCGTTTCCTGGGCCCGAACTGCCTGGGGGTGGTCAACCCCTACCACAAATTTAATATGACCTTCCTCCCCTTTACCGGCAAGGCCGGATTTATCGGCCTTGCCTCTCAAAGCGGAAGCTTCATCACCCAGATGTTTGATTATTTAGCCGGGTTCGGATTGGGCTTTTCCACCGGGCTGAGCGTCGGCAATGAGGCGGATACGGACTTGGTGGACTGTCTGGAATACCTGGCCCTTTGCCCCCATACCAAAGTGATCGGATTGTACATAGAAACCATCCGCCGGGGCCGGGCCTTTATTGAAGCCGCCCGAAAGATCGTACCTCACAAGCCGATCGTGGCCTATTACGTGGGCGGTTCCGAAACCGGCAAGCGGGCCGGCCTGTCCCATACCGGGGCCTTGGCTGGACCGGACAAGCTGTATGACGGGGTATTCGGTCAATCCGGGGTTATCCGGGCCACAACCATGACCGAGCTCTTTGACTTCTGCTGGGTCCTGGGCATGTCTCCCCTGCCCCGAGGGAATCGAATAATCATTCAAACCCATTCCGGAGGTCCCGGAGCCGTGGCCGCCGACGCCTGCGGCCGGGCCGGACTGGATTTGCCCGATTTCTCACCGGAAACGCTGAAAACCCTGGCCCCCTTCATCCCCCACACCGGGAGTGTGAACAACCCCGTGGACCTGACCTATGCCAGGAATATGGATGACTATTTTTGGTCGATCCCCAAAACGCTGCTCGCCGAGCCTAATTCCGACGGGCTATTGATTTATCTCATGATGCCCGATCATCCCATCCGCCGGGTTATGAGCTCCATGGGCCTGGACGAAGGACAAATACAGGCCCAGATCGAACAATTCGTAGAAAAATCGGTCGGGTATTTGATCAAGCTGGCCGAGACCCAGACAAAACCGGTCATCGGATTTTCCTACCGCTCCCAGGTAGACAAGCTCATCGCGATCCTGCAGCAGAAAAGTTTCCCGGTGCTCCCCTCTCCCGGCAGGGCCGCCAGGGCCATGGGCGCTTTGGTTCGCTACCGCTATTTCCGGGAAAGAAAGAGCCTGGGTTAGGGCATTATATTTTTCAGGGGCGTTCAAACAAAAAGGACGATTTTCTAAACTCGAAACACAAAACCCAGTCATTAGATAATTAAGGAAATAACTCAATAACCCGATTCAGATAAGGAGGAAAAACTATGTACGGATTAATGCAAGACTCTCCCCTTTTGATTTCTTCACTCATCTCATACGCCGGCCTTTACCACGGCGATGTGGAGCTCGTCTCACGGACCGTCGAGGGACCCATCCACCGCTACGGTTATAGAGACGCCGAACGGCGCTCCAAACAGGTGGCCAAGGCCCTCCTGGCCTTGGGAGTGAAACCCGGTGATCCCATCGGGACCCTGGCCTGGAATGGCTATCGTCATCTGGAACTCTACTTCGGGATCTCGGGCATGGGCGCTGTCCTGCACACCATCAACCCCAGGCTCTTTCCCGAGCAGATCGTTTATATCGCCAATCATGCCGAGGACCATTACCTGTTTTTGGATTTGACCTTCGTCCCCCTCATAGAACCCATGGCCGCCAAACTCTCGACCATCAAGGGTTTCATCATCATGACCGATGAAGCCCACATGCCTCAAACCACGCTCCCCAATGCCTTATGCTATGAAACCCTGGTGGGTAGCCAGGATGCCGAGTATACCTGGCCGAGCCTTGACGAGCGCACCGCCTCCAGCCTCTGTTATACCTCGGGGACCACCGGCAACCCTAAGGGTGTCCTGTACACCCACCGTTCCACAATCCTGCACAGTTTCTGCGTCTGCACCAGGGACGCCATAGGCATGTCCAGCCATGAGGTGGTCTTACCCGTGGTGCCCATGTTCCACGCCAACGCCTGGGGGACGCCTTACGCAGCGGCCATGTGCGGGGCAAAAATGGTCTTTCCGGGATCCAAGATGGACGGGGCGTCCATCTACGAACTGCTCGACAGTGAAAAGGTCTCCCTCACCCTGGCCGTTCCCACGGTCTGGCTGATGCTGCTCAATCATTTACAGGAAACGGGTAAAAAACTGCCTTTTCTGGAGCGGGTGGTGATCGGCGGGTCGGCCGCCCCCAAGAGCATGATTAAAACCTTTGAGGAGGATTATGACGTCCAGGTGATCCATGCCTGGGGCATGACCGAGACGAGCCCATTGGGGACGACCGGCAATCTGAAACCCAAACATGCCGGTCTTTCCTACGCGGAGAAACTGGAGATCAAGGCTAAACAGGGCCGGGCCATCTACGGCGTGGACATGAAGATTGTCGACCGAGAAGGGCAGGAACTCCCCCGGGACGGCAAGGCCTTCGGGCATCTGATGGTGCGCGGGCCCTGGATCGCCAGCGGCTATCTTAAAGGAGAAGGCGGCCAGGTCATCGACCAAGAGGGCTGGTTCGACACCGGGGACGTGTCCACCCTCGACCCGGACGGATACATGCAGATCACCGACCGGTCCAAAGACGTCATCAAGTCGGGCGGCGAATGGATCAGCTCCATCGACCTGGAAAACGACGCCCTGGGCCACCCGGCCGTGGCCGAGGCAGCGGTGATCGGCGTCTTCCATCCCAAGTGGGACGAACGGCCTTTGCTGATCGTGGTTAAACAAAAGGGTGCCGAGGTTTCCAAAGAAGAACTCCTCGACTTTATGCGCAGCAAAGCCGCCAAATGGCAGGTCCCCGACGACGTGGTTTTCGTGGATGAGCTCCCTCATACGGCTACGGGCAAACTCCTCAAGACCAAGCTGCGGAAGGATTTCCAGGATTACAAACTTCCCTGAAGAAAATCATAGAAATCCTTATTTCCCCGGATCCGGTTCCCCGATTAAACCACTCGGGAACAAACTCCCCCCCATCTTTTCCCTCCCTCTCCTCTCTGAGAAGGAAGGAAAGGATGGGAACGACAAGAATCGACTTTAACCTCTGTGCTGGCCATGTAGGGGCGGGTTTTAAACCTGCCCCTACGAGACATTATCATATTTCATGGCGCCCTTCCTCTTCTTCCTTCTTTTTTCGATCAGAAATCTCCCCTAAATCCCCGCAAAAAATGAATGAACGTTCATTCTTTTCTTGACATCCGGGCGTTGCACCGTTACAGTAATCTCGTAATAAATCCCTGGAAGGGGAAAGGGATACCATCTCGGAAGCAAATGGGCCTTTAGACCGTTTGTGAAATCAACAGACAGGAAGGAAGAATGTTATGGGGAATTCATTAGTCAATACACGGGATCAGCGGTTCGTCCTTTTCGAACAGTTGGGAATTGAAAAGCTGTTGGAAACCGAAACCTATAAAGACTTCACCAAGGACGATCTTTTGATGATCTTAAACGAGGCCGAAAAGTTGGCCGTAAACGTCATTCTCCCCACGCTGGCCGAAGGGGACAAACAGGGATGCACCATCAAGGACGGGAAGGTTTCGGCTCCTGAATGCTTCCACGAAGCTTATAAAAAATACACCGAAGCCGGCTGGCTGGCACCGGTAGAAGACCCCGAAGTAGGCGGTCAGGGCTTGCCCCGGTCCATCGGATTTGCCGTTTCCGAGCTGATGGGCAGCGCCAACTATGCCTTCTGCATGTATCCGGGGCTGACCCACGGGGCCGCCGGACTGATCCACGCCTACGGCACCGAGGCCCAGAAAGAGAAATACATGTACAAACTTTATTCCGGGGAATGGGCCGGTACCATGTGCCTCACCGAACCGGGGGCGGGCAGCGACGTGGGGGCTCTGAAGACCACGGCCAAACGGCTGCCCGACGGGACCTTCAGCATCACCGGGAC
This sequence comes from uncultured delta proteobacterium, assembly GCA_963821645.1. Taxonomy (GTDB): domain Bacteria; phylum Desulfobacterota; class RBG-13-43-22; order RBG-13-43-22; family RBG-13-43-22; genus RBG-13-43-22. Next base: position 29,688 of record CAWGEQ010000020.1, on the reverse strand, counting down.
CAAATGTTTCATCTCCTCAGGGGACCACAACCTCACCGAAAACATCATTCACCCGGTCCTGGCCCGGATCGAGGGAGACCCTCCCGGGACGAAAGGCATTTCCATCTTTACCGTCCCCAAGTACCGGGTCAACGATGACGGCTCCCTGGGGGAGTTCAACGACGTCAACACCGGCGGTATCGAGCACAAGATGGGCATCAAGGGATCGGCCACGGCGGTCTTAAATTTCGGTGAAGAAGGAAAATGCATCGGTGAGTTGCTGGGCAAGGAACAGGAAGGCATGAAGATCATGTTCAAGATGATGAACGAGGCCAGGCTCGGGACCGGTATGCAAGGTCTGGATACGGGCTCGGCAGCCTATGAACATGCCGTCCAGTACGCCCGGGAGCGGATCCAGGGTACGGCCATCTGGGAGGGGAAGAACCCCACCGCCAAGCCGGTGACCATCATCAACCATCCCGATGTGCGGCGCAAGCTCCTGTGGATGAAGGCCCATGTGGAGGGGATCCGGGCCATGAATTATTTCGTCGCCTATTGTATGGATCGATCCAAAGTGGCCCCCACGGCCGAGGAAAAAGAAAATTGGGAAGGTTTTCTGGACCTGATGACCCCGGTCTGCAAGGCCTACTCCTCCGACAAGGGAGTCCAGATCTGTTCCCTGGCCATGGACGTCTACGGCGGCTACGGGTATTGCTCCGAGTATCCCATTGAGCAATACTACCGGGACGTCAAGATCGCCACGATTTATGAGGGGACCAACGGCATCCAGGCCCTTGACCTGGTGGGCCGGAAACTCGGTCAGCGGAAGGGAATGAATATCATGAACCTCTTCGGCGAGATGCAGAAAAATATCGCCAAGATGAAGGGGCACAATGAACTCGGCCCTTATACCGCCATCCTGGAAGAGGCCGCCAACGCCTGGCTGGATCTGACCATGTTCTTTGCTCAGACCGCCAAGGCCGGAGATTTTCTGGTCCCGGTTCTCAATGCCGGGCCTTACCTGGAATTATTCGGCGATGTCATCATCGGCCACTTCCTCATTGAAGCCGCCGGGATCGCTTCGGAGAAACTCCAGACCCGGTATGCCGAAAAGGGCGCCGACACCAAAGAAAAGCAGCGTGACCTGGAAAGGGAAGACAAAGACACGGCCTTCTATAGCGGCAAGGTGGCGGCCGGGAAGTTCTTCGCCGTCAATGTTCTCACCAGTGTAAAGGCCCGTTGCGAAGGGATAAAAAAGGCCGATAAAACACCCCTGGAGATCAGCGAAGAGGCCTTTGCCTTCTAAAAAGAAAGGGGCAAGGTGTAAGGTTCAAGGTATAAGGGGAAAAAAACCTTTTGCCGTAGGCCTTGCACCTTAAACCTTGAACCTGTTATCAGGGCTTGATCATCACCTTGATGGCCTGCCGGTCTTTGAGTTGGGTCTGAAAGGCCTCCTGGGACTGTTCCAGCGGGAAAGAATGGGTGACTAAGGGCCTGGTGTTGACCAAGCCGCTCTGGAGAAGTTCGATCGCTCCGGGGAAATTTCCGCCAAGACAGCCGACCAGTGTCAGATTTTTACTGATCACCCTCAAGGGATCCCAATTGAGCGGATTCTCATAGACCCCGACCAGCATGATCTTGCCGCCGCCGTGGACCATTTCAACGGCTTGATCAAAGGTCTCCTGAGTTCCGGCGCATTCGATAACCAGGTCTGCACCCATTCCCGAGGTGGCTTCCCTGACCGCCGACAAGACATCCTCGACAGCCGCATCGACTACCAGGTCGGCGCCGCAGGCCTTGGCCGCTTCAAGTCGGGAGGCCCGGCGGCCGCTGACCAAAACTTTGGAGACCCCCATGGCCTTGAGCACCTGGACGGCGCAGAGTCCGATAATCCCCGCCCCCAGAACCACGGCCGTATCGCTCTCTCGGGGCTGGGCCCTTTTTACCGCGTACAAGGATATGGACAGGGGTTCCACGGTGGCACCGTCCCGGTAAGTCAATGCTTCGGGTAGCTTAAAAACGTTGCGTCCGAGAACGGCAGCCGGGATAAAAACAAACTCGGCCATGGCCCCGGGAAGTTGGTACCCCACCAGGGCCATATCGGAACACCGATACGATTTACCCTGGAGGCACCAGAGACACCGGCCGCAAGGGCGGAAGCCGACAGCGGTAACCCGATCGCCGGCAGTAATGTCCTTAACCTGATTACCCACATCGATCACATCGCCGCTGAATTCGTGCCCGAATATGGTGCCCTCTTTCCCTTCCTGTTTATAAACATGTAAGTCGGAGCCGCAGATCCCGCAGGCCCTGACTTTAATGATGATCCCATCGGGCTCGATCAGCGGAGCGGCTACGTCTTCCAGCCGGATATCATTCGCCCCGTGCAACACCGCGGCTTTCATGGTTTATATCCTCCAAATCCGAGAACGTCGAAAAAATTTATTAGACAGGATTTACAGGATAAAGAAGAATATTTTACCCCTTTCCGGATGAAAGGGGTAAAAACCCAAGAAATCCTCTTTATCCTGTCTAAAGGGTTTTCATAAAATGATTATCACGGTTCGATCAAGACCGGGGTTCCCACCGGGACCTCATTGAACAATTCCTCCATATGCCCGTTAAGCAAGGCAATACAGCCGTTGGTCCAGTCCACTCCTGCCCCTCCTATCCCTTCTCCGTGAATCTCAATCAATCCCCCGATCCCGACATCCTTAGGAATCCATCCATTTTTTACGGCCCAGTCATAGTGAATTCGATCCGCTTCATTCGGATAATTCAAAAGTAAGGCCTGATAAAATTTGGTTTGGCCCCGATACCTTTTTTGAACGATGCAGTATTGCCCTTCCGGGGTCTTCATGTCCCCTTGGCAGATCTTGGGGCCTTTCGGGTTTGTTCCCAGGTCAACCGGATACGTTTTTAACAATTCTCCCTGTTCGTAGACGAATAATTTGCGTTGACTCTTTTTAACTATAATTTTCACCGGCTCCGGAGAGGGAAGCTTAATCTCCCCTTTCATGGGAGGCAGGATAGGAATGGGCGGAGGAATATCAATAACGGTCTCTGCCTCCTTGACCGTTTCTCCCTTGGGGGGCACGGCCGGTAGGGACTGGATTTCCATGAACTGAGGGATTTTAACGACTGAAGGAGGCGGGGGAACCACCTGACGGCAGGAAAATAATTCCAGGGCCAAGAGAACCGTCAAAAGCGGCAATAGACTTCGCCCTAAAAAAAGACGATTGATGAAAGACAAGACATTCATGGGCTGCTGAGTTTGGTATTTTTCCTTAAATTCAGTAAGAAGAACGGTTATAATGTCAAGAAAAAATAATTCGGTTTTCAAATGTACATCAAAGGAGGAAAATGGTAAACTCTTTTTAAAAAATTTTTTATTGGCCATTGATAAGCGCCAGGAGGATTTGATGCCGGAATTACGAAAGGATCCCGTCGTCGGACGATGGGTCATTATTTCCACCGAAAGGGCCAAACGGCCTTTCGATTTTGCCCCCGAGGATGAGACCCCCAAAGGCGGATTCTGCCCTTTTGACCCCGGAAACGAGAAGACCACACCGCCGGAAATCGTGGCCTATCGGACCCCGGGGACTCAGCCCAACACCCCTGGCTGGACCTTGCGCGTAGTAGCCAATAAATTTCCGGCCCTGGTTATAGAAGGTAATCTCTATAAAATCGGGGAGGGATTATATGACAAGATGAATGGCATCGGGGCCCATGAGGTCATCATCGAAACCCCCAACCATGAAGAGACCCTCTCCACTATGCCCCTGGACCGCTTCGCCGATGTCCTTCGGGCCTACCGGGACCGTATTTTGGACTTATCCAGAGACCCACGGTTCCGCTACATCCTGGTTTTTAAGAATCAAGGCCGCTCGGCCGGGGCCTCCCTGGAACACAGCCATTCCCAATTGATTGCCCTGCCGGTAATCCCTGAAATCGCCCTTGAAGAGCTGAACGGCTCCAGGAAATATTACGGGTACAAGGACCGCTGCGTCTATTGTGACATCGTCAGGCAGGAGCAGGAGGCCAAGATCCGAATCGTGGCTGAAAATGAGGACTTCCTGGTCTGTTGCCCTTTTGCCCCCCGCTCCCCCTTTGAGGTCTGGATTATCCCTAAAACTCACAATGCCGTTTACACCCAAATGGAAGAACCCAAATTCGCCTCTTTGGCCGAAATATTTTCCGAGACCCTTAAACGGCTGGACAAGGCCTTGAACAACCGGCCTTATAATTTTATGCTTCACACCTCCCCTCTTAAGGAATCTCATCAGGATTATTACCACTGGCATTTCGAAATCGTCCCCAAACTGACCCGAATCGCCGGGTTTGAATGGGGTTCCGGTTTTTATATCAATCCGTCCCCGCCCGAAGAAGCCGCCAAATTCTTAAGAGAAGTCATTCTCGAGGAGGAAACATGAGGGTCCTTTTTGCCACATCTGAAATCAGTCCTTTTTCCAGGGCCGGGGGGTTGGCCGATGTCTCCCAGTCCTTGCCGAAGGTCCTGGCTCGGATGGGTCATGAAGTATTCGTGGCCACACCCAAATACCGTCAGGCCCGGAATGTCAGGCCCTCCTTAAAGCCCCTGGACATCTCCCTGGAAGTTCCCATCTCCTTTATGAAAAAATCCGCCCGGGTGTTTCAAGCCGAACTTGAAGACCGCTTAACGGTCTATCTTATCGGCCAGGATGACCTTTATGATCGAGAGGGCCTTTACGGGAATGAATATGGAGATTATCAGGATAATGCCGAGCGTTTTATCTTCTTTTCCCGGGCCGTTTTGGAATTGTGTCTGACCTTGAAGCTGAAACCCGATATCGTTCATTGTAATGACTGGCAAACCGGACTGGTCCCGGTTTATTTAAAGACCCTCTATGCCGACGCCCCCTCCTTGCGATCGACAGCCAGCCTCTTTACCATTCACAACCTGGGATACCAAGGGCTTTTTTGGCACTATGATCTTCACTTGACCGGATTGGGCTGGGAATTATTTAACCCCGGGGCACTGGAATTCTTCGGTAAGTTAAACTTGATGAAAGGTGGAATCGTCTTTGCCGACATCTTAAATACGGTCAGTCCCAGCTATCGGGAAGAAATCCTGACCCCGGCCAACGGCTTTGGGTTGGAGGGGGTCCTCAAGACTCGGGAGGATGACCTTTATGCCGTTTTGAACGGCGTGGATTCCCAGGTTTGGGATCCGGCCAAGGACCCTTTACTGCCGGTTTCTTATACCCCTTCCACGCTGGAAAACAAAAAGATTTGCAAAACCCACCTCCAGGAATTATTCCACTTGAAAAAGAGAGGTGAACCTCCCATCATCGCCATTATTTCCCGTCTCTTAGACCGAAAAGGATTGGATCTGGTCAGCCAAATTTTTCCCCGATTGATGGAACTGGACCTGCAAATCATTTTAATGGGGCAGGGAGTAGATCAATATCAAAGCTGGGCCACGGAGATGGTGGAGAAATATCCCGGTCTCGTCGGGCTGGAAATGGGCTATAATGAGCCCCTGGCCCATCAAATTCAGGCCGGGGCCGATATCCTGCTCATGCCCTCCCGTTACGAACCCTGCGGTCTCGACCAGTTATATGCCTTGAAATACGGGACCATCCCCATCGTCCGGGCCGTCGGGGGGTTGGAAGATACCGTTGAAGACTACGACTCCTCCAAAGACCGAGGGACGGGGTTTAAATTCAAGGAATATGAATGGGAAAAACTCATTCAGACCATACAGAGGGCCTTATCGGTCTATCGGGATAAACCCCGCTGGCAACATTTGATCCAACGGGCCATGAGCCAGGATTTTTCCTGGGAAAAGTCGGCCGCCCAATATGAATTGCTTTACCAGAAAGCGATGAAGAAAAAAGAAGGACATTAGATGCAGGATATTGAATAAACCCTTTATCTCCGACTCGTTAAGTGAATTATCCGGCATAAAGTATCCAGTATCCGTATCGTCCGGCCAAAGGCGGTTGATCTCCCGTTTTAGAAAAATTAAAGAAAAACTCTGAGACTGCGGCATGAAAGCTTCAATAGACAAGGGAAACGACCTGTTAAAAAAGACTATCCGGGTAGCCAACTCCAGTATCGGTTTTGATGACCGTCTGCAGGGGGTTTTGGATCTGCTGGTTCGTCAAGAAGGGATAGAAAGGGCGGTCCTTTTTTTTATCTCCCAGAATAAGGAAAATCTGGAATTAAAAACGGTCAGCCCGCCGGGTATTCCCCGGGACAGCCGTTCCATGCCTATAGCTCAGACCCCGCTTAAAGAGGTCATTCAAAACCGCAGTCTTCTCCATATTCCCCACCTAACGCGCAAGGAACACAAGACCCTGATGAAAAGCCCCTTGTTCAAAGGATTGAGTTCATTGATTGCCCTGCCGGTTAGAGACGATAATTTATTATACGGGGTCTTGGGACTGCTTTCCCGACAACCCATAGACCTTGCCCCTCAACAATGGGAAAAACTCGACCTGGTGTCTTGGGAGCTGGCCGGAATCATTCGGAATTCAAGGGTCTATACGGAGTCCAAGAAAAGGATCGCAGAACTCAGCGTCTTATACCAGGTGGGCCAGGTGATCGGTTCTACCCTCGAATTGAATGACCTCATAAAACGAACCGTGGCCATTACCGCTCAAGTGATCAATGCCACCGGTTCGGCCTTGCTGATCCTGGAAAAAGGGTCTGAAAAAATCATCGTCGAATCGGAATTCGGGCTTGTGCCCCCTTCGGTGAAAGAGAAAATTAAGCGGGACATCCTGGATCAAAAGGCCGATCATATCGAAAATCAACTTCCCTCATCTATGTGTGTCGCCCTTAATTTTAAAGGACCTTATCGAGGCCGGATTTGCGTTTATGAAAAGATAACCCTGGGCGGAGAGTCGGCCCCCCATTTTAATGAGGAGGAGCTTTCCGTCCTTTCGACCATCGGGAATATCATCGCCAGTTCTCTTGAGAACGCCTTGATCTTTCAGAAAATCGAAACCCTGGCCCTCAAAAATGAAAGGATGGTCAGAAACCTATCCACCCTTTACCAAATTGATAGCGCCATGATGACCACTGCCTCCCTGAAAGACCTTCCTCAGATTATCTTAGAGGCCATTACCTTGAAGGAAGGCCTGGGGTTTAACCGGGCGGTCCTGTTTTTCGCCGATGAGGAAAAAAAATTCCTAACGCCCAAGGCCTGGTCCATCCAAAGGGCAACGGCGATGGGGGCCTCCGATCAGACGGGGAAAGGTCTGACCGGACTTGACCTGACCCATTTCCTGATCGATCAAGCCGCTCAAATAAGAAATTTACGTTCGGAGACGGAAGAGGTTTTCAAAGACACCAAAATCTCCCTGACCAAAGAATCGGGCATCCTGGCGCGGACCTTTTTAGAAGCCCGAACCTTTTTAGTCAAGCGGGCCATGGAAGATCCAAACACCAACAAGGATCTGGCCAGGCGGTTGAAAGTGAATTCTTTCGCTTCTATCCCCATATATGCCAAGGACAAGGTGGTTGGAGTTATCGAGGTGGATAATTCTCTTGATGACCGTCCCATCACCGAAGATGACCTGTATTTATTAACCCTCCTGGTCCATCAGGCCGGGCTGGCCTTTGAAAATGCCCGACTCTATGACTTTATCGAAAAGACCAACCTGGAATTTAAGATCGTCCGGGAACGGCTTATCGAATCTGAAAAAATGGTGGCCATCGGCGAGATGACCTCCGGATTGGCCCACGAGATCCGAAACCCACTGGTTTCAATCGGGGGTTTTGTCCGCCGTCTCCATAAAAAATTCCTGGACGATGAACAGGCCCAGTCTTATTTCGAGGTAATCATCAACGAAGTAGAGCGACTGGAAAAGATCTTGAATGAAATGATGGATTTTTCACAAGACCCTCAAGGCGAATACCGGGAATGGGACATCCATCAAATCATAGAAGAGGCCTTGGGCCTTATCCAGAGGGAACTGGATGATAGCCGGATCGTGATTGAAAAGAATTGGGGCAAAATCCCCAAGGTATTCGGCGACCAACGCCAATTGCGTCACCTTTTTCATAACCTTTTCCTGAACTCCTGTCAGGCCATGCCCAAAGGAGGACAGTTAACCATCCGAACTTTTTTAACCAAGGAGGCTGAGCGGACTCGGATTGCCTGTGAGGTCAGGGACACCGGAGGCGGGATCCCGCCCGAACTTCTTCATAATATCTTTAATCCCTTTTTTACCACCAAAGATCATGGTTCGGGGTTAGGCCTTTCCATAGTCCATAAAATCATCACTCGCCATCAAGGAGAAGTGAATATCGACAACCGGCCCGGTGAAGGGGTCTCCTTTTTGATCAAATTCCCTTTACCCAAAGATGTCCACCATTATTTCGAAAAATAAAAATTATCAGGGGAAAAAATCATGAAACGCATTTTAATTGCAGATGACGAAGAGGCTCTCCAAAGGCTTTATAAGGAAGAATTCGAAGAAGAAGGTTATGAGGTGCTTTTGGCCGGCAATGGTAAGGAGGTGATTTCCCTGCTGGAGGACCCTGAACACCTGCCGGATCTGATCGTTATGGATATCCGTATGCCGGAAATGAATGGTATCGATACCCTGAGGATCATCAAGGAAAAGTATCCCCACCTGCCGGTCATTCTCTGCTCGGCCTACAGTGAATTCAAACAGGATTTTTCGACCTGGGCCTCGGATGATTATGTCGTCAAATCTTCTGATTTGACGGAACTGAAAGAAGCCGTGAAACGACACCTGAAAAAATGAGCCGTTGGGTTCTTGGGTTGGTTCGAAATAAAAAAATAGGAATCCAGAAGCCAGCCTTCAGAATATAAACTATTAACTGCTTGATCCTAATTATTATTTTAATGGTTTGTGGCTTCCCGGGGGCAGGAACGCTTAGTTCTAATTTGGTCAACTTTTTATAAACCCCCATTGGTTAACAGGGCTTGAGGTTCCTTTCCAATTTTCCAGCATCTGATTCATGATTATTCTGATATTTTCCTCCGATCCCTTTCTCGGGACGAATTTGGTAATAATTTCTAAAAAGGCTTGGGCGGCACGGGACAACTCCTGTCCTTCAAGATAGGCAATGTTTACTGTAAGATACAGATTTTCTCCCCGTATCGGTCGCTCGATAAGTTTTTTTTCATTAAGTTCGGAGAGGACGGCCGATCTGACTAAAAAGGAAATACCCTCCCCGCGCTGAACCACTTGCTTGATAAACTCCGTGTTTCCTGTTTCCATAAGTATATTTGGGTTAAGCCCTTCCCGCATGAACAATTCATTAATCATCTTTCTGGTGGCTGATCCGGTTTCTTTCATGATTAGTGGTTCCCGAGCTAATTCTTCAATCAAAAGGCTTTCTTTTTCCCCTAAGGGATGATTTTCCGCCAGTATCAGCACCAGTTTTTCCTGACTGAAGGGAATAAAATGGATCCGAGGGTCATCTTCCACATTGGCGATCAGAGCAATCTCATTTTGAAAATTAAGGAGGCTTTGCATGATATCGAGCGAGCTCCCTTCGCCCAGAAAAATTTTCACCTGCGGATAGGTCTCGGAAAAACTGGAAAGGACGAGGGGCATGAAATAACGAGCATAGGTTTTGGTAGTACCAAGACGCAGTATCCCCCTTTTCAATTTTTTCATCTCCTCGACGATATGTTCCACCTGCACTTCATAGTCAAAGATTCTTTTAACGTATTCAAACAGGGTCTTTCCTTCATCGGTTAAATAAACTTTCCGGCCCCTCTTCTGGAACAGTTTAAGTGAAGTCTGGTCCTCAAATTGTTTAATCTGGGCGGTTACTGCCGGTTGGGAAACAAAAAGTTTTTGGGCCGCCATGGTAAAATTTTGACATCGGGCCGCTTCATAAAAAAATCTTAATTGATTTAGATTCAGCATAGTTAACTACTAATTTTAAAAGCCTTTAAACCCATTCTCATCTCAAATCCCACTGCCCGAGTGCACTATAATAATGAAGTTAGATGTTAATCAAGAAATGAAAAAATTTTAATCTAATTTTTAATTTCTGGATCCCTGATATTTATATTAAAGTATTAAGGTGATCATCAGGCAGCAGAAAATAATTTGAATGATTCCTTTTTCTAATATATAATCTTAATTCATCATTTCAGCTTATATATATCATAAGAAAAAACAAATTGACAGATTTTTAGTTTGGCACAATGATGAATTCACCATTTGGCTCACTCTGATTAAACAAACGACCCGAAAACTTCAAAACCGAATCCTTTTCGACCCTATAGCGGGCCAGCACCTTGAACAAACCTTGGCAAATGCTTTCTTCCAATACAGTTCTTCCTTGATCCTTGAAAAAGGAGTTGGCCGAAGGAAGCGAAATGGGAAAGGTATCTTGGCCTTATAAAATTGATTTCTCAGGCACTTTGAGTTTTAACAAAAGATGGAGCCCTTACCGATGAAGGTCTCCGATGGTTTTTCATGGGGGCATTTGTTTTGCAGGACTTTTGAAAGGAGGTGATTTTTTTTCGATGAAATAGGCTTTTTTATTGAGACAAACCTTAGACAAATAAAAGAGGGGGTTTTTTATGTCAGAGCTAAAAAAGTTTCCGTATGCCGAAGAGGTAGAATTGCCCGCTGAGCTGAAAGGTTGGGAAGAAATGTATCCAACCATACGGTTATTCAGCAAAGACAGAGATGAATGGGAAAAGAGGCATTTTTGGTTTCAGGATAAAATTCATGCCCCAGAGCCGATGTATCCGCTTGATGATATTTTTCATGAAGCCTGGCAAATAGCCCTTTCCCAGTTCACTACCCGCGTGTTCTGTATCCCGCCTGCCCAGGGAGTCGCCCAAAGAATGTTGGGTTGCTATATGTACATCGCCGCCGTGGAACCGCCCCCGGGAGAAGTCATCGGTCAAAAAGCCGAACTATTCGGAAAGCGGGTCCCTTATACGTTTCAGAATTATGAAAAACAGTTTAAACAATGGCTGGTGCGCTTTAAAAAACTGGGCGAAGATATGGAAAAACTCCAGATTCCCGCAGAACTGCCCATGTTTGTTCCGGAGGACGAAGTGATTCCCATGCCAAAGGGAACGACCCCGGCTAACGATCTGATGGAAGGCTATAACACCATCATCAGTCTTATCTTCAAGGCCTGGCAATATCACTTTCAATATTTGAACCTCGCCTATTTAGCTTATCTCATGTTTGTCGATACCGCCAAGAGGCTTTTCCCGGGAATTAAGGAGAGCACGATTGGAAAAATGGTTGCCGGAGCTGAAGTCTCCATGTTCAGACCGGAAGAGGAACTCTGCCGATTGGCGCGGTTGGCAACCGGCAAGCCGGCCATCGCTTCCGTCCTGAAAAAAGAAACCTCCGCTGCGGATAAAATGAAAGAGCTTCAAGGCAGTAGCGATGGAAAGGCCTGGCTGGATGAAATCGAAAAAATAAAAAACCCCTGGTTTTATGTCTCCTGCGGCAGTGGCTGGTATCACTATGAAGGAAGCTGGGTAACCAAAATGGATGTTCCCTTCAGTTACTTGAAGAGTTATGTCGAAAGACTGGAGGCGGGACAGGACATTGAACGAAAACTGGAAGGCATATCAGCCGAAAGAGAACGCATTGTCAGCGAATACAAGGCTCTGATCCAAACGGACGACGACAAAAAATCCTTTGAAGATGCCTATAACGTGGTCCGATCGATTTATCGCTATGCGGAAGATCACCTTTTCTGGGTGGAACACTGGCTGCATACGATTTGGTTCCGAAAGATAAGGGAATTCGGTAATATTCTGACCAATAACCATCTTTTAAAAAATCCGGATGATATCTATCTCTTCAACCGCTTTGAAGTCCCCATGCTCCTCGAAGATCTGGCGACTACCTGGGCTCTGGGTGAAGGGGTTCCTTCACGAGGAAAACATTGGATGGAAACAGCAGAAAAAAGAGAAAAAATTCTTGAAGCCGCCAGAAAATGGCATCCCACCCCTGCTCTGGGAGTTCCACCGGCCGAAGTTTCCGAGCCTTTTACCGTTATGCTCTGGGGTATTACCACCGATACCGTGGGAGAATGGTTGAAAGGAACCGATGTCGGAGATAAGGACATGAATACACTAAAGGGTTTTGCTGCTTCGGCGGGTGTGGCCGAAGGGCCGGCCCGAGTCCTTAAACTGCTCGAAGATGTGGTCAAACTGCAAACGGGTGAGATTATGGTGGCCCCCTGTACCAATCCCTCCTGGGCACCGGTATTTACCAAGATCAAAGCAGCCGTAACGGATATCGGGGGGCTTACCTCCCACGCTGCTATTGTTTCCAGAGAATATGGCCTGCCCTCAGTAACGGGTACAGGAGTAGCCACCTCCGTTATTAAAACCGGCGATATCATTAAAGTGGATGGAAGCACAGGTATCGTAACTATTATAAAAAAGGCATAACCAAGTTTGATTTTATCGGGGATGCTTCCTGAAGCATCCCCGGCCTTACTTTGTGGTGGTTTATGGAAGGAGAACCTCATGTCGGAAAAATGGATCTACTGGTTAAAGGAAGTTGGGACTGAACACAATGATATTATCGGGAAAAAATGCGCCAACCTGGGAGAGTTGACCCGGGGTGGTTTTCGTGTTCCGCCAGGGTTCGCCTTGGGAGTGGGTGCCTATGATCGTTTTATGAACGAGACTGAGGCCACCGTTCGTCTCCTGAAATATTTGGAATCCTTCAAGGCTGATCCTGAAGATGTGGCTGATACCCCAAAATACGATGCCCTTTCAAAGGAAATCCGATCATTAGTCGAATCGATAAAAATGCCTCTCTATATGGAGAAAACCATACGGGAGTATTATCAGGAATTATGCCGGGAAGCTGGAAAGGATCGGGTTTTTGTAGCTACCCGATCCGCCGGCCCTAAAAGTCATCCCGGCCAATATGAAACCTATCTTAACGTAAGCGGCGAAGAGGATGTCATTAAAAACGTCATTCGGGTCTGGGCAAGCACCTTTAATACCAGATCGATCATTTCTAGAGCCAGGTTGAATCTTCCCCTCCATGATGATCCGATAGGTGTCGCGGTTCTGACTATGGTAGATGCCAAGGCGGCCGGAGTAATATTTACGGTCAACCCCGTTAACGGGGATCAATCAAAAGTAGCCATTGATGCCAGTTTTGGATTCGGGGAAGCGGTGGTCTCCGGCAATGTTACGCCTGATCACTATCTGGTTGATAAAGTGACTCTCGAGGTTGACGAGAGAGTCATTTCGGATAAAGGTGCCGAATTTGCCTACGACCCGGATACCCGGACCATGGAATACAAGGAATTACCTGCAGAAAAGAGGAAAATCGCCTGTCTTGAGGAGAGAGAAATTATTGAACTTACCAAAATCGCCAAAAAAGTGGAGGCCCATTTTGGATGTCCTCAGGATATTGAATATGCCATTTCAATGACCATACCTTTTCCGGAGAGCATATTTCTTGTTCAGGCCCGTCCTGAGAGTGTCTGGGGAAAGAAGAAAAAAGAATCGGTGCTGGGGAAGAAAACCGGTTTTGAATTGTTATTTGAAAAAGCCACGACCCCGATTAAACTTTCTTGATCGGTCCTAATAATTCCTGAAACCGCATCTTCTTCGAAGATACGGTTTGATTAAGGACCTGTTGGAACATCGGGTCCGCAAGGTGTTTATAAGGAGGACGGTTTTTCAGAGTGAAGCGTGTATCAACGCTGGGTGGAGGAGAAGTGTTCAAGATTTTTGGGATTTTTCTAATTAATTCTGCAAGGAGGTTTTATAATGTCGAAAGAGAATATACTCGCAGGAAAAAGAATTCTCATCGTTGATGATGAACCAGATATTTTAGATGTCCTCGAAGAATCACTGACAACAAGTGAACTAACGAGAGCATCAAGTTTTAGTTCGGCTAAAGAGATGCTGGAAACAAAGGTTTTCGATCTGGCCATCCTGGATATCATGGGTGTCGACGGCTACGCCTTACTTGAAATAGCCGGCAGTAAAAATATTCCGGCGGTCATGCTTACTGCCCATGCCTTTACGCCTGATAATCTTCTTAAGTCCATGAAAGAGGGGGCTGTTGCTTATCTGCCCAAGGAAGAAATTACCGGGATCGCTGATTTCCTGGCGGAATTATTTGAGGCCAAAGAAAAAGGCCTGTCACCCTGGGCGCCATGGGAGAACAGATTTCCCCCTTCCTATTTTTCAACACGATTCGGAGCGGCCTGGAGAAGTGCGGATAAGGAATTTCTCAATCAATTAAAAGAAATTTTAAGACAGAGGCGATCTCTGGAAAAATAATTAGAATGTTTCTTCGCCTCGCTTCTCGAATTACGCCCTGGCCGTCGGGACAGGTCCGGTTTTCGAAAACGACCCGTTTTATTGAAGGGAATTCCCCTCTCTGGTCTGGAGGAGATCCAAAAAGGCCTGGGCTGAAGGCGAGAGGTTCCGGTTTTTCAAATAGACGATATCGACATTGAGATAGAACGGGCCGTCAGCCAGGATTCTGGTTTTCAAGGTCCCTCGGTTCAGTGCCTCCCGAACCGCCGACTTGACCACAAAGGAAATCCCATTCCCGGTCTCCACCAACTCTTTAATAAAATCCACATTACTGGCTTCGGTCAGGATCGACGGCTTGATCCGGGCTTCCCGATATTTTTCCAGGATAACATCTCTCGTACCCGACCCTTTTTCCCTGATAATGAGTGGTTCCCGAGCCAAATCGTTCAAGGAGATCTTCCGCAGACGGGTCAAGGGATTATTCCGTCCGAGGATCAACACCAGTTCCTCACGGCGAAAAGAACGGACCTTGAGCTGGGGGGGATAGTTTAATCGGCCGATTAATCCCAATTCATTTTTGTGAACCATCAGGCTATTGGAAATTTCGGCTGAACTGCCTTCACTCAAAATCACATGGACCCCCCGATGTTTTTCCTGAAAGGAAGAAATCAAGGAGGGCATCAAGTGTTTGGCGTAGGTCTTGGTGGTCCCGATCTTCAAGATCCCTGCTTCCAGATCTTTTAGTTCCCATATGGCCCTTTCGGCTTGAGCGGTCCATTCAAATATCTTTTTGGCATATCGAAATAGGATCCGGCCTGCCTCGGTCAACTCCACCCTTTTCCCGTGACGATGGAATAGCTGCAGGCCGTAATAGCCCTCCAACTCCCGAATTTGCATCGTTACTGCCGGCTGGCTAATCAGCAGTTCTTCGCCAGCAGCCGAGAAGCTCTGAGATTTTCCTGAAACATAGAATATTTTTAGTTGGTTAAGATTCATGAAACCATTTCTTACTATAAGTTTTATTTATAATAATATAAAATCATTTGCCTTGACAAGTGTTATTTTTTTATCAACAATAACGCCATATATTTTTAAAATATTTTGAAAATTCTTGGGGTGTCTGGGCCGCAGACTCAAGCAGCGGCAGACAATAATCCTGATCGAATATCTTAAGAAGGGAGAAAAAAACCATGAGAGATTTGCGTGATTTTATTTCGATGGCTGAAAAAGAAGGGATGTTGAAACGGATCAAACCCGAGGTGGACTGGGACCTGGAGTTGTCTCATATTTCCAAACTGAATGAAGAAAAAGGCGGGCCGGCCCTTCTTTTCGAAAATGTCAAGGGATACCATTCTCCGGTGATGACCAGTATTTTTACCACTACCCAACGCCTGGCCCTGATCATGGGCGAGCCCAGGAATTCCAGCCTGGTCGATCTGATGAGGGTCTGGGTCAATAAGGGAGAGACCAGAATCCCGCCCAAATGGGTGGATAGCGGTCCCTGTAAAGAAAACATCCTCAAGGGCGACGACATCGACTTATTCAAGTTCCCCGTGCCCAAATTCTTCCCCAAAGACGGGGGCCGCTTTTTCGGCACGGCCCACTTCGTCGTGACCAAAGACCCGGATACGGGCTGGATCAATCTGGGGACCTACCGTTTGCAACTGTTAGACAAGAATCATCTGGGGACCCAGTTTATCAAAGGCAAACATGCCGATATCATGCTCAAGAAATACCAGGCCATGAAAAAACCGATGCCGGTGGCCGTGGTGGTCGGCTGTGACCCTTTGCTGTTCCTCATGGGCGCGGCCCGCTTATCGGCCTTTGAATCCGAATACGATTTGGCCGGCGCCATTCGCGGCCGGGCCATCGAGGTCGTCAAGGCGGAAACCAATGACTTACCGGTTCCGGCCACGGCCGAGATCGTCGTCGAAGGCGAAGTGGATCCCGAGGCCTTCATGCCCGAAGGTCCTTTCGGAGAATATACCGGCTATTATTCCGGCGTGGGCACCGACCCCAGGAATTTTATCAAGGTCAATTGTGTGACCCATCGGAACAACCCCATCTTTATGTCCACCACCGTGGGCCGGGCCGTAACCGATACCCACATGACCATGGCCTTAAGCTATGGGGCGACCTTGTGGCAACAATTGGTGGCCATGCGGATCCCGGGGTTAAAGGCCGTCTACTGCCCGCCTGAAGGATCGGGACGATTTTTGGCCATCATTTCCGTCAAGCAGATGTATCCCGGCCATGCCGATCAGGTCCTGACCGCCGCCATTTCCACGGAAATGGGCGCCTATGGCCTGAAAACCGTGATCGTCGTCGATGACGACATCGATCCCTGGGACATTCCCCGGGTCATGTATGCCTTAAGCTTCCGCTTCCAGCCGAACCGCTCTCAGGTCATCAAACGGGGAAGATCCACACCCCTGGATCCGTCTCTTCCCCTTGATCAGAGGTGGATCACCGGAAGGCTTCTTCTCGATGCGACCATCCCCTATGATTGGAAGGATAAACCGATTCCCATCGTCTTGGATCCCGAGATGGTCAAAAGGGTTCAGGCCCGGTGGACGGAGTTGGGGTTGTAAGCCTAAATACCGTTCGGTGTAGAGCGTTTAGCGTTCGGCGAAACCTCTATTATGTAGGTTGTGGAGATTGGTGTTAGGAGGGTGAGCAGCAAAATAGGGAAAAAATTCTAATATCAGAAAGGAATGACGTGAAACCGATACGCTATACCAAAGAAATGGTCGACGAGTTTACCCGTGACGGGTACTGGACCGATGAGACCTTTTATGACTTTTATGACCGCAACGCCCGGGAGATAGGAAATCAAGAGGCCCTGGTGGATTCCAAATACCGGCTGACCTGGTCCGAGGCCAAAAGGCTGGTGGACGGGATCGCCCAGACCTGGGTCCAAATGGGCATTCCCAAAGACACCCGGGTCATTATTCAATCCCCCAACAGCGTCTATGGGTTTCTGGCCCGCATCGCCTCCGAGCGGGCCGGGCTGATTTCCCTGACCGTCTACCCTTATCTGCGGGAGAGGGAACTGGAATACATGGTCGAACGGACCCAGGCCGAGGCGGTGATCATCCCCCACATTTACCGCAAGTTTGATTATCTGGAGATGTATAAGGGCCTGCGCAGCCGCTTCCCTTTTCTAAAATATTTCTTTCTTTTTGAAGACGTGGTGCCTTCAAATGCCCCGGAAGGGACTTATTCCCTGATCCGCATTGCCGAAGAATCCAAATCCCTGGCCATTGACGAGGAACTCTTAAAACAGCGTCGCTTCGCTGCCAAAGGGGATGTAGGCTTGTTGACCAGCACCTCGGGCACCACCGGTTTGCCTAAGTTGGTGGAGTGGCCCATCGCCCCCAGGGTTTGCACTTCCAAAGGTCGGGTGGATATCTGGAATTTGACCAATAAAGATATTACCATGGCCATCGCCCCCCATGCCGGGGGGGCTGCCGGAACCCTGACCTATTTTGCCGCCCCCTTAGCCGGGGCTAAGACCGTCATGCTCGAGGAATTTTCCCCTGAAGAAGCCCTGGCCCTGATCGAGAAGGAAAAGGCCACGGCCATCGGGGTAGTGCCGACCCACCTGGTGCGGATGCTGGAGGCCGACTTCTCCAAATATGACTTAAGCTCTTTGCGTTTTATCCGCTCGGCCGGCGGTTATCTCTCTCCGCAGGTGGCCGAGGAAGCGGAAAAGGCCTTCGGTGCCTCCATTACCAGTGACCTGGGCACCCAGGACATGGGCTCTGTTTCCGGCTGCCGGGTGGAAGATTCCAAAGAACTGCGCCGCCGGACCGTGGGCCGCATGCTCCCGGGAAACAAGGTGGTCTTGAAGGATGAACAAGGCAATCCCGTGCCGGAAGGCGAGCCCGGCATTCTTTGGTTCCGGGGGCCCCATGCCCCGGCCGGGTATTACCGGGACCCGGAGCTGACGGCCACGGTCTTTGATCCGGACGGCTGGACCAGCACCGGGGATATCGTCAAGTTTGATCAGGGCTGTTTGTGGATCCTGGGCCGGGCCAAAGATATGATCATCCGCGGCGGCCAGAATATCTACCCGGCTGAGATCGAAGGTCTGCTCAACGAACATCCCAAGGTGGCCAGCGTGGCGATCGTCGGTTATCCGGACAGGGAGATGGGCGAACGGGCCTGTGCCTACGTGGTCCCCAAATCCGGACAGACCTTTACCTTTGAAGAAATGGTCGCTTTTCTCAAAGAGAAAAAGGTGGCTTCCTTTAAACTGCCCGAGCGGTTGGAAATCCTCTCCGCCATCCCGACTGTGGGGGACTCCGGGAAGATCGACAAAAAAATATTGAAGTCCCAGTTAGAAGAAAAGGTAAAAGCGGAAAAAACAACGGTGTAAGGTTCAAGGTCCAAGGTGCACGGTTTAGAGGGAGCGGCTAATTAAATCGTCTTGTTCTTTGTCTTGAACCTTGAACCTTGGACCCCTTACGCCTTGCACCTAAAAGGAACCTTATGCCCAAATCCATTCTCATCATTTCCACCCTGGACACCAAATCCCAGGGAGACCTTTTATCTCCGGGAGCGGATTCAGGCCTTCGGCTGTCCGGCCCTGTCCATGGACCTGTCCATGGGTGCACCGGCCATAGAAAAAGGGGACATCCTTCCGGACCTAGATCGCCCGGGAAGGCGGGGCCTCCATCGAGGCCATCCGTGAATCGAGGGACCGCACCTTTATCACCCGGGCCATGACCCAGGGGGCCGTTAAAATTGCCGGCAAGATGTGGCAGGAGGGGCAACTGGCCGGCATCGTCGGGTTGGGCGGGGCCACCCTTTCCATGATCGCCACCAACATCATGCGCACCCTGCCCTTTGGGCTTCCCAAGTTGATGGTCTCTTCGGCGGCCGCTCTTCCCGGTCTTTCCACCCGCTATATCGGCACCGGCGATATCGCCTTGTTTCATACGGTCATAGAACTTTCGGGCCTAAGCCCCCATCTGTGCAATGTGCTCAATCGCGCCGCCCGTTCTATCTGCGCCATGGCCCAGGAACCGCTCTTCTCCCCGGAAAAGGCCAAGAGACCCGGACAAAAACAAATCGCCCTGTCCATGTTCGGCCCTTGCGATAAATTGGCCCATCAGGTGCAGGAACAATTGGTCCAAGAGGGTTTTCAAGTGATCGGTTTCCACGCCGCCGGGATCGGCGACCGGGCCATGGAAGAAATGATCGCCCAGGGCTTTTTTGACGGCGTTATTGACTTGGCCCCGGGCGGGGTGGGCGAAGAAATTTTCGGAGGGATGCGTTCCGCCGGCCCTCATCGATTGGAGGCGGCCGGAAAAATCGGTATCCCGCAAATCATCGCCCCCAGTGGTGTCAATTTCATGAGTCCCAGTCGAAAAAATTACAAACCCGAATACCGGGAGCGTCGCAAGTATGACCTGGATAAGGACCGCACCTGGCTGCGGCTCGACACGGCGGAATTAAAGCAGGTGGCCGAGGTCATGGCCCAAAAGCTCAACCTGGCCAAGGGGCCGGTGATCTTCTTGATCCCCACCAGGGGCTGGTCTGCGGCCGATGCACCCGGCGGCCCGGCCTATGATCCCAAAGAGGACGAGATCTTCACTGAGACCTTAAAAAAAATGTGCCGGCCCGAAATCGGCATCGAAACGGTTGAGGCCCATCTCAACGATCCGGCCTTCGCCCAGGCCGTTGTTCAAGCGGTCCATAAAATCGCTCAATGACGAAAACCTTTTCAACATCCGTCAAAGAAGGCCGTTTTCTTTTACAGGCCAGGGTTATCCTGGTCGGTGACGATCTGCTTGTTTCCATTTGGGGGGGGACCCATCCCCACATCGGGGCCGTGGCCCTGGCCTTGCCCCGTCCCAGCCTGAAAGATAGAAAAAAGACCAGCGCCACTTCCTCGGTCCTGACGGTCCTCGGGCATAAAGAAGATCAGACGGTCAAGGCGGTATCGGAGACCTTATCGGCCATCTTAAAAAAAAATACGGTCGTTACCGCCGGGATCCATTGGGATAACCTGAAGGCCGAAGAGATCAAGGTGATAGTCAGATTGATCGATAAATTGACCCAAAAAATAATCGACAGAGTACATAAAATTTTATGATATCGGATAACTCTCATGAATAAAAAAGGCATGATCGTCGGCATCTCCGGGGCTTCCGGGGCCATTTACGGCATCCGTCTCCTGGAGATTCTTAAGGCGCTCAACATCGATTCCTATCTGATCGTCAGCCGAGCGGCCGAAAAAACCATTCGACTGGAAACCTCTTATTCGCTGGAACAGGTCAAACAACTGGCCACAAATTGTTATGATCCGGAGGACATTGCCGCCCCGGTTTCCAGCGGCTCCTTCAACAAGACCATGGGCATGATCATCCTGCCCTGTTCGATCAAGACCCTTTCGGCCCTGGCCAACTCCTTTAATGTTAACATCCTGATCCGGGCGGCTGATGTCACCCTTAAAGAACGGCGAAAACTGGTGGTGGCCTTGCGCGAGACCCCGCTTCACTACGGTCATCTGGAATTGATGCTCCGTCTGACCCGGATGGGGGCCATTGTCTTCCCCCCGGTCCCGGCTTTTTATCATCAGCCTAAAACCCTTGAGGACATCATCGACCACAGCATCGGAAAAATTCTGGACCTTTTCGATATTGAATCTCCCTCCTTCAAACGTTGGTCAGGAGAAAAAGAATGAAATCCAAAAGTTTCAAGCCCGTCGTGGCCGTCCTGGCTACCCTGGATACCAAGGGCACTGAAGTTGCATTTTTAAAAAAGTGCCTCGAAGATGCCGGAGTCCGAGCCTTGGTTATCGACGGAGGGATCATGGGAAAGGCTACCATCCCGGCGGATATCCCGGCCAGCACCCTGGCCGCCAAAGGAGGCAGTTCTTTGAAGGCCCTACGCTCCCTGGGACACGAAGGCAAGGCCATGGCCATCATGATTCAGGGGGCTGTCCGCGTCGTTCAGGCGCTTTGTCGGCAAGGCGAGATCCAGGGATTGATCGGCCTCGGCGGTTCCATGGGGACCTCCCTGGGCACCGGGGCCATGCGCGCCCTGCCCTTCGGCTTTCCCAAACTGATGGTCTCCACCATGGCCTCCAGGGACACCCGGCCCTTTGTCGGCAGTAAAGATATCCTCATGTTTCATTCGGTGGTCGATCTGGTGGGTTTAAACCGCATGACCCGGCAGGTCCTCAACCAGGCCGCCTGGGCCATTGCCGGTATGGCCAGGGGTAAAGAAAAGATGACCGCTGCCAAACAACCCCCCTTGATCGCCGTCAGTACCCTGGGCACGACCGAGGCCTGTCTGCGCCATTTTCGAAACGATCTGGAAGAGGCGGGGTGGGAATTGGCCGTCTTTCACACCGTGGGATCCGGCGGCCAGGCCCTGGAAGAGCTGGTCCAGGAAGGCGCGGCCCAGGCGGTGATCGAGATTTCTCTCCATGAGGTTGTGGACCACCTTTTTAAAGGCTCTTATGACGCCGGTCCCCATCGGCTGGAGTCGGCCTTAAAAAAAGGACTGCCCACCGTCCTCATACCCGGCAACATCGATTTTATTGTCAGCGGAGCGCCGGAGGCCTTACCGGCCACCTATAAAAAACGTTTGATTCATGTCCACAACCCGGCCATATGTGTGGTCCGGACCAATGCCCAGGAAATGAAGCGCCTGGCCAAGGTCGTGGCTGAAAAAATTGCCCTGGCCAAAGGACCGCTGGCCGTGGTCCTGCCCTTGAAGGGCTTTTCGGCCTTTGACAGTCCGGGAAAACCTTTCTATGATTTGGAAACCGACCAGGTGTTTATTGAGACATTAAAGGATCTCCTTCCACAAAAGATCCTGGTGAAAGAGGTCCCGGCCCATATCAATGATCCTTTGGTCGCCCATGAGGTATCGAACGTTTTCCTGAAAATAGCAGGTTGATGGGGTTTTCGCTCAGGTCCTGGGAATCTTTATTATGGAACAGGCCTTTCCTTTTTGATCTAAGGCCGGCTGGAAGATTGGGATCAGGAACTCTCAGCCCCGGATCGGTCTTCGAAGAAAGATTCACAGAAAGAAAAATAATATGTGGGTCATCATTGACGGCTTTAAAGAAGAAATCCCTGAATCCAGTTCCATAGATC
Organism: uncultured delta proteobacterium; assembly: GCA_963821645.1. Taxonomy (GTDB): domain Bacteria; phylum Desulfobacterota; class RBG-13-43-22; order RBG-13-43-22; family RBG-13-43-22; genus RBG-13-43-22. The sequence continues at coordinate 7,338 of CAWGEQ010000020.1, read as the reverse complement.
AGGTTATTGCCAATAACCAGGAATACGAGGTTCATATGATCGTGGAATTGAACCACCGTTTTATTCATCAGAAAGATTATGCGACCACCTATTTAAAAGAAGGCGATGTCCTGGAATTGATCCACCCGGCCTTCGGGGGATAAAAAATCAGATGCTGGATACTGGTCTCTGGATACTGGATGTTGGTCCGAATCGTCTGATTGTTTATAATCCTTTAATCCAGTATCAAGCATCCAACATCCAGTATCGCAGTATCAAGTATCGAGCCCCAATGACTTTATCAATCGACTTTAACGACATCTTCCGGGCCACCCTGGATGAAGACTGCGGCAACGAGGGTTATATCGGATTTTCTCCCGACGGCCGCAGTTATCACGTTGTTGTGCCGGTGGATCGGCAGATCGCCCGGGGGATAAAGGCCGGCAATCGCCCCCTTGACGAAACCCCTTTCGGGGGTTATAAAGGGTGGCGTTATTTTTGTTGTTTGGGCTATACCCGTCCGGCCAAATACGATGAAGGGAAAATTCAAAAAGTGCGACTTAACCAGGCCCGGGCCAATGCCCTACTATTTAAGGCTTGGGCAGCAAAAACAGGGATTAATATTGAGGTAAAAAATTTTACAGGTGCATAATTGACAAATTCGCAAAAAGTCCGAAAGCACCCATTTTCGTCATTCCCGTGAAAACGGGAATCCAGTGTCTTTAATTAGTTGGGCCTGGCCTGGATTCCCGCCTGCGCGGGAATGACGATTTTTTACAGGTTCATCATAATTGATGAGATCGGGAAAATTTTTGGTAATCCCATTTATTCCCCGATTTCTGATTATTCAACCAAGGAGGATGTAATGCTTTTACCGAAATTTGATTATCATGCCCCGACCACCCTTGATGAGGCCAGTTCCCTACTGAGTCAATATGGGGCCAAAGCCAAATGCCTGGCCGGAGGAACCGATCTTCTGGTCAATTTAAAAAAGAAGCTTCTTGCTCCGGAACAGCTTGTCAGCCTGAATAAAATCGAAGGGCTTTCCGAGGCCTTTGATCAAAAGGGAAAAGGCCTTTCCATCGGCCCTTTATGTACGGCTGCCTATTTAGCCGGCTCAAAGCTGATCCAGGAAAAAGGCCTGGCCTTGTCCCAGGGGGCCGGGAGACTGGGTTCCCCATTGATCCGCAACCGGGCCACGGTGGGAGGGAATCTGGTTACCGCCCGACCGGCTTCGGACCTGGCCCCTCCTTTGTTGGTCTTGGGGGCCAGCGTCATCCTGAAAGGCCCTAAAGGAGAACGCACCTTGCCCCTGGAAAATTTTATCCTGGGGCCCGGCCAAACGGCCATCCAGCCTGAGGAGATCCTGAGTCGGATCTTCATCCCTCATGTCGAGGGGCCCTCTTCCGGGGCCTATATCAAATTAGGAAGCAGAAAGACCCTGGAAATATCCCTGGTCAATGTGGCCTCTTTCCTGTCCCTTGGGCCGGATGGTTCCATTAAACAGGCCCGGGTGGCCTTGGGGGCCGTGGGCCCGACTCCCCTGCTCTCTCCGTCGGCGGCCAAGGTCCTTTTGGGTGTCAAACCCAAAAATGAAAAAGACCCGGTCTTTAAAGAAGCCGCCCGGGCTGCGGCCAAAGATGCCAAGCCCATTACCGACCATCGCGGATCAGCGGAATACCGCCGGGAAATGGTCGAGGTTTTAACGCAGCGCACCCTGATAGCGGCTTATGATCAGCTCATGAAAAAAGCATAGGAGAAACTCCATGAAAAAAATGATTACCCTTAAAGTCAACGACCACGAATATGATCTGGTCATCCCGGTAAACCGGACCCTGACCCAAGTGCTTCGTGAAAACTTAAAGCTCACCGGGACCAAACATGGCTGCTCCGTGGGAGACTGCGGCTCCTGCACGGTGTTAATGGACGGACAGCCGGTCAATTCCTGCCTGGTCCTGGCCGTGGAAGCCGAAGGCCGTGAGATACAGACCATTGAAGGATTAGCCGAAGACGGAAAACTCCATCCGGTGCAACAGGCCTTTGTGGACAAAGGCGGCATTCAATGCGGTTTTTGCAGTCCCGGCATGATCCTCACGGCCAAGGCCCTGCTGGACAAAAATCCTACTCCCACGGAAACGGAGATACGAGAGGCCATCAGCGGTAATTTATGCCGTTGCACGGGATATCAAAAAATTGTTGAGGCCATTGCCTCCGTAAAAGCCGGCAACTGACAGCCGACAGCAAAAACCTTTACTTAAAGGAAGGACAGAACCGATGAGTACCTACAATGTTATCAATACTCGGGCCCCGCGGGTGGACGCCCCGGACAAGGCCACCGGCCGGGCCGTTTATACCGACGATCTCCAATTTTCAAACCTTCTGTACGGGGCCATGGTGCAAAGTCCTTTGGCCCATGGCCGCATAAAAAACATCGACATCTCCAAGGCCCAGAAGCTGCCGGGAGTCAAAGCGGTAGTCACGGCCAAAGACCTGGAGATCATCCCCTACGGGGTCTCGCCGGCCCGTTATGATGAAACCATTTTCGCCGTGGATAAGGTCCGCTATGTGGGAGACGAAGTGGCTGCCGTAGCCGCCATTGATTGGGAAACAGCCCAGGAGGCCGCTTCGCTGATCAAAGTCGATTATGAAGAACTCCCGGCTGTCTTCGATCCTTTCGAGGCCGTGGCCGAAGGGGCGCCCCTGGTCCATGAAGCCTATCCCCGCAATCTCTGTGGCGAAGTCCATCAGGAATTCGGCGACGTGGAAGCGGGCTTTGCCCAGTGCGACCTGATCCATGAGCACAAATTTGTCAACAAACGGCAGGATGCCGCCTTTCTGGAACCCAATAATTGCGTGGCCGTTTTTGATCATCAGGGCTTTCTGACCCTCTACAGCTCCACCCAGGTCCCCCATTATGTCCAACGCACCGTGGCCATGGTCCTGAAGATCCCGGTCGGCAAGGTCCGGGTGGTCAAATCCTATGTGGGCGGCGGCTTCGGCCCCAAGGCCTCGGCCTCGACCATGGAACTGGTGAGCTGTCTTCTGTCCATGAAGAGCCAGCGGCCGGTGAAAATGCATTTGTCCCGGGAACAGGTCTTCCTTCACAGCCGGGGACGTCATCAGTTTTTTCATACCTTCAAAACCGGGGTCAAGAAAGATGGGACCCTGGTGGCCCTTCATAACACCTGCTATCTCGAGGGCGGGGCCTATTCCAGCTTCGGCATCGCCACGGTCTATTATGCCGGTTCCCTTCTGGGCGGGCCTTACAAACTCCCCAATATGAAATACGACGGTTACCGGGTCTATACCAACCGGCCGGCCTGCGGCGCCCAACGGGGACACGGGGGCGTGGCCGCCCGGGCCGGCTTTGAACAGCAACTCGACATCATTGCCGAGCAGTTGGGGATCGACCCGGTAGAAATGCGCCTGAAGAATATCATGGAAACCGGCGACACCACCTGCAACGAGCTCAATATGAGCAGCCTGGGCATGAAGGAATGCATCGAGGCCATTCGGGACCAATCGGATTGGAAACTAAAAAAGGGGAAACTGCCTAAAGGCAGGGGCATCGGCCTGGCCTGCGGTTTTTTTGTCTCCGGCGCCGGCTATCCCATCTATCGGTCCGATACCTATCACGCCACCGTGGTGGTCAAGCTTTCCGAAGACGGGGGGACCGCTCAGGTCCTGACCGGCAGCGCCGAGATCGGCCAGGGTTCGGACACGGCCTTTGCCATGATCGCCGCCGAGGCCCTGGGTGTTAATCTTGATGATGTGCGGATTTCCTCGGGGGATACGGATTATTCCGTTGACCTGGGGGCCTATTCCAGCCGCCAGACCCTGATGACCGGCCATGCCACCAAGGAAGCGGCCGAGGATGCCAAGCGGCAGGTCCTGGAGGTTTTATCCGAAACCCTGAATGTGCCCATAGAAGAGATATCGGTCGGTAACGGCTTGATCCATTTTGCAGGGATGACCCCCAAATTTGAGGCCCTCCGGGTGGGCTATATGAAGGAGCATCGGGGCTGGGCCGATTCCCCTGCCGAAGGCCCCCTTACCTTTAAAGAGGCGGCCCGTCTGGCTTACTTAAAAAAAGGGACCATCGTGGGCACCGGAAAATACAAGCCCCCCAAGCTGGGCGGCTCCTTCAAAGGGGCCACGGTGGGGACCTCCCCGGCCTATGGCTGCTCAGCCATGATGGCCGAGGTCTCGGTGGACCTGGAAACCGGCGAGGTGACCATGGAAAGGGTCACCGATGCCCACGACTGCGGCCTGGCCATCAACCGGACTCAGGTGGAGGGGCAGATGGAAGGCTCGGTCTCCATGGGCTTAGGTGAAGCCCTGTTCGAAGAAGTTAAATTTAATGAAAAGGGCAAGATCCTGAATGCCTCTTTGGGCGAATACAAGATACCCACGGCCCTGGATGTGCCGGAGGTCAAGTCCCTGATCATCGAGAGCGGGGAGCCCAACGGGCCTTACGGGGCCAAGGAAGTCGGCGAGGGAGGGATCATGCCGGTCATCCCGGCCATCCTGAACGCCATTTACGACGCCACCGGGGTGCGTATCAACGAACTGCCCATCACTTCGGAGCGCATCTGGAAGGCCTTGAAGGAGAAAAAATAACTTCGATTGAAAAGGGGCGGGTTTAATAACCCGCCCCTCTGAGTTCTTAATTATATATATGCCTGCTGGTCTCACAAAAACTCGTCATTCCCGCGCAGGCGGGAATCCAGATGATTTACAACAACTTAATAGCACTGATTCCTCGGCTTTTTACGACCTGATCATGACCGGCTGCCTTCGCTATCGCCTCCCCCTTTAAAGGATTTAACCAGGCCGGAAAAAGGACCGGAGAAGATCATAAGCGTCTGATTCCTGTTTTCCAGGTCAAGGGCCGAAGCTAAAGAAGCGGTCTCCAGGTTTCGGTCCAAAACCCTTTTGGTCAGTTTTAACCCGCCTACGCTTTTCCTGATCATCATCCGGGCGTAGACTAAGGCCTCTTTGATCAATTGTTCATGGTCCACCACCTTATTGATCAGGCCAATCCGTTCCGCTTCATGGGCCAGAACCTTTCGGCCGGTCAGCAGTATCTCTGCCGCCCGGGAAAGACCGATCAGCCGGGGAAGCAGATAAGAAGACCCCATCTCCCCTCCGGAAAGGCCGATATTGATAAAAGAGGCAACAAAATAGGCCTCCGGTGAGGCCAGACGAATGTCGGCCCCCAGGGCCAGGGCCATCCCCCCTCCGGCTGCCGGCCCGTTCACCGCGGCAATGACCGGCTGGGGAATACCACGGAGAGCCAAAATAAGGTCGGCATACCTTTCCTGGACCAGTCTGAGAAACGATTCCGGGTTGGATAAGGCCTCACTGTCTTTGAACTTGCTGGCCTCGGTCAGGTCGGCCCCGGCACAAAACCCCCGTCCTTGACCGGTAAGGATAACGACCCTTATGGAATCGTCCTTCGATAAAATCGCCAGCAGCTCATCCAATTCCTCGACCATCTTCATATTCATGGCATTCAGTTTTTCCGGCCGATTCAAGGTCAGGAGCCCCACCTGAGGTTCAACCTCCTCGAACAGAACGGTATCGTAGGCCTTTAATTCTTTATCCACTCCTCACACCTCCGATGAAAACCATTATGCCCATAATGGGCCGCCGCGAAAATATGAATTGGTTGTTCTCCCAAACCTTCAGATCTTTGTACTTTTTAAGTATTTCCCTTGAACCCTTGAATCCTGGACTCCTTGAATCCTTAGATCATCGCCAACTCTTTGGGAGATGATCCTATAATTTAAACTTCCCCTTGAAGTAAGTGTCTTTGACACTCTTGGCTTTGGTTTTTCCCCAGGATTCCACTCCCATCTTTTTAATCAGACACAGATTGAAAACCTTGGTATTGTGAGGCACCTGGGAGGCCCTGTCGGCATAGGGATGGAGATGATCACAGGGAAAATCGGAACAGTCGCCGCAAAAATCAAGATCCTTCTTGGAAATACAGCGATAGACCTGGCAAGGCTCCGCCATGTTCAAAAAAGGGATCGTCCCATTATGCGCGCGGCACCCTTGGCAGACCGCCTTTTCTTGGGGAATCCCCATATTCTGGGAAATCTTCATCCTTAGATCGGCGTTATCCTGTGCCAGATAAACCGGGCAATTAAAACAATCCAATCCGCAGGGAGAGGTCATCTGTAAATAATCCATAAATCCTCCTTTAAATTATTCCGGTAGCATCTTATCCGCAAATTCCGAGGGATTTTTCCTTATGGCCGAAAACGGTTTCAGGCATATCCGTCTGCAAGTTACAGACATGATGGTCCTCCTTTTTAACCATTGCCATCACATCCTGCCGAGCACTTCATCCCGCTTCCAGCGGCGGAGCGCCGGCACCAGGATCTCCCTGAACTCGTCGCGCCAGCGCACCCAACGCCCGGGATAGGGAACCACGATGCGCAACCCGCTCCAGGCTGCGACCCCCTCCGCCCGTGCGCTATTCTCATCGATCGAACGGAGCAACACGACGATCGCGAGTGGGTGCAGCCGGCGCAATGCTTCCGTGAGCCTCGCCTCACCCATCCGGCGCGCCTTCCTGCGCTCCCGGGGCCCGAGACGATCCACCGGGCGCCCGCACAGGTCCACCAAATAGCACCCGAGGTCGCGAAAAGCTGCCAGGAAATCGCGGCCCCGGAGCCGGGGGAAGGCCTCCTCGAAAGTGGTCGAGAGCGCCCGGTAGAGCCCCGAATCCCTTCGATAGAAGAATGCCCCCGAAGCAGGCGGGGCCTCCCCTACGAAGAGGACGCGAACCCGTTCTGGCCGATATGACTCGCGCAGGCGTTCACGGTCGTTCTTCACTCGGCCCTGCCCTCCTCAGCGATCCTTGCCGACGAACCGGCCCCTGACCAATGACCCCGGACTCGATGGCATCCGAAATGCTTGCTAATCAACAACCCCCCAAAATGGAATGAATTATCGCCTTTTGTTCTTCAGCCGGCACTTCGGCTGTCCGTTCCGCCACCTTCCGACCGTTCTTGAACAGATACAGAGTCGGATACCGCTCAACGTTCAGATTCTTTTTGGTCTGCGGATTTTTATCGACATCCATTTGCCGGAAACAGACCTGCTTAAACTCCGGCAATTCCGAGCAATCGTTTATAACAGGCATAATCCGTCTGCAGTCCCCGCACCAGGAGGCATAAACCAATAGAAGAACGGGCTCTTCGTTTCCGACAACTTCTTTTTCAAAAGCAACATCTCCAATTTCTTTAATCATTCCAAAATCCCCTTTCTTTCGCAGGCCGGTTCGAGTGGTTTGTTCAGGTCCTTCGCCTGAAAGAAAATACCATACTTTCTAATACTCGGCAAATT
>CAWGEQ010000019.1:0-15752 GCA_963821645.1 uncultured delta proteobacterium | reverse complement strand
TGGCCAATTTTCTGTTTGTCTTAAGCAAAGATGAGGTGGGAAGTGCCACCCGGTGTTTCAGCTCAGTAAGATCGCCCATTCCAAGGGACATAAGGTGGATGTCTTTTTTATCGACGACGGGGTAAGATGGGCCGATTCCGGCCGGGACATGTCCGTCAAAACGGCAACCGGAGACTGCCCCAATGACTATCTGCCCTATCTGGTGGAAAACGAGATCCCCATCGGGGTCTGAATCCCATGTGCCAAGGCCCGTCAGGTGGACGAGGCCAAATTCTTTTCCAATATGGTCCTGGATGGGGGGCCCCATTTGATCGATCTGGCTGCCGAAGCCAAGATCTTTAATTTCTGATCCAAATTAAGCTCTAAGTTAGGGTACCAAACGGGCGGCCCCGCCCATCATCCGGCTCGGGCCCCGGGTATTTCCTCCTGTTTTAGAGAATATTTCTCACCTCTTCCTCACCGCCCCCTACTCCACCGTCCTTCCCATCCTTAGCGGTTGATCTCCCATTTTTTTAAAGTTATTTGACCCCGTTAACAACAACGTGTATAATTCTTTCTCCACCTGAGACGGGGGGATTCTCTACACTTAAAAAGGATCTGAATTATGGGAGATCGAAGCTGCAAGCGCTGCTCAGTGACCAGAGTCAATACCCTCTGTAAGGCCTATGAAAAAGCCCAGGACGATAATGATCCCATGGCCTGGCATGGACTGCGGGAAGTGGTCGACCTGGTTAAGTCTCGGGGTTATGAAGAATCCCTTAAGTTATTAAAGCCCGGCTTGGATAATCAACAATTACGGGCTTTCTGTTGGAATGTTTCCTCTTTTTTAGAAGACGAGGAGTTTAAAAGAATTTTTAGTGGACTTACAAAATCCAAAAAATAGAAAGAATAACAAAATTGAGATGATGTCTCGAACGGTTGAAAAACCGGTTGCTGAAAAAATAGATGCCGAACAACCGAACGACTTGGGAAATGATTCTGGAGAAAGGTCTCAGGTCCTCCTGGCCGGTGAAGGAACCGTTGTTTTGGACCGAAAATCCAGAATTATGGGGTCCAATGAAACGGCCCGACGGCTCTTCGGCCATGAAATGCTGCCCGGAGAACCTTTTTTATTAGAGAACCTCCTCCAAGGGCCCCATTTAGCCGAGGCACAGTCCGCTTTGGATAATGCCCTGGGGAAAGGAGAGGGCACACAGAACTTGATGGCCAAAGCCGAGGATGCCCAGGGCAACCCTTTTAACTGCCTTTACTCGGCCAATCCCATTTTCGGTCCCGGGAAACAAGTAATCGGGGTTTTGTTAAGCTTCCTTGATGCCGATTACGTCGCCATTCAGCCCAGACCTTTTACCGATCCAGCCCTTTTGCCCCAAATGCCCACCCTGGGCTTTGACTCCCTATTGGAACAATTGGCCGAGGGCATCTTTACCATTAATTCCCGCTGGAGGATTATCTCCTTTAACCAGACGGCTGAAAAAATTACCGGCTACCGCCGTGATGAAGTATTGGGGCGCTTTTGCTGGGAAATCTTTCGTTCCGATCTTTGTCAATCCGATTGTCCTTTACGCCTGACCTTGGAGACAGGACTCACCCGGTTGGACCAGGATGTCCGGATGCTCGATAAACAGGGAACCAAACTGCCCGTGTTGGTCAATACCAGCGTGGTTCGGGATCGTAGCGGCCTGGTAGTCGGGGCCGTGGAATCCTTCCGGCCTTTGATGGAATTGCAGGAAAAGCTGGAGTCTACTCCTCGCCGACATTTCCTTTCGGACATCATCGGCAAAAGTCCTTCTATGACCCGCATTTTTGAGATGCTCCCCGACCTGGCTGCCAGCGATGTGAGTGTTTTGATTCAAGGGGAAAGCGGCACCGGAAAAGAACTCATTGCCAAAGCGATCCATAATCAATCGCCTTATAAAGAAGGCCCTTTTGTTGCCGTAAATTGTTCCGCTTTGGCGGAATCCCTCCTGGAGTCGGAGTTATTCGGCCATGAGAAGGCGGCCTTCACCGGGGCGGTTCGATCCAAAGTCGGACGGTTTGAACTGGCCCGAGGAGGGACTTTATTTCTGGATGAGATAGGCGAACTTAAGCCGGAGCTTCAGGTAAAACTCCTCAGGGTCTTAGAGCAGAAAGTCTTTGAACGGGTAGGGGGAACCCGGTTGATCCCCATGCAGGCCCGTATCATCAGTGCCACCAATCGGGATCTGGCCAAGGCCCTTCGGGAAGGGATCTTTCGGGAGGACCTCTTTTACCGCCTCCGTACCGTCCCGATCACCCTCCCGCCCCTTCGCGAACGCCGGGAAGATATCCCTATGCTGATCGAATATTTTATGATCCGTCTCAATAAAAAATATGGCAAGGAGGTTCGCGGCCTGGACCCGAAGGTCCTGCGGCTATTCATGACCCATCCCTGGCCCGGGAATGTACGGGAACTGGAAAGAATCCTGGAGCACGCCTATGTATTTGTAAAAGGGCCGGTAATCTTCCTCCAAAACCTGCCGGCCATGAATGAATTCTTTCAGGAGCGAAAATTGGAAAGCCTGCCGGAAAGCGGCGGAGCCTATGGTCGTCAAACCATCCAAGATGCCTTGAACCGTGCCGGTGGGAGACGCGAAGAAGCGGCTGCCCTGCTGGGAGTCAGTCGAACTTCTCTTTGGCGCAAAATGAAGCAATGTGGCTTAAAATAAGATTATGTTTCAATTTGTTTCATTTGTTTCACTAAAATTTAATTTTCTAATTTTCATTAAATTCCCTTTAAAATAAATCAAAAAATAAGAAAAATAAATTATTCCTTCCTTCTTTTTGAAACAATTAATGTTTCAGCCGGTCCATTTTTCTTCTTCTTTTTTATTAAATAATAAGTAAATCCAGTTAGTTAACCTATTGGCCCTTCTCTTGCAATATAAAAGAAGAAAATGAATTTATTTTTCAGACCATTTAAGTCAATGAAGGAGGTTTAAATTGATCAAAGAACATGTAGATATCGATGATATTATAGAACGTTATCCGGGGAAACCTGAATCTTTAATATTTCTTTTGCAAGATATTCAGGCCGCCTATAATTACGTTTCCTCTGAGGCCATGACCTTAGTTTGTGACCATGTCGGTGTTCCTTTGACCCAGGCCTATGCCGTGGCCACTTTCTATAAATCGTTCAGTCTCGAGCCTAAAGGGGAACATGAAGTCAGGGTTTGTTTGGGGACAGCCTGCCACTTGAAGGGGGGGGAAAGGATTGCCGAAGGCTTGGAAAGGTCTCTATGTATAGAGCGGGGGCATACCACGGAAGACCTCAAATTTTCATTGGAGACGGTTAATTGCCTCGGCGCTTGTGCCTTGGCCCCTGTAGTCATGATAGATGAAGAATATTTAGGGGGTGCCACTCAAAGAACAGTCAAAAATTTTCTGAAAAAATTTGAATAAAAATCCCCCTAACAGGAGAATAAAATGGGAAAAATAACTAATATCGGGGAACTGCAGGAACTAAAAAACCAGGCACTCCAAGCCCATGACCCGGATCAACCGGTAATTCGGGTTTGTTTGGGACCAGGATGTTTGGCTCAGGGGGCTGATAAGATAGTGGCCGCTTTCAAAAAGACCTGCAAAGCAAAAGGGCAGACAATCCAAATAGAGCCTCTGATGAAGGAAACAGGATGTCATGGGTTTTGTAAGGAAGGGCCTTTGGTCACCATAAGCCCAAAGGATCTTTTTTACACCAGGGTAAAACCGAGTGATGTAGAAGAAATTGTGGAGAAGACCCTTATCCAGGGTGAAGTGGTCGAGAGACTTTTATACAGCGATAACGGAACCCAATATCAGGATTCGTCTTCCATTCCCTTTTATAAAATGCAGCAAAAGATTGCCACTCGGAATTTAGGAATCATTGACCCTTTATTTTTAGAGGATGCCCTGGCCCAAGGGGCCTATCAGGCTGCGGCCAAGGCCTTAACCTCTATGACCCCGGACGAAGTGATTAAAGAGATGGAAATTTCCGGACTGCGGGGGCGGGGAGGTGCCGGCTTTCCAACAGGTCGCAAATGGCGTTCGGCAATCGCTGCCCTCAAAAAAGACCCTGGTCCGGCTTATGTGGTTTGTAATGGAGATGAGGGAGATCCCGGAGCCTTTATGGACCGGGCTATTATGGAAGGGGACCCCCATGCGGTTTTGGAAGGCATGCTGATAGGGGCCTATGCCATCGGGGCCAACCAGGGGTTCCTTTATGTCCGGGCGGAATATCCCATTGCCATTAAAAACTTAATTCGCGCTATTGACCAGGCCCGGGATTTGGGGTTGCTGGGAAAGAATATTCTGGGAACCGGCTTTAACTTCGATCTTCAAATTAACCGCGGCGCAGGGGCCTTTGTCTGCGGCGAATCCACTGCCCTTTTTACTTCCATCGAAGGTAGGGCCGGAGAACCCCGGGCCAAATATATTCGCTCGGTAGAACGGGGCTTATGGAATCGGCCCACCGTATTAAATAATGTGGAAACCTGGTCCAATGTCCCGGTGATTATCGATAAAGGCGGGCAATGGTATTCAAAAATCGGACCTCCAAACAGTACGGGAACCAAGGCTTTTTCCCTGGTAGGGAAGGTGAAAAATGTCGGCTTAATAGAGGTTCCCATGGGGGTTCCCCTGACCAGGATTGTTGAAGAAATCGGGGGAGGCGTTCCGGGAAAGGATCGATTCAAGGCGGTTCAGACCGGGGGGCCTTCAGGGGGATGCATCCCTTATAAATTAAAGGACGTAGCGGTCGACTATGATTCGTTGACCAAAATTGGATCCATGATGGGCTCCGGCGGTATGATCGTTATGGATGATACCGACTGTGTAGTCGATGTGGCCCGTTATTTTCTCCACTTTTTGGAAGATGAATCCTGCGGAAAATGTCTGCCCTGTCGGTTGGGTTTGAAGGGCATGGTCCAATTTCTGGAACGTTTCTCCAAAGGAGAAGGGTCCGTGGAAGATATTGATGAACTGGAAAGTTTGGCCATGGCCATTCAGGACGGCTCCCTGTGCGCCTTGGGCGGGAGCGCTCCTAACCCGGTTCTAACGACCTTGCGCTATTTTCGGGACGAATACGTCGCCCATATTGTCGATAAAAAATGTCCCGCCGGGGTTTGTAAGGCTTTGATAACCTACCGGATTGATCAGGAAGCCTGTACTGGCTGCGGTTTATGCGCCCGCAATTGTCCTCAGGAGTGCATTTCCGGTGAAAAGAAAAAACCATACAAAATCAACGAATCAGCCTGTATCCGGTGCGGCATGTGTCTGGATGCTTGCAAATTTAGCGCCGTGATGGTCGAATAGAGAGGTGATGTTATGACTAATCAGAAAACAAACAAGAACCGCCCCGTACAGTTTATGATCAATGATCAACCGGTTGAGGCTGAGGAGAACTGGACTGTTTTGGAAACGGCTCGGGAATACGGAATCCATATCCCCACCCTCTGTTATCATGAGGCTGTGGAAGCCAGCGGGGGATGCCGCCTCTGTGTAGTGGAAGCCAAGGAGGGGAACTGGTCAAAGGTGGTGATCTCTTGTATGTATCCCGTCAAGGAAGGAATTACTATTCTTACCGAGAGCCCAAGAGTCAAGAATGTGCGGCGCTGGGTGCTGGAGATGCTTTTAGCCGAGTGTCCGGCCAGTAAAGAGATCCGGGCTCTGGCGGCCGAATATGGGGTAACGGCTTCGCGTTTTACCGTAAAGAATCCGGAAGAGCAGTGTATGCTCTGCGGCCTATGTATGCGGGTCTGTCGGGAAGTGGTCGGCGTTTCTGCAATTACCACCGTAGGACGAGGAGTTCATAAGTTTATCGGCACCCCTTTTGGAAAGGCCTCGGAGGCCTGCGTGGCCTGCGGTTCCTGTGTTACCGTTTGTCCCACAGGGGCCATGAAAACCCGTTTGGATGCCGTCCGCGGCTTTATCAAGGCTCCCCAATCATGATCCCCATGCCTGAAAAGGTAAGAGAAGGAGGTTTTATGAATACCCAATATAAGATCGGGGTCTTTGTGTGTAAATGCGATGGTCGCATAGAGTCTCCGGTAGATCTGGAAACCCTGAAAAGGTTAGTTGAGGAAGATCCTTTGGTGGCCTATACGGAAATAATTCCTTTTTCCTGTACGGCTCCCGGCCTGGCTCATTTAAGGGAAGTGGTCCGTGAAAAAAATTTGAATCGGATCGTGGTGGCCGGTTGTGAAGCCCGAATCCTACTTTCCAAGATTGAAAAGGAGTTGATGAAGGAAGGATTTTTTGAAGGCCAGGTGGATATGGTCAATCTGCGGAATCATGTGGCCGCGGTCCATACCCTTCCTCCCGAAGAAATGGCTTCAAAGGGCGCCAAATTGATTCGAACGGCCGTAGCCGGCCTGGCTGCTTTGGAGCTTACTCCCCAGGAAAAGATATCCTTCAACGGCCCGGTCATGATCCTTGGAGGGGGAGTGGCCACTTATGCCTCCGCCCAGGAACTCCTGCGCCGGGAGATCGACTGCATCATCGCCGTTCAAACCGATGAATACGAAGATGAAATCCGCATGCTCCATGAACATTATCCCGGAGAGCGCCATTATTATGATCGGTTGCGGAAAATCATGGTGGAAGTAAACGAAAGCCCCTTTGTCCGTCGGATCACGGTAGGTGAATTAAGCAATCTAAAAGGCCGGACCGGACAATATACGGTTACCTTTACTAATCCGGAAAGCGGCGGACCTCCGCGGAATTATGATGTGGGGGCTATTATTGCCTGTCTGGATGGGCAGATGCTCAACCAGGGCTCCAATTTTGGCCATGACGGGAAAACGGTCATCTGTCACACGGAAACCGAAGAAATGATCTGGGTCCATGGGGTCCCTTCGGGAAAAATGGTCTTCTGGATCAACGATTACGAGTCGGGCACCCCGGAATTCGCCTACCTTTCCGCCCGTTGTGCCTGGTCCATTGCCCGCTATATGGCTGAGAATCGCAACGATGTAAATATTACCCTGTTTTATAACCACCAGATGGCCGTTCCTTTATCGGCCGATGAGCGCCGCGTAAGCCGACAACTAAAAATTCAGTGGCTTCCCTATGATGGGAGCCTACGCCCGACCGTACAAACCGGTTATCTTACCTATTGCAACCCCAAGGATCACCTGGAATACGAACTGCCCTGGGACAAACTGATCCTTTCCCCCAAGCGCTCTTTGGGTGTTGAGGCGACCAAGGTAGCCAGGGTCTTAGGGCTTGAATGTGAAGAGGGTAAATTTTTAGAGGTCAAACAGGAAAAGGTCCGCCCGGAACAGGTAGGTAGAGAACCTTTGTATTTAGCCGGAAGTGCCGGCTACCCCTGCGATCTTCATGAGGCCCTGCGTCAGGGTCGACGGGCTGCCAGTCAAACGGCCGAGATCGTGGAGAAGGATAAAAAAGGAGAGCTGTACGCCCCCCGGATGGTCTGTACGGTTGACCCTTCGCTTTGCGTCGGCTGTGGACTGTGTAAGGAAATCTGTCATTGCGGGGGCATCACGCCGGTTGAGGGTCTGGGGGGAGGGATCCCCCGCACCGTTGATCCCATGGTCTGTACCGGTGGGGGCACCTGTGCCGCCGCCTGTCCTTACCATGCCTTAATCTTGCAGAACAATACGTCACTCCAGCGTGAGGCCCGGGTGGCTGCCCTGGCCCGGTTGCTTTCCGAAGATGAAGTGATGGCCTTCGGATGTAACTGGGGAGGCCTGGCCGCGGCCGATAACGCCGGGGTAAAAGGGTTGAAGTACGATTCCCGTCTTTATCTTTTAAGGGTAGGCTGTATCGGTCAGCTCGATCCCTCGGTGATGGCCCGGGCCTTCCTGGAAGGGGCCAATGGGCTGATGCTCATCGGCTGCCCTCCGGAAGATTGTCATCATTCCTTTGGACTGGATCATACCTGGAGCCGGGTAACCATGTTAAAAAAACTGCTCGGCCTCAGCGGGTTTGACCGGCGGCGTATCGCTTTAGCCCATGTGGACCTTAACCAGCCCGAGGAATACATTGCCGCGGTGGAAAGCTTTATCCATCAGATCCACGATCTGGGACCGATCGAAAAAACCCCGCAGAATCGGGAAAAACTGTCGGGTATCTATGCCACCGTGAATAACGCCCGGGTCCGCTGGGTCGTGGGGGCCACCCTTCGCCGTCCCTGGGAAGAAAAATACCCCGGGGATCAGCGTAATGCCCTGTCTTTTGATAAAGACTTCTTGGGGATCCTGAAGGAGGAATTTACCAAGTCTCGACTGAACAACCTTCTCAGTACTGAAAAACGTTACTTCGAGATCAAAGAATTGACCGAGACCCTTCAGGAAAACAAAGAAACGATGATTCACGGCTTGCAGGAGATGGTTAATGAGGGCATGGTCAGCCGGGTCCATCGAAACGGTGTGGCCCAATACATTATTCGAGCCTAAGGGCCGCCGGTTTCTCAGGGAGGCGGGATTTCGAACCTGGGGAGATTTGTCCCGCCTTCCCTTATTCCCGCTGAATCGCCCTGAAATTTCTGATCCGGACCAAGCCAAGCCCTTTTCCTTCGTCGATTAATTTTTCAAATACGTGGATTTATATTTATGGTGGTTAAAAAAAAGAAGCGCTTGCCTCACCTGCCCCTCCCCAGTTACCAGACCCTGGAGATCATCTGGAACTCAATGGGCATCGGGGTTTTTACGGTCGACCTGGAACGGCGCATCACCTCTTTCAATGGGGCGGCCGAAGAGATTACCGGTTATCGACCTCAAGAGGTCGTCGGCCAACCCTGTCACCTGGTTTTTCGGAATAATCTCTGCCAGGGAGACTGTCGGTTTCACCGCGCCTTTCGTGAAGGGAAATCTTCTCTGAACTACGACCTGGAAATCGAGGATCGCGAGGGCCAATCCTTGCTGATCAATAAAACCGTGACCCCCTTACGAGATCAGCGAGGAAGCCTGGTCGGGGCCGTGGAAAGCTTTCAGGATGTCTCTCTTTTATGGGACCTCCACGGCAAAATGCGCTATCAGAATGAGCGGTTCAGACAAGTTTTAGACAGCATGGCCCTTGGGGTGATCACCTTCACCCGTAGCGGCCATATCCTTTCTTTCAATGCCGGGGCCGAAAAAATGACCGGTTATAAAAGGGAAGAGGCCATCGGCAAACCCTGCACCGAGATACTCCGCTGCAGTCTCTGCCGGGTTAATTGCCCTTTGGAGAAAATCCTTGAAAGGGAAGAAATCCCTTTCCGAAATAGAGGGGGAGATAAAGTCCCTTCAGGGAACGGCCATCCCGGTGAGGATTTCATTCAGCCTATTTCAGAATGACGAAATGAAGCCCCTGGGCGTAGTCGGTATCTTCGAAGACCGTTCCTTAATCCATCACCTGGAGAAAAAAATCTACCAACAATTCACCTGCGGGGACATTATCAGCCGGGACCCTAAGATGGAAAGAATCTTGGCTCTCATCCCCCTGGTGGCCGACCGGGATGTAACCGTCCTCATCCAGGGCCCCACCGGTTCGGGGAAAGACCTTCTGGCCAAGGTGATCCATGAACAGAGCTCAAGGTCAAAAGGACCCTATATTAAAGTTAACTGTGCGGCCATCCCGGAAACCCTCCTCGAATCCGAGATGTTCGGCTATGCCCGGGGGGCCTTTACCGGCGCCCTTCAGGATAAACCAGGGCTCTTTCAATTGGCGGATAAAGGGACCATCTTTTTAGATGAAATAGGCGATCTTCCCCTGGCCCTGCAAGCCAAGTTGCTCCGGGTGTTGGAAGATAAAGAATTTTATCCCCTGGGAGCCAAGAAAACAGTCAAAGTGGATGTGCGTATCCTTGCGGCCACCAACCAAGATCTGGAAATGATGATCGGGGAGCGCAAGTTTCGGGAAGACCTCTTTTACAGGCTGAATGTGATTCGCCTCGAACTCCCCCCTCTGAGGGAACGGCTCAAAGACATCCCCCTCTTAATCGATAATTTTCTAAAGAAAAATAATCTGGAAAAGGGCAAACAGATCCGACGCTTCGAAGAGACGGCCTTGAATATTCTGCTCCATTATGATTATCCCGGCAATATCCGGGAATTGGAAAATATCATCGAGCACGCCTGCCTGCTCTGCCCGGGGGACCATATCCAGGTTGACCATCTTCCCCTTTTTCTCCAGCCCCTTCCCTTTACCCAAAAGAAAGGACTCCTTTCGGTCAAAAAACGAACCCTCGATGAAGAAGGTCTCATCAGAGACACCTTAAAGGCCACCCATTGGAATCGCCAGGAAACCGCCAGGGCCTTGAAGATGGATCGAACCACCCTGTGGAGAAAAATGAAGCATTTTGACCTCAAACCGTGATACAAATATGGCAACATGAAATCTTGGGTCAAACGCCTCTTTAAAAAATGTTTTCATAGCCTCGGGCTGAAGCTGGGATTTTCTATTGGCCTGATTTTTTTTATCACCTTTTTAGGCTACGCCTATTTTTTGTCAAGGACGATTCCTCTCTCCGCCCTCTTCTTTTCCATAGGCACCCTGGGACCGTTGGGATTTTGTATCTTCTATTTTGTGGAACGTCCTATCGGGAAATTACATCAAAGCACCAGAGAAATTGCTTCCGGAGACTTTAACCAACCCATTACAGTCCGGTCATCAGATCAAATCGGGAAGTTAGCCTCGGCCTTGGAAGATCTGCGGCAAAAAAACGAGGAAGTCACAACAGCCCTGAAAACGAGCCGGCAGGAATTTCAGAGTCTTTTCGAAAGTGTCCCCTGTTATATCAGCGTCCAGGATAGAAATCTTCGTCTCCTGCGGGTCAACCGTGATTTTCGAAAAGACTTCGGCGAGAACATCGGAAGTCATTGTTATGAAGTTTACAAAAATCGGAGTGACAAATGCCCCGAATGCAAGGTCGAAAAAACCTTCCAAACCGGTTCTATTTATAGCGGAGAAGAAACAGTTACCACCAGGAACGGTGGCAAAGCTCATATTTTAGTTTACACTTCCCCGGTTTATAACGAAAAAAATGAAATCGTTTCAGTCATGGAGGTTTCGGTCAATATTACCCATTTAAAAAACCTGGAAGAGGAACTCATTAAATCAGAAGAGGCCTATCGACTCCTATTTAATAATGACCCCAACCCCATTTTTGTCGTCCAAAAGGATAACCTTAAGATCCTGGATGCTAATACCATGGCCCAGCTTCTATATGGCTACAGTAAATCAGAATTATTATCCAAACGCTTTCCAGATTTAACACCGAAGGATTCAAGGAACGATTTGGAAAACTTTTTCAAATATCAAAAAAATAGGCTCGAAAAAATAAGGCAGCTCCCGAAAAACGGAACCGTTCTCTATACCCATTTAAGGCTTTCGCAAGGTATTTACCTGGAAAGGCCTATTTATATTATCACCGCCAACGATATTACCCAGCGGGTTCAGGCAGAACAACAATTGGCCCAGGCCAGCAAAATGGCGACCCTGGGGGAGATGTCGGCTGGCGTAGCCCATGAACTGAATCAGCCCCTGACAGTAATCAAAACCGGGAGCAGCTTTTTATTAAGGAAAGTTAAAGCCGAGCAACCCATTCGGACGGAGGACCTCAATACCTTAGCGGAGGAGATGGATGCCCAGGTGGACAGGGCCTCCCGGATTATTAATCACCTCAGGGAATTCGGACGAAAAACAGAAATGCACAAAACGGCCGTTGAGATCAATGAAGCTATCCAGGGCATGTTGATGGTCATGGAAAAACAACTGGAACTTCGACAAATCAAGGTTCTTCTAAAATTAGATCCTAAATTGCCCAGGATTCTTGGTGATAAGAACCGGTTGGAACAGGTCTTTATTAATCTGGCCATGAACGCCCGGGATGCCCTGGATGATCCGGCTGTTAGGGAAAAATGGATTCGGATCCATTCCTCCTTTGAAAACAATTGGGTTAAAATCGATTTTTCCGACAACGGTTGCGGTATTTCCAAAGAGGTCCAGGAAAAAATATTTGACCCCTTTTTCTCCACCAAAGGAGTCGGTCAAGGGACGGGCCTGGGGCTCTCCATCAGCTATGGAATCATACGGGATTACCTGGGAAAAATTCAGGTTACCAGCAAAGTGGGAGCAGGAACGACCTTCAGCCTCCAGTTTCCCCCTTTTCAGGAGGAAGAGGAATCGAGGTAAGGCATGAAACCCAAATTACTATTGATCGATGACGAAGAAGGCATTCGTAAGGTCCTGGGCATCACCCTTCGGGATGCCGGGTATGAAGTTTTTTTAGCTCATAATGGAGAAAGGGGGATCGAACTTTTTCAGCAGGAAAATCCTCGAATTATCCTAACGGACATTAAAATGCCGGGGTTGGATGGTATAGGCGTCCTTAAGCAGATCAAATTGATAGACCCCGACACGGAAGTGATCATGATTACCGGACATGGGGAGATGGAACTGGCCATTCGCTCCTTGCAGTTAAACGCCTCCGATTTTATCACCAAACCCATTAATGACGAGGCCCTGTTCATTGCCCTGAAGCGGGCCGAGGAAAAGGTGGCCTGGAAAGGTCTGGCTAAAAAATATAACGAAGACTTAAAGACCAAGGTAGAGGAAGCCACGGCCGAACTGGTACGAATGCAACATGAGCTTCTTCAGTCCGAGCGTCTGGCGGCCACCGGCCAAACGGTAGCCGGGCTGGCCCATGCCATCAAGAACATATTAGGCGGCCTTAAAGGAGGACGCTTCATGGTCAACAAAGGCTTCGAACTCAAAGAGATGAAATATCTCAAGGACGGCTGGGACATGGTGGAACGGAATATCGAAAAAATTGCCGTTTTAACCAAAGACCTGCTTAATTTTTGCCGTGACCGGGAACCCGAAAGGGAACCGGTCAATCCCAATGACCTGATTCGAGACGTCTATGACCTTTACTATGCCTGTTCAAAACAAGAGGGAGTGCGCCTGACCCTTGACCTGGATGAAAAAATGAGAAAGATCGACCTGGATCCTAAAGGGATCCAGGAAGTCCTGAACAATTTAGTGGGCAATGCCATTGATGCCTGCACCCTGGAAGAGAATGCGATCGAGGAGCCGGAAGTTATCATTAAAAGCAGTTTACTGTCCGATGAAAAGGTCCTCCTGGAAGTGAAAGACAATGGTATGGGCATGGATCAGGAGGTCCTTAAAAAATTATTTACCATCTTTTTCAGCACCAAAGGGTCCCGGGGAACCGGATTGGGACTTTTGCTTTCCCGGAAAATCGTTCAGGAACATGGTGGCGAAATTCAGATCCATTCCGAGCCGATGAGAGGGTCCGTCTTTCAAGTGGTCCTGCCCATCCGGGCAGCCTCCGAGCAAAAGGAAGGAATAATCTTCAAAGACCATTCTGTTGAAGGACATCACAATGCAACACATGTTGCATCAATGCAACATTGAAAATCCCCAAACAGGGCACAAAAACCCATATTTCGGCCCAATAAGTCTTAATTTGTTTGGTATAAAAAATGCAAATATAGAATGTAAAGCTTTTAAAATCCATAACCCGTCAAGGAGGTTACCATGGCACTAAAATATAAAAAAATTTTGTATTGTACCGATTTTTCCGAGGATGCCGATTATGCCTTCCTCACCGCCTTGGACATGGCCAGGAAATATCGGGCCCAGCTCTATATTTTTCATGTTGTCCATTCTCCCTACAAATACATTCGCAATGTTGTCGATGAACAGGTGGGGAAGGGGGAGGAGGCCTTTATCTCTCGTGAAATCATAGAAAAAGGGACCAAAGAGTTAAAGGAACGGTATGAACCTAAAACGGGCGCCTTTACCAATTATGAATTTCACCTGACCGGAGGGGTCCCTTTTGTCGAAATCGTCCGTTTTGCCCGGGCACAAGGAGTGGATTGCATCGTCTTGGGGGCCGTCGGGAATTCCGACCTGGACAGGACCACCTTTGGCAGTACCGCCGAAAATGTGGCCCGGCGGGCCCATTGCACCGTTATGGCCATTCGTTATCCCGGGAAAAGCTTTCAATTGGATACATTGGGGAAATAAGACGCCCGGCAGCCAGGCTCTTTGAGACGATGAGTGCAAGAAATAAACAGACCATAGGGAAATTTCATTAATATCAGGACAGGGAGGAAGCGCATGAAAAAGAAAATTTTAGTGGTGGACGATGAGATGGATATTCGCATTTTCATCTCCACCCTGGTAGAGACCAGCGGGTATAAACCTCTGGTGGCCAAGGATGGGGAAGAAGGTCTCAAGATGGTTAAAGAGCACAAGCCCGACCTGGTCATCCTGGATGTGATGATGCCCAAGGAAAGCGGGCTCAAATTGTACCGGGAAATCAAAACCGATGACAATACGAAACACATCCCGGTTATCATGGTTTCGGCAGTCTCCAAAAAAACCTTCTTTCATTCTTACAGGGAACTAAACCGCTATCACGGGGCCTCTATTGCCGAACCGGAAGCCTATATCGAAAAGCCCCCCGAATCGGAAGAGCTTATCAGTTGCATCAGTAAATTCTGCCCAATTGAATAAGCCCTCCGTCCCAGTGAGCCTCTTATTGCAACAGGATCCGGGCTTATCTTGTAAACGGTTCTATTATAAGTCTTGACAGGTAACCACCCCCACCTCTATCCTCCCCCATCAAGGGGGAGGAAGTTAATTTGGTTCCTCTAAAGCCCCCAGAAAGCACCGATTAAAATCTTCTCTTCCCCTTTTTGGCCGTATCTGTCAATATCGTCTACTATCGATCAAACCGCCCGACCCGGGCAAATTCGAAGGAAAAACTTTATGGCCCTGCCCTGGAAGATCATCGACCGTTTCACCACCGCAAGAAACGATACGCTGGAACTACGACGGCGTGGTGACCGGGACTTTCTCCTCTTCCTGAACGGTCAGGTACTCATGAACAGCAGGGCCCAACGCTCGGAGATCGCCTTGGGGCGGCTCGGTTGCCGGCCGTGGCAGAATCACCCTGCCCCCAGGGTCATGGTTGGCGGCCTGGGGATGGGCTTTACCCTGAGGGCAGTCCTCGATTCCCTGCCCGCGACCGCAAAGGTAGTGGTAGTCGAACTTAACCAGGGTATTGTCGACTGGTGCCGGGGGCCGTTGGCCGAACTGAGCGATAACGCCCTTTCCGACCATCGAGTCACGGTAAAAATTGGTGACGTGGCCGATATGTTCCGCCACTACACCCGAGCAAATAAAAAAGCGGGGTTTAATGCCATTATCCTCGATCTCTACCGAGGACCCCATAGCTATACCGACAAAAGGGAGGATCCCCTATATGGCAGCCGGGCCATCGAAAGGTTGCACGGGGCCCTCCAATCCGGCGGGACCTTGGCCGTTTGGGGTGAAAACTACGACGAGGGGTTTTTCAGGCGGCTGAACCAGGGGGGATTCACGGTGACCTGTGAGCGACCGGGCAAAGGGGGTTATCGCCACGCGGTCTTTCTGTCTACAAAAAACCAGAAACCTGATTCGTCGAGCGGGAGATCGGGGTAAAGTCGAAGTGATTATCCCATACGAAAAACTGAGCCCGGCGGCATTGCAAGGACTGATTGAAGAATTTGTAACCCGAGACGGCACCGATTCCGGATATACCCAAAAATCGCTTGAAGAAAATGTGGCTATGGTAAAGAACCAATTAAGAAGCGGAGATGCCTTTATTTTTTATGATGAGGCGGCCCAGACCACAAATATCGTGTCCAAAAACATCTTGATTAAAAAGCCGGCTCATTCATAAAACCCCGAACCATTAGTTAGAGACGGCGGCCTCGCCAGGGGCTCCATGAGCCCAATAGGCCCGG
>CAWGEQ010000018.1:0-50062 GCA_963821645.1 uncultured delta proteobacterium | reverse complement strand
GGACCCCTTTTTCAAGCTAAGGCATTGGCAATCACCTCGGTAATATCCTTGACCTTGATTTTCCCCTTCTTCTCCTTCCGCAGGCGGGCGGCCCCCTGGGTCAGGTTGCTCTTGCAGGAAGGACAGGCGGAAACGATGACCTCGGCCCCGACTTCCAGGGCCTGGAGGACCCGGTTGTAAGCGATGTCCTGACTGAGCTGGTTGTCAAAACCTTTGACCCCGCCGCCGCTGCCGCAGCACTTGGCCAGGAGACGGTTCATCTTAAATTCATTCAATTGTACACCGGGGATTTGTTTTAAAATATTCCGGGGCTCTTCAAAGACCTGCATGTGACGCCCCAGGTCACAGGGATCATGATAGGCCACGGTCATGGGGCTGCCTTCCTTCAAGGGGATCTTCCCCTGGCTCATCAGTTCATTCAGATAGGTGACCACATGATGAACCTTGATATCGCCTGTTCCGCCGTAGGCCGGATACAACTTGGACAGGGTCCGGAAACAGCCCGGGCAACTGGTGACGATCTCCTTGACTCCCAGGTCAACAAACTTTTTAGTATTAGCCAGGACACAGGTCCGAAAATCTTCCTCGGCCCCGACTAAATAGCTCAGATAGCCGCAACAGTCTTCTTCCTGGCCCAGGGCCGTATAGGAGATACCGGCCTTGTCCAGGATGGTCATCAAATTGGGGATCATGTTGACATCCTGATAGGAGCCCACACAACCGCCGAAGACCAGGACATCGGCGCCTTTTTGAGCCGGTTTAAAGCCGGCAGGGAAGACGTCGGTCCGTTTCTCCCTGGGCTCCCCGAAGGGGTTGCCGTACTGGGCGATGCTTTTCCCGCTGCTTTGAAAGACCGGGGGAAGAAATCCGCTTTCCGCCAGCCGTTTACGGGCCGCCTGGATCACATCGGAGACTTCGACCTGGGACGGACAGGTGTATTTGCAATTGAGACAAGTGGTGCATTGATAAAGGCGCTCGGCCATTTCGGCCGAAGGCTGCAAGCGGCCGCTCATCAGGTCAAAGGCCAGAGTGACCCGGCCCCGGGCATTCATGGTCTCCAGCCCGGTCTGGGCATAGGTCGGACAGCCGGCCCGGCAGAACCCGCACTGGATGCAGGCGAAGATCTCATTGTCGATCTTCTCACCGAAGCTTCGCACCCCTTCGGGGTGTTCGACCAATTGGGCATAGGCAAAGTTACCCAGGATGTCCTGGACACTGTCTTTAAAACCCATCTTGCCGGGATTGAGGATATTGTCCGGGTCCAGGGCCTTCTTAATCCGCTCCATAATCTCAAGGCTATCTCCCAGCTCCTCCCTGATAAAAGGGGATTTAGCCATCCCCAACCCGTGCTCGGCCGTCAGGGTGCCCTTGAATTTCAGGGTCAGGTCGATAAAATCCCGGGCGATGTTTCGCAAAGTCTCCCACTCCTCTGGCCGGCGCACATTCATCAAATTGATGGCATGGAGGTTGCCGTCGCCGATATGTCCGAAGGTGGCGATAGGGACATTATATTTCTCCCCGATCTTCTGAATCTCCTTGATGGTGGCCGGGATCTGGCTGATGGGCACGCCGAAGTCCTCCACCACCGGGATCTGACGGTACCCCGGCTTGACCCGGGAGAGGGCCGGGACCAGCCTCTGCCGGGCCGACCACATGGCCAGACGTTTGTCGGGATCATCGGACCATTCATTGCCCAGCCCGCCCAGGTCCTGACAAACCGCATCTATTTGCCGGATATAATCCTGGATAGCCGCTTTGTGTCCGTCGATCTCGATAAAGAGGAGGCACTTGACTTCCGGAGGAATTTCCAGATTCATGGCCTTTTTGACCACGCCGATGGACACCTCGTCCAAGATCTCACAGGACGACAACTGGATGCCGGAGGTCAGGATCTTTTCCACGGCTTTTCCGGCCGATTCGATGGAAGGAAAGGGGGCCTTGGCAAAGGCGGTATAAGCCGGCTTGGGCAGAATCTTCAAGGTGGCCGCGGTGATGATCCCCAGGGTCCCTTCGGAGGTACTGAAAAGACGGGTCAGGTCGTAACCGGCCGAACTTTTAGGGGCCAGGGTCCCGGTATGAATCATCCGTCCGTCGGCCATAACCACCTCCAGACCTTTGACGTAATCCCGGGTGGTTCCGTATTTGACGGCCCGAACCCCGCTGGCATTGCAGGCGATCATCCCGCCGACCGTGCAGATCGGGGCGCTGCCCGGATCAGGGGGGAAAAAGTGGCTGGGCTCCAGTTGGGCATTCAAAGCATTACAGATGATCCCCGGCTCGACAATGACATAGCCGTCATTACGATTGATCTCTATGACCCGGTTCATCCGGGAAAGGTCCAAGAGAATCCCCCCTTTGGCCGGCAGGACCGCACCGGTCACGCTGGTTCCTGCCCCCCGGGGGACGACCGGTATCTTATGGGCCGCGGCCACCTTGACCACCCGGCTCACCTCATCGGCGGTCCGGGCAAAGACAATCACCTCCGGTATCCCTTGATGAACCGACATGTCCCTGGAAAAACCGATACAATCAATTTCCCCGGTATGGACATTTTTCTCACCGACAATGGCCTTTAATGCTTTGATATACTCCATGGCAAAACTCCTTTTTAAAAGGTGCAGGGTATAAGGTTTGAGGTTCAAGGTTCCAGAAAAGGATCAATCCCTTTCTTCAACCTTGTACCGTGAACCTTGGACCGTATACCTGTGTTTTACTTGTTCATCAAATCCTTAATCCGGGTTATCTCGGCCTCAATAAAAGGCTTCAAATCCGAGGCCGACATCAGGTTTTGTTTTTCGGCCTCCAGATTCTCCGGGGCGATTTTACAGATCCAGCCTTGATCATAAGGGGAAGAATTGATCAGTTCCGGTTCATCTTCCAGGGCCTCGTTGACCGCCGTCACCTCTCCGGACAAAACGGCATAGATCCTTCCCACCCATTTTCCGGACTCGATGGAACCAAAGGGTTTGCCCTGAACGACCTTCTGACCCTCTTCCGGAATTTCCACATAACCGATATCGCCGGCCAGCTTCTGGGCGAAGTCGGTGGTGCCCATGACCACCGTGTCTCCTTCAATCCGGGCCCAGAAATGATTTTTATCATACCATAAATCATCGGGGAAAACGTAACCTTCCATTTCCATAATCAGACCTCCTTTTCAAACTGTTTTAAAAATTCTTTATCCTTGATACGATTCAACTTAAACCCTAATTCTTCCGGTGCCGCCCCCAAGGCCAACCCCAGAAGCTGCGGATAATAAAGGACCGGCACTTTCAGCTTTTGTTCCAATTTTTTCTCGACCTTTTTTTGCTGGCCTTCGAACATGACATTGCAAAAGGGGCAGATCAGGACCAGGCCCGTGGCTCCCAATCGGTTCACCTCGGCCAGTTTTTGCCCGGCCAGAGTATTGGCCAGATCTTCCTTGACCCCCAACACACTTCCACCGCAACAGTTAAGCAGGGTGTCGTAGGTCAAGGCTTTGGCCCCGGTGATTTCAATCAATTCACTCAGCGACTTAGGGGTTTCCACCGGGTCTATCCCGCCGGCCGTTTCCGCCGGTTTGAAATAATGGCAGCCGTAATGAGGCGCGAAGGTAAAACCGGTCAGAGAGCGGACAATCATTTCCCTTATCTTTTCCATCCCCACCTCTTCGTAAAGGATGCGGATAAAATGCTTGATTTCGCCGGTGCCTCGATATTCCAGGCCGATCGCCTTCAAACGATCATTGACCTGCTTTTTTAATTCTTCATTATGCCGAAGCAGATGATTGGCCTCGCTCAAAGAACCACCGCAGGCACTGCATAAGGTACAAACCGGCAAACCGGCTTTTTCAGCCAGGGCCAGATTACGGGCGGCGATCACCAGGGAATCTAAGAAATTAATGGATTTCAGGGGAAAGCCGCAGCATTGAAAACCATCCAGATCAACCAGCTCCACCCCTAATTTTCGGGCCACGAAGCGGGCGGAAAGCTCGTAATTCAAGTTCCGGACCGGGACCGTACAGCCTAAAAAAAATGCATATTTTATGTTAGATTCGGACATTCCTGTTTTTATTGAGCCCCTGTAGCACAGCCGCCTTATGTAGCACAGCCGTCCCCGGCTGTGAAATTCTTATAAAACCGTCACTCCTGACGATTATAACCCTAAAAGTTTCTTATAGTCTTCCGGATTTCCTTTTATGGTTGGCAAGCCCAGTTCCTGACGTTTCTCATTCTCGAAATCTCCCACCTCATACAGTCGCCCTTGCTGTTCAAGCAGATTCCGGGCCGCCCCCATACCCGCCGGAGCCAGACCCTGGCGGACGGCCATATTACGCAGGGCAAAGATGACCTCGGTGAAATTGACCTGCTGGGGGCAGCTTTCCTGGCAGGTATAACAGGTCGAACAATGCCAGAGGAATTCCTCTTTAAGCAATTCTTTTTCCAGTCCCAGCAGGATCATGCGGATGATCTTCCTCGGGTTATATTCAGGCTCGATCTTTTCAATCGGGCAGCGGGCCGAGCAGACCCCGCAGGAAAAGCACCTTTTGATGTGCTCCCCCCCTAATTCCCGGGCGACCCGGTGTTTGAAGTCAGGGTCCAATTTTTTTAAGTCGATGCGGTCCATACATTCATTTTGGATTTTAGATTGCGGATTGCGACGGATTTTCAGGTCCGTTTAATTTCATCAATAAATTCCCCGATAATTTCTTTCAAATACCAAACCATGTTACTGGATAAATTCTTAAACCGGATTCGGTCCGGATTGAGCCCGGCCTCTTCAACATAATGTTGGGCCTCCCGAATACGCTCCCGGGCGTAGGTATTTCCATGCAGGGACTGGCAGTTTTCTTCCGGGCAGGCCAGGACCAGCACCCCATGGGCCCCCAGGGCCAAGGCCTTAAGCACATAGTCGGGATCCAATTTCCCGGCACAGGGCAGTTCAATAAATTCAACCTCGCCTTGGGCCTTGTACCCTGAGCCTTGAGCCTCCTCCCAGGCCACCCCGGCTGATCGCTGACAGCCGAAGATGACCATCTTAGGCTGGCCGGATTCGCCCTGGCCCCATCTTTCCCGCAAGGCCGATAATTTCAACTCGACCTCCTGATCGGAATAACCGCTAATCTGAATGGCATCCATGGGACATTCACTGGCGCAGATCCCGCACCGTTGACAGGCCAAGGGATGGATATAGACCCGGTGGCTAAAACCTATGGCCTGGTGGGGACAATAGCGGAGACAGGTCAGACAGAGCGTACAAAGCCCCTTATCCACCGTAACCTCCCGGTTCATCCGGTCTGAAATTCTTCCTTCAAAAAAATGATGGACCGACAAAGCCGCGGCCCTGGCCTCCTCGACACAGCTCCGGGAGGGCATCGGGCCTTTGCCCGAACCGGCAATGAATATTCCCGCACGCTCGGTGGCCTGGGGAAGGAGATGGACATTGGCCGGTTGCAGGAAACCCCTTTCATCCATTCCGATTTGAGCAGAAAGCGCACCTTCCCGGATATTTCGGGGCAGGACACCGCCGGAATCAATGACCAGCAGATCGGGGATCAATTCAAAGGGTTGTCCCAATACGGCATCGATAAATTCCAAGCCGACCAAATCTCCGGACCTGACCATTTCCGGCCCTGTCTGATCGAACTTAAAAAAGATCACCCCTTCATCCCGGCAGGCCTGATAAAGCCGCTCCAGCCCCTCTTCGGCTACCTTGACATCGGGGCAAAAGATGAAGACCTGGGCCTGATATTCCTGGCGGATTTTAAAGGCCAGAGACAAGGCCTGGGCCATATCGGCCACGTTTCCTTCACCATTGAAACCGGTCAGAAAAGCCACATAAGAGGCGGGAGTGAAGGCCGCCGGCCCGCCCTCTCCCTTGGCAGAGGATTGGTCTGATGGAAAACAGAGGGCGAATAAATCTTCAAGCCCCATCACTTGCTCGGAGGTGGTCAAAGGATCGTCTTTAGGATCGGCTTCCGAAATCAATTCAGGGGCAAAAACAATAGCCCCGGCTGCCTCGGCCCATTCTTTTTGCTCTGACCTAAAATGCACCAGGAAATCCCCGGCAAAACCTTCGATCCGCAGCAATTGGATTTGCCCATCCGAGGGCAGCGACGTCACTTCATAGCCTAACGAAATCAGCTGTGAGGCCGTTTCCATAGCCGATAAACCACTCCCCCAAATCAGCACCCTGGGGTTTTTTCTGAATTCTTCCTGGGGAATCATGGTGCCGGCCTCGTTTTCAAATAAGCCGCAACTTCTTCAGCCGCCCGATAGGCCTGAGAAATACTTCCTTCGATACTTCTTGGTCCTTGAACGGTGCCGGCCAAAAAAATTCCTTCCAATCGGTCTGAAGTCCCCTCCCCTTCGCTCAAAAAACCATCGGGCCCTCGGGAAAGGCCCAATCGTTGGGCTAAAAGTGAATTGTCCGGCCCGGGCATAATTCCCACGGAAAGCACCGCCAAATCAAAGGCCTCTTTTTGGCTGCCGGCGCCGGTCTCCTTCTGGAAGGTTAAGAGGACCTGATCGTTCTCCCCTTTTTGTATTTCACCGGGAATGGAACGGACAAAAGATATTTGCTTCCGGCTCTGTTCCATAAACAAAGGGAAGTCCTTGCCAAAGGTCTGGATGTCCATGTAAAAAACGGTGATCTCCATCTCCGGATTTTTATGCTTGATGAGGTTGGCCATTCGCAGGGCATAACCGCAACAGACCTGAGAGCAAAAAGGATGCTTCAAATGAAGGTCTCTGCTGCCGACACATTGAATAAAGGCGATGGACTTGGGAAGGGTCTGATCGGACGGTCTGAGGATGGTCCCGGTTTCTTTGAGCTCTCTTTCCAGATCCAAACCGGTCAGGACATTAGGCAGGATTTTATATCGGTACTGGGGTTTGTCTTCAGCCCTGAAGGGGGTAAAACCGGTTGCCAGGAGAAGGGCTGCGGCCCTTCCCTCGCCGCCCCCCCCAGGGCGGCTATAGGTATAAAGAAATTCTTTGGCTTCCATTTTTATTGCGGTCAACTCGGTTTGCAAATGAATCTCAACAATAGGGTCCTTGGCTAAGGCGGCCAGTGAATCATTCAGAAGGCAGGCCCCGCATTGCTGACAGGCATCCGTGGCCTTACAGCAAAAATTGCGGACCATCCCGCCCAGGGCCTCTGATTTTTCGATCAGGACCACCGGAATATTCAAACGGCCAAGGGCCAGGGCGGCCGTAATGCCGGCGATGCCACCGCCGAGGATGAGCACTTTTTGATTGATTGAGTTCACTTTGGAAATCGTGATACCTTATTACGTTAGTTTTTATGGATCTTTAAAAGTCTGACAAGATCCTTTTCGTCATTCCCGCGTAAGGCGGGAATCCAGTGTTTTTAGATGGTCAAGCATTTCCTGGATTCCCGTCCCTATCGGGTCGAGGACAGGCTCTGAGCGGGAATGACGAGTTTTTACAAGACCATCAATTCTGGGTGTTGATCTCCGAACTTAGATCAGCTCCCCAATCCTTTCTTCTTCCCCTTGCAACATCAAATGGACCCCTCGAAAACGGCCGTCTTTTTTTATGGCCTCAATCAGCTTAGCCGTATGTTCCATCATCCTCGGTCGAATTTCGCCGGGCTTCAGGGCCTGCCAGTTTTCCCAAAGCCCTCCCGGTATGGTTAACCCCGGGAATTTCCCGGGGCCGTAATCCCGGATCTGTTCTTCTTTTAATAAACAGACCGAGGCCAACAAAGGGGATTTCAGTTCAGGGGTTTGTTTGAAAAATGCTTCCACACCGGCCAATTCAAAAATCGGCTGACTCATAAAAAAATGGGCCCCGGCCCCTTCTTTTTTTCGAAATTTTAAAATCTCGGGTAAAACAGGATTGGCCACCAGGGACACCGCCGCCCCGAAGGTAAAAGCGGGGGCAGGACCTTCCAGGGGATTCCCGGAAATATCCCGGTTTGAATTAAGCTGTGAGAGGGTCCAGAGTAATTGGACCGCGTCCAGATCATAGACCGGCTTGCTTTCCGGGTGGTCTCCCCAGGTCATATAATCCCCGGTCACAACCAGGATATTTTGAATGCCGAGACCGGCAGCGGCCAAAAGATCGGATTGCAAGGCCAGACGGTTACGGTCCCGGCAGGTCATGGTCATAACCGGATCAAGGCCTTGATCCAGAAGGTAGCGGCAAAACCCCAGGGGGGCCATGTGCATACGGGCGTTGTGATTATCGGAAACGACCAGGGCTTGCGTCTTTTCCCTCAGGGCCTTGATTTTATCTCCCGGGAGCGAAGGGTCGATCCCTTTCGGCGGATCCAATTCACAGGTCACCAGAAAGGCCCCGGATTTTAATCCTTCGGCAAACTTACTTGGAGCCGGCATGATACCTCCTCAGATAGGCCGGGTGATGGACCTTTCCGGGTTTGGTCCGGCGGCGGAAGTCCGTGGGAGGGAGCATGGATTCAATCTGATTAAGCCTGCCTTCCTTGGCCAGCCGCTCATAGATGGAAACCCAGGCACAAGACCGCTCAGGGTCCGCTTCGCATTTTCCATCGACCATCCCCCCGCAGGGACCGTTATTCAACCCCTTGGTACACTTGGTCCGAGGGCAGATTCCTCCGGTCACGGCCAGCAGACAATCGCCGCAGGCCCGACAGCGCTCGGTCCATAAACCCGCCGCCTCAGCCACACCGATGAAGGCCGTATTCACCCCGGGGTAAACCGGTTTCTCCGGGAAGGCTTCGGCCAAAAACTGAACCCCGGCGCCACAGGCCAAAGAAAGAAGGCCATCATATTCCTTAACTTCATCCCGAATCGTCTCCAGAAATTCCCGGTCACACTGTCGTTCCAGGGTTTCTTCGGCAATGCGCACCTTTTTCTTATCCAATCCAAAGCTCATCCGAAGCTGGCTGGCCAAAAGCCCGACCTCTTTTTTCCCCCCGGCCAGGCAGACGGCCACACAGGTCCCGCAGCCCACCACCAAAATATTTTGATAAGGGGCCACATTTTTCTTGATCTCTTCAAAGGGTTTCCGACTGGCAACGATCATAAAATTTACCTTTAATACTATTTATTGACACATGACGATAAAAAGTCTTAATCATCGATATATTAGTCATTCCGGCGAAAACCGAATCCAGTAAACCCAACCTAATTCTGGACCCCGGCTTTCGCCGGGATGACGGCTGTGGCAACTTTTTAAGTAGTCTTCAAATTTAATTATCTTTTAAGTGGATTGGGTCCCAACTTTCTGGCCCTGCCGGTCATCTCGGTCACCGCCCTGGCCCAGCCCGGGGCATCGGAGGCCCCGATGTGGAACATCTCCAGGCGTTCCGATTCCAGCCCGATTTCTTTCAGCAGCTCCTTGGCATATTCCACCCGCTCTTTGGCCCTTAGATTTCCTTCCAGGAAATGGCAGTCACCGATTTCTCAGCCACCCACCAGCAGGGCATCGGCCCCCTTTTCAAAGACTTTCAGGATGTGCTGAATATCGATCTTGCCGGTACAAAGATACTTGACGATCCGCACATTCCACGGATATTGAAGCCTCATGGACCCGGCCATATCGGCAGCCGTATAGGTGCAATAGGTGCAGACCATGGCGATGATTTTGGGTTCAAATGATTCAGACATAATAAATACCGGTGCAAGGTTCAAGGTTTAAGGTTTAAGGTTTAAATTCGTTTGTCGTATTCCATTCGTCGTTCGTCGACGCACAACGAACGTTGAACGGTTTTGCCTTGTACCTTACACCTTGCACCTTATACCTTTCTTTAACAGGCCTCAAGTAAAGCCAGATACTGATCATCTTTCGAATGGCCCACCTGGATGGCCCCCTGGGGACAGGCGCTGGCGCAGTTTCCGCATCCCTGGCAGGCGGCCGGGTTCATTTCGGCAAAATGACGTTCATTGATCGTGGGCACTCCAAAAGGACAAACCCGCGCACAGGTCAGGCAGGCTACGCACAACTCTTCATCCACCACGGCCGTCTTGCCCCCCACCTGTATTTCTTTTTGGGCCAGGATCGTGGCGGCCCTGGCTGCCGCCCCCTTGGCCTGGACGAGGCTCTCTTCCAGGGATTTGGGCCCGTGTCCCAAGCCGCAAAGAAACATGCCGGCATTGGCAAAGTCCAAGGGTCTCAGTTTAATATGGGCCTCTAAGAAAAAACCATCGGCATCGAGCGGAAGTTTCAGCGTGGTGGACAAGGCCTTGGCTTCCCGGCCCGGACGGATGGCCGCCGAAAGGGCCAGGTAATCAGGCCTGAAGCGAAGAGGCCTCTTCAGGTTCTGGTCCAGGACCGTGACCATCAATCTCCCCTGGTCTTCCGCTACTTCTGGTTTTGCTTCCGGATCAAAGCGAATAAAGCGAACGCCGGCCTCGCGGGCCTGCTTATAATAGAGCTCTTTCCGGGCATAGGTCCGCATATCCCGATAGAGGATGGCCACATCGGTCTGGGGGCTGACTTCCTTGATCTTTAAGGCATTGGCCACGGCCGTGGAACAACAGACCCGGCTGCAATAGGGGTGCTCTTCTTCCCGGGAACCCACGCACTGGATCATGACAATCTGTTTGGCCCGACGAATTTCTTCCGGATGCTCGAATAATATTTTTTGGAAATCCAATTGGGTTAATATCCCGGGGTGACGGCCAAAACAATATTCTTCCGGCTGGTATTCCGAACCTCCCGTGGCCACGATGACTATTCCGTGTTCAATCAAGGTCTTTTCCTCCCCCACCCCTTCCCTCCCCCCTGCGAGGGGGAGGGTGAGGGAGGGGGGAACTGCCTGAGCGGACTCAATCTCTGACACCCCAGGTTCAGGCATAGGTTTTTTTAGGGCAATCGTGCTCATAAATTGACCTACCGAGCCTTTCATTTCCAGGACCCGGCCCTGCATAAAGACGTGAATCCGGGGATGGGCCTCGACCTGTTTTATCAGCCCTCCTAAGTAATCGGCCACATTTTTCTCTTCCAGTGTTTGATAGAGACGTAAGGCCTGACCGCCCAGGCGATCGGATTGTTCGATCAGAAAGGTCTCGAACCCCTGATCGGCCAAGTTGAGGGCGGCGGTCATCCCGGCCAACCCTCCGCCGATGACCAAGCCTTTTTGGATCACGGCGTAAGGAAACTCCTCAAGAGGTTCCAAACGCCGGGCCCGGGCCACGGCCATGCGCACCAGGTCCTTGGCCTTTTCCGTGGCCAGAACCGGTTCGTTCTGATGGACCCAGGAACACTGATCCCGAATGTTGGCCATTTCAAAGAGATATTTATTTAACCCGGCCTTTCGCAACGTGTCCTGGAATAAGGGCTCGTGCGTTCTGGGGGAGCAGGAGGCCACAATGACCCGGTTTAAGCGCTTTTCCTTGATAACCTGCTGCATCCGCTCCTGAGTGTCCGTCGAACAGGTAAAGAGGAAATGATCGGCATAGACCACTCCAGGTAAGGTTTTGGCATATTCCGTGACCCGGTCCACATCGACCACCCCGGCAATATTGATCCCGCAGTGACAGATCAGAACGCCGATCCGCGTCTCTTCCCCGTCAATGGAACGTTCCTCCGGAAAGGTCAAGGCCGTTACCTTCGTGCCCCTGACCTCTGAAAGCAAGGCCGCTGCTTCCCCGGCGGCCCCGCTGGCCTGGGTTACCGTCTCGGGGATGTCTTTCGGGTTTTGAAAGACCCCGCTGGCCAGGATGCCCGGCCGGGAGGTAGAAAGGGCGCTGAACGGGGGACTCTGGCAGAAGCCAAAACGATCGGTTTCGATATTTAGGGTCCGGGCCAACTCCCCGGCCTCCGAGTGGGGTTTAAGGCCCACTGAAAGGACGACCAGGTCAAATTCCTCGTTTTGGAAAGTGTTGGTTTCATCGATATAGGAAAGGATCAGGTTGTGGGTCCGGGGATGTTCGGCCACCCTGGAAATCAGGCTGCGCACATAGCGGACCCCCTGCTCATTTTTGGCCCGTTCATAATAACGGTCGAACCCCTTTCCCTGGGCCCGGACATCGATATAAAAGATAGCCGGAGAAAGGCCGGCGACATGCTCCTTGGCAATGACGGCCTGTTTGGTGGCAACCATACAGCAAACAGAGGAGCAGTAATCCTGATTCAGCCCCGCATCCCTGGAGCCCACACACTGGATCCAGGCCACCCTGGCCGGCTCCTGACCATCGGAAGGTCGTTGCACATGGCCGGCAAAAGGTCCGGAGGCCGAAAGGATTCGCTCAAACTCCAGGCTGGTGATGACATTGGGATACCGGCCGTAGCCGTATTCCCCTTTCAGCCGGGCATCAAAGGTCTCAAATCCGGGGCTGACGATGACCGCCCCCACTTCCAGGGTCAGGTCTTGGGAGGTTTGCTGAAAATCCACCGCCCCGGCAGGACAGAATTTTTCACAGGCCCCGCAGTCCCCGGTAAGAAAGTGCAGGCAGTTTTGGGAATCGATGGCCGGCGTGGCCGGCACGGCCTGGGGAAAGGGCTTATAAATATTGGGCCGCTCAGACAATCCCATATTAAATTCAGAGCCGCGGATCTTCGGGATGCGGGCCGATATCTTATCCAGGGTAATGGCGCCGGTGGGGCAGACAAAGGCGCAGGCCCCGCAGGTGCGGCAGATTTCAGAAAACCGGTCAAAGGGCGTGGCGACCTTCTTTTCCGAGCCGCGGTTCACCAATCCGATGGCCCCGACCCCCATCAATTCCTGGCAGACCCGGACACACTTGCCGCAAAGGATGCACTGATGATCCTCTTTTTTAAAACGGGTCTCCTCAACACCCAATTGGGCGGCTAATTTTTGGATCTCCGGGACTTCGGGACAGCGGGCCAAAAGAAGTTCCATGGTCATCTTCCGGGCCAGGTCGATCCGTTCTGAGTGGGTAATGACTTCCAGACCCTCTTCGGCCGGGGCGGTGCAGGCGGTGGTCAAACGGGACCGGCCCCCCTGTCCCACCTCTACCAGACACAAACGGCATCCGCCGTAAGGTTCGATGGCCTGGTAATAACAAAGGGTGGGGATGTTGATACTTAATTGACGACAGGCCTCCAGGATGGTGGTGCCTTTGGAAACTTCTATGGGTTGCCCGTCTATGAATAATGAAATCATGGTCTATTTTTTCTCGATCACACTTTTAAATCGGCTTCCGGTTTGGAAGGTTTAGATTACCCTCACCGCATCGAACTGGCATGATTGCAAACAGGCCCCGCAGCGGATGCATTCCTTCTCTTCGATGGTCTGGGGTCCTTTCTTTTCACCGCTGATACAGCCTTGAGGACAATTACGGACGCAGGCCAAACAACCGGTACATTGATCCGCCTCGATCCGATAGGTGATCAGGGCCTGGCAAACCCCGGCCGGACAACGCTTTTCATAGATATGGGCCAGATATTCATCGCGAAAATATTTAAGGGTCGTTAAAACCGGGTTGGGCGCCGTCCCTCCCAATCCGCACAAAGAGACCTCCTTGACATATCGGGCCAACTCCTCCAGGACTTCCAGGTCCTTTTCCGTGGCCTTTCCCTCGGAGACATCGGTCAGGATTTCCAGCATCCGCTTCGTCCCTTCCCGACAGGGAGT
This sequence comes from uncultured delta proteobacterium, assembly GCA_963821645.1. Lineage (GTDB taxonomy): Bacteria > Desulfobacterota > RBG-13-43-22 > RBG-13-43-22 > RBG-13-43-22 > RBG-13-43-22. The sequence continues at coordinate 36,538 of CAWGEQ010000018.1, read as the reverse complement.
GCATTTCCCGCAGGACTCTTCCATGGTAAAGGAGATGAAGTACTTGGCCAGATCGACCATGCAGGTCCCCTCATCCAGGACGATCATGCCGCCGGAGCCCATGATGGACCCCAATTGGGACAGAGATTCGTAATCAACCGGCGTCTCCATGAGCGAGGCCGGTATGCAGCCCCCGGAAGGGCCGCCGGTCTGGACGGCCTTGAAAGGCTTGTCGTCTAAGATTCCGCCGCCGATGTCGAAAATCATCTCTTTAAGAGGGATCCCCAGGGGAACCTCCACCAGCCCGGTATTTTTCACCTTACCCACTAAGGAAAAGACCGTGGTCCCCGGGGCCTTGTCCGTACCCATTTGGGCATACCAGTCGGCCCCCCGGGCGATGATGGGGGCGATATGGGACCAGGTCTTGACATTGTTGATATTCGTCGGACAGTCCCAGAGACCGCGCTGGGCCGGGAAGGGAGGGCGGGGCCGGGGTTCGCCCACCTTTCCCTCGATGGAAGCGATCAGGGCCGTTTCTTCCCCGCAGACAAAGGCCCCGGCCCCTTCCCGAATCTTGAGTCTGAAGCCGAAGGAAGTCCCGAAGATGCGGTCGCCCAGCAGGCCATATTCCTCAGCCTGGGCAATGGCCCTTTGCAGGTGCTTGATGGCCAGAGGATATTCGGCCCGCACATAGAGATAGCCCTCTTTGGCCCCCATGGCATAGGCCCCGATGGCCATCCCTTCGATGACCCCGTGAGGATCCCCTTCCAGAATGCTGCGGTCCATAAAGGCCCCGGGGTCCCCCTCATCGGCGTTGCAGATGACATATTTGATATCGCCGGGGGCCTGCCGGCAGAAGGCCCATTTCTGACCCGTAGAAAACCCGGCCCCGCCGCGGCCCCGCAGGCCAGACTGCTTGACCTGGCCGATGACCTCTTCCGGGGTCATTTCAAAAAGGGCCTTGTGGAGGGCCTTATAACCACCCCGGCCGATGTATTCTTCGATATTCTCGGGATTGATAAAGCCGCAATTGCGAAGGGCGATTTTTTGTTGCTTCTTGAAAAAGGGAAGATCGGCATAAGCCGGGATATTTTGATATTCAACCGGCGTCCCCTTTCCACAATAGTTTCGGACCTCCTTCTCGACCAGAAACTCCTCCTGATCAAAACGGCAAAGGAGCCCTTCTTCAGACAGCTTATCCTCCACCAAGGATTGGATCAGTTGCCTGGCCTTTTCCGGGTTCATCCGTTCATAAGTCAGCCTGGGTTTACCCGGAAGAATGACATCGACCAGGGGTTCCCGCTGGCAAAAACCGATACAACCGGTCCGGTCCACCACCCAATCCAGCCCGGCCTTTTGCACTTCCTCCGAAATAGTCTGAAAAACCTTTTCCGCTCCGGCGGAAATTCCGCAGGTGGCCAGGCCCACGACGATCTTGGGCCTTCCGGGGTAGGTCAGGGACAGGCCTTTTTCCTTCAAGGCTTCCAAATCTTTTAAGTTTTCTATCTTCATGGACATGGATAGCGAGCGCATTCCCCGCAGCTTGCTGCGTTGGTTAGCGAGCGAACTACAAAAAATAAACTTCTACCTTGCATGGAAGATTCCCTGCACCTTGGTGCAGGGAATCTTCAATTTCTCTCGATTCCTATTGATAATTCTTCAGAATGAGAGGGATCTGGTTTAACTTCAGATTACCGAAGGTATCCTGATCGATCCGGATGGCCGGTGCCAGGGCGCAACAACCGATACAGCGAACGGTTTCCAGCGTAAATCGACGGTCCTCGGTAGTCTCTCCGGCTTCGATGGAAAGTTCCTTTTGCAGGCGCCCCAGGAGTGCCGGAGATCCTTTGACAAAGCAGCCGGTGCCTAAGCAGATCTGGATCACATGACGCCCCCGGGGAGTTAGACTAAAGGCATTGTAAAAGGTGGCCACCCGCAAAACCTGGGCCAGGGAGAGCCCCAGTTCATCGGCCACATAAGTGAGGATATGCGGAGGGAGCCAATTAAACTGACGGTTTATGGCCAACAAAACGGGCAAAAGATTGCCCGGCTCTTCCCGGTATCGGTCCAAAACCTGCCGGACAAAGGATTCCTCCTCCTGGCCTTCGAAGGAAACATCGGACTTTTCTTTTTCCGGCAGATAGACTTCATTTCTGACCGGACAATTGGCCGTGCAAACCCCGCAACCCGTGCACTTCTCCTCGTCGATGTACCGGGGTTCCTTGCGGACGGTCACCTGAAAGTGACCGGGCGACCCGCTGATCTCCTTCAAGCGGCTACCGGTAAGGATCTCAATATTCGGATTGCCGGCCACTTCGATTAATTTCGGGGAGATCATGCAGGTGGAACAGTCATTGGTGGGGAAAGTCTTGTCCAACTGGGCCATGACCCCGCCGATGCTGATGTTTTTTTCCATCAGATAGACCTTGAAGCCGGCATTGGCCAGGTCCAGGGCCGACTGCATGCCCGATATACCGGCACCGGCTATTAACACGGCCCCAATTTTATGGTCGGAGGTTTGCTTCATGAGAACTGCTGCGAGATTTTTCGTGGAGCGGTTTACTTTCCAAGATAAGCATGGCGAACCTTTTCATCGGCCAGAAGTTCCTGGGCCGGGCCCTCGAGGGCTACGGCTCCGGTTTCCAATACGTAACCGTACCGGGCGATCTTCAAGGCCGCCCGGGCATTTTGTTCCACCAGGAGAATGGTTGTTCCCTGATCGTTGAGCCGACGGATCACCTTGAATATTTCATGAACGATCAGGGGGGCGAGACCCATGGAGGGTTCGTCTAAAAGAAGGAGTTTGGGACGGGACATCAAGGCCCGGCCGATGGCCACCATTTGTTGTTCCCCTCCACTCATGGTTCCGGCCAACTGCTTGGCCCGTTTCCTTAAGACAGGAAATAAATTATAAATCCACTCCAATTTTTCCTGGATTTCATTTTTGAATTTCCGGTTATGATACAGATAAGCCCCCAGATGCAGATTGTCCAATACGGTCAAATGGGCGAACAACTGCCGGCCCTCTGGAACCTGAGAAATCCCCATAGAAACGATTTTTACCGCCGGATGGTGGATGATATTGGTTCCCTCATACCAGATGCCCCCGCTTTTGGATGGGAGCACCCCGGATATGGTTTTAAGCAGGGTGGTCTTCCCGGCCCCGTTGGCACCGATAATGGAAACAATGTCTCCGGCCCTTACTTTAAGGGAGACATTTTTCAAGGCTTGAATAGTGCCGTAAGAGGCATTCACCCCTTTCAGATCAAGCATATTCCACTTCCCCGCCCAAGTAGGCTTCGATCACCTTGGAATCGTTTTGGATCAACTCGGGAGGGCCTTCGGCAATCTTTTGTCCGTAATTGATCACCACGATTTCATCGGAGACCTTCATCACCAGGCTCATGTCGTGCTCAACCAATAAAATCGTAATCCCGCTGTCCCGGATCGTATAGATCAATTCGGACATCTTTTGGGTTTCCGATTCGTTCAATCCGGCTGCCGGTTCGTCCAAGAGAATTAATTTCGGCTGGGTAGCCAGGGCCCGAAGGACCTCCAGGGTTTTTTGTTCCCCCAGGGGCAGACTGGTGGAGGGGAAAAGGGCCTTGGCGGAAAGCCCGGTCATCTCCAGGAGTTTTCGGGAATTTTCCAGAATCCGTAACTCCTCTTTTTTCATATAAGGCAGACGGAGGCCCGAGGCCAGCAAACCGCTTTTGAACCGGCTGTGGCAGCCCACCATGACGTTTTCCAGAACAGTCATATTTCCGAAAAGTTCAACGGTCTGGAAGGTCCGGGAGATCCCCTTCCCGGCGATAAGATAAGGGCTCTGGCTGGTAATGTCTTCCCCCTGAAAAAAGAGATGTCCCCCGGAGACCGGATGAACTCCGGTAATCAGGTTGAAAAGCGTGGTTTTCCCAGCCCCGTTCGGGCCGATGATCGATTTGATCTGACCGGATTTGACCTCGAAGGATAAATCGACAATAGCCATCAGGCCGCCAAAGGCCTTTTTCAAGCTTTCGATCCTTAACAGAGACTCGGCCAAAATCAGCTCTTCTCCCGCCTGAACAGTCTTCGGATTAAAACAGGGGCGCCTTCTAAAAACCCTTGGGGCATGAACAATAAGATGGCCAAGAGGATGGCCCCATAAACCAGGATGTCGTATTGATCAAAGACCCGTAGATATTCCGGCAGGAAAGTCAGCAGGGAAGCCCCGAAAAGGGCCCCCCAAATATTCTGGATCCCCCCGATGACTCCCATCATTAGGAACATGATGGAAACCATGAGCCCAAAATTATTCGGGGAAATAAAAGAAACAAAGTGCGCATAAAGACTTCCGGCAATGGAAGCATAGACCGCGCTCAAAACAAAGACCTGAATCTTTAAAAAAGAAAGATTAACACCCATGGCGCTGGCCGCGGTTTCACTGCCATGCATGGAACGCAAGGCCCGGCCGACTCGGGAATGAATGATGTTTAAAGAAAACAGGAGGGCCAGAAGGGTGATGCCCCAGACCAGGTAATAAAAGCGAAAACTGGTGTTGAATTGAAAATTTCCCAGATGGATTCCCGGAATATTGGATAACCCCGAAGGCCCGCCGGTAAGATCCATCAGCTCATTGAAAATGATAAAGACGATCTCACCGATGCCCAGCGTGGCCACGGCCAGGTAATGTCCCTTCAAGCGCAAAGCCGGGATACCGACGATAATGGCCACCAAGATGGATAAAATGACTCCGGCCAAAAAGGCCAGATAGATCGAAAAGCCGAAGTGGGTCGTCAAGACCCCGGTACAATAGGCCCCGATCCCATAGAAGGCGGCATGGCCAAGTGATATTTGTCCGGCATAGCCCATGAGCAGACTTAAACCCATGACGACTAAGCTGTTAAGGGCCATGAAGACCAGCACACTCAGATAATAATCCCCCCGAACGAAAAGGGGGAGTATGATTATGACGATGCTTAATCCCAGGAGTTTTAAATAATTTTTTTTACCCATAGGCAAACCTTTAAAACTGTTTTACCTTTCCCACTTCCTGGCTGCCGAAAAGTCCACTGGGTTTGATAAAAAGGACTAAAATCAAGAGGATCAAGGCAATAGCATCCTTGAAACCCGAGGAAATAAAACCGGCCGAAAAGGATTCGACTATTCCGATGATAAAGCCGGCCACCACAGCCCCCGTCCCAAAACCTAAACCGCCGAGAACGGCGGCACAGAACCCTTTTAAGGCCAGCAAAGGTCCGCGGTCATATTCCATCAGGGCGATCGGGGTTATGGATGCCCCGGCGATAGCCCCCAGGGTCGCACTCAGGGCAAAGGAAAGAAGGATCATCTTGGAGACATTGATGCCCACCAGGCTGGCGGCCAGCCGGTTCCCCGCACAAGCGCTCATGGCCTTCCCGGTTATGGTTCTATTAAAAAATAGATTCATAAGAACGACGCTAAACAGGGAAAGGCCCAAGACCCAAAATATCTGGGGCTGGATCGCCGCCCCGGCAATCATCAAGGGTTTTCCGGAGGAAAAAGGCGGAAGACTATAGGAGTCTTTCCCCCATATGAACATGGCAATACCGCGAAAAAATATGGAGACCGCCACGGTTACAATGATGAGGGTAATTAAAGAGGTTTGTTTCAGGGGATTAATAAACACCCGTTCGAAAACGATCCCCACGCCCGTGACCAGGGCCAAAGTAACAAAAAAGGCCAGGATCATGGGAAGCCTTAAGGTGGCGGTCAAAAAGACCATGGTCAATCCGCCGAACATGACGAATTCACCCTGGGCCAGATTGATAATCCCGGTGGCATTGTAGATGATAGTAAACCCTAATCCGACCATGGCATAGATGCTGCCCACCGTCAATCCGGTCACCAGGTACTGGATGATTTGACTCTGAAGATCCATAATTCCTTTTCAAGGCACAGGCACGAGGTTTGAGGCACGAGACAAAAGATGATGAATTCGTAAAAACTCGTCATTCCCGCGTAGGCGGGAATCCAGGCCAAATTTAACTATTTAAAAACACTGGATTCCCGTTTTCACGGGAATGACGAATTGGGGATCTTCCTGACTTTTTACAAGTCCATCAAAAGATGATAGTATTAAAGATATCGGTTATCGTTTAATCCTCTTGCCTCGTGCCTTTTTTTATTTGGCAAATTCCCAATCACCCTTGACCACCTGAATCATTTCAAAGGCATGGAGATCCAAGCCCGTGTGATCCGTTGGAGACATATTGAAAATCCCTCCGGTGCCCGGCCAGTTTTTGATATTGTTTTCCAGGTAGTTCCTGATCTTGGCCTTGTCCGGCCCGACTTTTTTTAAGGCGTCGATGGCCATGTAGAGGGCATCATAGGCATGGCCGCCAAAGGTGGATACTTCGGTTTTAAACCGTTTTTCATATTCCTGGGCATATTTGGAAAGTACCTGGTATTGGGGATTGCTTTTGGGCAGCTTTTCCCACACTACCAACCGTCCAAGAGGACAAATCACCCCATCGGCCGCCCCGCCGGCCAGTTCGATATTCTTTTTACTCCCAAAACCATGGCTCTGGTAAAGAGGAATCCCCATGGCCAGGGCCTTCCAGTTTTTAGTGACCACCACCTGGGTCGGTCCTACCGACCAGTTAATTACGGCCTGGGCGCCGCTGGCCTTTATACGAGTGAGCTGGGCGGTCATGTCGGAATCCTTGGGACCGTAGACTTCATCGGCCACCAGGGTGATCCCGTATTTGGGGGCTAAGCGTTTTAATTCCGCCCGTCCCGAACTGCCGAAACCGTCGGAAACCGTAATAATCCCCACCTTGGAAATATTTTTTTTCTTCATAAAGGCATAAATGGCTTCAACGGCCAAGGTGTCAGTTTGGGGTGTTTTAAAAATCCAGGGGCGCTGGACCTTGGGGACTTCAAAGGCGGCTTTGGGACTGCTGGACGATCCGTTTGTATTCATCGGCCGGAGTGACAATTTGGCTGGCGGCCGCCATGGAAATCATGGGAATCTGGGCTTTTTCACAGATATTGGCCATGGCCATGGACTCCCCCGAGGTGGAAGAACCGATTATGGCCACGACTTTATCCTTCTCGATCAGTTTTTTGGTAACCAAAACGGCATCACTTTCCGCACTCTTTGAATCTTCAATAATAATTTCAAGAGGTTTCCCATTGATTCCTCCTTCTTTATTGACCCATTCCTGGACCATGACGGCGGTATTTTTCTCGGGTTCACCAAGGAAGGAGGCTCCCCCGGTAATTGAAGCCACAAATCCAAGCTTGATGGGTTCTGCCGCCAACAAAGAACCGACCAGCCCAATTATTAACAGGATTGCAATCAGAAAAACAAAAGATAGTTTTTTCATAAAATTCCTCCTCTTTGTCCTTTTAAATGATTAAAGGCCTTTTCTAACAATCAACGCTTTCCGTCTCCCGACTTAAGGCAGTTTTCCACCCCCCTCTCTTGACTTTAATTTTCGAAGAACCCAGGCTAATCGTTCATAGACTTTTCGATTTTTCTTTCGGTTGATAAAAAGGATATTAATAAACCACTAAAGAGGATTTCTTGTGAGACTATCATAAGTTAGGACAAGCCCTCAAGATGACTAAAAACTATTTTATAGCTATATTATAACCCAACAGGCCCTGTCAAGAGATTAATTAACGAGAGTAATCAAAAGATTCCCAACCCTAAATCATTTTAATCTCCAGTGTTGATATTGCTTCACAAAGACGCTTTTGTCAACCGGAATTCATTCCTCGAATTTGAAGATCCCTGCACCAGGCTTGCAGTCCCGCCATGGCGGGATTCCCGGTAAGGGTGAGGGTTAATTTTTGGTGTTCGCTCGTTAATCCCGCTGAAGACGGGACATGCTGCCCACGCAGTCAAGACGTTGGCGTGACGGGGAATGCGCTCGCTTATCCATGTCAAAAAAAATAAAAACTTGACACCCCTAAGGAGCTTGGTTATAAGTTGAATGAGTGATCATTCACAAAGTCCCATGCGAGACGTCTATAAAAGAGAAAAAATATTACGGGCGGCCATTTATGTATTTGCCCGGAAAGGCTTTTATCAGTCCAAGGTTTCCGAAATCGCTAAGGCGGCCGACGTAGCCGACGGGACCATCTATCTCTATTTTCACAACAAGGATGATATCCTGATCAGCCTTTTTGAAGAGGCCATGACCAGAATTATAGACCATATGCGCTCTCAGATCGCCAAGGAAATCGACCCCCGGAAAAAAATCGAACAATTCGCCAAGACCCATATGGGCATGGTCAAAAAGGATCGAGACTTGGCAGAGGTCATCCAGGTGGAGACCAGGCAGAGCAGTAAGTTTATGAAGGAATATGACAATCGAAAATTCGCCCAATATCTCGATTTGATTTCCGAGATCATCGTTGAAGGACAGACCCAAAAGGTCTTCCGCCAGGACATTAACCCCGGGATAGCCAAACGGGCCTTTTTCGGGGCACTGGACGAACTATCCAGACTCTGGGTCCTGGCACCCCAAAAAAAATATTCAATCCCCAAAGCGGCTAAACAGATCAGCGATTATTTCTTGAAAGGGCTGGCTGCTTGAATAGGGTGATAAAATATTAGAGTGTTTAGCAGCAAGAACTAAAAATACCACCCATTCCAATAGGATGAGATGGGTGAAAAAGGAGGAAACCGTGAATATATTGAGTTGTATCAAACAAGTTCCGGATACCGAAGCACAAATTAAAATCGATTCCGGGGGAAAAGGAATTCAAACGGCCGACATCAAATGGGTGATGAATCCTTATGATGAATTTGGAGTTGAAGAAGGCCTGCGTATTAAGGAAAAAACGGGGGGTAAAGTAACCGTGATCGGCGTCGGGCCTCAACGGGTCGTCGAATCCTTGCGTACGGCCCTGGCCATGGGGGCCGACGAGGCGATCCATGTAGATGACCCGGCCGCCGAAGGGGGAGATGCCTTAGCCATGGCCCGCGTCTTGGCCTCGGCGGTTAAGGGAGTCCCTTTTGATCTTATTTTCTGCGGTCAGCGGGCCGTGGATGACGACAATGCCCAGGTCGGAGCGGCTTTAGCCGAGCTGCTGCAGATCCCTTTATTGTCGGTTATTACCAAGGTGGAGATCTCCGACGACAAGACCAAGGTAAAGGTTCACCGTCCGGTGGAAGGGGCCACCTGGGTTTTAGAAACTCCCTTACCGGCCCTGATTACTACCCAAAAAGGGTTAAATGAACCTCGTTATGCGTCTTTGCCGGGGATTATGAAAGCCAAGAAAAAACCCTTGGCCGTTAAAAAGCTCGGTGACTTGGGCCTTTCTCCGGACCAGGTAGGGGAAGCGGGGTCTAAGTTAAAAATCAGATCATTAACCCCACCTCCCGAACGCCAACCGGGCAAGATTGTCGAAGGAGAAACGGCTCAGGAAAAGGGAACGGTCCTGGTGAGGCTGTTACGAGAAGAAGCCAAAATTATTTAGTGAAGGAGATAGGCAATGGCAAAAGGAATCTGGATTATTACGGAACAAAGGGGGGGAGTCCTCCGCAAGATATCATTGGAGCTGGTGAGTGAAGGACGGCGTCTGGCTGATCAATCGGGTCAACCCTTATCGGCCGTTGTTTTAGGTCATCAAATCGGCGAAGAGGCCAAAAAATTGGCGGCCTATGGGGCGGATACCATTTATGTGGCCGATGCCCCTGAATTGGCGGCCTATACGCCGGAGGCCTATACCGCGGTCTTGGGTACACTCATAAAGGCCAATGAACCGGACATCGTTTTAGGAGGGGCCAGTCAACAGGGGAAAGAGTTGGCCGCCCGTCTGGCCGCCAGACTGGAGACCGGATTGGCCATGGATTGTGTGTCCTTGCGTCTGGAAGACGGGTTGCTGATAGCCAAGCGTCCCATGTACGCCGGTAAAGTTTATGCCGAAGTGGTTTGTGAAACGGCCAGGCCCCAGATGGCCACGGGCCGCCCGAATGTCTTCGCGATTCTGGAGCCCGATGTCTGTCGAACTGCTGAGATCGTTGACGTCACGGTATCTCTTAAACCCGAAGACCTGCGAACGTCCTTGGTTGAAGAGCTGGCCGACCAGAGCGGCAAGGTGGATCTGACCGAAGCCACCTGTATCGTTTCCGGAGGCCGCGGCATGAAGGGATCCGAGCAGTTTGAAATCCTGGAAAAACTGGCTTCCGTGATCGGCGCCAGCGTCGGCGCTTCCCGCTCGGCTGTCGATGCCGGCTGGAGGCCTCACAGCGACCAGGTGGGCCAGACCGGCAAGGTGGTCAACCCCAACCTTTATATCGCCTGCGGTATTTCAGGGGCCATTCAACATCTGGCCGGCATGGGATCATCCAAGGTCATCGTGGCCGTCAACAAGGACCCGGATGCCCCCATTTTCCAAAAGGCCGATTATGGGATCATCGGGGATCTTTTTGAAGTAGTCCCCATTTTGGAAGAAGAATTCAAAAAGATCATGTAGTCGATCCATTTTTAGCCAAGGCGGCGTTGAGTCGCCTTGGCTAAAATCAGCCTCTCATCTTATTAAATCCTGGAAAAACAAACCATTTTTCAGTTGAGTCTCCGGCCAATCTTCTATTTCGCTCTCACCTCGTCATTCCAGGCTTCCCCCATCGGTCCTCCCGTTTTCTTCGAGAAAAGATACCCCTTTCCCGGCTGGTTGTCGTTCCTCATGCCGGACACATGGTCATGTTGGAAAAACACACGGAAATCAATCAGGCCATCCTGGATTTCATCTCCTCAAAGGCTTGAACCGAACGAGACAGGATCCCTTTTCTCCTTACCGGAGGAAAGGGTAATATCTTAAAATCCTGATAATCCTGTCTAAGAATAGGCGATGGATTTAATTGCTGAAAAAGGCGATAGGGAAAAAATGTTAGGTTAAAGGAAAGATTAAATATTCTCGAGGGATGGATGGATTAACTTCAGATCGAGCTTGTCACCGGGCTTGATAGAACCCCGGCTGGCCAGTTTGTTCCAGGCCCTGATTTGACCCGGGGTTGTCTTAAACCTTTGAGCGATTTCCGATAGGCTGTCTCCTCTTTTAACGGTATAAATGACCAGCCTTATCTTTCCTCCACCCTCGGCCTTGAATTTTTTCTGGTTCAACCTGCCGGGTTTCCCATTTTCTTTTTTCCCTTCCCGTTCAAAATTACCCTTAAGAACGAACAAGGTCAAGGTTCTTCCAGCCAGAATTTTTTTGCCCCCTTTGGGATTCCATTTCTTGATCATGGAAATTTCCACATCAAATTTTTCGGCGATGGAAAAAAGAGAGTCTCCTTTTTTTACCCTGTAGCGGACACGATGAACCCGGTCTTCTTTTTCATTTCCGTTATTGTCGTTTGATGAAACCTTTTTTTCTCGGGTGCTTCGGGAGGCCCGCTGGGAGGCCGTTTTTTCTAAATGGTTTTCCTGATCAATTGATTCTATCTCAGAGGGCGCCCCTTGGGGATTTCCTTTCTGGGGGATCAACAAAACCAGGCCGGCATTAAGACGGCCCTTGCCTTTAATCCGGTTGACCCGGGCAATCAGGGCGGCCTTGACTCCGTACCGTTTGGCGATGGAAGTCAACCGCTCCCCTTTTTTTACCCGGTGTTCCGCATAAGTAACCACGGGTTTCGGTTTTATTAATTGGGCATAATTATCCATCAGTTTTTCTTTAGTCCCACTGGGGATACGGAGGGCATAGGTGGAAACTCCCGGGGGAGTGATCCAGCGCTTTAATTCCGGATTCAGATCAACGATGGTTTCCAAATCCACGCCGCAGGCCGCGGCCACATCCTTTAATTCAACATTGCCGGGAACCGTCGCCTCTTCAAAAGAAAGGGGTGGGTAATAGGGTATATTGACAAATCCATATTTTTCAGGTTCTTTGGCAATTAAAGCAGCGGCGATCATCTTAGGAACATATTGCTTTGTTTCTTCTTTGATGTAACTACAATGGTCACCAGTGATTTCCCAATAATTCTGGGCATTATAGAGGACCAGGGCCCTGGAAATCTTTCCTTCACCGGCGTTATAACCGGCTGCCGCCAGATACCAGGAACCAAACCGATTGAAAAGATCGGATAAGTGTTTGGCCGCTGCCCGGGTGGATTTTATCGGGTCTTTGCGCTCATCGACCCAGGAATTGACGCGAAGTCCGTATCGCTCTCCGGTCTCCCGGATGAATTGCCAGGGTCCGGCGGCGTGGGCCCGGGAATAGGCCTTGGTGCTGAATCCACTTTCTATCATGGCCAGATAGACCAAATCCTCCGGCAGGGAGAATTCGTTTAAGATCCTTTTCATCATCGGGATATAGCGGGTCGACCGCGCCATCCAAAGAGAGAAACGATTACGGAGCCTGGTCTGGAAATAATCAATAAAATATTCCACCTGGTCATTGATAACGATGGGGATGTCGAAGGAGGCCTGGGGTTTGATATTGCCGCCCCTTTCGAGCTCCTTTAATTCTAAGATGACCTTTTCCTTGATCTCTTCAGGGGAGGGTTTAATAATAGGCGGGAGGTCATTGGCGACCACGTCGAGGGCCTCTTCCTCAACTTGAGGGGATGGGCTCAACTCCGGGGACGAGGATGACGGGCCCGGGGTCTTGGTGATTGTTGAAGGGATTAATTCAGGGATAGGCGGGGATTTGGGCCCCATGGTATTGGGAGGAGTCAACGAATACGAATTGGAAGGGCCGGCAACAACAAAAAAGACGATCAATAACCAAAACAACCAAAGCCTCTTCGGGAAAACAATTCTATGCACTCTCTATCCTTTCATAACTACCTGGAATGATCGGCCGCCCAACATCCTGCTTCAATTTTAGAGAGGGGTACCCAAACTTACCTTGATTAGTTACCATATCTAATCGAAAAATGCAACCCTAAAAATTAACCATCGCTTCGTTTAAAATTTGACGCCGGTTATCAGGTTTTCTTTTTTTAAGGCATCAAAATTCTGAAGGTCTTTTATGGCCTGGCCTATCTTATTTATATGGACCGAAAAATCTTCTCCCGCCTGCACCATTCCCGGCAGGGAACGGATTCTTTGAGCCAGGGCCTCCCCACGGGCCAAAAGCGAATTGACCTTGCCGCATGAGACCTCTAAACCTTTTTGCAACTGCTCGGAGACCTCTCGGAGTTGATTCAAGACCTCCAAAATCTCATCTTTTATTTCCATGAAGACATTCGGTCCATCTCCGAGGGCATCGTTTTGCGTCATGGGGTGTTCTCCTCTAAATTGGGCGAATTTATTTGTTTTCCATGGTAATGTCAAGAAATTTTAAACCCTCTTTTTTTGGTTGAATTTTTACTGACTCTCCATTAAAACGATTCCAATACGGTTACTGTTAGAACAAAGGAGGGCTTACCATTCACTTAGCCGAACTTTTATTTAAAGCCGCCCGGGCCTATCCTCAAAAAGAAGCGATTCGCTGCCAAGAGGACACCTTTACTTATGGGGAATTTTCTCAAAGGGTCTTTAGAATGGCCCATTTCCTAAAGGCCCAAGGCATGGGGCCGGGACACACCCTGGCCATCTTGCATTATAACTGCCATATTTACCTGGAGGCCTATTATGCCGCCGCCCTTATCGGGGCCATCCTGGTCCCCCTTAATTATCGCCTCTCCTCCAAAGAAATTGATTTTATTCTCCAGGATTCCGAGTCCAAACTTCTGATCGCCCACTCTGATTTTTTTTCTAAGATCGAACCTCTTGAGGTGTTGCATTCTTCGCTTAAAACCCTGCTCTGGATAAACCCCAATGACCGGACCCGCGCCTTCGGATCAGACTATGAGACGGCTCTGAAATCTTCTTCAATCGAGCCGATTCTTTCCTGGGGACCGGGAGATGAGGCCACGGCCCAGATCTATTACACCAGCGGCACTACCGGCCGCCCCAAGGGAGTCATGCTCAGCCACAAAAATGACTACCTCCATGCCTTAGGGACCATGGCCGAGCTTCAATTGACCGATGCCGATGTCTGGATCCATGTGGCTCCCCTGTTTCATCTGGCCGATGCCTGGGCCACCTGGGCCATCACCTGGGTGGGAGGGACCCATGTCCTGGTCAAGGAATTTGCTCCCCAGGCCGTCCTTAATACCATGGTCCGGGAGAAGGTGACCCTCACCAATATGATCCCCACCATGCTCAATATGCTCATCAACCACCCGGATTTTTCAAATTATTCTTTCCCCCATCTCCGGGTCCTGTTAAGCGGCGGGGCGCCCATTGCCCCCGAAGTGGTCAGGAAAATCATGCAGGGCTTCGGCTGCGACTACATTCAAACCTACGGGATGACCGAAACCAGCCCCTATCTGACCCTCTCCATTTTAAAGGGACATCTAAAAACACTGCCCCCTGAAAAACAGTTTGAATTCAAGGCCAGGACCGGCCGGGAATTTATCGGGGTATCGCTCAAGGTGGTGCGGGAGAACGGCCAGGAAGTGCGTCCGGATAATCAGGAGGTCGGAGAAATCATCGTTTGCGGGGACACCATTACTAAAGGGTACTGGAGGCTCCCGGAAGAGACCGCCAGGGCCATCAAGAACGGCTGGCTCTATACGGGAGATTTGGCGGTTATCGATGAAGAGGGCTATGTCAACATCGTGGACCGCAAAAAGGATATGATCTTATCGGGGGGCGAAAATGTCTATTCCACCGAGGTTGAAAATGTCCTCTATCAATTTCCTGAAATCCTGGAGGCCGCCGTCTTCGGCGTGCCTGATGAAAAATGGGGCGAGGCCGTTCATGCCGCGGTGGTTCTGAAGAAAAACCAAAAGGCCACGGAGGAAGAGGTCATCCGTTTCTGCAAGGAGCACCTGGCCTCTTACAAGGCCCCCAAGTCGATCACCTTTCTTGATCATTTGCCCAGGACCGGATCGGGAAAACTTTTCAAAAAGGCCCTTCGAGATCCCTTTTGGGACCGGTATGAAAAAAAGGTCCATTAAAATGAACCCCTGGGATAAGTCAGGCTTTTCTCCTTGACTCCTGTTTCCGGTCCATTTTATACTCTGGCCTTTCAAAAGAAAGCGACAACATCCTAAGGCCGCTGTTTTTGCGGGATTTCCTTCTTTGGATGAAAGGATGACGGCAAACATGCACACGGAAACCCAATCTTCTCAGGATAGTGGTCTCAGGCGCCTTATCATCACCCCCCTCCTGATCATCGCCAGCCTCTACAGCATTTATCTGGTGATCCATCCTTATACCCCGCTCTCCAAATTATCCATTTCCGTTTTGGACCTTACCCAGGTTCAGCGGGCGACCCACGTTTTTTTCCTGCTCATCACCGGGTACCTTCTCTCTTCGCTACGGGACCGTAAGTCGGGCCGGAGTCGGGGCCTTCGTCTTCGCCGTCATGGCCGCCTTTCCGCTCTATGCCTTCTGGCGGATCGGCCTGGACCCAAAGTTGAACCTGATCGCCACGGGTTTCTGGCTGATTGCCGTCCTGCCGGCGGTTTATCCCTCCTCGGGCCGCTGGGTGGATAAATTAGGGGCCCTCCTGGTCATCGGGCCTTATCTTTATCAAGTCATCTTCTTTAATGTCATCATCGACCGGGCCATGATGCCGGAACCCTGGGACCTGGTCATGGCCTTCGGCCTGACCTTCCTGCTTCTCGGTCAGGTCTATCGCTACACCGGGGCCATCCTGCCCTGCCTGGTGCTCACCTTTCTTCTTTATGATCTCCATGGGAACCTTCTCACCGGTGTTATGGCCCACGCCTCTTTCGACTTTGACCTGTTGCTGGGAAAACTTTTCAGCGAGACCGAGGCCGGTCTGTTCGGCATGATTACCGGCGTGTCCATGAAATATCTGGTCTACTTCACCATCCTGGGCGGTATCATCGGCTCCTTGAATCTGGGCCGCATCATCGCCAACATCGCCTCCCTGGCCTCGGGCGGAAGGGCCGATGGGCCGGGCATCGTCACGACCATCGCCTCGGTCTTCATGGGTATGTTCAGCGGTTCCGGCGCGGCCGATACCCAGTTTGTCTCCACCATCAGCAAACCCATGTATGAAAAGGCCGGGTATGACCGCTATGTGGCCTCCGGGATCGCCGCCACGGCCGGCACCATTGCCATGATCACCCCGCCGGTGTTGGGCTCCATGGCCTTTGTCATGGTGGAGATCCTTTCGATTCCCTATTTCTGGATCTGTATCATGTCCCTGGGACCCCTGGCCCTTTATGCCGTGGCTATCCTGTCCTACAATTATTTTTATGTCAAAAAGAAAGGACTGAAACCCATCGAGGATGGGGAGCATTACGGCGGCAAGTATTTCCGACGCTATTGTTATATCTTCCTGCCCATTCTTTTGATCGTAGCCTTTATCTATTGGGGCTATTCGGTCAGCCTGGCCGTGGTTTGCGCCTTATTCCTCTTTGTCATCTTATGTTACCTGGATCCCACCATCCGGCCAAAGAGCCCGCGGGTCCTGCTCAACGGGCTGGCCAATGGCTTCTCCTCCTTGATCCCCATCGGCACGGCCGTGGTATGTGCCAACCTGATCCTGACCTTGATGGTCATGACCGGTCTGCCGAACAAATTCTCCGAGTTGTTGACCATGATTTCCGGGGAAAGCCTGCTGCTGGCCACCTTATTCGCCGCGGGATTCAGTCTGCTGTTGGGCATGGGCATACCGCCAACGGCCACTTACGTGGTCGCTTCCTCTTTGACCGCCCCGGCCATTATCAAGGTGGCCATGGCCAACGGCATCCCGGCGGAGGCGGCCCTGCTGTCCACCCATATGTTCCTGATGTATTACGCCATCCTGGCCGACGTCACCCCACCCGTGGCCCTCTCGGCCTACGCTTCGGCTTCGGTTTTTTTAACCGATCCCTTAAGAACCGGGATCTACGCGGCCAAAGTGGCCCTGCCTAAATATTTACTCGGTTTTTCCTTTATCCTGGCCTACCAGGGCACGGCCCTTCTCCTGATCCCCATGTGGCGCACTGCTTCGGGGTTTCAGGCGATCATGGACTTTATTATCCGCCTCGCCGCAGTGCTGATCGGCGCGATTGCCATGGCTGCGGCCAACGTCGGCTATTCTCGACGGACCTTGCGCAAATGGGAGTCCTGGGTCCTGGGAATTCTTTCCGTCGGCATGTTCTTGCCCTTTCTCTGGGTCAATATCGTGGTCCTGCCGGCCTTGGCCTGGCTCTTTTTCAACAAAAAAACCGAGACTCCGGCTCTCGCTTAAAGGTTTATTTGTCGACTCTATGACCCAATTTAATTAACCCTTTTATCATTTTTTGATCCGACTCGTTCAGGTCAGAGCATTCATTATAAAAAAATACCTAAGGAGGGCATGATGAAAAAAATCGTTGGCATTGTTTTGGTCGTCATCTTGGGGTTGGGTTGTTTATCCGTATTTGCCGAGGAAAAACCCAAAATCATGATTACCACTGGCGGCATCGGCGGGGTTTATTATTATTACGGCACGACCGTTGCTGAAATCCTGACGAAAAACGCCGGTGTGGAGGCCACGGCCATCCAGACCGCCGCTTCGGTGGACAATCTGCTTTTAATCCAACGCCGCACCGATCCCGCGAAAAACACCTACTATTTGGGACTGGTCCTTCCCGATTCGGCTTACCTGGCCTACACCGGGAAGATTGAACGCTTCAAGGACAAACCGGCCAAAGATGTCCGGGTCATGTGGGCCATGTACCCCAATATCCTTCATATCGTTGCCGCCCCGGGATCGGGCATTAAGACCGTGGCCGATCTGAAGGGAAAACGGGTCTCCACCGGGGCGCCCGGGTCCGGCACCGAAATCGAGGCCTTTATGGTCCTGGAAGCCGCCGGTCTTAAGACCAGCGATTTGGCCAAACAAGAACGCCTGGGGGCTTCCGAATCGTCGGAATCCCTTTCCCACGGTACCCTGGACGCCTACTTCTGGTCCGGGGGCCTGCCCACCAGCTCGGTGACCGAACTGGCCACCACCTTGTCCCGCAAGGGAAGCAAAATGGAATTAGTCGATCTGGACCCCAAGGGCGAGTTGGTCAAAAAAATTCTTCAAAAATTCCCCGGCGTCATGGAACCGGGAGTGATTCCCAAGGAGGTCTACGGAACCGACAAGGACAATCATACCCTGGCTTTCTGGAACCTCTTCATGGGACCTAAAAGTTTACCCGAAAAATATTCTTACGCCATCACCAAGGCCTTGTTTGAAAACCTGCCCCTCCTGCAAAAAGCGGTCAAGGCGGCCAAGGACAACACCCTGTCGAACGCCGTAAAATTTATTCATGGGACCATTCCCTACGACCCGGGTTCGTTACGCTACTATAAGGAAAAAGGCGCCTTGAAGTGATCCTTTTCGGCCCACGGGCCGAAAGAAGAAATTTAAAAGCCCTGTCCCTGGCGGTCGTTCTGGCGGCGGTTCTTTTCTTGGCGGGATTTGTCCGGCCGGTCAGGATCGCCGGGGATCACGGCTCAATCCTCTTGTGTCTCTGGGCCTGGCAACAAGGCCGAATCGAATTTATCAACTCCGTTACCAACCGACCGGTGGTTATCCGCTTTAAAATGTCCTG
This sequence comes from uncultured delta proteobacterium, assembly GCA_963821645.1. Classification (GTDB taxonomy): domain Bacteria; phylum Desulfobacterota; class RBG-13-43-22; order RBG-13-43-22; family RBG-13-43-22; genus RBG-13-43-22. The sequence continues at coordinate 18,048 of CAWGEQ010000018.1, read as the reverse complement.
GCGGTTCTCCGGGTTTTCAGTGCAAACGGATCCCGGAACCGAGGAATATTATACAGCCGGGAAATACTCCTGGAATGACCGTCTGTCGATGGAACAGACCCGGGTGATCACCACCTGTTCCGAGGTGGGAATAACTTTGACCCTGGGGGGAAGGGTGTTTCAGGAAAAAGGGGGCTGTCTTTCCGCCACTCTGCTCTGGCCATCTTGAGAATGGATGCAATCGAAGAGGGATTGACGATCAAAGGGGCTCCCTGGGTCCGAAACCCAAAACCCAATTTTTCCCTTGACCTTCGTTAACGTAATAATCTATACAAATCATAGAGAGAAAAAAACTAAGATTTAATTAAAAAGATTTTATCCGGTTAAAAACCTTTTTTTGATAGATTTTATACAACTATACAAGGTGGGTGAAAAATCCTGGTTCGATTAGAGCGTTTCAGGCCTTGGATTAAATCGATCGGGCCAGAAATTAATTCACAAAGAATTTTCCTTCAGTTCTGTACCCCTTTGCCGAAATATTATGTATAGAGAATTTTTCGATTTTTCAGAAGATCCCTTCTCCTTTTCCTATGATCCCAAATTTTTCTACATGACTGAGAATCATAAAGAAGTATTAAACTCCCTGTTAGATGGAATTACTGAACGGAAAGGCTTTATTTTACTTACCGGCGAGACCGGAACAGGAAAGACGACTTTGATCAATAAGTTATCAACCCTGCTGGACTCAAGTATCAAGGCCTTTCCCATATTTCAACCAACCAACAACATTAATGAACTATTAGAGGAAGTTGTCCGAGGATTAGAATTTCCATTGGTAGAGAGGAATAAGGGTTCCCTGGTATCTACTTTTAACAATTACCTGATAGAAAGATCAATCCGGGGTGAAAACTCAGTGCTTATTGTTGATGAGGCCCAAACGTTAACCAAAGATACATTGGAAGAATTGAGACTACTCTGCAATCAGGATCCTAGAAGGCCTTTTTTGCTTCAAGAAGTCTTTGTAGGGCAACCGGATATTGAAGAGAAGCTAAGATCTTCGGATTTAAGGCAACTGCATCAGCGAATAGTGGGGCGCTACCAGCTTCGACCATTAACCCCGTTGGAAACCATACAGTATATTGAATTCCGACTGAATCAAGTGGGAAGTAGTATTAAAAACGTCTTCACCCAGGAAGCAGCTGAATTAATCTGCTGGCGAAGCAAGGGTATTCTAAGTGATATTAATAGAATTTGTTATTTGACACTGTCTCTTGGCTATGCCATTTCCAGGAGAAAAATCCGTGTGGACGAGGTCAAGGCGATTTTTTCATTATGGAAACTTCAAAAACCGGGAAAGGGTCAACAATTTTTCGAATCTATGGAAGGAGTTATCACTAAATTTCGACAGAGCGATCAAGTCACGATAATTTCCTATTCCTTGCTGTCTTATTCACTACTCTTATGGATTATAATCTTCTTTTTGTATTGGAATAAACAATAGATTTAGCCTAAATCTCCTTACGTCTCGAACCCGTCCCCCCAAAAGAAGAATTCTTCTATCTTCTAAACAGATTTATAATCAAAAAGGTTAAAGAAAATAAAAAAATCATACCCGAAAATAAAAAAAACAAGAGTATGAATGACGGTCGGTGGAGGGTAAGATAATCTAAATCTTTTGTCGACTGCCGAATGATTTTTTTATCAATGACCGGACTGGAACTCAGGTAGCCAACTAACAAAGCTTGGTTGCAGAGAATATTTATTAATCGTGGGTTTCCGCTGGAAAATTTTTTAATATACTTAACGGCCTCTTTAGTAAAAACCTTGTCGGCATTTCCACCGGCCACATTGGCGCGATGTTTTAAGTACTCCCATATCTCCTCTCGATTTAATGGCTTAATCCGGCTAACCACCCCGATATTCTTTTTAACTATCCGTAGCTTAGCGGAATTCAATTTTTCCTCTAATTCAGGATGCCCAACCAACAGAATTTGAAGTGGGTTAGTTCCGGAAATATCGGTTTTCACCAGATTTAGTAAATCTAACAGGACTGCTTCATCCAGGCTTTGGGCTTCATCAATGACCACCGCCACATTTTTTTCATGGAGGATGCTTTGTTTCAGGTAATTTTTAAAATGGAAGAATAGAGAATCTAACCCTTCTTTTTCTTTGAATAACGGGCCTTCCAAGTCAATTAAAAGATTCTTGAGGATATCCTCGAACCCGAGCTTCGTTTGATAGACAAAAGACGTTTTTATTTTTTCATCTAAATCATTTAGAAGAGCGTAGATTAAAATAGTTTTACCGATTCCGACCTCTCCGGAAATTACGATAACCCCTTTTCTTTCTTTGACACCAGCCATCATGTCAGAGAAGGCCTTCCAGTGACTATGTGTAAAAAACAAGAATTTTGGATCGGGCTTTAGGTTAAAGGGCTCCTCGGCAAAGCCATAATATTCCCAAGCGGACTGCAGTTCTTTTAGTGGGACCTGATTTTTCATGATGGGGGGCTCTGTCCACTTCTTTCTGTTGATGATTTAGTCCTCAATATCTTCAATGGCCAGAGCTATCCTACCGGTATCATAGACTATTCGTTTATTTACCGCGTCGAAATGGGAACATTATTCCCGGAGTGCAGGAAAAAGCCTGGACAATGAGGCATTCTTATTGCTTCACGAAAATCGCTTCAATCAGGTGATCAGCCGTGACCTCCTTGAAGGTATAGGAGTTTATGGCCCCCTGCGAAACCTTGTCCACCAGCACCTCAGAAACCCGGTAGCCGGGCAGGGGGATAATCTGGAACCTCCGATTCTCTCCGTGCGCGGCTTTGATCGTGCCGTAGGGATGAATGACCCCGTTCACCGGGGGGCGGACGCTGATGGTGTAGATTTTCAGGGCAAAAGAGGCGGTGGCCGTCCGGTCGGAGGACATGAGGACCTTGCAGGTCCGGGAAGAGCCCGAGCAACTTCCCCTCCAGCCCTCGAAGGCGGAATGGGGATCGGGAAGTGCCTCCAGGGTCACCGTCGTTCCTTTTTTGAAGGAAGACCCGGGAGGAAGGGTTTTCACTTTGCCCTGTCCGTTCCCGGTCCGGAGGATCGTCAGGGTTTGTACCGGTACGCCCGGAGACTGATCTGCGGCGACCGGAAGGTCCGGACTGGCATCGGGAATCCCTCTATGGGTCCCCTGTCCGGAAACCCGGTCACCGAAATAAAACAGGAAGATCGTCAGGCCAAGTATCGGGAGGACCCACTTCGAGCGGTTGCGCCTTTTCATACGCTTCCTCCTTTTATTTGCGAATGGTGATCGGTCGTCTATTCTCCAGCCGCTCGAGGGCGGTTTTGACGCTGATCCGCATCCGCTCGATCGACTGGCCCAATCGGGCGACCTCTCCTTCCCCTTTGACCTCGACCTCCGCCTCCAGGTCCCCCATGCTGATCCGGTCGGCCGCTTCCGACAAGAGGCGGATCGGCCGGACCCACGAAGACGAAAAGGCATAGATGACCGCCAGTAGCACGGCCAGATCGATCAGGACGACGATCAGAAAAATCAGGAACCGGCTTCTGTAGCGCTCCGCGTAGGTAGCCTGCAATCGATCCACCTTGGCCTGGATGGCGCCCGCCGGTTTTCCGAATTCGTCGATGTAGGTCGTAGCGGCCACGATCAGGTTCGTACCTTCTACCGGCGCGCTGAACATGTATTTGGGACGCACCTTTCCATCGATGTCGGTCCATCGGTAATAGCCGCCAGAGGCCCCCTTCAGGCCCGCTTCCATGACCTTGACGAACTCGGGCAGTTTGACGGCCAGGCCGTGCAGGTCGGTACCCACGATCTTCGGGTTTACGTGAAAATAGTTGATCCCTTTATTGTTGTGAACCGCCGTGTACCCGGTTTCCCCTACCCGTTGGACGGCGATCTCCTGGAGGCGCGGCTGGTTAGCCAAGGACGCCTCCGACAGGCCCGGATGGGCTTCGAGGTAGATTTCAATCTGCCGGGCCACCCCCTCGGCTTTTTCCTTTATGATCTTCTCCCCCAGCTTGTTGAGGGAAGCGACGGATTCTTTGACGCTGGCGGCGCCCAGTTCCTTCAGGCTGTCGGACCCGAGGCCCCGGATGCTGACCCAAGGACCCATATTGAGGAAAAGCAGATCGGCGATGATCAGGAAGGCGACCAGAATGGGGACGAAGATCCCCAACAGCAGGGTTTCCTTTAACCCCAGCCGGTTCATCAGCTGCCTGAATGGTCCCGTGATCCGGTCCAGAAAGCCACCCGCAGGCATCGATTGTTCAGTCATGATCGTCCCCCTTAGTTTTAATTGTATAGCTGGTTTCGAAGGAAGAAAGCCGGGCGACATACATGACCTGCATGACCTGGCTGAACTTTTCCCGTTTCGGCCCCTCCGCTATCTGGCCGCAGACCGTCGAAATAAAACTCTTTACCCGGTTCTTCGGGAAGGCCTTCCGGGATTCCTCAAAGGCCGCCAGAGTATCGTTCAAGATGATCCGGGCGATCGGTCCCACCACCTTCTTAAGCTCCGTCTCGGCGGCCTCGAAAAAGGCCTCGTCAACCGTTGCCCTCGGCCCCGCTCCGGGAGAATCGGCCGCATCCGTTTTTTCGACCAGACCTTTTTCGGCCAGGCCGCAAAGGGTGTCCGACACCTCAAAAACGCTTCGCCCAAGCCGGCCTGCTATTTCAGCGACATTTCGCCGCCCGTTACACAGGGCAAGTATGCCCCACTGCCCGGCCGGGATCATCCGGTCTTGGCCGCCGCTGTCCACCATCAGGGAGAAGACGGCCTCGACGGAAGGCACTTGCTGTCTAATCCTTTTCCACTCCTCCTCCCGTCGGGACCAATTCGACATGATCTCTCCGGTGGGCAGAAGTACCGTGCGTGCTTCGGGCGACATTCGCCAGTTGAAGGTGACCAGGCCATTGTCCAGGTTCATGATGGAGGGGAACGCTTCTTCCCCGATCCGGGTGTCGATCCGGGCATGGACGATTTGGCCCCCCTCAATATATATCTCCGCTGGTTCCGTACCCTTGACCGCCATCAAACCGGACTTCTTCCCGTCTATCAGGGGTTTCAACAAGTCGTATAATCTTATTTCTGAAAGATCGCCGATCACATCGATCAAATCGCTTAACACCGGCCGCCTCCTTTCCCGCCCGTTGTCGACCAAACAAGAATTACGGACGGAAAGAGTGTAACGGTTAAAGAAAGGTTAACTTCTAACAAAAAAAGTATGGGTATTGGGAGAAAAAGGCCCGTGGATGATACCTAATTTTTTAAGTAGTTTATAAACTATATTTGTAGGAAGTCAATAGGAAATTGGGGAAGGGGGGGTGATCTTCCCTTATCTTAAACTACCCAGTAATCCAAGTGAATCCCGGGATCGTGAAAGACTTCCTTGGAAAAGAAGCTGAAGTTTGAGTGGTCTATTTGGAGTTCGATGTTTTGGGTTTGGGCGGGGATTTCCGGCATAGTTGTTCTGTTAATTCCTCTTTGCTCTGGTTATACACCTGTCGTTTCGGAAAATGGAAGTTTGACGATTTCAGATTGCTATATTGTAGTTTATAGTTGAAGGGAACACCATTTGTCTCAAAACTTCAGCTCAGGATAGTTCTGCGATTAATCGCTCTAAAAGGAAGAGAATGATAAATCATATTTAAAGACAATCGGGGACTTCCTCTCCTAATTCGTAAAGAGTTTAAAAAACATAAAAAGGTTTTTATCGCTCATTTAGACGGTTTTCAAAAACTCCAGAGCCTCCGCATTGGAGACAAAGGTAGCCGCAAATTTTGTTAACCCTACCATCTCAAAAAGTTCCTCGTTGATCTTGGATAAAGAGGTAAAACATACCTTAAGGGCCTTTTCCCGGGTAGCCTCCATGATGCCCACCAAAAAAGATACGCCGATACTGTTGATATAGGCGATCTTATCGAAATCGATAATAAATTTTCGATGTCCTTCCTTAACCGCCTTTTTGAATAACTTCTCCACCTCTTCTCCACCCAAATCGTTTAAATACCCCCTGGGTTTAAAGAGAATCACATCTCCCCGGTCTTCCTGCTTTACTTTAAAGTTATTCATTTCTGCTTACGCTCTTTCTTTAAAATGTTTTTTTTAACCATATAGAGTCTGGTCCCGATATCGGTTTTTTCGAAACGGACCTCATCCATCATCTCCTTGATTATAGCCAATCCCCGGCCCCTTTTTTGTGAAAGGGGATCGGCCTCTCGAACGATCCTGGACTGAACTTCTACCGGGTCGAAGGATTGTCCTCTGTCTTCAACCCGTATCTCGATGGCTTCCGAATGGACCGTAAAATAAATTCGAATTTTTTTCTCAAAGCTTTGACTGTGCTCGTCGGCATTGATACAGGCTTCGATAAGGGCCATCTTGACCTTATCGATGCTACCCTCATCCAATTCGGTATAAGTGGCTATCTGCTCCAAAGCCCGAACGGCCACCAACTCCGATTCCGAGTTTATGGGTAATACCAAGCTAAAATGCAGGACATTCTCACCGGCGGGGAAGGGCACTTCCTTTTCTTCTTGTATGTCCGAAAGCCGCTTTTCTATCTTTTCACCTAACTGTTTGATAATCCGGCCCAGATCCTCCTGATAAAGGTATTTTCGTAATAGCACTTCCACCCAATCCCGGAGAACATGATTTTTCTCGAGACCTATCATTCCAAAACGTTCCCAAATTATCCCGGCCCTTTCCAATAATCGAATTAAAGAATGAATCTCCTCGGTAGACAGCTCTAAGCTCTTTTGTAAATCGGTTATTGCCAACATCGGGTCTTCTGATTTTAACAGCTTGTTTAAAATCCTGAGAAGTAAGGGGCCGATCGAGGGGTCCATTCCGTTGAAATCATAAAGACGGTTTTCAAACAAACGCCCCAATTCCCCCTGCCCCAGGGATTTCAAGTAGATTTCAACAAATCTCTGATGGCTTTCCAGTCCGGATGTTTCCAGGCGGGCCTGCCGTACTATGGGAGATAACAGACCCGGATTTCCTTCCAGGTAATGAAGCCAGGTCTTGCTCAAATCCCCGGCTATTTTAACATTAAAATATTTTTCCCAAACAAGGGTCAATTGGTCCCCTTCTTCATCGGCCAGGGGGGGCAATTCCATGACGGGTATATCAGGAGGTCCGAAGGAAGGCAGAATATGTTTCACCAGAAAGCCAGATGGCTCACCGGAAAAAAGATGGGGGGCCCAGGGAGAAGCGATGGCCTCTCTCCACAAACCGCCGATCCCCTTCCCGGTAATGACAAAGGCCTCAATAGCTTGGATATGATCGACCATCACCCAGATGGGCCTATTGGCGGCCTGAGCGATGCGCCGGGGGGCAGTTAGGGCATTTAACAACCCTTTGCGCTCCTCCGTATTTCGGACGGCCGCCTGGTGGCCTGAAATAACCTCAGCAATGATATCTTTTCCCAGCCTCTCAGCTTCCCTCTGAAGGCCGGAGAAAGAAAATTGGACCTGCCGGCCGGTTCCGATCCGTTCTTTTTGTTCAAAGAAGAGTATTTGGCTAATTAGGGCAATCAGATATTCTTCCGAAAAATCCAAAAGATCGCCATAATCCCGTGAAAAGGAAAAATAAACAGGGATTACCGTTTCCTGTCCCCAAAACAACCTTTCCTTCAACTCTTTTAATAAGGCCGTTTTCCCTCTTCCCAGGGGAGATACCAAAAACAGATCCTCTCCCCTACCCTGAGCGATTTCTTCGGCCTTTTGCTGAAAATAGTTCAACTCGGATTGCCGGTTGATAAAAGGATTTTCTTCTATTTTCAAACTTTAATCTCCGTTTCGAAAAGTTGAGAATTTTTTTACCATATTCTATCAGACAACACAACAAGTTCTCCTGCTTCTGTTTTTAATTCCTAAAAGAACTTGAAGCAAGGGAAGCATTTATTGATTGACAAATCAATCAATAAATGCTATGTGAGGTTTGATGAAAAAAAATTGGGATGAAATCAAAAAAGAAAAACAGGGCCTTATTTTCGATGCCGCCCTTAAGGTCATAAAGGAGAAGGGGTTTCATAAGGCCCGGATAGCCGATATTGCCGATGCAGCGGGAATTTCCTATGGGCTGGTTTATCATTATTTTAAAAATAAGGAAGACCTCTGTAATACGATCCTCAACCAGTGGTGGGCCAAGCTCTATCAACTCCTGGAAAATATCAAAAAGAACGACCAAGACTTTCACTCCAAATTAAGAGGTCTCATACTCTATTTTCTAAATATCTATCAACGAAAACCGGATTTGATCCATATTTTTATCACCCAGATTTCCCGCTCGACCGACAACCTGACCAAAACCCGGTTGGATAATTTTAAAAAATTTTTCAGCCTTGCCGAGGCCATATTCATTCTCGGGCAAAAAAAAAGAGTTTTACGTTCCGATTTTGAGGCCCGCTATCTTACCTACATCTTCCTCGGGGCACTGGAAACCTTTTTGACCATCATGGTTTTTGGGGACCAAAAAATAAAAAATGACGCCCAGAAAGAAAAGATTGCCGACACCATCCTGGAAGTCTTTTTAAACGGCGCCAAATCCGGAGGAAGTTCTCTTTAACCATCCATAAAGGGTAAGCCATGAATTTTTCTTTTACCGCAGAACAATTGCTCTTTAAGGAACAGGTGCTTAAATTCGCCCGCAAGGAGATCGTCCCCCGCTGCCATGAAAATGGAAACCACCTTAAAGGCCCTATAGACCGGAGGGTTGAGAAGATCAACACCGCTCTTCAGGCCAAAGTCATGCCCGGGGACAAACTGGTCGAGATTAAGGGAGGGACCGCAGATGAATCATGATCTACTCTACGAAGTGAAGGAGGGAGTAGGCTTTCTGACGATCAATCGGGAGGCTCGGCGCAATGCCATCAGTCAGGAAATGATTTCCGCCTTTCATGAATTCCTCGACCGGGCCGACCGGGATGAAGCCGTTCAAGCTATTTGTATCACCGGATCAGGGGACAAAGCCTTTTGTTCCGGAGCCGACCTGGCAGCTACCCTGGCCGGAGAGGGGGAAGATCGTCTGACCGGAGCCAGAAATTATGCGGCCCTGCTCAAAAAAATGGTCCGCTTCGGCAAACCCCTTGTGGCCGAAGTCAACGGGGCCTGCCTGGCCGGCGGCCTTGGGTTGATGCTGGCCTGTGATATCGTCATTGCCCGGAAGGATGTCTCCTTTTGGACCCCGGAGGTCAATGTGGGCATCTTCCCCATGATGGTCGGGGCCCTCCTGATGCGTCACGTCAGCCCTAAAAAAGCCATGGAGATGGTCCTCACCGGCCGCAAGGTAACCGCCCCTGAAGCCGAACAGATGGGGCTCATCAGCCGGGCGGTTGAGCCTGAAGACCTGAAGGAAGAGGTCATGGCCGTGCTAAAGGCCTTGACCTCCAAAAGTCCCCTTGGATTACGGATCGGCAAAGAAGCCTTCACCAACATGATGGATATGCCTTTTGATGAGGCAGTCGATTATTTGTGCGAGGCCTTGGGCCGGGCTACCTCCACAGAAGATGCCCGGGAAGGAATGATGGCCTTTATTGAAAAAAGGGAGCCGAAGTTTAAGGGGAGATGACATTAGATACCGTATAACTCGATAACGGCAGAAATGGGCGAGTCGACCGGACGAAGAAAGCATGGACTTTCAACTCGGCAAGAGGTATGATGTGAAAAAAATCACGGATCATTCATCCAGCATTCAGGTTCAAGTTATCAAGGATCAGGATTCTTAACCAGGGGATACCCCCACAACCAACACAAAGGAGGAAGAAAAAATGGCTTTTACCAACGTTAAAGAAGTTTTTAATGGAATGCCCGGTGTATTTAACGCCAGTGCCGCTGCCGGTCTGAATGTGGTCTTTCAATATGACATTACCGGCGAAGGCGGGGGCAAATGGTATGTGGAAGTAAAAGATGGTGCCTGCAATGTAGTCGAGGGGACCCATGCCTCCCCCACTGTCACCTTAACCATGTCCGCCGAAACCTGGCTGGCCATGGTCAATAAAGAATTGAATGGCATGCAGGCCTTTATGAGCGGTAAGCTGAAGGCCACTGGGGATATTATGCTGGCTCAGCGGATCACCCAACTATTTCCGCTTTAATTCAATCCTGTTCTCCACCCCTCTTCCCCAATAAAAGGGAGGAGGGGTCATTGATGACAGCGCAATAGGGACCGGAATTATACCGGCCTCTGTTAGCTTTCTGGAAGAAGGTCAAATCCTCAATATAATTTTGCCCCGGACAAAGCGGATAAAGACGGATGGGAAAGCAGGACCAGATTGACGATCTGTCAATCTGGTCCTGCCGGCCTTTTCGGCCGAGTGGTTTTCCCCGCGAAAGCCTGCTCCGTAAGGGTTTAATGAGGGGTCCGCAGGGAAAAAGTTTCTGGTCATCCGTGTGGGTCTGGGGCCATAATAAATTTTTAGTGAATTCAAAAAAGATTATCCGCCATGCCTTTTGAAGAATATTTTGGGGAAACTCATAATATCGTTCGACAGACGGTCAAAAAGTTTGTCGAAAAAGAAATCAAACCTTATGTCAATGACTGGGAAGAGCAAGGGTCTTTTTCCCGGGAACTCTATCAAAAGGCCGGTGAAGCCGGGATCCTGGGCATCGGCTACCCCGAGGCTTATGGAGGGACCGGAGGAGATATTTTTCTTAAGGTGGCGGCTGTGGAAGAAATCGTCCGCTGCGGATCCGGCGGGGTGGCCGCCGGTCTGGGATCGCTCGACATCGGTCTGCCCCCCATCCTGCGCTTCGGTCGGGAAGCCCTTAAAGATCGGCTGGTCCCTCCTGTCTTGCGGGGAGAAAAAATATGCGCCCTGGCCATCACCGAGCCGGACGCCGGGTCGGATGTGGGGGGTATCAAAACCCGGGCGGTCCGGGAAGGCCACTTCTACCGGGTCAACGGACGCAAGACCTTCATCACCAGTGGAGGCAGGGCCGATGTGCTGACCTGTGCGGTCCGCACCGGCGGTCCGGGCCCTCATGGGATCAGTCTTTTGGCCATTGAGTCCGCCACACCGGGCTTTTCCGTTTCCCAGGTCCTAAAAAAAATGGGTTGGTGGGCCTCCGATACGGCTGAACTCCTTTTCGAAGATTGTTTAGTCCCGGCGGAAAATATTCTTGGCGAGGAAAATAAGGGTTTTTATGGAATCATGGCCAATTTCCAAAACGAGCGTCTGCAATTGGCCCTGATGGCCATCACCACAGCCCAATTGGCCTTTGAAGAATCCGTCAAATATGTTAAACAGCGGGAGGCCTTCGGCCGTCGGTTGGAAGGATTCCAGGTGATCCGCCACAAATTGGTGGACATGGCCACCCTGATCGAGGCCGCCCGCGAATTTACCTATCGCATAGCGGCAAAAATTGACGCCGGCCTGAATCCGATAAAAGAAATCTCCATGGCCAAAAACTTTTCCTGTCAGGTCAGCGATCAGGTGACTTATGAAGCCGTCCAGATCCATGGAGGGTACGGGTATATGCGGGAATACCTGGTAGAGAGGCTTTATCGGGACAACCGCATCCTGTCCATCGGCGGCGGCACCCAGGAGATCATGAAAGAAATTATCAGCAAGATGATTTTATGAAAGGCATAATGGGAAAGGCTCAAGGGTAAAGGCAATTGGAATTCACGAGCTTTTGCCCTGTGCCTTGCGCCCTGAGCCTTGAGCCATTAAACAAAAAAACAAGGAGGTTATTCATGGGTTATCAAATCAAACGCGCCATGGTCGTCGGTTCAGGGGTCATGGGAGGGGGTATTGCCGGCCATTTGGCTAATGCCGGCCTATCGGTTTATCTGGTCGATATCGTCCCCCGCCAACTGACCCCGGAGGAAGAGGCCAAAGGCCTCACTCTAAAGAGCCCCGTGGTTCGGAACCGGATCGTCAATCAAGGAATGGACTTTTTAAAGAAATCGAAACCCCCGGGGTTATTCAGCCCTACCCGGCTGGAACTGATCCAGGCCGGGAATATGGAGGATAACTGGGACTGGATCAAAGAGGCCGACTGGATTATCGAAGTAGTCGTCGAAAACCTGAATATTAAACACCAGGTCATGGCTAAGATAGAAGAGAGCCGAAAACCGGGAAGTATTGTTTCCACCAACACCTCTGGTCTGCCTATCGGGCAGATTGCCGAAGGCCGGTCGGATGAATTCAAGGCCCATTTTCTGGGGACTCACTTTTTCAACCCGGCCCGCTACCTGAAGCTATTGGAAGTCATCCCCACGCCTCAAACCGATCCCGAATTGACCCGGTTCATGATGAAATTCGGGGAACGCCGCCTGGGCAAGACCGTGGTCCTTTGCAAAGACACCCCGAATTTTATTGCCAACCGGGTGGCCGCGATCACCGGGACCTCGGGGCTTAATTATATTCTTCAAAATGATTACACGGTGGAAGAGGTGGATGCCATAACCGGCCCTCTCATCGGGCATCCGAAGACCGCCTCCTTTCGGCTCCAGGACCTGGTCGGTCTGGATGTGAGCAGCCATGTATCCAATAACTTGTATCCAGCCATTCCTGACGACCCCTTCCGGGAATCCATTGTGGGTCCGGTCAAGGAGTTGACTTCCAAAATGGTCGAGCAAGGCTGGCTGGGCAACAAGGCCAAGCAGGGTTTTTATAAAAAAATTAAAACCCCGGAGGGAAAAAAGGATTATCTCATCCTGGACCTCAAAACCCTGGAATACCGGCCACAGCAAAAGCCCTCTCTGCCTTTGCTGAAACAGGCCAAGGCGATTGAATCCCTGCCGGATCGCTTTCGCTTTATCGTCAAACAGGACGATAGAATGGGTAAACTGGTTTGGAATGGCACGGCCCTGTCCCTGTCCTATTGTGCCTATCTTATCCCGGAAATCAGCGACACCCTTTACAGTATCGATGACGCTGTCAAGACCGGCTTTTTCCATGAAATGGGCCCCTTTGAAATCTGGGATGCCCTGGGGGTCAAGGAAACGGCCACCCGCATGGAAGCCGATGGGTTTAAGGTGGCCCCCTGGGTCAAGAAGATGATTCAGTCCGGGGGGGAATCCTTTTATAAAAAAGAAGGGATCAAAAAGTTTTACTGGGATCAAAACAGCCAATCTTATCAGCCCATGCCCGTGGACCCCAACATTCTCATTCTATCCGACCTGAAAGAACAAAAAGGGGTGCTCAAGAAAAACATGAGCGCTTCTTTGGTCGATCTTGGGGACGGGGTCCTTTGTCTGGAATTCCACTCCAAGATGAACGCCCTCGACCCGGACATCTTTGCCATCGGCCAGGCCGCCTTGGAGGAATTGGAAAAGGACTATGTGGGCCTGGTCATCGGTAACGAAGCCCCCAATTTCTGCGTCGGGGCCAATGTCTTTAATGTGGTCATGGCCGCCGAGGCCAAGCAATGGGACCAGATTGAACAGGGCATCAAGGGCATGCAGGACCAGTTGATGGCTTTTCAATACGGTTCCAAGCCGGTCGTGGCCGCACCCATCGGCATGGCCCTGGGCGGAGGGGCGGAATTCTGTATGGCCGCCGACCGGGTCTGTGCGGCCGCCGAATCGTACCTGGGTCTGGTTGAAGTGGGCGTCGGCCTGATACCGGGCGGGGGAGGCTGCCGGGAAATGGTCAAGCGGATAATCAGTCCGGTCATGAAAAGATCGGCCGACTTAGACCCGCTGCCATTGCTGATGAAGGCCTTTGAAAACATAGCCACGGCCAAGGTCAGCGCCAGCGCCCTGCAGGCCCGGGAAATGGGTTTCTTAAGCGAGTGCGATCGCATTGTGATGCATGGAGGACACCGGCTGGCCGAGGCCAAACGAATGGTCCTGGAAATGGTTGCGGCCGGATACGCCCCGCCACCACGAACCAAATCCGTCTATGCCGTCGGGCAGCGCGGGATCGCCGCCATGACCATCGGAGTCAAGTCCATGCGTTGGGGAAACTACATCTCCGATTATGATTTCTTTATAGCCAAAAAGGTGGCCTATATCCTTTCCGGCGGTCCCTTAAGTTCCCCCCAATGGGTGGATGAACAGGTCATTCTGGACCTGGAGCGGGAGGCCTTTCTTTCCCTTTTAGGCCAGGAAAAGACCATCGAGCGGATCAAACATCTGCTCATGACCGGTAAACCTTTACGCAATTAAACGGACCCCCTCCCCTCCTGATGTGAGGAGGTCTGAGGGGGTATATGGATCGAATAGGAGGAAATATGATGAAAGAAGTTTGGATTGTTGCCGCTGCCCGAACGGCCATCGGTCGGGCCAAACGGGGGACCTTGGTTAATGTCCGTCCCGACGACATGGCGGCCGTCGTTTTAAATGAAGTGATCTCCCGCGCCCCTGGAGTGGAAAAGGCCGACGTGGACGATGTGGTCCTCGGATGTTCCTTCCCGGAGCATACCCAAGGGATGAACTTTGCCCGGGTTGCGGCCATGAGGGCCGGATTTCCCTATACCGTTCCCGGTCAGACCATAAACCGATTTTGTTCTTCAGGACTTCAGGCCATCTCTATCGGATCCCAGCAGATTTTGACCGGCATGTGCGATACGGTCATCGCCGGCGGGGCCGAATCCATGAGCCAGGTTCCCATGACCGGTTACACATTCGCCCCCAATCCGACCCTTGCCGAGGAATTCCCGGAGATGTACATCAACATGGGCCTCACCGCCGAAAACGTGGCCGAAAAATACAAGGTCAGCCGTGCAGACCAGGACGCTTTCGGCTATAAGAGTAACCAGAAGGCCCTGGCTGCCAATGCCTCCGGCCGCTTTAAGGAAGAGATCGTCCCTCTGACCGTCAAGACCGTTCAGGTCAATGAAGCCGGTAAGGTGGCAGAAAAAACCAAAATTTATCAGGTTGACGAAGGACCGAGGAACACCACCCTGGAACAAATGGCCGCCCTGCGGCCAGCCTTTAAGAAGAACGGGACGGTAACCGCCGGGAATTCTTCCCAGATGAGTGACGGCGCAGCCGTGGTCCTGTTGATGGATTCAGAAAAGGCCAAGGCCAAAGGACTCAAACCGATGGCCCGATTTGTCGGCTTTGCCGTCGCCGGGGTGCCTTCGGAACTCATGGGCATCGGTCCCATGTTCGCCATTCCCCGGGTCATGAAGGTGACGGGGAAAAAGCTTAACGAG
This sequence comes from uncultured delta proteobacterium, assembly GCA_963821645.1. GTDB lineage: Bacteria > Desulfobacterota > RBG-13-43-22 > RBG-13-43-22 > RBG-13-43-22 > RBG-13-43-22. Next base: position 2,940 of record CAWGEQ010000018.1, on the reverse strand, counting down.
ATCGATCTATTCGAAATCAATGAGGCCTTTGCCTCTCAGGCCTTAGCCAGTGTGCGTGAATTGGGGATCGATGAAGAAAAGGTCAACGTTAACGGCGGGGCCATCGCCCTGGGTCATCCTTTGGGCTGCACAGGGGGCAAATTAACCGTCCAACTGGTTTACGAAATGAAGAAACGGGGCTCGAAATACGGAGTTATTTCCATGTGCATCGGCGGCGGTATGGGAGCAGCCGGTATATTCGAAAATCTCCAATAAGGCTAATAGGCCAGGCCTAAAGCCCGGCCCATCATTTAAGCATTTTTTTACTGACGGGGCGGGGTAAACCCGCCCCTTTATTTTTACCTGACCTTAATAAGATTTTTACAACTTCTTCTCCTTTTTCTTGGGATTTTTCTTGACAAGAGTGCCCCACGGAGATAATCCCGTTATATGAAAATCTTAAGGAGCTGAGATGAAACTTAACAACAAGGTCGCCGTCATAACCGGGGCAGGACGGGGAATAGGGCGCAGCCTGGCCCTGGCTTTGGCCGCCGAAGGGGCTGATGTGGTTTTAACGGCCCGCACCCTTGAACAATTGGAGGACGTAGCCCGGGAAGTGGAGGAAAAAGGAAGGCGGGCCTTACCGATATCTTGTGACATTTCTTCACCAGAGGAAGTTAAATCCCTGGCCAGGAAAGTTGAAGATGATTTCGGCCGTCTGGACATTCTGGTGATTAATGCCGGCATCTCCAAACGTTCCCGCTTCCTGGATTATGATGACGACATTTGGCTGGAGGTCCTTCGGGTCAACCTTTTCGGTGCCTATCTGACGACCAAGGCCTTCCTACCCATGATTCAACGAGCCGGTCAGGGGCGGATCATCATGATGGCTTCTGTGGCCGGTAAAACCCCGGTTCCTTTCAATACGGCCTACAGCGCGAGCAAACACGGTCTTTTGGGCCTGGTAAAATCATTGGCCGCCGAGGTCGCCCTGGCGGGTTATCCCCAAATTACCGTCAACGCTATTTGTCCATTTTTTGTCAACACCGAAATGTTCACCGGCCCCAAGGGTTATGTGGCCCAGATGGCCAAGGCCCGGGGAATTCCCGAGGACGAGGTTATTAAAATAGCGGTCGGTGGAAGCCTGCAAAAGCGGGTTTTGGAGCCGGAAGAGATCGCTTCTTTAGCCGTCTACTTAGCCTCGGATGGCGCCAGGGGCATTACCGGCCAGGCCATTAATATCTGCGGCGGCCGGGTTTTTAATTAAAGCCCTCCAAATTCTAATGATGAGGACATACGATGGAATTTGAAGACCGCGTGACCCATGGCACTGTTGAAAACGATGGTGTGAAAATTCATTATGCCACCATCGGATCCGGGCCTCTGATGATCATGATCCATGGGTTTCCCGATTATTGGTACACCTGGCGGCTTCAGATGGAGGCCCTGGCCGAAGACTACCAATGCGTGGCCGTTGATACCCGGGGTTATAATTTGAGTGACAAGCCCAGAGGCGTGGAAAACTATGCCATGTCCTTGTTGGTCGGCGATATCGCTTCCGTGATCAAACATTTTGGGCAGAAGAAGGCCATTATCTGCGGTCACGACTGGGGCGGCGCCATCTCCTGGGCCCTGGCCATAACCAGACCTGAATTGCTGGAACGGCTCATCATCTTAAACGTAGCCCATCCCCTGGCCTTGGCCAGGGAGATCCTGAACAACCCGGCCCAAATGCGGAGCAGCCAGTATGCCTGGGATTTCCAGGAAGCCGATGCCCACAGGAATTTGATAAAAATCTTTCAAGACAATAATCTCTTGAATGAATACCAAACCCCGGGAAACTCACTATCTGGGATGAGCGATGCCGAACTTCTTTCCTTGTGGGTAAAAGACCCGGAAGCCAGGAAGAGGTATATCGCGGCCTTTCAGCAATCCGACATTGAGGCCTTGCTCAATTACTACAAAAAAAACTATCCGAAAAAGGAATTCCTCCTCAGTAAAGGGCCTCTCCGTTTGCCCAAGATCAAGGCACCGGTCCTGATCATCTTTGGTCTAAAGGATGAGGCCATCCTGGCTTCTACTTTGAACAACACCTGGGAGTATATAGAAAAAGACCTGACCCTGGTCACTATTCCCGATTCCGGACACTTCGTCCAGCAGGATGCGGCCGACCTGGTGACCCGAACGATGAGGATGTGGCTGGAACGTTAATCACTTATCCTTCATTCTCTTCACGCCGGACATAGGCGACCAATCTTCGGGACCGCTCCCTTTCATCGCCGGAGGGAAACGATTCTATTTCTCCGATTAACAGGATGCATAAAAAACTCTTTTATACAGGTTGCTCAAAAAGGTCCATATACAAGGCTCCCAAAGTCCCGAGGAATGAGGCGTACCTGGAAGTACGCCGCAATGACGAGGGACGAGGGAAACGCAGTAGATGGTCCTTTTTCAGCAACCTGTTAATTTGATCTTCAAAGGAATCGTATGGAGTCGGTTGGAAACCGGATGGGTTCTTCCTAAAGTCCACTCTCCGCACCGTATCCCCTCTCCAAGGAGTTTTTCGATTTCTTGGACCATCCCCTTGATATTAATAATCGGATGGCGGGAAAAGACTTCCGGAAGCCCATAGGTGAGGTTACAGGCCAGACATTTCCCGGGTCGTTCTTTTAATTCCAGCTCAAAGAAAAGGGTCTTCGGGGCCGGGACATACCGTCTGAATTTTAAACCGATGCTGTAGGCCCCTTCTTCCAAGTCCCCATAAAGGGCTTCAAAAAATTGGTCGGCCCGCTGATCGGGGAATAGGTCCCGTAAGACTTGATCGGTAAAGATGGCCTTATAATCGTCTTCTTCCATGGCTTATCGGGGTCCTTGTTTTTGGTCTTACTGATTTAAGCATAAAAAAGCAAGGGGATTTATGTCAAGGAAATTTTGACGGACCTTTTGTCGTTGAAGAGTCGG
>CAWGEQ010000017.1:0-32337 GCA_963821645.1 uncultured delta proteobacterium | reverse complement strand
AACCCAACAACCCCTGATCCGTCCAGCCGAGTTTGATGATCTCGATGCGGTTCAGATCGCTTATGCCGAGATGGTATCTTTTGTCGGCCACCGTAATGTGGATAGGCTGAACATCCAGTTCCCGGTCTTCGCCGAAGAAGGAGATCCGCTTCAACCGGAGGAGCTCTGCCCCGACGGCCGAAACGGAAACGGGATCGAGGCCGACGATCAGCCCCTTGTAAGCCCAGAGGTAGCGCCGGTCGATGGAATTGGGGCCTCTTCCGTAGAACTGGGGGGTGAGGGCCACGAGTATGTTCAACCGCGTCTTCCCCTTGACCAGCGGGAGGGTCCAGATCTTCCCCAGGTCGGAACAGCCCTCCGGATGATAGGCCGAGGGGGTGGGGACGAACATGATGTAATTCTTCAGGCAGGACCCGACGCCCGCCCAGTGATGGGTTCGTATGGGGCGCACGTTGATCAGGGCCGTTGATTTTTGAAATACGGGATTGTTGAGCACACCGCGGTCGTCGACGGACAGGGACCCCTCGGGAATCCCGAAGTCGAGGACTCGGCGGCGGATGGCCTGCTCCATCTCTACCGGCGTGGGCAGGTATCGCCAGGAGTTGCTCTTGATGCCCACCACATCCGTTTTTTTGATCAGCCTCTGCCAGGCCGACAAGGGGTCCTTCTCATTAAGGAGGGTCTGGACGGCCTCGTCGAGCATGGACTGAAGGATGTTTCCGTCTATCTTTTCGTCCGGACCCAGCACCTTGGGGTTGCGGATGACGACCACCCTGGCCTTGTCCTCGGCCATCGCCTCGGCCGGGATGGACGAGCCCAAGCCCATGGCCATGATCAGGCCGGCGGTTCCTTTTAGAAAGTCACGGCGGGTCACCGGGAATCGTTGTTTCATGAACCTTCCTCCTTCTTTATTTTGGCGACAACGGCTTGAATAAGGGCTTCGGCCTGGGATTGAAGCGGTGCGCCGAAAACGACGATAACGAATTTTTGGTAGTGCTCCGACTTTGTCCAGGTGTTGTCTTCCGTGCGGACGGTATTATTCCGGTCCGCATCGGGCATATAGGCGGACCTGAAACCGGCGAAGGCCGATTCGGCCCTGGCCTCTGACGGGTAGCCGACGATGAGCACCCGGATCTTGGTCTTCCCCTGGGAATAGCCGGCCAGGACCGCTTGAACGTCGCCGCCGAGTTTGAGCAGGTTAGTATGGGAGAGGAAGAAACAGCGATTTAAGAGGATGTGGCTGCGGACAAAACAAAGCCGGTCGCGGGGAGGGAGAGAGGGAAGGTCGGGTAAGTAGCGAAGCATCCGTGGAGGCTCGCCGGTCTTTTTTATCGAGGCCGCCAGAGCGCGTCCGAGCCCGAGAATCGCCGCCTCTATGTCCTTTCCCCCCGCCCCTTCTCCGAGGACGGAGACAAAGGTCCTCCCTTTCCAGAATCTCAGGAGACTGCCTCCGAACTCCGACCCCTGGCCGATACCGGCCTCCGGGTCCTGGCGCTCCAGGGAAAAGACCCCAAAGGCATCTTCGGGGGAACCCATGATGTAGACCTCGGCCACGATATCCGGCCGGCCGGCTTTCAGGTAGCGGTGGACAAAGGCCTTCCTGAAGTTGTAGGCCAGGTAAACTTCAGCCCCGCCGTCGATATGATCGAACAGGGTCTCCCGGTCATAGGCCTTGTCTTCCCGGTCCCATGTCCAGCCGTCTATCGCCGAGGGCCAAGCCGGACGATCAGCCATTTTCACCTCTTCATCGCAAATTCCCGGAAAGGGTGCGAAAAGGTTTAAGACGAAATAGAGAAAGCACAGTATGAGTGCGGGCCTTAATCTTCCTGCCCGGACTCTAATCTTTTCGTTACCCTTCTCAGACTGCGCCGTATCCATAAAGGGAAGTGCTTTCGATTTTAATGGGTTCACCGGTTTCTTCGCTCACTCGTCTCTCTCCGGCAGTCCCACCGTTGGCATGACGGGGAATTCGCTCATGGTTAAAGAAAGCCATTTTTCGATGAACAAATTAAACCATATCCGTCGGTTAATGTCAATCCCGTAGGGAAAATAATCCTACCAACTAATCGTATTGGTTGACACTATTTGGTTTTACTATTATAGTTAGGGCCATCTGGAAACGGTAACATTCCAGATGGAGCAATCAGCTTTTAGCTATCAGCAAAACCCTTATAAACCATCGAGTTGGCTGAATGCTGATCGCTGAACGCTAAATGCTCTATTTACCCTGTGATGATTTTATGGAAACAAAACCCGATTTCGAAAAAGGAAAGGGCCTTCTTCCGGCCATTGCCCAGGACTGGCAAACCGGACAGGTCCTGATGATGGCCTATATGAACCGGGAGGCCTGGGAAAAAACCCTGGAAACCCGGAAAGTCCATTACTGGAGTCGGTCCCGGAATGAATTGTGGTTCAAGGGGGGTACTTCCGGGCATGTGCAGGAGGTCAAGGAAATCTTCATCGACTGCGATGGAGATACCATCCTGTTAAAAGTGGAGCAAATCGGCGGAGGGGCCTGTCATACCGGGTATAGAAGTTGTTTTTTTCAAAAAATTAACGAGGACGGGTCCATGGAAATCGTGGGGGAAAAAGGGTTTGATCCCCGGGAGGTTTATAAAAGGTGAAGGTGTTAAAACTGGGCATCCCCAAGGGAAGCCTGCAAGAGGCCACCATCAATCTATTTAAGAAATCGGGCTGGAAGATCAATGTCAACAGCCGGAATTATTTTCCGGAAATCGATGATCCGGAAATCCGCTGTTCCATCTGCCGGGCCCAGGAAATGTCCCGCTACGTGGAAAGCGGGACCATTGATGTCGGTATAACCGGGAAAGACTGGACCCTGGAAAATAATTCCAAGGTCAAGGTGGTCTCCGATCTTTTTTATTCCAAAGTCAGCAACCGTCCGGCCCTCTGGGTCCTGGCGGTGGCCAGTGATTCCAAGATAAAAAAGATAGAAGACCTGCGTGGCAAAAAGATCGCCACCGAGTTGGTCAATTTCACCCGCCGCTATTTCGCCGAGAAGCAGATCCCGGTTCAGGTCGAGTTTTCCTGGGGGGCCACGGAAGGAAAGATCATCTCCGGACTGGCCGATGCCATTGTCGAGGTGACGGAAACCGGCAGTACCATCCGGGCCCACGGCCTGAAGATTATCCATGAATTGATGCAGTCCAATACCCAGATCATCGCCAACCGGGACTCCTGGAAAGATCCCTGGATAAAGGAGAAGATCAAACAGATCGTCTTGTTATTACAAGGGGCCTTGCGGGCCGAAAAGATGGTGGGCCTCAAAATGAATGTCCCGGCCGAGAAACTCAAAGATCTGGTGGCCATCCTTCCCAGTCTGAACGCCCCCACCATCGCCAATCTTTATGACAGCAACTGGCTGTCGGTGGAGACCGTGGTAGAGGAATCCCAGGTCCGGGAATTGATTCCCGGTCTGATCCGGAAGGGTGCCCAGGGGATCATCGAATATTCGTTGAATAAACTGATTTGAAAAAGGCGCAAGGTACAAGGTATAATGGAAAAGAGTTTCGGAGTTGGGAGTTTAGAGTTCGGAGATTGGAGGATGAGGAGAAAATGAAAAGGCCCATGGCTAACAACACTCCGAACTCCGAACTCCGAACTCCAAAGGGCCGCCCGGGGAAAAGGACTCGAAAAACCTTAGGGCTGATCCTGGTATTCCTCCTGGCCTGTCTGTCCGCCTGCGCCACTTCCCTGCAAAAAAAAGATCAGGCCTTGACCCATATGCGTTTGGGAAACTCCATGCTGCAGGAAGGGCGTCCCACCCAGGCCTTGGCCGAATTGATCAAGGCCAATGACCTGGACCCCGACAACCCGGTGATCCGAAATGTGCTGGGCATTGCCTATCTGGAAAAGGGGATGGTCCGCCAGGCCATCTATCAATTTGAGAAGGCCTTAACTCTCAATCCCGATTATGTGGAAGTGCATAACAACTTGGGTACGGCCCTGCTCAGGGAGGGGAGGGTGAAGGAGGCCATTAAGGAGTTTAATAAAACCCTGGAGGACCCCTTGTATGCCACGCCCCATTTTGTGCATTACAATTTAGGTCAGGCCTATTATACCCTGAAGGATTATGATAAAGCCCGGGAAAACTATCAGGAGGCCATTAAAATCTGGCCGTCTTATAGTCTGGCCTATCATGGCCTGGGACTGGTCTTAAAGGCCACGAATCACCTGGAGGAGGCCTCCGAGGCCTTTAAAAAGGCCATCGAACATTCACCGACATTCGCCCAGGCCCATTTTGATTTAGGCGAGGTACTGGTTGAGCTAAATCAACTTTCCCTGGCCCGGCTGGCCTTCAAGGAAGTGGTCGGCCTGGTGCCCGACAGCGACCTGGGGAAGAAGGCCCAACAAAAATTGAAGGAATTGAAATGAGCCGCAGGGAAGACGAGATCTCCTCCGTATCCAAAAGGGCCCGGGAGATTACCCCTTTTATTGCCATGGATGTCATGGAAGCGGCCCAGGAAATGGAGCGGTCCGGGGAGACGGATCATCCATCTCGAAGTGGGAGAGCCGGATTTCGATACCCCGGAATGTATTAAAGAAGCCGCCATCAAGGCCCTCCAGGATGGAAAGACCCATTATACCGACAGCCGGGGGATTTTCGAACTCAGAGAGGCCATCTGTGCCCACTATGACCGGCAATACCAGGTCAAGGTTTCTCCGGACCAGATCATTATCACCTCAGGGACCTCTCCGGCCATGTTCATGGTCTTTTCGGCCTTACTGGAGCCGGGACAGGAAGTCATAATCACCGATCCCCACTATGCCTGTTATCCGAATTTTATCCGCTTTGCCCAGGGGAAACCGGTAAAAGTTCAGGTCTATGAAGAGGACGGCTTTCAATACCTTCCGGAAGAAATCGGCAAACGGATCGGACCGGATACCAAGGGGATATTTATTAATTCTCCTTCCAATCCCACCGGAACTCTTTTAGCGGAAGATCGTCTGAAAAGGCTGACGCAATTTACCCCTTATATCGTTTCCGACGAGATTTATCATGGTCTGGTTTATGAGGGCCGGGAACATTCCATTCTCGAATTTACCGATCGGGCCTTTGTTTTAAATGGTTTTTCCAAATTGTATGCCATGACCGGCTGGCGTTTGGGCTATCTGATCGCCCCCCGGGAATTTATCCGTCCCTTGCAAAAAATCCACCAAAACTTTTTTATCTCCGCCAATTCCGTGGCCCAATGGTCCGGGATCGCCGCCTTAACTCAGGCCCAGGAAGATGTGGCCCGAATGAAGGCCATCTATGACCAGCGCAGAAAGGTGATGATAAGGCGGCTCAAGGAACTGGGATTTGGCCTGGCGGTTGAGCCTACCGGGGCCTTTTATGTCCTGGCCAATGCCAAAAGATTCCATCCGGATTCCTATAAACTGGCCTTTGATATTTTGAAAAAAGCCAAGGTCGGTGTCACTCCTGGAATTGATTTCGGCTCCGGGGCCGAAGGGTATCTCAGGTTCACCTATGCCAATTCCATCGAGCAGATCGAGGAAGGGATGGAACGCCTCCAGGTCTATCTGGATCGGGAGACCTATAAAGAAATTCTATGATTATTCGCACAGCGGAATTTATACAAAGCGGGCTGAAGGCCGCTCATTTCCCCCCGGCGACTTTCCCGGAGGTGGCCTTTGCCGGGCGTTCCAATGTGGGTAAATCTTCCCTGATCAATGCCCTATTAGGCAGAAAATCACTCGTGCGGACCAGCCGGCGGCCCGGTCAAACCCGGCTGTTGAATTTTTTTTCGGTCAATGACGATTTGATGCTGGTGGATTTACCGGGTTATGGATTTTCCCGGGCCCCTAAAGAAGTCATTCGCAGCTATCAGGAGGCCATGTCGGCCTATATAAAAACCAGAAAGACCCTGTTGGGGGTGATTCTTTTGTTGGATATCCGGCGTTTGCCCAGTAAAGAGGACAAACAGTTTCTGAACCTGGTACGATCTTGCAGCGTTGAGACCCTGTTGGTTTTAACCAAAGCAGACACCCTGGGGCGCGGTTCTTGGAAGAATGCCTGGTCGATGATCTCCAACGATCTGAATCTTCCCGGGGCTGACCCGATCTTTTTTTCAGCCAAAACCGGGCAGGGGAGGGATGAAATTTGGGCCGCCATCGAGGGAAGTCTCAAAAGGTCGGTCCAGGAATTTTAACAGGGATAGCGAGCGAATTCCCCGCAACTTGCTGCGTGGGTAAGCGAGCGAACTTCAAATAATAGACATTAACCTTGCCTGGAAGATTCCCTGCACCTTGGTGCGGGAACTTCAATTTGTTATCATTGGTCTAAAAAGAAAGGAGTTATCATGAAACAAAAGAGGAGAATGACCTTAGCAACGGGATTATCAGCCACGATTTTTATGCTTATGTCGGTAATGGCCTGGGCGGCCCCGCCGGACAACTACACCGCCAAAATAGTGACCATGGGCCTGTCCATGCCCATGGCTAAAATGGGCAACAAGACCCGGGTGGAACATATGATGATGGGGGGGCTGATAACCATAAGCCTTATGGACCAAAAAAAGACGATCACCATGAATACCAAAAATAAGACCTATTTTGAAAAGGGTCTCGAGGATAAGGTCCCCTCGGTCCAAGATCCAAGAGCGGTCGTTGATAAAAAAAAGATCGGGACCGAGACTATTGACGGACATCCTTGCATCAAATACGATGCCGTCTATTATTTAAAAGATAAACCCCAGGAAAAATTCAACACCGTTCTTTGGGAAGCACAGGATCTGGGGGGGTTGCCTATTCGAACCGAAATGGTGGTTCCGGAAAGCAAAAAAATGGGCGGTCCGGGAAAGATGGTTACGGAATTTAAGGAAATCAAGATCGGAGCCGCCACAGCGGCCATGTTTGATGTCCCCAAGGATTTTAAAAAGGTGGGCAGTATGAACGAAGTGATGGGCATGGGGCAACAGGGTGATATGAAGGAAATGATGAAACAGATGCAAAAGATGAAGACACCCAAAGGGGAGTAGAAGGGGCAAAAATGCCAGATACTGGATACCGGATACTGGATGCCGGATGCCGGCTAAAAAGGAGACTTAGCAGTATCCTTGAGTCAGATAGTAGATATCAGGCATCCCTATCTTTTCCTCTGAAGGAGTTTGTTTTTTGGGTAAGCCTTATGGGGGTGCTTTTCATGTTAGCCGCCTGCGGCAGCGAAAATGCCTATCAGAAGGGTGCCGGCGGGGCCCCCATCGGGGATTTGATCGATAAGGTCTATACCTGGCGGGGCGGGGCCATCGGGGCCGGTCTTGGCAAACCTCTTGAAGGAAGGATATGGGAAATCGCCACCCGGGCCTCGGGGGAAGCGGCAAAAGCTGGAAGACCTACGGCCTATCTAAGTTTGGATGGGTTCCAGCGGGTGGAGGTCTATCCCTTGGGGAAAGGGTCCAAACCCAATTGCCGGCAGGTCAGGGAACAGATCTATCAGGAGGAGAAATTATATCTGGATGAGACGAAAGAGGTATGTCAATAGACCAGGATTCGAGGGGTCCAGGGGTCAAGGGTTCAAGTGAAAGGCTTGGAATAAGAAAAAGCTTAAAACACTTGAACCCTGCTGAATCCTTGAACCCTATTTCCGAAGGAAATTCTACAACGATTCCTGCAATAATTCGGTTATATCCTTAACCACGACTTGATCTTCTTTTCCGGTTCCTTTGCGGCTGTCCTCAAAGAGGCTGATGCAGTAAGGGCAGGCCGTAGCAAAGATCTCGGCCCCACGGTCGGCCGCTTCGACCATCTTTTTGTCGGAAAAACGCTGTTCCGGCTTGGTCTCCATCCAGAGACGTCCCCCTCCACCACCGCAGCAGAGACTGAAGGCCTTATTTTGACCAAATTCCATCAACTCCAATTCCGGGATGGCTCGCAAGAGGTCGCGAGGGTCTTCAAAGAGGTCATTATGTCGGCCAAGATAACAGGGATCGTGATAGATAACCTTCTTGCTTAAGGGTTTTCTGGGCGTCAATTTTCCCTCCCGGATCAACTTGGTCAAAAACTGGGAATAATGCTGGACTTCAAAATCCCCTCCCAGTTCCGGGTACTCTTTGGTGAAGGTGGTAAAACAATGGGGAGAAGTGGTGATGATCTTCTTGACCCCTTTTTCTTTATAAAGGGCGATGTTTTGTTCGGCGAGCCTGGTAAACAAGGCCTCATCCCCGATTTTACGGACGGCTTCTCCGCAGCAGGCCTCTTCATTGCCGATGATGCCGAAGCTGACACCGGCCGTTTTCAGTAATTCAACCACGGCCTTGGCGATTTTCTGACTCCGTTGTTCATAGGCCGAGGTACAGCAGACAAAGAGAAAGTATTCGGTGTCCGGGCCAAATACGGGCACATCCAACCCCTGGGTCCAGTTGATTCTTTTGGCTTTATCCTCAGACCAGGGGTTCCCCTGGCTGTGCACACTCCCCAGGATAGGGCGAAGGCCCTGAGGGATGGCCCCGGTCTCGACGATCATGCTGCGCATGGACCGGACCACATCGACGATTTTTACTTTACGGGGGCAGTTGCGGACACAGAGGTTACAGGTGGTGCAGGCAAAGAGAATATCATCGGATTCATAGCCTTCCATTCCCAGTTGACCCATCCGGACGAGTTTTCGGATATCAAAAGGGGATCCTTCCACTACCCGACCCCAGGGGCAGAGTCCGGCGCAAAGGCCGCATTGCATACATTGATTTAAGGTATCTCCGCCAGTAGCCACTATAGCCTGGTTGACTTCTATAAAGGGGGTTATCGGCATAAACAGACTCCTTTCTTAGGTGGTTAATCCTGATAAACTGGTAAAAGTCCCTAAAGTCGTCATCAGGTTAGCCCTGGTATGTGTCTATCCGCGAAACCCGGGGTCCGGACACCTTCCTGCCAAAGCAGGGAATCATACAAAAACCTGGATTCCGGCTTCCGCCGGAAAAATAAAAACGAACCTTTGGGGAGTTTTTACGAAGCTGTCAATCCTTATCACAAGGCAAAAAGGCAAGTCAAGAATTTTCCCTATCTTGACCAGATTAACGGGTTTCACGATGTTTCTGCTATCAGATCATTAAAGGCAGGGGAAATTCTATGGAGAAGAAAAGACAATCAGGTAGAATAATTAAAAAAGGAGATGCCCTTTTCGCAACCGCAAAAGGGCATCTCCTTCCGAAATAAAAAGGTTGAAACGGTTACTCCAAGTCAATCGACTTTTTGGTTTTATCCCTTCTCTTGGATTCTTTGGCCGCATAGGCTTGCATACAGGAATCATCTTTTCCTTTAATCATTGAACATTCCAGGTACTCACTGATTTCTATGATGCAGGCCCTAATGGCCTTGCCTGTGGGGGTTTTTTCATGTTTTCCAAGATGGCCGGAAAAAATTCCGACACTTCCTCCCACATCGAGCCCTGTTTTTTCCGAAGTGGCTTCTACGGTTCGATTATCGACAATTTCCCCGGTTTCGGTATCGATTACCTTTAAATCGACCGCCATATAGGCCTTACCCTTACTCCCGCCTATGTGAAAGCCCATTATACCGATCCCGCCGCCGGTGCCGCTGGTATTTTCTTCAAAGGCCGAGACCGTTGCAGCCACCAGATATCTGGCGCCTTTAATTTTTCCCATTTTGGCCCTGGTTTTGGGATCTATTCTTCCCGAGGCCCCCAAGTCCTGTTCCCCCATGACGGCATTTATCTCTTTTCTTTCCAGTACCTGAAAGGCTTTGGTACTGGCCAACTCTGAGGCCAGCATGTCTTGCAGTTCAGAACCCATACCGCCCGACCACCATCCGGCGCTGGTATGATTGGTAAATCGTAAGACCCCTATCCTCGGTTTTTCGTCCGCCCAGGATAAGGAAAAAGAAATTAGCATCAATCCCACTGCCCATAAAATTATTCTTTTTTTCATCTGTCCTCCCAATAACTTATGTTTTAAATTTCGAGTTAAGGTTGAAGCAATCTGCCGAATAAGAACCTATGGGATCCTTTTAATTTAATAGCCATCAAATTTTTACTTGAAAAAATAGCATATCCCTCAAAAGATGGCAACAGGTAATAGAAGAGAATAGGACAGGCCATAAAAAGCAAGGCAAAGAGTTTTTACCTTGAAATTTTTTCCGTCCGCCCTATAATACAACCCGTTGTAGAAATGCTTTTCCTATTCCCTATCTATTGTATTTAAAACGGCCCGCGATGGGTGCCCTTGAAATTCCTCAGGGCTGGTAAAAATTGGTAAGCAAATCATACAGATCGAAAATTGAAGATTTTTAGAAAAGGAAACTTAAGAATGATGGCTCAGACTTCCCCCCTTGCTTTGACACCCAACGCAAAAATCGTCTTAAACAAGCGCTACCTTAAAAAAGATAACCAGGGTCAGGTAACCGAAAATCCGGAAGATATGTTTCGAAGGGTGGCCCAGGTCGTGGCCTCGGCCGATGAACTCTACGGGGACAAGGAACAGATAAAAAAATCGGCAGATCTGTTTTACCAGATCATGACCCGGTTGGAATTCCTGCCTAATTCCCCCACCCTAATGAATGCCGGACGGTCATTAGGTCAACTTTCGGCCTGTTTCGTCCTGCCGGTGGAGGATTCCATTGACAGTATCTTTGAGGCCATAAAACAAACGGCCGTTATCCATAAAAGCGGAGGAGGAACGGGGTTCTCTTTTTCCAAAATCCGGCCCGAAAAAGATACGGTTAAATCCACTCACGGGATTTCCAGCGGTCCGATATCCTTTATGACCGTTTTTGACGTCGCCACCGAAACCATCAAACAGGGAGGGACCCGCCGGGGGGCCAATATGGGGCTGCTGCGGGTGGACCACCCGGACATAGAAAAATTTATCGAAGCCAAACTGCAGACCGACCGGCTAAGCAATTTCAACCTTTCGGTTTTGATTCCCGACATCTTTATGGATGCCGTGGAAAACAACCGGGAATACGACTTGATCAATCCCCACACGGGACTAAAGACCAAGTCGGTTTCCGCTAAGGCCATTTTCGACCGGATCGTCGATTCGGCCTGGAGAAGCGGTGAACCGGGGGTGGTCTTTATCGACCGGATTAACAGGGACAACCCCACACCTCATTTGGGCTCCATTGAAGCGACCAACCCCTGTGGTGAACAGCCCCTGCTCCCTTACGAGTCCTGCAACCTGGGCTCGATCAATCTTTCCAGAGTGGTCAAAAAAGGGGAGATAGACTTTAAGCGATTGAAACTCCTGGTCCAGACGGCTATCCACTTTTTGGATAATGTCATAGACGTCAATAAGTATCCCTTGCCCAAGATCGAGAAGATGAGCAAGGGAAACCGAAAGATCGGCCTGGGGATCATGGGGTTTGCCGATATGTTGATCCAAATGGGCATCCCCTATAATGCCCCCCAGGCCGTGGAGGTCGCCGAGAAGGTCATGGATTTTATCGCCGCCGAGGCCCGGCAGGCTTCGGAACGGTTGGCCAAAGAAAGGGGGAATTTCCCCAATTTCAAGGGAAGCATCTTTGATCAGGTTGAGAAACAGATTTCAGGGATGAGGAATGCCACCACCACGACCATCGCCCCTACGGGGACGATCAGTATTATTGCCGGCACATCCAGCGGGATTGAGCCTTTGTTTGCCGTTTCCTACTACCGGACGGTTTTGGACGGCACCCGAATGGTCGAAGTAAACCCTTTTTTCAAGAAAATGGCCAAAGAAAAGGGGTTTTATTCGCCTCAATTGATGGAACAGATCGCCCTGGAAGGTTCCATCCAGAATATTCCGGACATCCCCGAGGATGTCAAGTCCTTGTTCGTGACTTCCCATGATATCAGCCCGGAGTGTCACATCCAGATTCAGGCCGCCTTCCAAAAATTTATCGATAATGCCGTCTCCAAGACCATCAACTTTCCCCATGAAGCCACCCCGGAGGATATTGAAAAGGCCTATTTAATGGCCTATCACCAGGGTTGTAAAGGGGTGACCATCTACCGATACGGCAGCCGGGAGACCCAGGTACTGAATCTCAGTAAGACGATTGACAGTTCAAAGATCAATCCCCGGCCACGTCCTACCCGGACCCTGGGGATCACCGAACGAATCTCCACCGGCTGCGGTAAACTCTATGTGACCATCAATTCCGACGATAAGGGGATTTGCGAGGTCTTTGCCCAGATGGGCAAAACCGGCGGTTGTGCTTCATCTCAGATCGAAGCCACCGGGCGGTTGATTTCTTTGGCCTTGCGGTCCGGGATCAACCTGCCTTCGATCATGAAGCAGATTTCCGGTATTCGCTGCCCGTCCCCCACTTGGGGAAACGGCCAGCAAGTCCTCTCCTGTCCGGATGCCATCTGCCGGGTGATCAGCAATTATACTCAGGCCAAGGTCGAAGAAGATGATCAGGTTATGGGCTCCTGCCCGGATTGCGGTGGGCAGGTGGTTCATGAAAACGGCTGTCTGACCTGCCACTCCTGCGGCTTTTCAAGGTGCAGTTAAGAAAGGTACAAGGTATAAGGTGCAAGGTACAAGGCAAAGCAAGAAGTAGGAGTAAGAGGTTTTTGACCTTGCGCCTTATACCTTACACCTTGGACCATTTCTTTATGGGATTTTTATGCTCATACCCGTCATTGATGCTCACGTTCATTTAGACGAGATAAGCGATCCGGAAGGGGCCATCCAGTGAGGCGCGGAGGGCCGGCCTGGCGGGGATGGTGGCCGTGGGGATGGATTTAAATTCCAACGGAAAAATATTGGCCTTTGCGCGGCAATATCCCGGTTATGTTTTTCCGGCCCTGGGCTATCATCCCTGGAACCTGACCATTTCGGGAATAAGAGAAAATCTGAACTACCTTCGGGAACACCTGGATCAGGCCGTGGCCCTGGGTGAGGTCGGCTTGGATTATAAGGTTTCGGTATCGAAGGAACTGCAACTTTTGGTTTTCAAGGACCTGTTGGAACTGGCCTGGGAAAAAAAGAAACCGATCATTCTTCATTGCCGGCTCTCTCACGAAGAGGCCTATGAATTGGTCCGAAGGCAGGGCCTGGAAAAGGTCGTCTTTCACTGGTACAGCGGCCCTTTGGCAACCCTGAAAGAACTGCTTCTGTCCGGATATTACATTTCAGCCACCCCGGCCCTGGTTTATAGCCCCAAGCACCGGGAGGCCGTAGCCGCCGCACCTTTGAAGCAGATTTTAATCGAAACCGATTCCCCGGTGGCCTATCAGGGAGTGGTTTCAACACCGGCCAAGGTGCTTCAAACTCTCACGGAATTATCCAGGATTAAAGGGGTAGAAATCGAAAAAGCGGCCTTAAAAACCCTTCAAAACGCCCGGGATTTTTTTGGCATTGTCTAACCATTCTGTTAATGTCTGATCCCTATCAATCCAAATCCTATCTTGATCTTAAGGCCATCCTCATCCTTTTGATCCTCTGCCTCTTATGGGGCGTCAATATGGCGACCATTAAATTTACGAATAAGGGCATGGAGCCGATTTTTACCGCCGGGCTTCGCTCCCTGATTGCTTCAATATTAATGCTCTTATGGACCCTTTACCGGAAAGAACCCATATTCCCGAAATCCTTAAATATCCTCCATCCTCTGGTGGTCGGTCTTCTTTTCGGGATAGAATTTGTCTTTATCTACGTGGCCCAGCGATATACCCTGGCCAGCCGATCCTTTATCTTTTTATATACCCATCCTTTCTGGGTGGCCGTGGGTGCCCATTTTTTGATCCCCGGAGACCGGCTGACCTGGCGACGTCTGGGCGGATTATTTGTGGCTTTTTTAGGGCTTGTTTTTGTTTTTTCCGAAGGACTCCGCCATTATTCCTCCCAGGTATTATTCGGGGATTTTTTGATGATCTTGGCGGCTCTGGGTTGGGCAGCCACAACGATTTACATTAAAAAATTTTTAATTCAAAAATCTACCCCCTTTCAGACCCTCTTATATCAGGTCCTTTTTTCGGTCCCTCTTTTGTTTCTGCTGAGTTTTATCCTGGAAAAGGAGCCGATCCGTTATATTGATGCCACGATTTTCTTTTCATTTTTTTATCAAACCGTTATCGTGGCCTTCTTAAGTTATTGGGCCTGGTTCTATTTGATTCATATTTATCCCGTGACTATCCTGGCCACCTTTTCCTTCCTGACCCCTATATCCGGTGTTTTTATCAGCAGCTCTGATGTTAGACGAGCCGTTGCGTTTTGGATTATTGCTCTCCCTGGCCCTGGTTTCCCTGGGGATCTATCTGGTCAATAAACGATAAGGTCAACAAAAATTCTGGGTGACAACCACCTTCCCGTCGGGGGCGATGACTACGCCGAGGCCTTCACGACGGAAGAAGGGGGCAAGAATGTTATCCCTGTGGGCCGGACTTTTCAGCCAGATTTCCACGGTGGTTTCGGCGATCTTTTCCTGAGAATTCCAGTTATAATAAACCCTGCCGTTCTCTTTAGTGATCGAATCATACAGGTTGGTCTGTAGTATGTTCTCCGCCCCGGTATAAATATCCTTACCCATAGGGATGGAGCAGGCGTATCCGGCCTGTTTATAGCGGTAGGCGAAGTCGAGTCCGTCAGGAGAAGTATGGGAGAAGTAGTTCCTCTCGACCATGTCCCGGCTGTGTTTTCGGGCGATCCCGGCCAAGGTGACATCCCATTCAAGGGGAGCAAGGCCCCGCTTTCGGCGTTCCTTATTGATCAGGGCATGGATTTCTTTTTCAAGATTGGAACTGCTTACCTTGGGTTTGGATTTGGGCGCGGGAAGCTCCCGGCCGACCGGAGGAAGGACACCGACACAGGAAAAAAGCGCCATTAAGGCAATCATCAATCCTACCCCTTGCAGGGCCAGCGCACCATGAAAACGTTTTTCCCTCATCAGAACAATATAATTCCATAAGGCCCATCCTGTCAAAAGCTTTTGCTTTCCCGTTGCCGATCCTTACCAAGGATTCCTAAAACCGGGATCCCGCAAAACAGGGTGATTCTGAACCTGCCCCGCACCCGAGAAAATAATCGAAAATTTCCTTAGGGCCTGGGCGATATTGGAAGAGAAAGACAGGAGAGGCTCTCTTGTAAAACTGATTCAGGCAACCTATATTAAAAAAAAGAACGACTACCTTTGTTCAGGAGGAGTGCAGCCATGGAAGCCGATTCGATCATCATAACCTGTCCCCGGTGCGGGACCAAAAATCGTATCCCCAAAAACCGTTTAAACCAACACCCCATCTGCGGCAAATGCCGGGCCCCCCTTTCTTCCCAAACCCCCTTGGATCACCCGGTAGAGGTCACCGACCGGTCCTTTCAGCAAGAGGTCCTCGGCAATCCGGGACCGGTGGTCCTGGATTGCTGGGCCCCCTGGTGCGGGCCCTGCCGGACGGTCGGTCCCGTCATCGACCAATTAGCCAAGGAATATGCCGGCCGGGTCAAATTTGCCAAACTCAATACCGATGAAAATCAACGGACGGCCGGACAGTTTTCCATCCGAAGCATCCCCACCTTGCTTTTTTTTAAAGGGGGAAAGCTGGTCAACCAGCAGGTGGGGGCCTTGCCCAAAGGTGAGATCGAAAGGCTTCTTCGGACTATTCTATAAATGACTCCTTGAACGTGTTTCCGATATTTCTCCCGGCCTTTTTTCTCTATCTGAGGTCTTGGACCCGATTTCCCAGCCCTGTTTTTTCCATAGGGATTGGAGTTGAACCAGGAAGTAGATCAGTCCCTGATGGTTGGACCTCTGGAAGCGACAGGGACAACAAACACCAATGTCAAGCCTGGCCCGATTCTATTTTTAAAACGGACCAGGCCGCGGGATGTGGGTCATAGTCCCAGGGGTTTATAAAATTCCTGTTCAAACCGATCGGAGAATTTTTTAGGCTGGGCGGGTATCCATCTTTCGGCCAGTTCTCTGATCCGACGGGCCTGGTCGATCAGCCGATTCCGGCCTTCTTTTCGGGCCCCGGTAACGTCCGACCAGTCTTCTTCTTTTTTAAATTGTCGAATTGCCGGGACCATTTCCGGAAACAGGGCCCGCCGAAGTCCCTTTAAATTGGACAGATAAAAGGCCAGCGAGCCGGCCTTTTGCCCGCTGATGATGTGATTGAGGGTGCCCTGGGGATGGGTATCGGCCAGGAGGTCTTTTAAGGTCCGCAGGTATAATTCCACCCGGCTGAAAGGGAAAGCCGAGATGAGTTTTTTCCACAGGCCTTGGGGAAAGGTGCGATCCAGGGCCTCACCCAGTTCATGGGACAGAACGGTTTCCAGTTCCGCCTGGATGATCGGTCCCAGTTGACTTTCCGGCGACAAAGAAGGATTCCAGCCGTAATAGGCAAGGGCCATGGAGGCAGCCTCCCGCTCGAATTTTTCCGTCTCCTGGATCTTGGACCACAGGAAAAATCGAAGGGGTTCCATCCGGATGACAATGATCTTCCCTTGTCTCTGACCCGGCACCTGTGACAGATCACAGGCCAATTCCTGTCCCAGGATAATAACGGTGTACCCATGGACAAGGCGTTTTTCCCTGATGGTCCCCAAGAAAAAGGTCGGCTTTAAGCCTCGGCCGTATCCGGCCCCGTAATAGAGACCCAGGGGGATGAGGTGTTGATTGATTCCGCGGCCGTCTAAGCAATCGAAAGGATGGTTGTTGATCAATAGGGGTTTGAAAGGAGATTCCAGGCATTCCAGCCACAAGGCTTCCTTCCGGTCTATCCATTTTAGAAGCCGGTCGTGGTGGGTGGGGTTCCAGGGAGGCCTCTTTTGTTCCCAGTTATATTGGTCTTTCAACCGCAGAAACAGGCTGCACAAAGAAAAGAGTCCGCTGTGATGGGCATCGGCTATGGTGCAATTTTTGCGGATCGTGGGCAATATTTGCCGGAGTATCTCGGCTTGAGGGGCGGAGGGATCGATTTTAATTTCCGGAGTGGGCATAAAACCTTCTTTGTTTTAATAAAGTCCTTGACGATTACCCCTATATATTAGTAACTTTTAAAAAGATCAGCAAGAAAGAAACTCTCATGGTCGAAGTCTATGCGTAAACTCATCTCTATTTTAATCGTATTGCTTCTTTTGAGCGCTGTGTCGGGAACCCCTGTTCCCGACCTCGAAGCCAAGGGATTGGAAAGGCCTCTTCGGGTGGTCTGCACCATCCTTCCGGTTTATTGCCTGACCCTTAATGTGGTCGGGCGGACCCCCGGAGTCCAGGTGGAACTGCTCCTGCCGGCCCATCAGGGGTGCCCCCACAATTATGACATGACCCCGGGTGATCTTATTAAGATGACCCGGGCCGATGTCATCGTGGCCAACGGCCTGGGAATGGAGGAATTTTTAGATCAATTTCAAAAACAGGCCAGGGTAAAGGTTCCCATGATTCTGGCGGCCGAGAAAATCGAGCCGATCATGAACCGGCCTATCTCCGGCCGTTCAGGGCCTGCAAAAGGAAAAACAGACCCTCTTCACGATCATTTTGATCCGGTGAACGGACACGCCTGGGTGAGTCCGAAGGCGGCGGCCATCATGGTCCGGACCATTGCCGAGGGGCTGTCTCTTAGAGACCCGGTCCATGCCCGGGATTATAAACAGAATGCCCGGGATTATTCGAGGAAACTGGAGGGGATCTTCGAAGAAATGAAGGGCGCCATTTCCCGGGCCAAAAATAAAAAATGCCTGGCTTTTCATGATATTCTGGCCTATTTGGCCCGGGATATCGGCCTGGAGATTGTGGGGGTCATTCAAACCCAATTAGGCGTTGAGCCTTCTCCCAGGGACCTGGCTCGTTTGGTTGAAAGGACTAAAGCAAGTCCAGTGAGGGCGATCTTTTCAGAACCCCAATGCTCAGACAAGATTGCTCGAACCCTTTCCAATGAAACGGGGGTCCCTGTTTTTGAACTGGACCCGGTGGCTACCGGGAAGGCGGCAGCCGATACGTATGAAAAAGCCATGAAACGAAATTTGGAAATACTGAAAATAGCCTTTAAATAAGAATCGCCTTTGATGACTCAGAACCCCGCTATCGATCCGGAGACCGCCATTGACATCAATAACCTGGGGGTTATTCTCCGCAAAGTGGAGATCCTCAGGGAGGTCACCTGTTCCATCCCGGCCGGCCGGACTACGGCGATCATCGGTCCCAACGGTGCCGGAAAAACCACTTTGCTCCTGGCTCTTTTGGGACTGATTCCCTATACCGGGACCGTTTTTTTTAATCCTTCCGCCGGTAAACGTCCGGCCATTGGTTATGTGCCCCAACGCTTGGTACTTGACCGCGGTCTGCCCTGCACGGTCGAAGATCTGATGACCATTTCAATCACCCGAAAGGCCCTCTGGTTGGGAAAGGGGAAGAAGGTCAGGGAGCAGGTGCGGTTCGGATTAAGACGGGTGGGGGCCCTGGGATTGGAAGACCGGTTTATCGGCAAACTTTCCGGCGGGGAAATGCAAAGGGTCCTTTTGGCCATGGCCCTGGAAGGGAATCCCCGGATCCTCTTGCTGGATGAACCGACGGCCGGGATTGATGCCCCGGGAGAACAGTTGTTTTGTGACCTCCTTTCCGATATCCAGACCCAGGCCAATCTGACCGTGATCCTGATTTCCCATGACCTTTCCGTGGTCTCCAATCATGCCCAGCAGGTGATCTGCTTAAATAAAACCGTTCGTTGTTGTGGAGGCTTAAGCACCCTCACCGAAGAGAACCTTTTGAAGACCTTCGGGCTTCATGTTCAAATTTATCCCCATAGTCATGGCCCCCATCATTTTCATGGAGAACCGAATCCCTGAGTCATGGAAACCCTCTTTCAGCCCCTCTATTCTTTTTTACAGACGTCGGTGCCTTTTGAATGGGCCCAGTTTGCCTTTGTCTGGCGGGCACTCTTGGCCATGGTGATTATCGCCCCCCTGGGTGCAGTCCTCGGGGTCCATGTGGTCAATTTTAGGATGGCCTTTTTTTCAGATGCCATCAGCCATTCCACCTTTGCCGGAGTGGCCCTGGGAGTCCTCTGGGGTGTGGATCCTACGTTAACCCTGGTGGGTTTCGGGATCCTGGCCGGGCTCAGCATTACCCTGGTCAAGGACCGATCGGATTTATCTTCCGACACGGTGATCAGCGTTATCCTTTCGGCTACGGTGGCCCTCGGGATTACGGTTCTTTATGCCCAGAAAGAAACCCGGAACCTGGAGGCTTATCTTTACGGCGCCATTCTGGCGATCAATGATCACGAGCTGTTTCTGTTGCTGGTGATCGGCTTAATGGTTTTCATCGTTATGGGGATCCTGTTTAATCGGCTGTTTTTGATCAGCCTCAATCACCACCTGGCCGCTTCCCGAGGGATTCCCGTCAGGGCCTTGGAGTATGGCCTTTCCCTGGTTCTGGCCATTGTGGTTACTTTCAGTATCCGGGCCATAGGGCTTTTTTTGGTTACCGCCATGCTGGTCGTGCCGGCGGCTACGGCCAGGAATTTGGCCAAAGGGATATCCAGCCTCTTCTGGGTGGCCATGATTTGTGCCTGGGTCTCCGGTATTTCCGGAATCCTGGTTTCTTTTTATTTGAATACGCCGGCCGGTGCCACGACCATCCTGATCGGCTGTATCTTTTTTTTATTCTCCTGGCTCAAGCTGAACAGGTCCTATTAAAGGAAATAAAACCATTTTTTCAATTGACAAAAAATCCGGCTTCGGTTATTTTTCTCAATTGGGCGGGAATAACTCAGTGGTAGAGTGCAACCTTGCCAAGGTTGAAGTCGCGGGTTCAAATCCCGTTTCCCGCTCCAAAAAAAAGTATTCCCATCAATCAGGCGGCATAGCCAAGTGGCTAAGGCAGCGGTCTGCAAAACCGTTATTCACCGGTTCGAGTCCGGTTGCCGCCTCCAAATAAAATTCCTTTTCAAACCGATCGGAGAATTTTTTTGGTTGGGCGGGTATCCATTTTTCGGCCAGTTCTTTGATCCGACGGGCCTGGGCGATCAACCGATTCCGGCCTTCTTTTCGGGCTCCCTTAACGATCGACCAGTCTTCTTCTTTTTTAAATTGTCGAATTGCCGGGACCATTTCCGGAAACAGGGCCCGCCGAAGTCCCTTTAAATTGGATAGATAAAAGGCCAGCGATCCCGACTTTTGCCCGCTGATGATGTGATTGAGGGTGCCCTGGGGATGGGTATCGGCCAGGAGGTCTTTTAAGGTCCGCAGGTATAATTCCACCCGGCTGAAAGGGAAAGCCGAGATGAGTCTCTTCCACAGGCCTTGGGGAAAGGTGCGATCCAGGGCCTCACCCAGTTCATGGGACAGAACAGTTTCCAGTTCCGCCTGGATGATCGGTCCCAGTTGACTTTCCGGCGACAAAGAAGGATTCCAGCCGTAATAGGCAAGGGCCATGGACGCAGCCTCCCGCTCGAATTTCTCCGTCTCCTGGATCTTGGACCACAGGAAAAATCGAAGGGGTTCCATCCGGATGACGATGATCTTCCCTTGTCTCTGACCCGGCACCTGTGACAGATCACAGGCCAATTCCTGTCCCAGGATAATAACGGTGTACCCATGAACAAGTCGTTTTTCCCTGATGGTCCCTAAGAAAAAGGTCGGCTTTAAGCCTCGGCCGTATCCGGCCCCGTAATAGAGACCCAGGGGGATGAGGTGTTGATTGATTCCGCGGCCGTCTAAGCAATCGAAGGGATGGTCGTTGATCAATAGGGGTTTGAAAGGAGATTCCAGGCATTCCAGCCACAAGGCTTCCTTCCGGTCTATCCATTTTAGAAGCCGGTCGTGGTGGGTGGGGTTCCAGGGAGGCCTCTTTTGTTCCCAGTTATATTGGTCTTTCAACCGCAGAAACAGGCTGCACAAAGAAAAGAGTCCGCTGTGATGGGCATCGGCTATGGTGCAATTTTTGCGGATCGTGGGCAATATTTGCCGGAGTATCTCGGTTTGAGGGTTGGTGTGATCGATTTTAATTTCCGGAGTGGACATAAAACCTTCTTTGTTTTAATAAAGTCCTTGACGATTACCCCTATATATTAGTAACTTTTAAAAAGATCAGCAAGAAAGAAACTCTCATGGTCGAAGTCTATGGGTAAACTCATCTCTGTTTTAATCGTATTCCTTCTTTTGAGCGCTGTGTCGGGAACCCCTGTTCCCGACCTCGAAGCCAAGGGATTGGAAAGGCCTCTTCGGGTGGTCTGCACCATCCTTCCGGTTTATTGCCTGACCCTTAATGTGGTCGGGAGGACCCCCGGAGTCCAGGTGGAACTGCTCCTGCCGGCCCATCAGGGGTGCCCACATAATTATGACATGACTCCGGGTGATCTTATTAAGATGACCCGGGCCGATGTCATCGTGGCCAACGGCCTGGGGATGGAGGAATTTTTAGATCAATTTCAAAAACAGGCCAGGGTAAAGGTTCCCATGATTCTGGCGGCCGAGAAAATCGAGCCGATCATGAACCGGCCTATCTCCGGCCGTTCAGGGCCTGCAAAAGGAAAAGCAGATCCCCTTCACGATCATTTTGATCCGGTGAACGGACATGCCTGGGCGAGTCCAAAGGCGGCGGCCATCATGGTCCGGACCATTGCCGAGGGGCTTTCTCTTAAAGACCCGGCCCATGCCCGGGACTATAAGCAGAATGCCAGGGATTATTCGAGGAAACTGGGGGGGATCTTTGAGGAAATGAAGGGCGTCATCTTCCGGGCCAAAAATAAAAAATGCCTGGCTTTTCATGATATCTTGGCCTATTTGGCCCGGGATATCGGCCTGGAGATTGTGGGGGTCATTCAAACCCAATTAGGCGTTGAGCCTTCTCCCAGGGACCTGGCTCGTTTGGTTGAAAGGACAAAAGCAAGTCAAGTGAGGGCGATTTTTTCAGAACCCCAATGCTCAGACAAGATTGCTCGAACCCTTTCCAATGAAACGGGGGTCCCTGTTTTTGAACTGGACCCGGTGGCTACCGGGAAGGCGGCAGCCGATACGTATGAAAAAGCCATGAAACAAAATTTGGAAATACTGAAAATAGCCTTTAAATAAGAATCGCCTTTGATGACTCAGAACACCGCTATCGATCCGGAGACCGCCATTGACATCAACAACCTGGGGGTCATTCTCCGCAAAGTGGAGATCCTCAGAGAGGTCACCTGTTCCATCCCGGCCAGCCGGACTACGGCGATCATCGGTCCCAACGGTGCCGGAAAAACCACTTTGCTCCTGGCTCTTTTGGGACTGATTCCCTATACCGGGACCGTTTCTTTTAATCCTTCGGCTGGTAAACGTCCGGCCATTGGTTATGTGCCCCAACGCTTGGTACTTGACCGGGGTCTGCCCTGCACGGTCGAAGACCTGATGACCATTTCAATCACCCGGAAGGCCCTCTGGTTGGGAAAGGGGAAGAAGGTCAGGGAGCAGGTGCGGTTCGGATTAAGACGGGTGGGGGCCCTGGGGTTGGAAGACCGGTTTATCGGCAAACTTTCCGGCGGGGAAATGCAAAGGGTCCTTTTGGCCATGGCCCTGGAAGGGAATCCCCGGATCCTCTTGCTGGATGAACCGACGGCCGGGATTGATGCCCCGGGAGAACAGTTGTTTTGTGACCTCCTATCCGATATCCAGACCCAGGCCAATCTGACCGTGATCCTGATTTCCCATGACCTTTCCGTTGTCTCCAACCATGCCCAGCAGGTGATCTGCTTAAATAAAACCGTTCGTTGTTGTGGAGGCTTAAACACCCTCACCGAAGAGAACCTTTTGAAGACCTTCGGGCTTCATGTTCAAATTTATCCCCATAGTCATGGTCCCCATCATTTTCATGGAGAACCGAAGCCCTGAGTCATGGAAACCCTTTTTCAGCCCCTCTATTCTTTTTTACAGACTTCGGTGCCTTTTGAATGGGCCCGGTATGCCTTTGTCTGGCGGGCACTCTTGGCCATGATGATTATCGCCCCCCTGGGTGCGGTCCTCGGGGTCCATGTGGTCAATTTTAGGATGGCCTTTTTTTCAGATGCCATCAGCCATTCCACCTTTGCCGGAGTGGCCCTGGGAGTCCTCTGGGGTGTGGATCCTACGCTAACCCTGGTGGGTTTCGGGATCCTGGCCGGGCTCAGCATTACCCTGGTCAAAGACCGATCGGATTTATCTTCCGACACGGTGATCAGCGTTATTCTTTCGGCTACGGTGGCCCTCGGGATTACGGTTCTTTATGCCCAGAAAGAAACCCGGAACCTGGAGGCTTATCTTTACGGCGCCATTCTGGCGATCAATGATCACGAGCTGTTTCTGTTGCTGGTGATCGGCTTAATGGTCTTCATCGTTATGGGGATCCTGTTTAATCGGTTATTTTTGATCAGTCTCAATCACCACCTGGCCGCTTCCCGTGGGATTCCCGTCAGGGCCTTGGAGTACGGTCTTTCCCTGGTTCTGGCCATTGTGGTTACTTTCAGTATCCGGGCCATAGGGCTTTTTTTGGTTACCGCCATGCTGGTCGTGCCGGCGGCTACGGCCAGGAATTTGGCCAAGGGGATATCCAGCCTCTTCTGGGTGGCCATGATTTGTGCCTGGGTCTCCGGTATTTCCGGAATCCTGGTTTCTTTTTATTTGAATACGCCGGCCGGTGCCACGACCATCCTGATCGGCTGTATCTTTTTTTTATTTTCCTGGCTCAAGCTGAACAGGTCCTACTAAAGGAAATAAAACCATTTTTTCAATTGACAAAAAACCCGGCTTCGGTTATTTTTCTCAATTGGGCGGGAATAACTCAGTGGTAGAGTGCAACCTTGCCAAGGTTGAAGTCGCGGGTTCAAATCCCGTTTCCCGCTCCAAAAAAATATTCCCATCAATCAGGCGGCATAGCCAAGTGGCTAAGGCAGCGGTCTGCAAAACCGTTATTCACCGGTTCGAGTCCGGTTGCCGCCTCCAATTCATTTATTCAAGGTCGGCCCTCCTCCACAACATGAAATCCATAAGCCTGTTTCCAATCCTGATTCTTCTGTTTTTTTTCCCTTCCACCGTTCGGGGGCAGGAGAAACCCAATCCGCCGTCGGTCCCTTGGCAAGCCCTTTCTCCAGGCCTTTCTTTCCTGCGCTGGGAGATCCGTTCTCAGAATGTTGGTGTCAATACTATGGCTATCCTCCGCGTCGACCCGGAGTTATGGACTTTTCGGGTTTTTTTCAACCGGGAACCCAAAACAATCAAGGAATGGCAACAGTCCACAGGGGCGACGGTAATATGTAACGGCGGTTTTTATCAGGAAAATTTCGAGCCGGCCGGAAGGATTGTGGTTAACGGAAACTCTCTGGGGCCATTTAGAAACCGGCACATGAAGGGGATGTTCCTGGCCGAACCTAAAAAGGGTTTCGAACGCCTGCCCAAGGCGACTTTGATCGATTTGAAAGACGATAAAAGTGAAGAGATCATTTCCGCCTATGATCAAGGGATCCAGTCTTTCCCCGTGCTCCTGGACCCAAAAGGGCAAGTCCGGGTCAATCAAAGTAATTTTCAGGCCAATAGAACGGTACTGGGCCAGGACCGGTTGGGCAACCTTTATATTCTGATTACCGAAAAACCCTCGTTTACTCTCTACGACTTGGGCCATTACTTAAAAGGCCTGCCTTTGGGCCTTCAATTTATTTTGAACCTGGACGGGGGCAATCGCACCCAATTGATGATTCAGGTCAAAGGATTTAAATATCTTTTCAGTGGTCAAGAAGAAGGAAAAGAAACAACCCTCCTTTTTTTCAGGGATCCGGTCAGGCTTCCTTCGGTGATCGGGATCTTCCCGAGAGGCCGTCATTGACCCAGGTGTTTATTGTCGGATTTGGTAAATTTGGGGAAAAGGCCCTGGACCGGGTAACGTCTCTTTGGGGAAAGGCCCGGGTCTGGATCATCGATCATTCACCGGAAGTCCTGGGCCAAAAAATATCCCTTCCCGGAATCCGCGTCCTGGCCGACGGCCCTCAATTTTTAACGAAATATCAAGACTGGATCAAAGATGAAGATTGGGTCATTCCTGCTTTGCCCGTTCATCTGGCTTGGAAATGGTTAGACTTAAATTTAAAGGCCCCCAAAGGACATGAGGTCGTTTTACCCCCCAAAGAATTCGGCTCCGGGTTGCCTTACGTTGAATTTTTTGGGCAGGGGCTTTTTTTAAGCTATGCATCTTTTGTCTGCCCTGAAAATTGTCCGGCCCCAATCCATCATTGTTTTAAAACCAAAGAAAAAAGACCGGTCCCGCTTTGGCAATTCATAGCCGATCAAAGAGGCCGGGACAGGGGGCTTGAGGTAATCGAAAGCCGACAATTGGCGCCGGGAGCGGGAGGCTATCCTTTTGGAGAATTAAGAAGGATCCAGAACCAGGCCATGGTAAGCCCCCGGCCTTTTTTTGTCGCTACGGCCTGCCGATGTCATGGGGTCGTTCATGGGTTGACCTGGTGAAAAATACGGTTCAAGGATTAAGGTGCAAGGTTCACGGTAGCACCTTAAACCTTAAACCCTGCACCTTGGACCGTCGATATTTCCGGTTTCTCTTGACTTAACCAAAGGAGAATGATAATTTTTTACACTATTATTAGAAGCGATAGAAAGGAGCGGGACTATGATATTTAGAAAGGGTTTTAAGGTCTTCAGGGTAATGCTTGTTGGGTTGGGTTTGATGGGTTTTTTGTTGGGTTGTGGCAGTGTCCTGCAGGAACAAAAGAAGGAATCGGTCCCCATGGCCTCTCCGGCCCCCAAGATCGGTAAAAAGGTGGGCCGTCCGGAGGGGCGTTATTATGACTTTGATGACATTCAAATTCCTAATGAGCTCAAGTTGGATGTCGGAAATTCCAGGGTCTTTCAATCCCCCACCGTTTCAGCCGGGGTCCTGGTGTTCAACGGCTATGTGGAGGTAAAATCGCTGATTGATTTTTTTAAAGATTCCATGGCCCGGGACAACTGGCAACTAAAAGGTAATTTTAAGCTCCCCCCCAAGACGATTTTGCTTTTTGAAAAGAAAAATAAACGAAGTGTCTTTTTTATCGAGGAAAACATAATTAATACCCGGGTTGAAGTCTGGATGATCCCCACCCAGGAAGGACAATAGATGCTCGTCTGAAACGAGCATTGACGGAGCATGAAAATACTCCCCTAGGGGCGGGTTTTAAACCCGCCTCTACAGAACCCATACAGAGGCTAAGGCGGTTAAAAATCTATTTTTGTACTTAAGGAAAACCATCCGATGAGTTCTGCCCTGAAAGATCGGCACATCATCTTGGGGATCAGCGGGGGTATCGCGGCCTATAAGGTCGTTGAACTGTTGCGTCGTCTGTCCGAGGGAGAGGCTCGGGTGGCGGTAGTCATGACCCGGAATGCTCAAAGGTTTGTCACTCCGTTGACCTTTCAGGCCTTGACCCCCCATGGGGTATACACCGATCTTTTTGATTCCTATCGCCCAGGAGCCATGGATCATATCCAGTTGAGTGAATGGGCGGATCTGGTTGTCCTGGCCCCGGCCACGGCCAATGTGATGGCCAAAGCCGCACATGGCCTGGCGGATGATCTCCTGTCCACTTTTCTTTTGGCCTGTCCGGCCCCCAAGCTCTTTTGTCCGGCCATGAATGTCCGTATGTATGAAAATCCGGTTGTCCAAGCCAATATTAGCTTATTAAAAGGATTCGGGAATCATGTCCTGGAACCCTCGGCCGGGTCTCTGGCCTGTGGGCAAGTGGGACCGGGGCGTTTGCCTGAGACGGAAATCATTATCGAAAAAATCCATGACCTCCTTTTACCCCAGGATTTAAAGGGTGAAAAGGTTCTGATTACCGCCGGCTGTACCTGGGAAGCTATCGACCCGGTCCGATTTATTTCCAATCCTTCCACCGGGAAGATGGGCTTTTCTTTGGCTCGGGTAGCCAAGAGGAGGGGGGGGCGGGTGACCTTGATCACCGGCCCGACCCATCTGGAGGCCATTCCCGGTGTTTCCACCATTCGAGTTACCTCGGCCCTGGAAATGAAAAAAGAAGTCTTGAAGGCCTTCCCATCGGCCTCTATCGTCATTAAGGCAGCGGCTGTTTCCGATTATCGCTCTCAAGAGGTCTTTCAACAGAAGATCAAGAAAAAGGAAGACATCCTTCGGTTGACCCTGATTCGAAATCCGGACATCCTTCGTTTATTGGGTCAAAAGAAAAAAAGTCAATTCCTGGTAGGGTTTGCCGCTGAGACCGAGGAATTACAAAAAAATGCCCTCCAAAAGTTGAAAGAAAAAAACCTGGATTTGATTGTGGCCAATCCTATAGGGAAGCCGGGTGCCGGTTTTGGGGGTGATACGAATCAGGTCCTTTTCCTTTTTCCGGATGGCAAGACCAAGTCTTTGCCGGTGATGCTCAAAGAAGAAGTGGCCAGCCTCATTTTTGATACCATCGTAAAAAGAAGAGGCCAAAAAAATAATGATTCCCTCCGGTCTTAAAATACCCCGCACCGGCCTGTTTGCAGGACAGCTCAAAGAATATCTTGAATTCCAAAAAAATTTAGGACGGTCCTTTTTACCCCGGCCTCTCAAAGTTCAAAAAGGGGGACTTGGCCATGGTCCTCGATCAACCTATGACTCCTTAGCGGTTTTGTCCGGGGCAATCATTCGGTGCCGCCGATGTGCCCTTTCCGAGACCCGCCGTCAGGCCGTTCCGGGCCAAGGGGCCGCAGGTGCCCGTCTGATGTTTATAGGAGAAGGACCGGGGTTTGATGAAGATCAAGAAGGCCGGCCCTTTGTCGGTCCGGCCGGACAACTATTGACCAAAATGATTCAAGCCATTAATTTAAACCGTGAGGAGGTTTACATTACTCATCTGGTCAAGTGCCGGCCTGCGGAAAATCGGCAACCCCTGGAGGAAGAGGTACAGGCCTGTAATTTTTTTTTAAGTGAGGAGATTCGTTTGGTCGATCCTAAAATCCTGGTGGCCTTAGGAGAGTGTGCAGCCCGGATCTTAACCGGGTCAAAGGAGAAGCTCTCCGCTTTGCGGGGCCGGTGGCTGGATGTGCAGGGCAGGCGTCTTATGGTCAGTTATCACCCGGACTTTCTTTTGAAAAATACCGGTGCCAAACGGGAGGCCTGGGAGGATCTGAAAAAAGTCCGGCGGGGGTATGATGGATTGGAATAGAAGAGTTCAGAGTTCGAAGTTAGGAGTTGGGAGCAGAACCAAGGACCAACGAACGAGCGCTTCGCTATTTTCTTTTTATAGTCTTTCGCATTCTTTACTCCGAACTCCGAACTCCGAACTCCGAACTATCCTCTCACTGATCATCCTCATTCTATGTACCTTCGTTTTCTCTTCCCTGAGTTCGGCAGCGGAGAAGAAAACACCCATCTATGTCATTACCATCGCCGGTTCCATCAACCCGCCGGTAGCCGAGTTCATCAACCGGTCCATTCTTAAGGCGGAAACGGACAAGGCCGCGGCCATTGTCATCCAATTAGATACCCCAGGCGGGTTGGATTCTTCCATGAGGACCATTGTTCAGGGGATTTTGAATGCCAAGATTCCGGTGATCGTCTTTGTCTCACCCAGCGGGGCCAGGGCGGCTTCGGCCGGGGTAATGATTGTTCTGGCTGCCGACCTGGCGGCCATGGCCCCGGGAACCAATATTGGCGCGGCCCATCCGGTCAATATCGGCGGCAAAGACATCGAAAAAACCATGGCTCAAAAAGTGGAAAAGGATATGGTGGCCTATGTCCGTAGCATCGCCGAGCAAAGAAAGAGAAATGCCGACTGGGTGGAGAGTGCGGTCCTCAAAAGCGAATCCATCACCGCTGAAAAAGCTCTCGAGCTCAAGGTCATCGATTTAATCGCCAATGACCTGACGGATCTTTTGCAAAAGGCCGAGGGCTGGCAAGTGACCACTTCCAAGCCAACCAAAGTGATCAGGACCAAGGATCATCCGGTAATTCACCTTAAAGAAAATTTTCGCGATCGAATTCTCCGGACCATCAGCGATCCCAATCTGGCCTACGTGCTGATGATGCTGGGCATGATGGGGATCTTTTTTGAATTGATCCACCCCGGGGGAATTTTCCCCGGAGTGATCGGCGGGATCTCCCTCATCCTGGCCTTTTTTGCCATGCAGACCTTACCGGTCAATTACGCCGGGGTCCTGTTAATCCTTTTGGCCATCGTTTTTTTTATCGCCGAGGTCAAGGTAATCAGCCATGGCCTGTTGGCTGTAGCCGGAATTGTTTCCTTGACTCTTGGTTCTCTAATGTTATTCAAAACAACGGAGGGGCAAATGGGGATTTCTCTTCAGGTCCTGATTACATCCGTTCTGGTTATCTCCGGATTTTTTATAGTGGTCATCTCCCTGGCCGTTACGGCCCATCGCCGAAAAACCCAGACCGGGGAAAAAGGGATCTTGGGGGAATCGGGGAGGGTGCAACAAAGGATTACCCCCGATCTCCCTGGCAGGGTTTTTGTCCATGGGGAAATCTGGAAGGCCCAAGCCGATGAGATTCTCGAACCCAATGACGTCGTGGTGGTGGTAGGGATCGAACGTCTCGTTTTGAAGGTGAAGAAAAAATAAATTTTTATTAGCCCGTAATCCGAAATCAAACCATCCATCATTAAAGGAGGAGTGTATCATGTACACCTTGGCTGCCATCGTCGTTTTAGGAATCTTTTTTTTGAGCAGTGCCATACGTATTTTAAACGAATATGAAAGAGGAGTTATTTTCCGCTCTGGGTAGGGTACTCGGGGCCAAAGGACCGGGACTTGATTATTCTGATTCCCATTATTGATAAGATGATTAAAGTGGATCTCCGGACTGTGACCATGGATGTACCGTCCCAGGATGTCATTACCCGCGATAATGTCTCGGTTAAAGTCAATGCCGTAGTGTATTTCCGGGTCATGGATGCCGTCAAGGCCACAGTCGAAGTTCAACAATATCTTTATGCCACCTCCCAGTTGGCCCAGACCACTTTGCGCAGTGTCTGCGGCCAGGCGGAATTGGATAAGATCCTCTCGGAACGGGAAAAGGTCAATACGGAAATTCAAGAAATCCTGGATATGCATACCGATCCCTGGGGGATTAAAGTGTCTGTCGTCGAAGTCAAACAGATTGACTTGCCGCAGGAAATGCAGCGGGCCATGGCCAAACAGGCCGAGGCCGAACGGGAACGAAGGGCCAAGGTCATCAATGCCGAAGGGGAATTCCAGGCCGCCTCCCGGATGGCCGATGCTGCCGCCATCATTGAGGACCATCCTGTTGCCCTTCAGCTTCGCTATCTCCAGACCCTCAGGGAAGTGGCTTCGGAAAATAATTCAACCACCCTTTTCCCCATCCCGATTGATCTATTTAAGCCTTTTTTAAAATTGGTGGAGATTGCGGAAACCAAGAAGGCATAAGAAACCAAATGCCTCTGTGGGGCGCCACGGAACATTAAAAATGATTCAGGGATCCGGGGCTCAAGAATTCAAGTGAAAGGCTTGGAATTAAACCCCTGGACCTATTATTGAATTAAACTTTCATGCCCGCCTGAAGCGGGCACCGACGAAGCATGAAAATACCTCCGTTGGGGCGGGTTTGAAACCCGCCTCTATAGACCCCCAACAGGGGCTAAGGGTGGTTAATAACTATAAGACAAAGGAGAATAAGAATTATGGCTAAGAAAGAAAAGGATGAAAAAAAAGAAAAACCCCTGGAAAAAATGACGGCCAAGGAACTCAGGGAATTGGCCATGACCATTCCCGACATCGCCGGGGCCCACGGGATGAATAAGGAGGAAGTCCTCTCGGCCATCAAAAAGGCGCGAGGAATTAAAGAAACCCCCGTTAAAAAAGGGGACCGGTCCATGCGCCAGTTGAAAGAAAAGGTCAAGGAATTGCGGGGAAAAAAAGTTGAAGTCCGGGAGAAAAACGATAAAAAAGCGATCAATCAGTTAAGAGTGCGGATCAGTCGGTTGAAAAAGAAGACGCGAAAGGCAGACTGATAAATAAGAGGTTTAAGGTACAAGGTTAAGGTTCAAGATTTAAAGAAAGACCCTAAACTAAACCGTGCACCTTAGACCGTAAACCGCATACCGTTTTTATGATGAAAACCTTCGCCATCCCCTACGGACAAAAAACCCTTTCCCTCCAGATCCCTGAGAGAACTGGGGCGAACTGCTCTCTCCCCGGAAGGTTCCTTCGGTTTCCTTGGAAACTGGATTAAAAGGGGCCCTTGGGAATCCGCTGGATTCTCAGTCCTTAACCGAATTTTTAAAGGGCTGCCGATCCTTGATGGTCATAGTCAACGACGAAACCCGGCCAACCCCGAGCGGACGGGTATTGGAATTTCTCTGGCCCGAGATTTCCCATTTTCCCCATGAAAATCATGGTGGCCACCGGGACCCATAAAAAGAGCAGTGAAGAAGGTTGCCGAACTATCTTTGGGGCCCTCTGGCCGGAAGTAAAAGACAGGGTGCAGTTTCATGACTGCCGGCAGGAAGGGGGCATGATTTTTCTTGGGGAAACTTCCCGGGGGACCCGGGTTCTGATCAATCAAGAAATTATGATGGCCGACCGTCTCCTAGTCATTGGTTCCGTGGAGCCCCATTATTTTGCCGGATATACGGGGGGGCGAAAGGCTATTTTGCCCGGAGTGGCGGCCCATTCCTCCATCGTGGCCAATCATTCCCTGGCCATGGATCTGAACGCCCAGCCCCTTCGTCTGGCAGGCAACCCGGTCCATGAAGATCTGGAAGAGGCCTTGCGTCTATTGTCGATCCCCCCCATTTTCTCCTTGATGCTGGTTTTGACCCCGGAGCACGACCTGTTCGCCGCCTATGGCGGATCCATGCGGAAACCTTAAGATTAGCCGCTCAAAAGGCCGATGAAGTCTTTACCCTCCCTTTTCAAGAGAAGGCCGATATCCTGATCAGCGTCGCTTTCCCCCCCTTGGATATCGATCTCTATCAATCTCAGAAGCCCATTGAACATGGCAAAATGGCCTTGAAAGAGGACGGCATCCTGATCCTGGTGATGCCCTGTCCTCAAGGTCCGGGATCCGCTGAATTTCAAAAATTGATGTTGCAGACCGGGGACCCGGAAAAGGCCCGCCTCTCATTTATCAACCGTATCTCTTGGGCCACCACCGCCTCACCCGCAATTTGAGATTCCTGGAGCAAGGAGGCCAGATCTGGGGGTTACCGACCTGGACCCACTTTTCTTATCTCAGACTTTTATCAGTCCCAGGTCTTCGCTTCAAAAAGCTGTGGATATGGCCTTGTCCGAAAAGGAAAAGGGGCCAAGGTGAGCGTCCTGCTTAATGCTGGCCTTTGTGTTCCGAAACAACGGCCTGACGGCATGGCTTGACATGGCCAGCGAGCGCATTCCCAGGCAGCGTCACCAACAAGCCCATTAGACAAGATGGCACTTGTTTCCATGGCCTTCGGCCTCGTAACCTCCGTGCCAC
>CAWGEQ010000016.1:0-67709 GCA_963821645.1 uncultured delta proteobacterium | reverse complement strand
ACTCGGGGCCGAGAGTAATTCTTCCCTTAGAATCGGCCATTTTAATCAAGCTTTCCATGCAGCCTTCCTTTTTAGGGAATTACCCCTCAAGCATCAGCCAGGGCTTTTTTTTCTTCCTCGATAAACCGGTCCAACTCATCGTCATCCATCAAGGGGCGGGCCCGTCTCCGGTTCATCTTGCGGTTTAAACGGTAAACGGCCTCATTGAGATCTTCAAAATAGAGATAAAGTTCGGGCGACCTTTCTTCCGTCCTCAGCCACTGGATATAGGGTACCAGGAAGCTGAAGTATCCCAGGATGGGGGTCCCAAAAGACTGCCAGATCTCATTTTTGGAAAGGATCCCTCTCTGGACCAAAAAACCCATGCGGTCGAAAAAATCCAGGACCTGGCCGGAATAGGCCTGAAGGTCCTTCATATTGGTCCGGTCCGTGTTGATCAACCGTTGTCTCCATTTCCCCATTTCAAAGGACTGGTAGACAATTTCCAAATGTCCCCATTCCAGCGTAGATAAGGTCTTTTTTAAGCCTTTTATCCGTCGCAGGATGACCCAGAGAAAGAGGATAAGGATAAAAAAGGCCAGGAAAAGCCCGGCTTCCGGAAGCATTATCGAATCTAAAATCAGGCCTATCTCATTCATGGCGTTCCCCATCTAAGGATTTATGGCTCAGAAAAGGCTTGCCGCAAAAGGCCAATCCATTTTTTTATATAGTACCTTTTCCGGGGATACTTCGTCAAAAAGAAAATTTTCATAAATGAACGAAGAGGAGGGGCTTCAAAAACTATTCCCATGTCTGACCGGTTGTGATAAAACCAAACCGTTACAGGATGTGGTTCTCGTCAACGATCATAAGGAGAAAACAAAAATGAAAGAGATGCATAAAAGCTTGGTTCATTCCGCCATAGGCGACGGCCCGCTCGACCGGGACGGTGCCGCCGTGGCCGTGGCCCGGATGGAAGTTGAGAAATCGTATCAAGGGATTGACCTCCTGCTCCAGAAGTTCATCGGCCAGAACGATGAATCGGCTTGGGGGGAAATCAAAACCAAGATCGACTATACCTATAGAAACTTGGATCGGGCTTTATCCGCCCTGGAGAAGGAGACGCCTTTTCTGCCCATCATCCATAAACGCCTCCAGCAGGGACAGAAGCTGCTCTTCAAACCGAACCTGGTGAGCACCGAGAACATCGACCCTTATCATTTTGGGCCGACCATCGGCAGCAGCGGCAATACGGAATGGCCCTTTGTGGCCGCGGTGATGCGCTGGTTCCACGACCGGGCGGGCATCCGCTTTTTTCAGATGAGTCTCGGAGAGGCGGCCACGGCCCTGTCCAGCGTGGCGGCCAATTATCGTTATATCAAGAAGGCCGGGAGACCGGTGACCACCGAGTCGGTCATTGAGGGCCGGTCCGACGAATTTTACGGAGGCTGGGGTTTCTATTTCGTCCGCAAATACCTGGCAGAGGTTTCCGATCCCTCCCTGGGCGATGATCCCATGCAGGGTTTGGAGGAGAGCATGGCCGGAATTTACATTCCTCCCGGAGAGGTGCAGGATAAGCTCATGGTCTACGACCTGAACCGGATTTGCGATGATCCTTCCAAAGGCCGGGAGATCCCGGTTCCGGCCGGTGAAAATTTCCAGTCTCTCATCCTCCACAAAGTCATCGTGGGCGGAGACCCGGCCGATTCCGCTGACCGGGCGCTTTATCCCGGGTGTATTCTAATTAACCTTCCCAGGCTCAAGGTCCATGCCCAGGCCCTTTTCACCAATGTGATCAAAAACCTGGGGATCGGGCTCTATCCCATGGAGGTCTCACGTTCGAATAGTTGTGCCTGGGAGTACGCCACGCCCCACCGGGCCATCCCGGGAATGAAGGGCGGCATCCCCCATCAGGTCTGGGTCCCGGAGATGGACCCGGCGACCTGCTTGCCTAAAAGAGATTCCAACGGGTCCTATAAAGTAAAAAAGACCGGCGGATTGACCGGCACCATGCTCGACATCATCGCCGCCGTGGCCGACCAGGACATTTTTATGCTCCACGTCGTCGATGCCGTGGAGGGAATCAACCGGGATCACCAGGGAATCGGCTTAGGCGTCAAAGTGCCGGACGGCCTGGTGATGGCCGGAATGGACCCGGTGGCCACCGATCTTTGCTGCGCCCGTTATATGTTCAGCAATGTGGGTCTGAAAGAGGCCGAAGAGTCCGGGCTCGACGACGGGGCCGGCGGCCGTTTTCCGCAAGCCGTTCCAGTGCCCCGGTTTGACGGCAAGGCGATCATGACCGCAGGCGAATACGATTGCCCGCTGAGCCGGGATGCCTGTTTCGCCCGGGCGGAAAAACGCGGACTCGGGAAGCGTTCCTATTATGTGATCGGCCGGGATGGGATAACGGGTCAGCCCATGGCCTCCTTCCGGGGACGGATCGGATTGGTAGAAGGGGAAACCTTCCGGGAGATTTTCACCAAAGCACTTTATTCCGACATCTATAAGATGCCCTGGGACCTGCAGAAGACCTTTTTCGGTTATCTCTCCGCCGTCGACCGATTAGAAGGCCGCTCTTTAAAGACGGCTTTTCTCGAGGCCTTTGATGAAAACAATGACGGCACGGTTACCTATGAAGAATACGGAAAGAAAGGGCTTTACGGACCGACCATGATTTTAGGGGGACTCCACCTGAGCACCAAAGGGGGGGCCGATGAATCGGAATCCTTCCGGGCCTTCTATGCCCTGATGTCGACTTCCCTGAGATGTTCCAATCCGGAGTGGAATCCCGATGGACACCACTTCGCCAGGGAACAACTGATCGGCTCGGTGGCCGTGGTGGCCCAGATGATGTCCCAGTCGCCGAAAGAACAGGAAGACCCTTTCTTCCCTGGTCTGCTCTGGGGGAGGGGGAAGTGGCCGAGTTATTCCCTGGCTTATGACCGGTATATCAAACAAATCGTCTACGGCTGGAGGTACCCGGCCAGGATCGGAATTTCCAGTCTCTACGGCAGCGCTTGCGCCTTTGCCGACTTTCGGCAGAATGGCCGAAAGTTTGTCGGCCCTGTTCGCGCCGTTCCGGATCAGGAGGCCGCCCAGAAATATGTCCTGGCGGTCCGGGAAAAGGCCATGAAGCCCCTGGACTTCACCTTCTTTGTGCCCCCAGGATACGGGGGAAAGGACCTTCCCAATGTCCGGGAAAGCAATGACCCGGGACAGGTGTTTACGGTGCTCTTTGAAGATGGCAGCCTCAAATGGCCCGACATGCGCACCCAGGACCTGGAGATCGACCGATAAAAAGGGCTAAGGGCGCATACCCCGTTTTTTCGGACCCAACTGACTGGAGAGCAGGCGATAGGCGGTCTCTATCCACTCGCAGAGTAACGGTCTGGTACTGCGGGGATCGATGACCTCTTCAATCCCGAAAATTTCGGCCGTAAGAAAGGGAGAGGTCACTTTGGATAAACGGCTTTCGATCTCGGCCCTCATGGCCTGTGGATCTTCCGCCGCTTCGATCTGACGCCGGTAAGCCGCTTGTACGCCCCCTTCGATCGGCAGGGATCCCCATTCCCCCGAGGGCCAGGCATAACGCAGGTTCAAACGGGAGTGGTTGCCGTGGGCCGCGCCGCCCACTCCGAAAACCCGCCTGAGAATGATGGAACACCAGGGGACCTTAGACTGATAGACGGCGAATAAAGGCATTAAACCGTGAATTCTTTAAGCCAGAAGTCATGGATATTACAAAAGCTCGTGGCCCAGAGAGACCCTTTAAACCCATCGGGCAATTGGTAAGAAGACTCGGCGACCGGATCGGTGTTAGCAAAGATTTTGTCACCGAGGACCTTACCGTCTGTGGTTACCAGGGTATGCTTAACAATGTAATGTTCTTTGGTCATGGGATGGGGAGTTACTATCTTGACGTTCTTCCCCTGCACCGTCACCTGCGGCACATGGGCGCCCTCCTTGCCGGCCCAACGTCCGAGCGAATCCTTGGTGTAGATAAGTCCGGCAGGGAACTTGGTGGCTGCCTGGGCCTGAACGGCGGTTCCCACCATGGCCGCTCCCAGAACGGTTAGAGAACCCTTTAAAAAATCCCTTCTTCCTTTCATGTCTGTTTTCCTTTCAATAGGGGTTTGATCTTAACCTCTTATTATCCTGCAATGGCCTCAATTTTATTATTAATAATTCGTAAATTGAATGGGGTGCATTCTGTATTTTTTGATTGGAAAGTCTGTATCTTGGGAGAGGAATTATGACGAAGACCATAAAAGCCGGGCCCGCTTAAGGGGCCAGGCATTCCGTTAAGCCCAACTTCTCCGGTCTGGTTCTGCCGGGAATCCAGGCATGAGAATACTTAAGGAGGCGGCCCATCTGGGGATCCTGGGCCGAATCTACCGATCACAGGACAATCTGTATCCTGGCCTTTGAGGATTAAAGGTCCTGGTATAATGCTCGGAACAAGCCTGCCCACATCGAAGACAACCAGTCCATTTTGCGAAAAGGTCTCCAGACCATACTTCCCATAAATCACCCTAACTTTTAATAGAGATCTTGCTTATACCGCTTACCGAACCCAGATTACCCAACAGCCCCTGGAGATTCACCTGGTCGTCGACGGAAATCATAATCATATAATTAAAAATATTGCTCCCGGGGTCATATTCATAATTGATATTGGAGATATTGGCCCGGGCCTTTTTTAAGATCTCTCTAATTTCTTTTTCTTTATCGGCGCTGTCGGCGGTAATATCGACATACCTATACGATTCTTTGTTTATTTTTTTCTCAACTTCCCTCAGGAACCAAAGGGCGATGACCGTAAGAAAAGTAGTAATGATGCCGGGAAGATAAAACCCGCTGCCGACTGCCAAACCGATGGCGGAAACGATCCAAAGGCAGGCGGCGGTTGTCAGCCCCTGGACGGTAAACCCGGTTCTGATAATCACACCGGCTCCCAAAAATCCTATCCCGGTAATGGCCCCGGCCGCTATTCGGGATGGATCAATCCTGATATATTCGGGATAATGTCTGGTGAGGTAGTGAAAATCTACGGAGACAATCATGATGAGTACCGAAGCCATACCGACGATTAAATGAGTTCTTAACCCGGCGGCCCGGCCGTGGGTATATCGTTCATAGCCGACTACGCCGCCCAAAAAGGCACCTAAAAGAAGTCTGAGGACGATTTCACCCATCCCGGTCATGATTTTTTCTCCATAGCTGTTAGTAAAATTCTCTTACGATTAATCAATATAAAATGGAGGAATAAAGGACGTCAAGGAGAAAGCGTGTTTATTTTTCCCTTGCACCGGTAGTCATCCATCCTTATAGTTTTGACTAAAGTCGATATATATGATCCGCATCAATAGATATTGCAATATCCTTCGCTAACTGTTACTCTTTTTTATATCGAAGTGGTTTGTCCATGAAAAGGAGGAGGTCCATGAAAAAGATCAATCTATACCAGGCCAACGATTTCAATGACCTGGCATTCAAGCGGTTGTTGGTTCATGATTCCCCTTATTTCAAGATCCTCAATTTCAATTTTAAGGCCGGGCAGATTCTTCCCGTTCACTCCCATGATGTGGAAGGACAGGTCAGCTTGACCGTTCTGGAAGGATCGGGAAAATTTTTAGGAAAAGATAACAGTTCCCTCCCGGCAGAAGCCGGTGATGTGCTGGTCAGTGACATCAACGAACCCCATGGACTGCTGGCGGAAACCGATCTTCGCCTTTTAGTGACCATTGCCCCGCCGATTTAAGTTAGACCGGATTTCCTGGATTGCTTTTACCTTGTAAATCCTGTTAATCCTGTCTAATCTAAGAAATAAGTCAATTCTTATCTGGCTCCCAGGCGGAGACCGCCGTCCAGACGAATGACCTCGCCGTTCAACATGGGATTTTCGATGATGTGAGCCGCCAGCAGGGCGAATTCAATGGGCTGCCCCAATCGTTTAGGGAACAAGGCCATATTAATCAAGGACTCTTTAACTTTTTCCGACATCCCTCCGAGCATCGGTGTCCCGAATATCCCGGGGGCGATAGTCATGATCCGGATGCCGTATCCGGCAAACTCGCGGGCAATGGGCAAGGTCATGCCGGCCACGCCGGCCTTGGAAGCGGCATAAGCGGCCTGTCCGAACTGACCCTCAAAGGCGGCTATGGAGGCCGTGTTGATCACCACCCCTTTCTCTCCATCCTCATTGGGGGTATTCTTGACCATCTGGGCCGCGGCCAATCGAATCACATTCATGGTGCCGATCAGATTGATCTGGATCACCTGATTAAACTGGGCTATGGGCAGGGGGCCTTCCTTAGAGAGGACCTTGCCCGCCGTGGCCACTCCGGCACAATTAACGGCAAAATGGACCGCCCCGAAAGCGGCCAGGGTTTGGTCCACCGCGGCTTGAACCGTTCTTTCATCGGTCACATCGGTTTTACAAAATAGTGCATTGGGGCCCAATTCCGAAGCAAGCTTTCGCCCTCGTTCTTCCGCAAAATCCAGGATGGAAACTCGTGCTCCTTTGTCTAAAAGGGTTCTGACCGTACCTTCGCCCAAGTCCGGAAGCCCCTCCGGTTATCAGGGCCACCCGATCTTTGATTTCCATAAAGTCTCCTCTCCTTTACTGTTTGATAATCAAAATTGGAGTTGGGAACTCTCCGTTAACTTTTTTACCTGTTAATCAAATCTATTTCAAGCTGTTTCGGAAATTCGCTACCCTAAAATAGACTCGACTAAAACCCCCCTCCCTTGTTATACTTTTGTTCAAAAATAACCTCTGTCCACCCCCCCTTCCCTCCCCCCGCCGAGGGGGAGGGTGAGGAGGGGCGGGATTTTTCATGTTTCGTGGTGCCCCAAAGGGGCATGTGGGTTTATCACGAAAATACCAATATCGAATTTCGAATCATGAAGGTAACCGTTTTTGTCCTCCTTAGACATTCATCATTCGATATTATCAGGCCCCGTGGCGGCATAAGGATTGAATATGGAAAGGGCCCTTGCCTTGGGTGACGACTTACTCCTCAATCAGCTTGAAGAGCTGGCTGGTAGGCTTGGAATAGCGGTCCGCTATGAAAACCTGAATGCCGAGGAGTCAACCGGTGCCGGTGGACTCTGTCGCCTGAAGGGGAAATATGTTTTAATCATTCATTCTCAGACAACGGCCAAAGAAAAAGTCCGGATCATCACCGAATCCCTAAAGCAGTTTCCGATCAGTGACCTCTATGTAAAGCCCATTATCCGCAAATTATTGGAAGGACACCAGGAATAAAACGCCCATCCCCTTATGGCGGCCGTCATGGTAATTAAGGATAACCTGTTTGACTCATGGGGAAAACGCAGCCCAGGGAAGAGTATCCCAATTGGGCAAATATCAAGGTTGTTCCGAGGCGGTTTATGACGGCAAACGGCGCACCTCCGATTTCATAAGGGAAAAAGGATTGCCCTTTGTCGAGGGATCTGCCATAAAAATATCGAAGGTCGGCGAAAAATCGCGACCCTGGAAATAGGAGAAAGGGAGGACATCATGGATGTTAAAGAAGCGGTGCAGGCCCGGCGAAGCATCCGGGCCTTTAGTGCAGAACCCATTCCGAAAGAAATTTTAAAAGAAATAATGGAACAGGCCCTTCGAGCGCCTTCCTGGGGAAACACCCAACCCTGGAAATTGACCGTTGTGGGGGGACCACCCTTGGAGAAAATAAGAGAAGAGTACCTCCAGCTTTCGAGACAAGGGGTCTCCATCAATCCGGATTTCCCCTTTCAAACGGCCTTCAATGAAATCCAGACCTCCCGATATAAGGGTTTGGGAAAGAACCTGTTCAAGGCCCTGGGCATCGGCCGGGAGGACCAAGAAAAAAGATTGACCTATAACCTGGACATGACCAGCTTCTTCGGTGCGCCCTGTCTGGTCTATCTCCATTTTGATAAGGGCTTTCATCCTTACGCCCTGATGGATGGCGGGATTATCCTGCAAACCATCGCTCTCTTGGCGGTTGAGCATGGATTGGGGACCTGCATCCTGACCCGTTCGGTCAGTTATCCCGATGTGATCCGTAAACACACGGGGCTCCCTTCGGATCAGGACTTGATCATGGGAATAGGAATCGGATATCCGGAGAAGGATCATCCGGCCAATCTTTTCCGTAGTCAAAGGGGAAAGCCGGAGGAATTCATCGATTGGGTTGAAGGGGCCTGAGCTTATTGATGTTTCAAAATCCTGTCCATCCTGTCTAAAGGAGAGAACGATGTTGGTCTTAACGAAAAAGAAAGGGCCGGTGACCACTATTATCATCAATCGCCCTGAGGTTCGGAATGCGGTCGATGGACTTACGGCCGAGGCCCTGGTCGCTGCTTTCGAAGCCTTTGATACCGATCCGGAAGCCAGGGTCGCGGTCTTCACCGGGGCCGGCGGAACTTTTTGTGCCGGGGCTGATTTGAAGGCCCTTAGTCAGGGCAGACCCAATCGTCTGGCCGAAGACGGGGCCGGTCCCATGGGACCTTCCCGGATGTTTTTGAGCAAACCCGTCATCGCCGCGGTGGCCGGTTATGCCGTGGCCGGCGGGTTGGAACTGGCCCTTTGGTGCGACCTGCGGGTGGTAGAAAGGGATGCCGTTTTCGGGGTCTTCTGCCGCCGCTGGGGGGTCCCTTTGATCGATGGAGGCAC
This sequence comes from uncultured delta proteobacterium, assembly GCA_963821645.1. Taxonomy (GTDB): domain Bacteria; phylum Desulfobacterota; class RBG-13-43-22; order RBG-13-43-22; family RBG-13-43-22; genus RBG-13-43-22. The sequence continues at coordinate 59,065 of CAWGEQ010000016.1, read as the reverse complement.
CATCCGCCTGCCCCGAATGATTGGCCTTTCCCGGGCACTGGATATGATCCTCACCGGCAGGCCGGTTAAAGCCGATGAGGCCCTGGGCATGGGCCTGGCCAATCGGGTGGTGGAACCAGGGACCTCCAGGGCCGAGGCCGAGGCCCTGGCCGAACAAATGGCTCGGTTTCCGCAGCAGTGTATGCGAAACGACCGGAGGTCGGCATACGATCAATCCGATCTTTTTTTTGAAGAGGCCTTGAAAAATGAGTTTCGCTTAGGCCTGGAAACGATCAATAGCGGAGAGACTTTGGAAGGGGCCGGCCACTTCTCCGACGGGGCCGGCCGACATGGAAGGTTTGGGGATTATTAAGTGTTCTGTAGGCCTTGACAACCTATAGGCATAAAGTTATAGTCACTAATCGCGATCAATCGTCTCTGGATACCTTATGATTCAGGTAATCAGGCATCCATATCTCTTCTTTATAAGGATTTAGTCACCTCCGGATCTTCGATGACCCGGATTGAAAGAAAATTTAAGATAACGCTGCTTAAGGCCGCCGACCCATGCAGGAACCATTGCTCTCAGGAAGTCCCCTGCCTCCCCCCCGTGACGAAAAAATCGTTTCGGAAAAACCCAGTCTGAGTATCCGGACCCGCATCACCTTTGGATTTCTGATCTGTTTTCTCATGGCCCTGGGGATTACCCTGGCCTCCTTATATTTTATTTTCCGATTAGAGGAAAAATTACATTTTTTAGAAGTAGCCGATACCTTTACCTTTGAAATTCAACAGGCCAGAAGATTTGAAAAAAATTTCTTCCTCTATGGGACCAACCTGGCCGAGGCCCAAAGCCATGTCCAGACAGCCCTGACTTTCCTTCAAAGCAACGCCCTTAAACTTCAGGGGGTAGTGGGCAAGGAATCCTTTCAAACCATGGTCTCCCATACCGAGATCTATAAGGGCCTTTTGGAAAATATCCAGATGTTGGTGGATACCAAATCGGAAACGAACGCCTTCCAGCGGAGAAAGTTGGAGTCGGACCTGCGCCTCCATGGGGCCGAGATGATCTCTTTGGCCTTTACGGTTCTCCAGAAGGAACGTCAATCGGTGGAACAAATGCTGGGGTGGGCCAGAAGGGTTCCCCTTTATTTTTTAGGATTTCTTTTCGCCCTGATGATCTATCTGGCCCACCTCCTCTCCAGACAGATCCTGGGGCCTTTGACCCAATTGCTGGGATATACCCGTCGTATCGCCAAAGGGGATTTTACCCCGGTCATCCCCACCAGGCCTTATCGGGATGAATTTTCAGATCTTACCCTGGCCATGAACCGCATGCTTGAGGAACTGGACCGTCGACATGAGGTTTTAATCCTTTCCCACAAGCTCCGGGCCGTAGGGACCCTGACGGCTGGCATTGCCCACGAGCTCAATAATCCCATCAATAATATTACCCTCACCGCCCATGTGCTAAAGGAAGATTATCGAGAATTATCGGATGGAGAACGGTTGGAAATGATCGATGACCTGATCAGCCAGGCGGATCGATCTCAGAGCATCATCCGCAACCTGCTTGATTTTGCCCGGGAAGGGGAATCCAAGATAGAGCCCCTGGAATTAGGACAACTGATCCAGGAAACGGTTCGCCTGGCCGGGAATCAAATCAAACTTTCCGGGGCCCATCTGGATGTCAGCATCTTACCCAATCTCCCCCGGATTCACGGGGATCACCAGCAGTTGGCCCAGGTTTTTCTGAACATTCTATTGAATGCCCTGGATGTCATCCCCAAGGGAGGGCGTATCCAGATCTCCGTGGCCCACGAAGAACCCAATTTTTTAGCAGCCAAGATCACCGATAACGGCCCGGGGATCCCCGAGCATATCCTGCCCAATATTTTTGATCCTTTTTTTACGACCAAAACCCAGGGGAAAGGTACGGGGCTGGGGCTGTCCGTCTCGCAAGGGATCGTGGCCCGTCATGGCGGGCAGATTCGCGTTTCCAGCAAGACCGGGGTAGGGACAACTTTTACGATCATCCTGCCGATCACGACCATACCGGCCGCGGAATTATCTTCAAAGATATTTGAAGAAACGAGTTCGCCTCTACAACAGAATGTTTCATCGAAATAATAAAGCCGTGTCTCTTTATAAAGACATATCGAGAAATCTTTCAGATTCCGATAGGATAATTCATTAAAATTATTTACCATTCTAAATTGAAACTTTTTTATTCGATATGTGTAAACATTGGGTCATTTGGGCGATTATGGCTTGACTTTATTGTTTCATTCTGTTACAAACCGCCCATATTCAGGTTATAAGAAAAATTCCAGAAAGGAGAAGAGCATGGATATTTACTTGCCCATCGCCAGCATGAGCATCAATATCTTTCTGCTCATAGGCTTGGGCGGCTTAGTCGGGTTTTTGTCCGGTTTGTTCGGCGTGGGCGGAGGTTTTTTACTCACACCGCTCCTTATTTTTTCGGGCATTCCCCCTACGGTCGCCGCTGCCAGTGACTCCAATCAGATCGTCGCCGCCGCTTCTTCCGGGGCCTATGCCCACAGCCGTATGGGGAATGTGGATTTTAAAATGGGGATTATCATCCTCATCGGCGGAGTGGTCGGCGGTTCGATCGGTGTCCAGATCATCAAGATCCTCAGGGTCATGGGGAATGTGGACTTTGTCATTAAGTTGATCTACGTCATCATGTTGGGGACCATCGGAACCTTTATGTTTTTTGAAAGCCTTTCCGCCCTGAAACGAAGTAAGGCCCTGGGAGGCGAAGAGACCCATCCCCATGAACCGAGGGAATCGGGGGTTCGAAAATTGGCCGCCAAACTCCCTTTACAGATGCACTTTGAAAAATCCCGCATGACCACTTCGGCCATTTTCCCTTTTGTCTTAGGGACCACGGTGGGGATTTTAGCGGCCATCATGGGGGTCGGCGGGGGATTCATCATGGTCCCGGCCATGATTTATATCCTGGGGATGCCGACCATCGTGGCCATCGGTACCGATTTGTTTCAAATTGTGCTGACCTGTGTCAATGTGACGGCTCAACAGGCCATCCGCAATCATACGGTGGACCTGGTTTTGGTGATCCTGCTCTTTATCGGTTCTACTTTCGGGGCCCAAATCGGGGCCAGGGTCAGCCGGCATTTGCGGGGAGAACAGTTGCGCATCCTCTTGGCCGTTATTGTCTTGGTCGTTATGATCAAGATGCTGGTCGATTTACTGGTGACGCCGGACAATCTTATCAGTCTGGCCAGGGGAGGAGGTGGCCACTGATGAAACGAAAAAAGGTTAGTCAAGGATTAGGTTCGGAAAAATCCAATCTCATATTTGGCGGTGTCAGCCTACGGGGACTAAAGGTAGCGGCCTTAATGGGGCTCGCTTTAATAGTCCTTTTGACCACCTATCATTACGGACAGGCGGGAACCTTGAGTTTTCAGCCTGCCGGTCTGGAAAGGACCCTCTTTTCCAAGCGATTTCATACCCTGACCATCAGCGGGTCTGCCTCCGAAGGCGACAAGATCATTATTAAAATCGTTTCTCCGCCCAAGGAATTTAAATTAAACAAGTCCGGTAAAGGGTTGGGCTTTGTCTGGTTGCCCATCGCCCACGCCGAAGTCAAAAAACTTCCGGGCATGTATGCCTTGCTCAGTTCCGAAAAGATTTCCGGGATTCTTCCTCCCGAGCAGCAAAAGGCCCTCGGACTTTCCCCGGATTACCAGGAAATCTATGATCAAGCCGAACTTCATTATAAGGATCCCCCAAAAGAAGGCGAGGCCGCCGGCTTAAAGAAAGAATATATTTCCGGGCTGATCAAAATTTTAGAAGAGGGCCGGCTCTATCAGGTGCGGGAAAATGCCGTTAAACTGTCAGGAAACCAATTTATTGCTCAGGTTAAGCATCCGGCCGATGCCCCCCTGGGGGAATACCGGGTCTATTGTTATGCCGTCAGGGAGGGGAAGGCGGAGCTTCTGTCCCAGGGAAAATTTCAGGTCAAACAAACAGGCTTAGCCGAGTGGCTTACCCAACAAGCGGCTAAGAATGCCGTTGTCTATGGTATTATGGCCGCACTTATTGCCATCGGGGCCGGTATTTTTGTCGGATTGATCTTCAAAAGAGGTGGAGGGCACTAACTAAAAGAAAGCGGCGAAGGGGTGAAACGGTGATGGGGTGAATTTTAACCGCTTCTCTCCTTCCCCGTTTCTCCGTTTCTCTGTTTCTCCGTTTCCAGGTTTTTCCGATTCCCCGCTTCGCCTTCTTTTTTAAAACCATAATTACCTTCCAGGAAAGCCTTGATATACCATTCCACTACGCCGTCGCTGTACATGACCATATCCAATTGTCGGGAACAACACATCAAACGTCCCAGGTAGTCTAACTTCTCTTCCATGACCTGGCCTTCGTACTTCATTAACTTGGCCAGGAGCCAGTCTCCTTTCAATTCCACCTCAAAGTCGAGGTTCTTCAAAACCCCGCTGATAAACCGGGCCCTCCGAGCCCTCCGTTCCGAACTGGAACCCCCTCCCATAAAATGAAAGGTAATATAATTATTGTTTTTGATTTTCGAACAATAGGAATCGACCGTACTAAAATGATAGGCCAACCTCGAACTGAAATTCATATATTCCCTGGAGATTAAGGCATAGCTCCTCTCCCCCATAGTCTGGCCATAAGCGGCCGAATCCGACAGGGTGTTTAACATGACCGAGGCAAACCCCTTTAAATCGACTTCCACCATCCCGCTCCAATTGACCCCCGGATGGGTCATGCCCCGCCAGAGGGCCTTCAGGGGCAGGGAGGTGATGTCTTCGGGCCGGATGGTTTTTTTATGTCTGATCGAGGGTTGCAACCCCCCGTCCAGGTCGATGAGGTAGAGATTGATCGGGATGTCCGATATCAATCGTTTGGCCTGTTCATGCCTGGAGGATTTTTCCACTTCATTGAACCGGAACATTTCCTGGATGGAGATCTCGTGGATAAATCGCGTCAGGTCATGAAAGGTTTGACAATGCTCGGGTTTAAAAGACTCAGCCCGGGGGTCCACTAAATTTAAAGGCACAATTACCGAGAGGACCTCTTCCAATCTTTTTAAAATCGCCGTCTGTTTGAGACTGTTTTTATCCTTTTTTTTCTCTTTTTCGATTAATCCTTCGACAATCCCTTGATAGATTTTATTGCGGACCGCATCCACGGTCACTAATTGGCCGGTTTTCAGAAGCTGAGTGGCCTCACGGGTATCCACGATAGTCGGGACTTGAAATTCCCTGGCTAAGGAAGCCATATGTCCGGTGACGTTACCGATATCGGTAATAATGGCCGCCGCCCGGTTCATGACCGTTACATATTTTGGGGCCGTATGTTTAACCACCAGGACGCCTCCTTCTGGAAAGGCAATCAGGTCCTGGTCTTGCTTGACTAAGAAAACCGGCCCGGCTCCAACCCCGGAAGCGGCCACCACTCCCCAGTCAATCAGGAGCCGGTCCGGCGGTATGTCTGGCGGAAGGGCTTTCTCCGGACCATTCTGGGTTGAAGAAATCCGTAAGGGCCGGGTTTGGAGGATAAAGAGTTTTCCGGACTCATCCATGGCCCATTCAATGTCCTGGGGTTTCCGGTAGTGGTTTTCCAACTTAAGGGCATAGGTAAATAATTGATTCAGGACCTCATCATCCAGACAGGCCTTCTCCTGATCTTCTTCGGGGACAGGGACTTCGACAATGCCGGCCAATTCATGACAGACCAGCATCACCTCCTGTTTAGGGACCCTTTTCTCTAAGATCCTTCCGTCTTTCCTGGACATGACATAGACATTGGGACTAACCTGTCCGCTGACGGCATACTGGCCCAATCCCCAAACCGCGCTGATAATCACCGTATCTTGATCAGGATGGTTGGGGTTTTGGGTATACACGATCCCGCTGGTCCTGGCCGGTATCATGGCCAGGCACCCCACGCTCATGGCGATGTCTTCTTCATTGAATCCCTTGTCCTTCCAATAGAAGATGGCCCTGGGGGTAAACTTACTGGCCACGATTTCCTTATAGGTTTGGAGAAGGTCATCCCGACGGACATTCAAGGCCGTGGCATATTGGCCGGCAAAGGTCACTTCTCCGTCCTCGCCGACGGCGCTGCTCCTGATGGAGATGGGGATTTCCCGCCCGACTTCGGCCGTGAGCCGGTTGTAGGAGGTCAAGATGGCCTCTTCCAAGGGAGGGGGAATTTTGGCCATGAGAATGGCCTGTTGGATTTTTTTGCTGACCTGGGCAATGGCTTCCAGGTCACTCACGCCCAAGGACTCCAATTGTCTCCTGGTTCTTTGCTCTAATTGGTTTTCATCAATAAAGATCTTGTAGGCATAGGAAGTGATGGCAAACCCCTGCGGAACGGGGAGCCCCACCCGGTTGCGGATTTCCCCGAGATTGGCATTTTTCCCGCCCACCTGCTCGGTCATTTCCCGGGTGATCTCGCTCAAAGAGAGGGTGAAAGGAGACTCAGGAATTTCTTTCCGGCCGAAAACCTTTCGCTGAACCGTCTGATCCACGCTTTCAAAAATAGGATAAAGAAGATGGAAACGATGGGGAACCATTTGATTCAGGGCCTCGATCATTTCAAAGACCTTGTTCCGCAACCCGGTATAACTGGCCCGAATATACTGGCGGTCGAAGACGTATTCCCCGGTGGAGTATTTTTCTTCCATATCCCCCATGATCTCCAAGGCCCCGTTATTGGCCTTAAGCAGGGACTGAAAGGCTTGAAACCTCTCCTGGAGAGATGGCTCCTTCCCCTTGCCTTTCTTGAAATAACGGATGAAAGAAAGGTATCTGGAAATAGACATAACTAATTCCCGGGTCTCAGAAATCGATGGGAGATGGGGGGAATCGCGATATTTTCTTGCATCTTCCTGAATAGTGTTTGGGGAATTAGAATCAACATCAGCCGATTTATCCCTGTTTTTAAGAGGTGCCGGGGTTGATCCGGGCTTTAAGGGCCGCCAATTCCTTCTTCATGGCCTGCCATTCCATGGCCCGATTGATCGTGATGATGATTTGATCTTTCCGAAAAGGCTTGGTTATATAATCATAGGCGCCGGCGGCAATCGACTCTTCGGCGGACTGGGAAGACCCATAGGCCGTTATGACGATGACCGGCATATCGGGATAACTCTTTTTGACTTCCCGAATCAGTTCAATTCCACCCATCGCCGGCATACGGAGATCGGTTATTAACAAGTCGACGGGTTGCTCTTTAAGAATTGCGGAAACTTCCAGGGGATTGTTGGTGGTCAATATCGAGTAGTGGGTCTTTTCTGCAAGAATCAATTCTAAGAGTTCCAGGAGGTCTATCTCATCATCGACGATAAGGATCTTTTCCGCCATTCTTTCTTCCCTTCTCCCTTTATTAAGGGCCCCTCGGATTATGGCCTACCTTCAGCCCCTTTTTTCATCATTTCCAATTCAGCCTTAAGGGCAATATTCTCTTTCTGAAGCCTTCGCCACTTCATAACCTTTTCAATGGTTAATAGAATCTGTTCTTGCCGAAAAGGTTTGGTAATATAATCGAAAGCCCCCTTACGCATGGCTTCAACAGCCGATTCGATGGTCCCATAGGCGGTGATAATCATAAAAGGGAGTTGATCATCAATTTTTTTGACCATCTCGATTAACTCAATGCCGTCCACATCGGGCATGCGAAGATCGGTTATGACCAAATCATAAGGGGTTTTTTTCAACAATTCCGGCACTTCGAGAGGGTTATTCGTAGTGGTCACCTCATAATCGGTCCGGTCGGTAATAATCAATTCCAACAACTCCAACATATCAATTTCGTCATCGACAATGAGAATCCTTTCAGCCATATTACTCCCCCTTCTTTTCCGCTTCCCGTTTTGAGTGATAAATGGGAAGCGTTACGGTAAAGCTGGTCCCGTGATTGTTTGGATCTTCATCTTCCGTTTTGGTTTCAAAACCGATCACGCCCTGATAATGATGAATAATCCCATAGCTGACCGTCAATCCCAACCCGGTACCCTCCCCTACCTTTTTGGTGGTAAAGAATGGGTCATAGATTTTCCCTCCATATTCCTTCTTGATGCCCGTCCCCGTATCCGAAACGACGATCTCGATTTTATCTTCGTAAACATTCCAGCGGGTTTCCAGCGACAAGGTCCCGCCAGCCGGCATGGCCGCAACGGCATTGTTGATGAGATTTAAAAAGACCTGCTGCAACTGAACCGGATCGGCCTTGACCTTCGGTAAACTTCCTTCCAGTTTCTTATTGAGGTGGATTTTTTTGATCAGGAGATTATTTTCTACCACGGCCAGCACAGTTTCCAGGTTGGCATTGATATCGCTGATCGTATCGGAGTGTTCCGTATAACGGGAAAAACTGAGTAAGTTTTCGACCACTTTTTTGCAATGATTTCCCTGTCGTTCAATCTTTTCCAGGATCTTATGGACCTTGTCCTCCGGGGGTATCTTATCCAGCATGTAATCGCAATAGCCCAAAATAACCCCAAGAGGATTATTGATTTCATGGGCAACGCCGGCGGCCAGAAGTCCCAAAGAAGCCAGTTTTTCCGTATTGATCATTTGCTTTTCGATCTTCTTTTTTTCCGTGATATCCCGGGAGATCCCCAACACCCCCTGCACCTGACTCTGATCGTCTTTAATGGCGATAAGTTGGGTATTCAACCAAAAATCATTGGCTCCGATTTTAAGGCTGTGTTCTATGGTCTTGGGTTTTCCGGTCTGCCAAATCTCCTCGATGAGTTGGGGGTGAAAGAGACCATTGGGAGTGAAAAATTCAACCAATTTTTTCCCTATAAATTTCCCCGTATGATTTTTGTAATAGCTGGTTTCGAGGTTTACCTGGGTTTCCGGGTTGAACAAGTCACCGCTTAGAAAATTGGCCCCATAACGGTTCAAAGATAAAAAACGTCCCTCTCGATCGGCGGAAAAAATGATGTCCTGGGCACCTTCCACCAATTTTTTATATCGTTCTTCCGATCGCTGCAGGTCCTTAGTCTTGATTTCCACCTCGGTTTTCAAATTCTTGGTGTATTGCCATTCAAAGCCGATGATTGAAAGACTTCCCAGAATGATGGCAAAGATGATAAATCCCTGCATGATGAATTGCCAGAGATAAGCCGTATGAATCACCTCATCGACTTCCGTTAAGGGGGCGACCACCGCCACGGCCCAATTGAGTGTCGGCGATGTTCCCTGGAGACGAACCGGTGCATAAGCAATCAATTTATTGATGTTTCCCCGGATGCCTCTGTGCCATCCCGAAACGTACCAGGAGGTTCCCTGGACCCCGCGAAGCATTTTTTCCTTCTGGATGCGGTTAATCTGATCAAAAGATATCTTGGCCTCCCGCTGCCCTCGGATCTCAAAGGCATTTTTCCCGATAAATTCTCGGACGGGGTGATAGATAAAATTTCCCTCATTATCTATAGCCCAGGCATAACCTGTTTTTCCGGAACGGATGTCTTTCAACATTTGCGTGGCAAAATATTCTTTGTCGAGAGTCAAGTAGATATATCCGGCATACTGATGAACGGGGAGGGGATGGGCATCATCGACCGATTCTAAATAAGTTGGGATGATGACTTTCATGACCTGTTTATTAACGGTCCCGCTTCCCTTATCGGCTGGGATCAAAAAGATCCGATTTTTATTTTCCGATTTTTTGGCCCACAGAAAGGGGTCCTGGGCGCCATAGTCGCCAGTGAGCGATGCGGATCTCTTGTCTATTGGTTACGGCCAAAAGGGTTTTCCCGGAGCCATCCACCCGCCCGATCTCCAGCACCCCGCTTTCCTGCATGGTGGAAAGGGTTATCTTGATCCGGTTGGACCAGGAGACCTTTTCCAAATACTGGACCGAGGGTGATTGATTGAGTATGGTTAGGTCTTGAATAATCCGTGAAAACCGATTTTCAAGCTGGCGGGCGGCATGGGTGGCCAATTCCAGTTGTTGCTGATTGAATTGATCGCTGACGATCTCCTTGATATACCGGAGGGAATAAAACCCGACGATCAGACCGGCGATCAACAGGGCGACCGTTAAGAGACCGATACTCAGAATAAATTTTTTAGTTTGTATGAACATGAAAAAACCCCTTATGACCGTTGAGTTGAAAATTTAGGGAATCGGGAAACGGGGATGTAACTCCTCTCCGATTCTCCGATTCCTTTTCGTCACCATCACTTTATCCTTAAAAAATTCTGGTCGTTTTTAAAAGCATAATTACCCTCTAAAAAGGCCCGGGCGTACCAGCCGATCATGGCCTCATCGGACATGGTCATGTCGAGTTGCCGGGCACAACCCATCAAACGGCCCAGGTGTTCTAATTTTTCTTCGATCATCGGCTCCGGGTATTTGCGATATTCGGCCTTGACCAGATCTTCTTTGACCAGAACTTCAAAGCCTAATTCCTCAAGGACGGTGCCGATAAAACGGGCCCGCCTTCCCCGGCGGACCGTATCGGCCGCCCCTCCCTTGAAGACAAAAGTAACATAATTATTGTTGCGAATCGGTCCGCAATAGGAATCTACGGTGGCAAAATGATATCCTAAACGGGAACTGAAGTTAAGGTAATTCAAAGAAACCAGGGCTAAGGTCCTGTCCCAGAAATCTCCTGAGGGTTGGGTGGCCGACTGGGCCATCACCGAAAGTAATCCCTTAACATCCACCCCGATAGGACCGGCCCAGCGGATTCCAGGAGAGGTGATTCCTTTCCAAAGGGCTTTAAAGGGGAGGGAAATCACCTTTTCGGGCGGTAAAAAATGCCGGCCGTCTTTTTTAAACCCTCCTCCCAAATCAAGGAGGTCGAGGTTGAGGGGTAAGTGGGTTTTTATTCGAATAGTCGATAAATTCTCAAGGTCTTCCCTTTCGGAGAGTCTGAACATTTCTTCGATGCTTTTTTCATGAACAAACCGGATAATATCATGAAGGGTTTGGCAGGACCGGGCCTTAAAATTATCCAATTTGGGATCGGCTAAATTTAAAGGGACTATAAATCGAATAACCTCCTGCAACCTTTCATAAACCGGCGTGTTTAGTAATAAAGGATTTTTTTTGGGAATCCGGGTCAATAACTTTTCAACGCGTCCTTCATAGACCCTGGCATTATAGGTGTCTACGGTCACTTCCTGCCCCGAAGTCAAAACCCGGGTGGCTTTCTGGGTATCCACCAATGCGGGTATCTGAAATTCCCGGGCCAGGATGGCCATGTGTCCGGTGGCGCTCCCCACGTCGGTGACGATGGCCGCGGCCTTGTCCATCACCGACACAAACCTGGGGGAAGTTTGAGGAGCCACTAAAACCGCCCCTTTGGGAAAATCAATCAAATCCTCCGGAGTTTTAATCTTGAAAACCGGTCCGGCCCCGATACCGAAGGCACCAACCATCCCCCCCTCTAAGAGGATGGGATATTCGGCCGATATTTGTTCGAGATGTTTTTTCTTTTCTATCTTTTCATAGGCCCGCAAATTTCGAGTTTGAAGGATTATGAGGTGCCCATCCGCATCCAGGGCCCACTCCACATCCTGGGGATGCTGAAAGTGGCTTTCCAAAAGACAGGCCCACTTCCAAAGGATGTTAAGCTGATCCGGGTTCAAACAGGGATTCCCCTGGAGGGAGAAAGGAACTGATTCCTCCAGGAGACTATTCCCCTGACCGGCGGTTAACATTTTCGTCTTTTTCGAAATTTGCTGTTTAATAGTTCGGCCGGTAGATTTATCCACCCAATATTGGTCCGGACTGACGGTTCCGTCCACCACCCATTTTCCTAACCCCCATAAGGCGTTGATCAGGACGACATCGCCGTGGTCGGGGTCAAAATGGCTGCTGAACAATACCCCGGCAGCCCTGGCCGGAATCAGGTTCTGACAGGCCACGGCCATGGCCATTTCTTCCTCCATGATTCCCTTGCTTTTCATGTAGAAGAGGGCCCGGCTGCTGAATTGGCTGGCGATAATTTCTTTATATTTCGAGGGCACTTCTTCTGGGGAAATATTCAGAAAGGTAGCATACTGGCCGGCAAAGCTAAAGGCGGTATCCTCCATGAGGGCACTGCTTCTCAGGACAAGACCTGAAGGCCTTTTTCCATTGGGTCGAATTTGTTGAGCGGAATGGAATAGGGCTTCTTCCAGGTCAGACGGAATGGGGTTCCGCAGGATCAGGCCTTTTACCTCCTCTTCAATCTCCTGGAGCTTTTTTTGGTCTTTTAGAGGAGACTCATGAAGGATGGAAAGGATCCGATCTTGCAGATGATCGAAGGATAAAAAATAACTATAGGCATAAGTGGTTATGGCAAAGCCGTCCGGTGTCGGAAGACCCAAGACATTTTTCACCTCTCCCAAGTGGGCATTTTTCCCCCCGGTCTGGGGAAGCATCCCGGTTGTGATCTGATTTAAGCTCAGAGTATAATCGGCTTGAGGAATCCCTTTCTTTTTTTCCAGAGTCTCTTGAATCCCCAGAAGAATCCGAAGGTAAATTTCCTTAAGATCTTCATAGCGGTTGGGGGCCAGTTCAATAAGATGATTAATAATCAGGCCGACCTTTTCAACAATCCGATTGCTGGTAGACCGAAGATAAGTCATGTCAAAGAGGAAATGCCCGCTGGCCTTTTCCTCCAAATCGGCCATCAATTCCAAAGTCTCGTTATTTTCTTTGAGCAATTCGGTAAAGTGATTAAAGATCTTCTCCAGGGAAGTCGATCCCCCGAAATGCCCGGCCCGTCCCTCCTTTTTGAAAAGGCGAAATAAGTTCATTTTTGGAACATAGGGTAAAAATTTTTTATTTTCCGGTATATTATAAAGTAAGGGGAGAAAAAGCAAGAGCTGATTAACGGGAGTGAATGGAGGAAAAAACCATTTTTCTCTGAAGAGAAAATTTCAATTTCTTCAACGGATCAATTGAACCTGGACTCCGGTCTGATTGATTAACTCCTGAATATGGTCTTCAACTTCTCCTTTAAACAGGACTTTTTCAAAAAAGGATCGGTTCTCATGACCGATGAGCAATAAGTCGGCCTTTTCTTCTACCAGGACCCGTTTCAAAACCTCAAGGACGCCCCCCGTTCTTAATATCTTTTTAGAAGGGACCCCTTCAGCCGAAGCAATCTCTTCAGCCCGTTCCAAAATATGGCCCCCCAAATGCTCCAGGGTTGTTTGGGCAAAATCGGAGGTCAACTCAATGGTCATTCCTTCTAAGAAGGTGGCGTCTACTGCATAAACATAAATCAAGTCGGCTTGATTATCCCTGGCTAAACGCGCCGCCTCCAAGGCTGCTCTTTGTGAAGCTTCGGACCCGGTTACTCCGCAAACGATTGTCTTATAGGCCATATCGGACTCCTTGTTACGCGGTCAATGTTGGTAAAATTATAAAGCTCATCTTCGTCATTATTTCTGGCGAAAGCCAGAATTCAAAATAAAGGAACTGGTTCGCGGCTTTCGCCGGGACGACGTCTGGACCCCGGTGATTGTCCCGGACTTGATCCGGGGTTCGCCGGGGTGACGACTCCTTCATTCTGAAATCCGCAATCTGAAATCGAGTTACATTTTCACCAACAACAACCAGAAAGAACAAAGGATGATCGTAATAATCATCGGGATAAAGGCTGCCTTAAGATAAGCCATAAAAGAAATGGGGTAGCCGGCCCGCTCGGCCATGCCGACCGTGACCACGTTGGCGCTGGCCCCGATCATGGTCCCGTTGCCTCCCAGACAGGCGCCCAAGGATAAGGCCCACCACAGAACCCCGCTCTGGGCCCCTGGAATGACTTGAGTCAAATAGGCCACGATGGGCAGCATGGTGGCCGTAAAAGGGATATTGTCGATAATGGCCGAGGCCAGGGCCGAAACCCAGAGGATCATCAGGATGGCCACTACCAGAGAGCCGCCGGAGATGTTTTTGACCCAGTCGGCGATAACCTGGATTAAACCGGCCTCTTCCGCCCCGGAAACAACGATAAAAAGCATCATAAAGAAGATCAGGGTCGGCCATTCGATCTCTTTTTCCAGCATCTCGACGATATCCACCCGGCTGATGACCAACAAGATCGAGGCTCCGATCAGGGCGGCAATACTCGGCTCCATGTGCAAGGCCCCGTGGATGATAAAGAGAAAAATAGTGAACCCCAGCATGAGGGCACAATAAGTCAGCAGGGTCTTATTGGTGATTTTATATTCTTCCTTTAAAAGGGCGATCATCTTCTGCACATCCCCGACCTGGGCACTCAGATAATCTTTTTTGTACCAGTAAATAAAATAGATAATGACCGCCACCAGGGCGATGAGGTTGATCAAGGTTAGATGCTTGACAAAATCAATAAAGGTCAATTTGGCATAAGAACCGATCATGATATTAGGCGGGTCCCCGATCAAGGTGGCCGTGCCCCCGACATTGGAAGCAAAGGCCTCGGGCAGAAGCAGAGTGATTGGGTTTATTTTAAGGGTAACGGCGATCTCAATGGTAACCGGAATGACCAACAACATAGTGGTTACATTATCTAAGAAGGCCGAAATAAAAGCGGAGACAAACATCAAGGTGCCGGAGAGAACGAGGACATTGCCTCTGGCGATTTGAAAGGATTTATAGGCCAGCCACTGAAAAACACCGGTTTTTTTGGTGACTCCCACGATAATCATCATGGCCATCAGCAAAAAGATGACGTTCATATCGATGGCCTTAACGGCATCTTCAAAGCTTAAGATGAAATAATCGGCGCGGTATGTCCCGAGGGTATAAGTAATGAACAGCAGAAGGGCCGCCCCGAGCAAAGCCGCCAGAGTCCGATGCATAAACTCAAAAGCAATTAAGGCATAGACGGCTAATAAAACCAGGGTGGCAATCCAAAAAGCAGGTGAAATGATCCTGGCCAAGGAAATATTTTGATGGGCCAGGTAATAGACATTCCCATTTCCGTCGATCTTTTCTTTAACGATCTTATCCAGCCCAATCTTCCCGGAATGTTTATAGGATGATTTTTCGGCCTCCAGGGCCACCTTTCCCTTGCCCAGGGTTCCCGGGGGGAAAGAAAGCTCGGCCTTGAAATTTCCGGTACCGGCCGACGTGGTTTCTTCTTTTTGTTCAACTTTCTGATCATTTAAGAAGAAATTTAACTTGGCCTCTTTAATCCCTTTCCCCTGAACATTGGTGATGGTCCCGAAAACAATCAGGAGATCGGAAGGTCCGGAGGTTCTGGGAAGCTCCGTCGCCAAGGATAAAAGCTGGAAGGTGAATATCAGGGATAAAAGAGAAATTGAGTGGATAAATAATCTTTTCATCTTTTGATAGCTTTAATCTCTTCCGCCGAATGCCAGACCTCCTGCCCTGGGATATAAAAGACTTTTCTCATGAGATAAAAGGAATATTTTGGGTCTTTGTAGGTAATCCCGAAATAAAGGCCGCAGTTGGCCATGTGGTCCAAGGGGCGGATATAAAGGGGACCGCGCAAAGAATCCCATTGAAGACCTTCCAGGGCGCCAATGACTTTTTCTGTCTCCAACGACTTGGCTTTTTCCACGGCCTTTCTCAGGACCATCAACCCGTCATAAGCGGTGATGGCCCAGCCCGACGGATATTCTCCGGTCCTGGCCTTATATTTTTCCGTAAAAGCCTTAATCTGTGGGTTGTTCAGGGCGTAAAAGGGAGCGAAGTCAAAACCGTAAAGATTCGGAATCATATCCCCGCCAAGTCCCTTCAGGAGGTCATAATCAAAAAGACCGATAATAGGCGTGTGCTGAAACAATCCCATGGCTCGGCCCTGGCGGATAAAGCCGGCCAAGTCTCCGCTCCAGAGGATGACGTAAATGATCTCCGGCTTACTGGACAGCAGGGACGTAATTTCCTGGGCATAGTCCTGTTCCCCTAATTTAGGCCAGAGTTCTTTGACCACCTGGGCCGAAGGATTTATTTCGGCCAATTTTTTCTTAAAGGCATTGGCCTGACTATGGCCGGATTCAATATCAGGCCCGATAATAGCGATCTTTTTATAGACTTTATTAGAAAGAAAGTCGGCTACGGCCTGTCCTTCCATAAAGGTGTTGGGAATAACCTGATACAAATAACGGTGCCCCAGCTCGCCTGTCATCCTTTCGTTGTTGGCGCCGTGGAAATAAATCAATCTTTTATTTTCTTTGCAAACCTGGGAGACGGCCAGGGCCACAGCCGGACTGGTCGGTCCAATTAAAAAATCGACCTTATCCCGGCGGATCAAATCCCTGGCCAGGGCCGCGCCCAACTCGGGTTTCATTTGAGAATCCCGGATAATCAATTCCACTCTTCGGCCCAGGAGACCACCGGAGGAATTAATTTCCTCGGTGCCCAGCTCCAGGGCATTTTTCTGCGAAAGGGTGATCAAAAAGGCCGGACCGGTTACATCGGCTACAAATCCAAGCTTGACTGTTTTTTTCTCGGCCCAGGAGATACCTGACAGAAGACTGACAGACACAAAAAAGAGACAGAGCAAAGGTCCGGGGGAAATTTTTTTTGGCCAAAGAATCATACTGGTATCCTCTCCATTTTATGAACCTATTAATACAAACATTTCGTCATGACGAAATTAGAATTATTGATTTTCATGATTAGGAAAAGTATATAGTATTTACCCTATTTGGATAAAAAAGACAAATAAGAGATTTGGGGCTATTCATAACGCTGTTCTGATCCCTTTCGGCAATAAGGTTTGGCATTAAAGTTGTATTAAAATTGAAAATCTTCAAAATTAAAAAAAGCAAGGATGTCCGCAGAGAGGAACCCTAATGGAAAATCTATACTGGCTCTTCCCGGTCTCGGGTGTAAAAACCTATCTCTTTATTCCCCCCTTAGTGGCCTTCGTGGTCTCTTTTTTTACTTCCATGGGCGGGGTCTCCGGGGCCTTTCTGCTCTTACCCTTTCAAGTCAGTTTCTTAAATTTTACCAGTCCGTCGGTCAGTGCCACTAACTTTGTCTATAATATCGTAGCCATTCCCAGCGGGGTCTATCGCTATCTCAAAGAGGGCCGGATGGCCTGGCCTTTAACCTGGGTGGTCATTGTCGGGACCTTACCCGGTGTTTTTATCGGCTATTATATCCGCATCCTCTATCTGCCAAACCCCAAGGCCTTTAAATTATTTGTAGGCTGTGTCTTGCTTTATTTAGGCCTTCGCATTCTTTATGAAATGACTTCCCGCTCCCAAAAAGGGAAAAAACAAATGAAGTCTTTGGAAGATAAATTCAACCAGCACGCCAAAGAACTCAAGGCAAACCGTCAGGCCCATATGGCCTCCGGGCTGCCCGCCGAGGCCGTGGTTAAAACCGTGCGGTTTTCTTTATCCCGGGTGGAATACGAATTTTGGGGGGAACGCTTTTCCTTCAGCACACCGGCCATGTTTATATTGGCCTTTGTCGTGGGGATTATCGGCGGCACTTACGGCATAGGCGGGGGGGCCATCATCGCCCCATTTTGCGTGGCCGTTTTTCACCTTCCGGTCTATACCGTGGCCGGGGCGGCCCTTTTGGGGACCTTTCTGACTTCCATTGCCGGGGTCTTTTTCTACAGCATCATCCCCGCCAAAGCCGGATTGGCCACTGCTCCGGACTGGCTCCTGGGTTTTCTCTTTGGTGCCGGCGGCTTTATCGGCATGTATCTGGGGGCCCGGGTCCAAAAATTCGTCCCACAAAAATTCATCAAGCTGATGCTGGGTCTTGTCATCAGTTCTCTGGCTTTGCGCTATATCAGCCAATATTTTTTTTAAAGGAAAAGTTCTAAGCCAAGAAGTCCCGGCTGTCTCCGCTGGAACTTTCCAGCGGCAAGGCGATCAATCCGGTGCGGGCTATTTCCTTAATCTTGAAAGGGGCCAGGGCCATGAGCAGGGTATTGATCCGGCGTTCGTTGCCGGAAAATTCCAAGGTGGCCGTTTGATCGGAGATATCGACAATGGTTCCCCCGAAAGAATTGGCCACTTGTACCAATTCAACCCGTTTTTCCGCCGGAAGGTAAACGGTCATCAAAATCAGTTCTCGGGTGACGGACTGAGAATACTTCAGATCAATGACCCCGATGACATCAATCAGTTTTCTAAGCTGCTTGGTTACCTGTTCCAAAACGGCCTCGTCTCCCGATACCACCAGCGTGATCCGGGTTACATCAGGCCGTTCCGTAATCCCGGCCGCTATACTTTCGATATTATAAGCCCGCCGGGTAAAGAGCCCGGCCACATGCGAAAGAACCCCGGGATGATTTCGGACTAAGACGGAAATAACTTGACGCATAATCAACACTCCTCAAGGATTTCACAAATGCCTTTTCCCGGCGGGACCATGGGAGAAACATTCTCTTCCGGAGCAATACGGAAATCAACCAAAAAAGGCTCCTTAACGGACAAGGCCTCATCGATGGCCGGCATGACCTCTTCTGAAGACCGAACGACTCTTCCTTTGATTTCATATCCTTCGGCCACTTTGACAAAATCCGGATTAAATTCAAAGTGGGTTTGGGAATAGCGCTTATTCCAGAATAATTCCTGCCATTGCCGGACCATGCCCAGGTTGCCGTTGTTAAAGATAAAAATTTTAACCGGGATATGATAACAACGGGCCGTGGCCAGTTCCTGGATGTTCATCTGAAAACTGCCGTCACCGGAAATCAGGATGACGGTCTTGTCCGGGCAGCCCACCTGGGCCCCGATGGCAGCGGGGAATCCGAAGCCCATGGTTCCCAATCCCCCGGAAGAAATAAAGGACCGGGGGTTCTTGGAAAGAATATACTGAGCCGCCCACATCTGATGCTGCCCCACATCGGTGCTGATAACCACATCCCTATTTTTGATACTGTTGATACATTCCAGAATGTACTGGGGCTTGAGTCCATCTTCGTTTTTATAGCGCAAGGGATACTCTCTTTTCCATTGGGCAATCTGATCCAGCCATTGCTTTCGTTCCACCGGCTTGACCTTGGCCAGAAGTTGTCCCAGGACGGTCTTTAGATCCCCGACGATGGGAATATCCACAATGACCCGCTTTCCGATTTCCGCGGGGTCAATGTCGACATGCACGATTTTAGCCTGGGGGGCAAACTTTTTGACATCTCCGGCAACCCGATCATCAAAACGGACCCCAAGGGCCAGGATCAGGTCAGAATGATAAATGGAATAGTTGGCATAACGAGTGCCGTGCATCCCCAGCATACCCAGAGAAAGGGGATTATCCTCGGGAAAACTCCCCTTCCCCAACAAGGTATTGGTTATGGGAATATGGGCTGTCCGGATAAAGGCTCGGAGTTCTTCCGTGGCTCCGGAAGAAATGACCCCTCCGCCCACATAGGCCACTGGTCTTTCCGCCTCTTTGATGGCCTTAAGGGCGGCCTCGATCTGTTTAGGATGCCCTTTAATGGTCGGGTGATAACTGGGAATATGCACTTCTTTAACGGGCTTGTATTTAATCCGGCCAACCTGGATATCCCTGGGAAGGTCCACCAAAACCGGGCCTGGTCGTCCGGTGCGGGCCAAGTAGAAGGCTTCTTTCAGGATCCGGGCCAAGTCGTTGATGTCCTTGACCAAGTAATTATATTTGGTGATGGGGATACTGATCCCGTAAATGTCGGCCTCTTGAAAGCTGTCGTTACCGATCATGGAAGTAGGGACCTGCCCGGTCAAGGCCACCATGGGCACCGAGTCCATGTAGGCATTGGCCAGACCGGTGACTAAGTTGGTGGCTCCCGGCCCGGAGGTGGCAATACAGACCCCGACTTTCCCGGTCATCCGGGCATAGCCGTCGGCCGCATGGGCTGCGCCTTGCTCGTGCCGGGTCAGGATATGCCGGATGGGACAATCATAAAGGGCATCGTAAAGAGGAATAACCTGCCCCCCCGGAAATCCGAAAACAACGTCTACCCCTTCTTCCTGCAAGACTTCAACTATGATTTCAGAACCTTTTTTTAATCCCGACGACATATGGTTACGCATCCCTCCTGCTGTCTAAGGCCATCTTGATCGTCCAGTTATCCATATATTTGATATCCCCTCCCATGGGAATCCCGTAAGCTATCCGGGTCAACCGTAAATCCGGCCTTTTGGCTTTGATCTGTTCTATTAAAAAAGAAACGGTCGCTTCCCCCTCGGAAGAGGGATTGATGGCCAGAACAACTTCGGAAACGTTTTCTTTGTCGAGACGTTCCATAAGTTCCTTGATGCGCAGATCCCGGGGGCCGACTCCGTCAATAGGAGACAAGGTCCCCTGCAGGACATGATACTTTCCTTTTATACCGCCGGCCTTTTCCAGGGCCATGAGGTCCCCCGGACCTTCCACCACACACAGGATTTCGGAGCTCCGACCCTGGTTTTGGCACAATGGACAGGGGTCTGTCTCGGTCAAATTAAAACAGATCGAACAAGAGCGGATTTTTTCTTTAAGCTCCATCAGGGTGCGGGCCAGTTCGGTTACTTCCCCTTCGGGACGCCGAAGAAGGTGCAGGGCCAGTCGGGCGGCCGTCTTTTCACCCAATCCCGGCAGACGGGAAAGGGAGGCGATCAGCCGGGCCAGTGGGGGCGGGTATACGGACACACCCATGACTAAAAAAGCCCGGGGATTTTTAGCCCACCCGTTACCTTGGCCATTTCCTGGGAGACCATTTCCTGGGCCTTGTGCAGGGCGTCATTGACCGCGGCCTGGACCAGGTCCTGAAGCATATCGACATCCTCAGGGTTAACCACCTCGGGCTCTATTTTAACCGAAAGGATCTCCTGGCGGCCGTTGGCCACTACGGTCACCATCCCGCCCCCGGAGGAGGCCTCCACGGTCTTTTTGGCCATTTCTTCCTGGATCTGAGCCAATCGACTTTGCATCATCTTGGCCTGGTTCATGAGATTACCTAAATTTTTCATAAGTCTTTCTCCTGTCCCCTTTTGGTTTTTCTGAAATTTATAAGGGGAATCAAATTCTTTGAGGGTTGTATTTTAAAAAAAAATCACTGAATTGTAAAGCATTCTTTGGAAGTCCAAATTCGGTCGGTCCTAAAAAGAAAAAAACCGGCCCATTTGGATTGCATACCCCGCTTTGTGTTGTTATCATAAATAACAAAATTTATTTCTTGTGAGTCCATCGCCGCTCATTCAAAGGATAAAGATGAGCCCGTTCCTTTTACTCTGTGGCGCCGGAATGGCGGCCATCTTCAGCTCCACTGTCTCCAAAAGTCCGGTGCTGCCTCTTTTCGCCTCCTTTTTGGGGGCCGATCCGGCCGGGGTCGGGGTCATAGCCGCCATATCCGCCTTTACCGGCATAGTGGCCAGTATCCCTGCCGGATTGCTTTCCGACCGCTGGGGCCGGAAACGGATGCTCCTTTTTTCCGTCTTGGTTTTTTCCACCGCTCCCTTTTTATATTTGATCGTCACCCGTCTCTGGCAACTGGCCCTGATCCGCTTTTATCACGGTCTGGCTACGGCCATCTTCATTCCCGTAGCCATGGCCCTGGTCTCCGACCTCTTCCACCAGGGGAGGGGAGAAAAATTGGGCTGGTTTTCCACCTCCACTTTGCTCGGACGGTTTATGGCCCCGATCATCGGCGGCAGTCTGATCGGTTTATTTATTTTTAACCCATCGTTGGGGTTTAAATGCGTCTATCTGATCTGCGGCCTGGCGGGCATACTGGCCTTTTTTTTGGTCTTCAAACTCCCTGAGCTTCCAGTAATGAAAAAGAACAGGAAGCCTTTAAGCGAGACCTTAAGGACCCTCAAAAAAGTCATGGCCAACCCCGGAATTTCTTTTACCAGCGGAATGGAAGCGGCCATCCTTTTTGCTTATGGCACCTTTGAAACCTTTTTGCCCATCTATTCCATAAAAATAGGGCTCAGCGCCTATGAAGTGGGGATCTTCCTTTCGGCCCAGGTGATCACCCTGGCCCTGACCAAGCCTGTTATGGGTCGTTTTTCCGACCGTCATGGGCGGAAGCCCCAAATTTTGGCCGGTGCCTTGATGGGGGCCTTGTGCATTGGGAGCCTTGGGCTTATCAAGTCCTTTTTCCCTTTGCTCCTTTTGAGTATCCTGTTCGGGTTGAGTTTGTCGATTGTGACCTCGGCCACCTCGGCCTTGGTGGCCGACTTCAGCAAGAAAGAAACCTACGGCTCGGCCATGGGCATACTCGGCTCCATTATGGATATCGGCCATACCTCCGGCCCATTGGTCTCGGGGATCGTCGCCAAGTATTTCGGCTTCCCCCTGTCTTTTATAAACGCTTCTCTCATTCTCATGGCCGTGGCCCTTGTTTTTTGGGCGGGAGTTGAGCCAACTCGGTAAACAAAATTCTTAGAGGAGATTTAGGGGATGATTGAGTAATCCGATTCCAAGGGACCATATTTACAGTAACCATCCTGATCCTGAATTAATCCGCTACCAAAAGGCCAGGGCCGAGGGACGAAAGACCGTCTTGTTTATTTGCACGGCCAATGTCGTTCGATCTCAGATGGCCGAGGCCCTGGTCAACCATTTTTTGAAAGATAGGTGGGCCGCCTTTTCGGCCGGATTTCTGCCCCTGGAAATCCACCCCATGGTCAAAAAGGTTTTATATGAAATCGGGATCGATGTTTCCTCACAAAAATCCAAGCACCTGGATACCTTCAAAGAGGTAAAGTTTGATAAGGTGATTACTTTGTGCTCGGATGCGGATAAGGTCTGCGCCTATTATCCCGGTCTGACCGAATGGGAGCACATCCCCTTTCAAGACCCGGCCCTATCCGACCCATCTATTTTCGGGGAGAAGGGTCGCTTTAGAAAATTAAGGGATGAGATGAAAGAAATTTTGATTCAACGATTGAAGGATTGATAAGATGAGAAGCTTTCTAAATCTTTTTTCCAAGGGGGAACCTTGCCGACCTTTGGTCAACCTCGAGGGGAAACACGTCAGCCAATACCAATCCTTTAAATCCCTGCTCAAACATAATCACGGGGCCTTAAGCCTCATAGCCGAACTGGAACAATTGTATTACGGCGGCCGGCCTTTCAGCCTGACTGACCTGCGGAAAAAGGTCAGGGAATTATCGGGCGAGATGAAAAATCTTTTGGAGGCCTTCCAAGACCTTTCGGGGGGAAAATATGCGGCCCTGTCGGAAGTCTACCGGACACTGGAAAAAGAGTTGGATCGGGAGTTGAATCCCCACATAACCTATCCTTCTCAAGATCTGGTTCTCCCCCTGGAGGATATTTCCCCGGAGAAAAGAAATCTGGTGGGGGCCAAGGCCGGAAACCTATCGGCCATAAAGAACGATCTAAAGTTGCCGGTACCGGAAGGGTTTGCCATCACCGCCTTCGCCTACCAGAAATTTATAGAGGATAATCAATTATCCGGGGCTATAGAGGCGGAATTGTCCCGGTTCGATCCCGACTCATTAAAGAAAATGGAACAAATCAGCACCACTCTCAGGTCCCTGATTCTCCTGGCCCGGATACCGGAGGATATTCGTCAGGCCCTATTGCAGGCCTATGATTCCCTGGAGGAAAGAACGGAAAAAGATGTGCGGATTTCCATGAGGAGCAGTGCCATCGGCGAGGATACGGAGGCTGGATTTGCCGGTCAGTTTCAAACCGTCTTGAATGTCGGGCGGGAGAACCTTTTTGAGGCCTATAAAACGGTCCTGGCCAGTAAATATTCCGCCCGGGCCTTGCTCTATAGCTATCAGCAGGGTTTTATCGACCATCTCACCCCCATGGCCGTAGCCGGCATACAGATGGTTGACGCCCAAACCAGCGGGGTCGTCTACACCCGGGATCCGCAAAACCCGGAATCGGGACATCTGAAAATCAGTTCCCTTTGGGGCCTTGGAGAACGGCTGGTGGACGGCAGCGCTTCTCCGGATCAATTTCTGGTGGACCGGAAAGAGATGAAGATCCAAGAAAAAGAAATCAGCCGGAAAGACCATCGACTTATCGGCCTGCCCTCGGGAAAGACGGTCCTGGAGGAGGTACCCGATCAGGACAAGGAGCGGGCTTCCCTTTCTGATGAAAAGGTCCTCCAATTGGCCCGGCAGGGGTTAAAACTGGAAGGCTATTTCAACAGCCCCCAGGATATTGAATGGGCATTGGACCATCGAGACCGATTGTTTATTCTCCAATCCAGGCCTTTGAATCTTA
The DNA here is from genome assembly GCA_963821645.1 of uncultured delta proteobacterium. Taxonomy (GTDB): domain Bacteria; phylum Desulfobacterota; class RBG-13-43-22; order RBG-13-43-22; family RBG-13-43-22; genus RBG-13-43-22. The sequence goes on along the minus strand of CAWGEQ010000016.1, from coordinate 34,969 downwards.
TCAGTCGCAAACCGGAGAAAGAGGAATTCCCCGGAGAATTTCCCGGCCACCCGATACTCATCTCCAAAGGGCGGACCGCTTCCTCGGGAGTCGCGGCCGGGCCGGTTTATCTCTTAAGGGAAGGTGAAGAAATTGGAAACATCCCCCCGGGTTCAATCCTGGCGGCCAGAACGGCCTCGCCCAATTATGCCGGACTGATGGGCCGGATAAAAGGGATCATCACCGACATCGGCAGCACCACCAGCCACCTGGCCTCCGTGGCCAGGGAATTCGGGGTGCCGGCCCTCTTCGACACTGTCAAGGCCACCTCGGTGCTTATCCATAAAGAACCGGTGACCCTTTATGCGGATACCGGCCTTGTTTATCAAGGCATCGTGGAAGAACTCGCCCAAAAATTCCCAATACCCAGGACCCCGATCTTTGAAAGCCCACTCCACCGTCGACTGAAAACCATCCTGGATTTTATTGCTCCATTAAACCTTATCGATCCCCATGATTCCTTCTTTTTCTCCCGAAGGATGCCGGACCTTCCATGACCTGACCCGTTTCACTCACGAGATGGCCATAAAGGAAATGTTCGGCCTGGCCGATGCCGCCGGCAGAAAGGCGGTGGCCGTCAAATTGACTTCTACGGTCCCCCTGTTTCTTTATCTGATCGATCTGGGTGGCGGCCTCAAAGAAGGCCTGTCCACCTGCCAAGAGATCACCCCCGACCAGTTTGAATCCCTTCCCCTGAAGGCCCTTTGGAAGGGGTTTACCCATCCGGGCATCACCTGGACCGGTTCGATTAATTTTGACTTGAAAAAATTTATGACCTTGATGGCCGCCGGGGCCACCTCCGAATTTGGCAATATCCCGGGCGGAGACAGCTATGCCCTGCTTTCCAGGGACTATCTGAATTTTAATGCCAAGTTCGGCTATCATTTCACCACGGTGGATACCCTCTGCGGGGAAAACAGCAGCCAAAATTATGTAGCCCTCCAGTTTTCCGGCGGTGCGGGGAATTTTACCGGGCGTTCTTTGAGGGTCCTTTTCCTGGCCAATATTTTAAAAAAATTAGGTTTTGAAGTCTCCATCCAGGGAGATTTATTGGAGGCCTCCCTGACCGGTTATGACCGAATCGCCATGGAGGAAAAACTGGATCAGTTGGGTCGATTATTGGCCTGCAGTCGTCTCTTAGACATGGTCGTATCCGGTCAGGGAGATATCGAGCGGATGGCCGGCCTATTTTTCAAGGAAGAATATGATTTTTTATCCGCCCCGCAGCGAGAAAAATTAGAAGGTTTTTATGTTCAACTCGGGGATTGGAAACAGATCCAGGAAAAAGGCCGGACCGTCTTTCTCCAGGACGACTCCGAATCAGGTCTCTTTTTGTTTTCGGGACTGGTAGGCTTGTCCAATAAGGTCATGGGACCTTCCACCCAGGATTTGTTGGATAACCTCGGGGCCTATTATTATTTTCCTTTGGCCATTGCCAAAAACAGCGAAATGGCCGAGGGGACGGCGCAAGTTCAAGTTAAAGCCGTCAAGGGCAACATCGATCGGGCCGGAGGCATCGCCTTCGGGATAAAAAATGCGGGAAATTATTTTGTCTTCCGGATCAACGCCCTGGAGGACAATGTCATCCTCTTTGAGTATATCAACAATAAGCGACTCCAGCGGGCGGCGGCAAAAATGAAGATCGAATCCGACCGCTGGTACGGTCTCAAAGTGGAAATCAAAGGCCCGCACTTAAGGGGATATGTTGACGATGAACCGGTTTTGGAATATGATGCCCAAGCTCCGATCAAAGGACATGTGGGCCTCTGGACCAAGGCTGATTCGGTGACGGAATTCCGCGATCTAAACATAGAGAAATAAAAACCAGCGGAAGAGACCAGATAAAAAGTTTTCTATGAATCTAAAACGAATCAACGACATCAGCCTCAAGTGGAAGCTGATCATTCCTTTTCTTTTCCTGGCCGCCATGGGGGCGGCCACCCTGTTTCTGGTTTCCTTTCGCTTTCAGTCCAGTCTGATTCAGGTCAATGAAGGGCAGCGGCTTAGAAATCTGTATCAGATTTTTTTGAATGACCTAGCCTTTAAAAAAAATATGGCCTTAAGCCTGGCCTGTTTGACTGCCCAAAACCCGGAGGTAGCCGCGGCTTTGGCCCACAGAGACCGAAGCCGACTGACCGCGCTCTTTTCCCCGGCCTATGAGACCCTGCGACGGGATTTCGGCGTCCGGCAGTTCCATTTTCATCTGCCTCCGGCCACTTCATTCCTCAGGCTCCATGCCCCGGACCAATATGGAGAAAAAATGGAGACCTATCGGCAAACCATCAACCGGGCCAGGGAGACCGGCATCGGCGTTGGGGGCATAGAAATGGGAACCCTGGGTCTGAGCATCCGCAGCGTGGCGCCTGTTTTTTACCAGGGCCGCCAGGTAGGCACTGTGGAATTCGGCCTCTCCCTGGAAAAGCCGCTGCTGGAGGAGTACAAAAAAAATTATAGCGCCGAGGTGGTCCTCTACCTTCAGGAAAAAGGCGATCGGGGAATCCCTCAAGTATTTGCCTCCACCATGGACCAGCCTCTTCCTTCGGTGGAACTTTTCCGACGTCTCCTTTTTTCAGGAGAGGTAATGGTTCAGCCGGAACTCCTGGGTCAAAGGAAGATGGCCGTAATCTTCGGGCCGCTACGGGATTTTTCGGGGGAGAAGATCGGCCTGGTAAAAATCAGTGTCGATCGCAGTCCCACCATGGCCCTGCTCCACCGGTATGCCCTGCTGTCCGCCGCCCTGGGGCTGATCGGTCTGACCGCTTCGATCGCTTTTGTCTGGTTCATCTCGGTCATCTTTACCCGGCGCATCGATGCAGTTGTCAGGGGAGCCGACGAAATCGCCTCCGGCCGCCGCGATACCCGTCTCCCGGTAAAAAGCGGAGATGAGCTGGATGTCATGTCCCGGGCCATCAACCGGATGCTGGGATCCCTGGAGGCCTCCCAAAGCCAGCTCCGGGAGTATGCCCAGAATCTGGAGTTGAGGGTGGAAGAGCGGACCCGGAGCCTCAAGGAGTCCGAACAGACCTACCGGACCCTGGTCGAAAATGTGCCCTTAATCGTATATATGATCCGGCCCGGCGGGGAAACCTTGTTCTTGAATCGGGCCACGGAACAGATGATCGGCATTTCCCCGGAGCAGTTGAACGGACATTATGAAGTTTGGTCCCGGCACATTCATCCCGACGACCGGGCCAAAATCTTAGCCCTGCGCCAGGAAAGCCTGGAAGGGAAGCAGGAACTCCACGCCGAATACCGGCTGATTCATCAAGATGGCACCCTGGTTCATTGTTTTGATCATGCCGTCCCGGTTTTTAATGAAAACCGGGAATTTTACCGGATGGACGGCATCATCATTGACGTGACGGTGCAAAAGGAACTCCAGGAAAAAAGCCTGCAAGCCCAGGAATTGGAAACCCTGAGCCAGATTTCGGCCCGTCTGGCCCATGAACTGCGTAACCCGCTGGCCTCCATCGGAGGATTGGCCCGGCGAATCGTTAAGTCCTTCGAAGCCGCAGACGGCCGGGCAGAAAAAGGACAGATGATCCTGGAACAGGTGCAGAAACTGGAAAAGATCCTGAATATGATGCTGACTTTTATCACCCCCCTGGTGGTCCGCCTGCAGCCCGGCAACCTGAACCAGGTGATCATTCAGGCTATTGAGGGACTGCGAAAAAAATATCAGGACCTCGGTTTTTCCGTTAAATCCAACCTGGACCAGGGTCTGGGATTGATTCCGCTGGATGAAAAGCTATTGGAAAAAGTCCTTACCAGCCTGATGGAAAACGCCTGGCAACGGATGGGGCAAAAGGGGGAGATGGAATTGACCACGCACAAAGACGGCGGGGTGGCTGTTGTGACCCTGACCTACCCAGTCCCCTATATTTTCACCGACGACATTGAGCATTATTTTTATCCCTTCACCGTTGATTACCTTGTCTGTAAAAAATGCGCCGGTTTCGGACCTGGTGGATGTCTCCAGTCCCAAAGTGGTCATTCACAAACACGGCGGAAAGATCAACGTAACCCAAGAAGATGACCATCATATAAAAATCACCATCTCCTTGCCCCTTCGCTGATCTCCGCTTCAGGATTCACCACCTTATAAGTAATTTGGTCTCGGTAAAAAACCGATGTTCTTAGGCCCTAAAATTTCTCATTGACTGGCCGTCCAATTTTCGATATTATTTTTTATCTCATTTTTTATTAAATATTTAATTAACAAATTCCAGGAAACAGATCGAGTTTTTTGGGATGAAGAAAGATCGAGAAGGAAACCCAAGATGCAAGACCCTCTTAAGATCATCGAATCGGCCTTGAACGAAGGCCGGGCCACTTTATCGGAGTATGAATCCAAGCTGATTCTTGCCCATTACCGAATCCCCGTCGTCCGGGAAAAACTCTGTAAGGACTGGGACGATTTCAAGAAAACGGCCCGGGAAATCGGATATCCTCTGGTCCTGAAAGGCAATTCCCCTCAAGTGACCCATAAAACCGAAAAAGGCCTCATACGGTTGGATGTCCGAAATGAAGAGGAGGCCGAAACGGCCTTCCGGGAAATCATGGACCGGATGAACGATCAGGCCGGGACGGTCCTGGTCCAGGAGATGCTCAAAGGCCCGCGGGAATTTTTGGCCGGGCTGACCCGGGACCCCCAATTCGGCCCTTGTGTCCTGTTCGGTCTCGGGGGGATATTTGCTGAAATATTGGAAGATGTTTCTTTCAGGATAGCCCCATTGGACCTGAAACAGGCCCTGGAAATGATGGAAGAAACCAAGGCCCATAAGATGCTTGGGGCCGTTCGGGGCCTGGAGGCCGTGGACAAAGACCTTTTGGCCCAGATCCTTATTCAACTCGGGCAAATCGGATTGGACCTCGAAGGGATAAAAGAAATCGATATCAACCCGCTGATCATCTCGGGGAACAAACCCGTTGCCGCCGATGCCTTGATCGTCTTGGCCCCTTAATACATAAATACCGTTCAAGGTTCGACCAAATCGATTTTATTGGTCCACGCCTCGAACCCTTGAATCATGGAATCCTTGACCTTATTCCCTTTGAAAAGAAAGGACCCTTACTGCAAACCCTATGAATCCATCCGACTTTGAACCTTTTTTTAAACCCAAGGGAATTGCCATGATCGGCGCTTCGGCCAGTCCCAACAAATGGGGCTTTCGTATCTTGGCTAATATTATCACCGGCGGTTACAAGGGCCTCATCTGTCCGGTCAATCCCAAGGCTGGGACTTTGTTGGGTCTGAAGGTTTACCCTTCTCTCAAAACGATCCAGGACGATGTGGATCTGGCCGTTATTACCATACCGGCCCAGCGGGTTTTCAAGGCCCTGGAAGAATGTGCCGAACGGGGCATCCGTTCAGTCGTTATCATCAGTTCCGGTTTTTCGGAGACCGGCCCCCAAGGCCGGGCCTTGGAAAATGAAATAAGCCGTCTGGCCCGCGAAAAAGGCCTCCACTTTATCGGGCCTAACACCATGGGGGTCTTTTCCGCCCCTTCCCATTTGCATATCCTCATGCCCCCTGTCCAGCCCCCAAGAGGCGGTGTTTCCTATGTCTCTCAGAGCGGCAATGTGGGCGTTCAAATGCTGGCCTGGGGAATAGAGCGGGGAGTCGGCTTTTCCAAGTTCGTCTCCAGCGGAACCGAGGGGGATATTCAATGCGAGGATTATCTCGAATATTTCAGCACCGATCCCGAGACCAAGGTTCTCTTGACCTACATCGAAGGATTAAAAGACGGACGCCGTTTTTTGGAAATAGCCCGAAAGGCCGCACAAACAAAACCGCTTAATCTATTTCAAAGGCGGGAAAAGTGATGTCGGCAGCAAAGCCGCCCAATCCCATTCCGGGGCCATGGCCAGCCGTTACAATCTCTTTAAGGCCGCCTGTCATCAAGCCGGACTTATTGAGGCCGAGACCACGGACAGCATGTTGGATTATGCCGCCGCCTTCTTGAATTATCCCCTTCCACAAGGGAACAGGATCGCCGTCCTTACCCGTGGGGGGGGTTGGGGAGTGGTGGCCGCAGATGCCTGTCGTCAATGGGGCCTGGAACTCCCCGCCCTGTCGGACCGTTTGATAGAAAAATTGAACCAGATCCTACCGGCCTATTGGAGTCATGGAAATCCTGTGGACATGGCCGCCACCCTAAATCCGGAAGCCTTGCCGAAATGCCTGGAAGTCCTGATTCAGGAAGACGGTCTGGATGGCATCATTGCTCAAGGCGTGGAAGCCCGAGTGAAGACTTCCCTGTCCATCGAAAGGTTGGGGAAGATGAATCTCCTGGATGGAATCGAGGTGGAGAAAAAACAGGAAGAACACCTGGATGTTCATCTGATCATGGACCTTATGGCCGCTTATAAAAAACCGGTGATCATGGTCAGCGGTGTAAGCAGCTTTACCAGGGCCGTTTCCTACCACGGCCAAAAAACGGTTATATTTCCCACACCCGAGAGGGGTGCCCGAGCCATGGCCAAGCTTTGGCAATACAGCCGTCATTTGCAAAACAATGGACCATCTTCAAAGAAATTGGTAAAATGCGCAAAATTGAAGATCTAAAAAATGCTCGGCGTTAGCGGCGGAAAACAATGGCAATATTCTCGAGTCGTTGGTACGAAAATAGTTTTTTAACCACCTTTAGCTTCGTTGGGGTTTTGTAGGGGCGGGTTTTAAACCCGCCTCCTACGGGACATTTTCATATTTCGTGGTGTCCCCATGGGGCATGAGGGTTTAACAATAAAAAGGAGACAGCAACCATGTCGAAAGTCATGATCCATCCGGCAACTTACGAAAATGTCCATGAAGCCGTAGACCGGGCCTTTGCCCTCTTCCCTTTGGAGTTTTATGGTAAAAAAGTGTTGATAAAACCCAATGTGCTTCGCGGTTCGGAGGTCAGAGAAGGCATCACCACCCACCCGGCCGTGCTCCGGGCCGTGGTGGAAAAGGTGGAGGCCATGAAGCCCGCTTCCATCGTGGTGGGCGATAACCCGGGCGTGTTCAGCTATGGACAAAACGAGGCTTCATTTGAGAAGACCGGCTTGATGGAAGCGGCCAAGGGCTACTATCAAAACATCGGAATCGATTCTCAGTCGGTGGATTTCAACCCCGAGTTCATGGCCACGGTGGGCCTCTCCAGGGCCATACTGGAAGCCGACATTCTCATCAGTCTGCCGAAGTTCAAGACCCACGGCCTGACGGTTATCAGCGGCGCCATAAAAAACAGTTACGGTTTTTTACCCGGTGCCCAGAAGGCCAAGCTGCACAAGGCGGCCGGCGGTCCTATACGCTTTCATGAATTACTGGTCGATGTCTTCCGGCTCCGGGTACCCGACCTGTTTATATGGATGCCGTGGTCGGCATGGAGGGCAACGGGCCGGCCTCGCCGGACCTTCGAGACATCGGCCTTATTCTGGCTTCCGATAATGCCGTGGCCCTGGATGCCGTTATGGCCTTTATGATGGGTTGTGATCCGGGTCGGCTGCGGTTCCTGCAAAAGGCTAAGGAAGCAGGCCTGGGAGACTATGACCTTTCGACGATCGAAGTCGTGGGAGAGATGAAACTTATTCCCGACTTCAAACTACCCCCCCTAGGCGGCGAAGCGATCTCCGGCAATACGGCTGTCCGGGATTTTATGGAAAGCCGCATCCGGCTGCGACCACAAGTCGATCCGGAATCCTGCACCTCCTTGCGGCACCTGCATCGATCATTGCGCGGTATCGGCCTTATCCCTGAACGAAAAGGACCTCCCCCAGGTGGACGCCGACACCTGTATCACCTGTTTCTGCTGCCAGGAGATGTGTCCGGAGAAGGCCATCACGCTGAAATAAAAGACGGTCCAAGGTCCAAGGTCTACGGTCTGAGAGATGAATCCCAACTTAAGGGAGATAAGCTTTCGATGTGGTTGGCCCAGGCCCGGGATTTTGTACAAACGCTTCCGCCGAAATAAATCAAGCTTCGTCCGCCCAAAGCTAAAAAAAATCCCCTGATTCTCCGGATGATGGAGAAACAGGGGATTAAAATATTCAAAAAATTTATTTTACTTCTTCAAAATCGGCATCGACCACGTCTTCATCGGGTTTCTTTCCACCCGATGGACCGGCCCCGGGCTCCGGCCCGGCACCGCCGTCCGGCCCTTGCTGACTGGCCTGGGAATAAACCTTTTCAGCCAGTTTATGGGAGGTCTGGGTCAGTTCATCCGACAGCCGCTTGATCTCTCCGGCGTCGGTGGTTTCCATGGCCTTCTTCAACCGTTCGATAGTCGAGTCGATCTCCGATTTAAGACCGCTTTCTACCTTGTCCCCCAGATCCTTGACGGTTTTTTCCGTGGAATAGATCAGGGTGTCGGCGTGATTGCGGGCCTCGGCCAGTTCCTTTTTCTTTTTGTCCTCTTCGGCGTGCATCTCGGCATCTCTGATCAGCTTCTTGATCTCTTCCTCGCTCAATCCGCTGGAGGCCGTTATTTTGATGGACTGTTCCTTGCCGGTGCCCAAATCCTTGGCCGACACATGGACGATCCCGTTGGCGTCGATATCAAAGGTGACCTCGACCTGCGGCAACCCTCGAGGAGCCGGCGGAATACCGGTCAGCTCAAAACGCCCGAGGGTCTTGTTGTCGGCGGCCATTTCCCGCTCGCCCTGGAGGACATGGATCGAAACCGCCGGCTGATTATCCGCAGCCGTAGAGAAGGTCTGACTCTTTCGGGTCGGAATAGTGGTATTCTTCTCAATCAATTTGGTATGGACCCCGCCCAGGGTCTCGATCCCTAACGACAAGGGGGTCACATCCAGAAGCAAAACGTCTTTTACGTCGCCTTTTAAGACCCCGGCCTGGATAGCAGCCCCGATGGCCACCACTTCGTCCGGATTCACCCCTTTGTGCGGTTCCCGTCCGAAGAGGTCCTTGACCTTCTGTTGGACCTTGGGCATCCGGGTCATACCCCCCACCAAGATGACTTCGTTGATCTGGTCGGCCGTCAGGCCGGCATCTTTCATGGCCATCCGGCAGGGCGGGACCACTTTTTCAATGAGGTCCTCGACCAGCATCTCCAACTTGGCCCGGGACAGCTTCAGGTTCAGGTGCTTGGGGCCGCTGGCATCGGCGGTGATAAAGGGGAGATTGATGTCCGTTTCCATGGAAGTGGACAACTCCATCTTGGCCTTTTCAGCCGCCTCTTTCAGGCGTTGCAGGGCCATTTTGTCGCTTCTCAGGTCGATGCCCTGATCCTTACGGAACTCAGCCGCCAGATAGTCGATGACCCGCAAATCGAAGTCTTCTCCACCCAGATGGGTGTCACCGTTGGTGGACTTGACCTCAAAGACCCCTTCTCCGATCTCCAGGATGGAGATATCAAAGGTGCCGCCGCCCAAATCGAAGACGGCGATCTTTTCGTCTTTCTTTTTATCCAGGCCATAGGCCAAGGCGGCCGCCGTGGGTTCGTTGATGATCCGCTGAACATTCAACCCGGCAATCCGACCGGCATCCTTGGTGGCCTGCCGCTGGCTGTCGTTAAAATAGGCCGGTGTGGTAATGACCGCATCGGTTACCTTTTCCCCAAGATATTCTTCGGCTGTTTGTTTCATCTTGGTCAGGATCATGGCCGAGATCTCGGCCGGGCTGTATTCCTTGCCCCGGATCTCGATATGGGCATCCCCATTCTGGGCTTTGACGATCTTATAGGGAAGGATATGGATATCATCCTGAACCTCTTTAGCGTCATACTTACGCCCGATCAGCCGTTTGACGGCATAGACCGTATGGGTCGGGTTGGTAATGGCCTGTCGTTTGGCCACCTGGCCCACCAACCGTTCGTTATTTTCCGTGACGGAAACGACCGACGGGGTTGTACGGCTTCCCTCCACATTGGGAATTACCTTCGGGTCTCCCCCTTCCATAATGGCCACACACGAATTGGTGGTCCCCAAATCAATTCCAATAATTTTACTCATCTTTACCTCCTTAAATTATATAAATATCTTATACCCGAAACCAACCTGGCCTTTTTTAAGACTGGGCCTCGGGATCTTCATCAGGATTTATTTCCGGTTTTTTGGAAACCACGACCATGGCCGGCCGTATCAAACGGTTATGCAAACGATATCCCTTCTGCAATTGGGAGATGACCACGCCGGGAGGCCGCTCGGCATCTTCCTGAACCATGACCGCCTCATGCAGATTGGGGTCGAATTCCTCCCCCAGGGCCTCCACCCGGGTTACCCCGTATTTCTCCAAAACGGACCAAAAGGCCTTCTGGGTCATTTCCACTCCTGAAAGAAGGGCCTTGGCGTTTTCCGTCTCTTGGCCGTGTTCCACTGCCCGCTCCAGGTTATCCAGGACCGGGATCAGCTCCTTTAAAATATTTTCATTGGCGAACTTGTAAGTCTCGCTTTTTTCCTTTTCCGCCCTCTTTTTAAAATTTTCCATTTCCGCCGATAGGCGGAGAAAGCGGTCGTAATTGTCTTTAGCTTCTTTCTCTTTCTCCTGAAGCTTGCTCTCTAAATCCGTTTTGTCTTCCTTTTTGGCCGGTTCCTTCGGCTCTACCGTCGAATTGGTTTTTAGGGGTTGCTCTTTTTCTTCCGTTACTTTGATATGGGTCAAAGGGTTTACCTCTCTTAATCCTTTTATCGTCATCAATTTCAATCTCTGCAAGACCGCTCGGCACCAAGGTCAGATCTTTTTTTCCAGGATCTTGCTGACTACCTTGGCGGTGTAGTCGACAATGGGGATTACCCGGTCATAATTCATCCGGGTCGGTCCGATGACCCCCAAGGTCCCTATGGGATAATCCCCCTTGGTGTAAGAGGCGGTGACGAAGCTGCATCCGCCCATCTCATCGATCTGGGTTTCCGAACCGATAAAGATCTGTATCCCGCTGGCGTTGATACTTTTTTCCAGGAGTCGGATTAAGATAATTTTCTCTTCGAAGGCCTTAAAAAGCCCCCGCAGGGTTTCAATCTGACTGAATTCCGGGTATTGCATCAGATTGGTCCGGCCTTCGATATAGACCTCTCCTACCGATTCCCCCTGAAAGGCCTGATTGGAAATTTCCAGGGCCTTGGACAACAAGGCATCCAAATCGTCCTTGTCTTTTCTCATTTCCTCCAGGACCTTTTGTTTAACCTGATCCAGGGTCAGATTACTGAGTAATTCATTCAGAACGTGGGTCAATCGATCCAACTCCGGTTGGTAAAGATTGTCCTCGATTTCGATGATCTTATTCTGGACCAGGCCGGCTTCGGTAACCAGGACCATCAGGACCAGATTGTCCCGCAATCGAATGAACTCTATATGTTTAAAAACCGTGGCCGATGACTTGGGCTGGGAAACAACCGCCGCCTGTTCGGTGACCACGGCCAACATTTTGGAGGTGGTTTTTAATAAATCTTCCACTTCCTGGTTGCTTTCCCGGAGGAAATTTTGAATCCTCTGTTTTTCCGATTCGGCCAAGGGACGCAATTCCAGAATGGAATTGACATAAAAACGCAGCCCCGTTTCGGTCGGCACCCTCCCGGCCGAGACATGGGGATGGGTGATCAACCCGATATCCTCCAGGTCAGCCATGATATTTCGAATCGTGGCCGGACTGAGCTGGATATCGCTTTTCTTGGATATAGCCCGGGATCCGACCGGTTCAGCCGTCTCGATATAATCCCTGATAATGGCGTTTAAAACGACTCGACCCCTTTGGGTGAGCACTATAGTCATGTTGAGCTCTTAAATCTTGTTTGAATGACTAAAAAATTTACCTGAAATTTAATTACCACTTAAGACTTTGTCAAGCCTAAAGGATTAAATTTAGAAGATAAGGAGGATCTGAGAGGCGGTCTGTTCTTGACAAAATCGAGAATACCCCTTATGTTAACGACACCTCGAGAGTAAGGTAAAAATATTTACGAGAAGGATTTTACGAGAATGGACGAGAAAAAAACCATCTGCCCTCATTGCGGGCAGAAGATGAAAAAATGGAAGACCCCCGCGGCCTCCACCTGGGGGACGGAATTTCAGTATATTTGTTTCAATGACGAGTGTCCCTATTTTGTCCGGGGCTGGGATTGGACCATGAAGACCATGAAGTCCAATGCTTCCTACCGGCACCGCTACAACCCGGCCAACGGCGAGGAGGGGCCTCTCCCGGTTTGGTCCTACGATGCCTTGAAGTGCGACATCATTGAAGAGTGATCTTAGTTAAACCCTCATGCCAGTGGTGACACCACGAGGGATGAAAATGTTGAATGTCGAAGGAAGTGGAATAATACTTCATAATTCGAAATTCGATGTTCAACATTCAATATTCGTATTTATCGGCTCCCTTCGGCCCAGGCTAAAAAAGTGGGGCCGGGGATAAATTTATATCGGGGGGAACAACCATGATTAAAGCCGGCCGTAATGACCCCTGTCCCTGCGGGAGCGGGCAAAAATTTAAAAAATGCCATTTAGGCCGTGAAGGGGAACTCTTCCTGCGGAAAAATGAACCCTTGCCCCATGAGGCCGGTCAACAGATCGTTAACCTTCCCCAGATCAACTACGGTCGGTCCAGGGAAATGATCGAGGGGTTGACCCAGGAAGGACTCCTCAACGATTCCCTGGACATTAAATGCATAGACCTGGAGGCCTATCGGAATTTGGGATTCTCCGGCCAGGACATTCCAGCTCAGACCCTGACCGACAGTGGCGGCATCATGATCAATGTTTATAAAACCAAAGAAGCCGACCCAAACCATATCTATCTGGCCATCACCCCTAAAATCCAGGATTCCACCCTCATCCATCAGATCGCCCATGTCCTGGATTATCTTAAAGGCTCGGGGCAGCAGCCCGGGACCTATAATCAGATGAGTCTGGAAACCGGAATCCCGGTTGAACATTTGGATCATACCCAGGAATTCGGTTATTGGTTGGATTTTCTAAAGGACCGCTTTCAGGTGAAACTGGATGCCGAAGACGCCATCGTCTCATACCTTTACCGGAATAAAATGCTCCTGAAGACGGAAGAGATCAAGGCCTATGACCCGAACACCCTCATATTCAATTCCAAAAATATGCTGGATTTTCTGATGGCCCACAAGGCCGAGGTCAACGATTTGATCCAGGACCGCAGAGGGTATATTGGGAAACAAAGCTGAAAAGACGTGGCGAGTGTCGAAGGACAACAGATTTTTCGTCACTCGGTGATTCGTCATGTCTTAATGGCACTCTCCATGAAGCCCCAGGGCTTCGAAGGCAGAGAGAATCTGCTTTTCCAATTTGACCCGCTTTTCCGGTAAAGGGATGCATTTCAGGTCCGCAAGTTGTGACAGGAGATGCTTTTTATCCGGAATGGCCGCCAGTCCGCAATCCAGGGTTTCTCCGGTCAATGTATTAAGGATGGTGGCCTCTTCCCCGTTGGTCACGATGGTCAAAGGGACCTGGTATTCCCCGAAAAGACGCGAGAGGGCCAGGGCCGGCCGTTCACGGGCCAGGATAGACCCCGCCCCGCATTTGATCAAAACCAAAGGCCGGCCATCTATTTGGATCACCAAAGAAATCTTGAGCTGAAAAACCTCTCGGTCGGTTTTTAAATCAAAGGGTACCTCTTCGGCAATTTCCTCCAAAACATATCCCTTCTCCCCCAATAAAAGGCCTTGGACCTTTTGGCGGATTACCTCTTCTTTAATCAGTTCACAGGCCGAAGGGGTAACCACCCCATCCCTGAATTTATCACCCGGACAACTATCAGTCATTTCATTACCTCGTTTAAGTCCCTTCCGGGGCTATTATTTATTCACAGGAAAGCCAATACCCATGATCGGCCCTTCTGTCAGTTTAATTTATTATAGTCTCTGCCGAAAAATTTTTCGAGCCTTTCCCCTGACTAAGAGCGGAGACGCTCAACCCGACTCCTTTTGCAACCCGGCCAATCTATTGGACAGGGTTACCAATTGGGCGATGGACAGGGTTTCTCCCCGGCTTGTAGGATCGGTTTCATTCAGCTCCAAGGCCTTTACAATCATAGCGGAGGGGAATCGGCCGTCGGCCGTCATGGCATTTTTGATCTGCTTTCGACGCTGACCAAAAGCCGAACGAACCACCCACTGGAACAGGCTTTCATCTTCAATTTTGGGGGCCGGCTCTGGTCGAAAGAGAAGCTCGACAAAGGTCGAAGAGACTTTGGGCCTCGGGAAAAAGCAACCCGGTCCGAGGTGCATCATAGAGCGAACCTGGGCATAATAGCCAATCAGGACCGTGATCACACCATATTCTTTGGTCCCGGGCCGGGCCAAGAGACGATCGGCCACCTCTTTTTGCAGCATCACATAGGCCGCCTTGAGGATAGAACGGTTTTCAATGATCTTAAAAAGGGTGGGGGTGGAGATATGATAGGGAAGATTGCCGACAATAAAAAACGGCCCATTTAAAAGGACCGACCATTCCTGCCAATCGGCTTTAAGCAAATCCGAATGAACCACCTCGACATTTTTTTCGCCCGAGTCAATGACCTTCTCTGTCAACTCCGCTGAATGCCCGGCATCGATTTCCACGGCCAGGACCCTGGACGCCTTTTCGGCTAGAAAAAAAGTCAAGGCCCCCCTTCCGGCCCCCAATTCGACTACGGAATCAGAAGGGGCCAATGGTAGTTTATCGACCAGTTTCTTGGCGAGGGCCTCGTGACTTAAAAAATTCTGGCCAAGGGATTTTAATGGCGGGAAGGAGGTGCGCCCCATATCTTTAAGCCGGAGGGCTTTCATTACCGATAAAGGGCACCAGTCCGATATGGCCGTCCGCATCCTTTTCAAAACAAAACCCAAAGGCGCGGACAAGATCTTGCAAGGGCCGTCCGAATAAAAAAGCCTGATTCTCCGGGACTATTCCCTTTTGATCTTCCAACAATCGGCGCAGGTGCTGATCGTAAAGGACCATGTCCAGGGCTTCTTCCTGGGCCGAGGCCCTACCCTTAACCATATTACTCAAGGCCTCTTGAAGCTTGGGGATGGCGCAACGCCTCTCATGGGCTTCGATAACCGGAATCATCGGGTCGTCAGGACTCAGCAATTCTTTTCTGGAAAGGAATCGATGGGAATCAAGAGATTGATAATCACCCGGGTTCCAGCATTCCATGACCCGGCATTGCAACGGCCGGTCCTCATAAATCCGGCAGCCCTTGTCTCCCGGATTAAAAAAAAGACACTGCCGGCTGCCCGGTTCTTCCTTTACCTTGACCCGTTCCTCGGTGAGTAAGACCAGGTCGTTGGTCATATTGGAAAACCCGATTTCCCCATGACGCAAGGTGATCAATTCCGTCCTTTTAATGATCCCCCGTCGCAAGATTCCCAGGTCGTCGGCATAAAGGGTGGGACTCCCTTTTTGGCAGCATTCTCCGCAACGCAGACAGAAGGGACGGGTATCGTAGGCCGTCTTTTCCAGCTCCCGACAGAGGGCCTCCCAACGGCTCTCCCTATGGGCCTTATTCCAGTCCGGCCAATGAGTAATCAAATTCTGATAGATGTCCTTGCCCTGCATTTCCGACCAGGCCTCTTCCAGGCTGGAAGGAGAATGGATCTCCTTAAGCATTTGATCGAGGGATTGTTTTATCAGGGTTTCGACCTCAGCCGCATTGCCCTTTTCCAACAGATACTCCGGATTGATCATTCTTGACAACCTACAAACCCTTATGCCCATTGGGCGCAAGGATCATGAAAATAGCCCGTACGGGCGGGTCTTAAACCCGCTCCTACAGAGCCCCCAACGAAGGTTGAGGATTACTAAAATGTTTTATCCAAGCTCCCAACTCTTAACTCCAAACTTTATTTTCGTCTTAATGGAGCGGATACCGTTCTTCGATAATGCGGCGGAAACGGGGACGGTAGATCAAGTCGAAGGTCTCTTCTTTTCCCGGGAAAAGGATAACGGCCCACTGTTTGACCTTTTCAACCATCTCCCAGGATTCCTCACTGGTAAAATTCCCCTGGCTTAATTGCAGGCAGGCCGTATCCACCAGGATGCGCAAGGTTTTGATCTTCTTGTTTTCCAGTTTTATTTCGTAATCTTGTTGACCCATAAACTTTTCAAGAAAACCATCGGCTCACTCACTTGAACCTTTTAGCCAGGGGAGACGGTTTTATCCCTGATTTTTTCAGTTCTCTGTAGATGACTCTGGCCACCTTCCAGGCCCCGGGGGTATCCCCGTGTATGCAAAGGGTGTCCGCATTCAGGGGAATTTCCTTTCCTTCCAGACTGGTCATGGTCCCGGAGGAAATGAGTTTAACGATTCTTTCTTTGACCCGGTCGGGTTCGTGGATCACCGCCCCGGCCATGGTCCTGGGTGCCAGCCGGCCGTCTTTCAAATAAGCCCGGTCCGGGAAAACTTCCTCGGCCACCTTCAACCCGGCGGCAGCGGCCAATTGGGCACCTCTTGACCCGGCCAACAGCACGAGAATTATTTCCGGATCAACGGCCTTAAGGGCCTCGATTATTTCCCTGGCCGTTCTTTCATCCTGGGCGGCCAAATTATATAAGGCCCCATGGGGTTTCACATGTTGCAGATTAAGACCGCAGGCCGTGGCCATGGCCTTCAAGGCCCCTATCTGATAAAGGAGATAATTCTTGATTTCCCCGGGAAAGGTCTGCATGTTCCGGCGGCCGAATCCCAACAGATCCGGATATCCGGGATGGGCCCCCACGGCCACACCGTGTTTCTTGGCCATCTCCAGGGTTTGGGCCATGACCATGGGGTCTCCGGCATGATAGCCGCAGGAAATATTGGCCGAGGTAATATAGGGGATAATCTTTTCGTCTTCCCCGATCTTATAAGAGCCAAAACTTTCTCCCATATCGCAGTTGATATCAATCCGCATATTCCTTAGCCTTTCCTGTCTCTATGACTCTCCCCAGATACGCCGACTGCGGTCGATCTTCTTTCTGACGATCTCCCAGGTCGGGGTCTTTAGAAAGGACTCGGGCCAGCGCCGGACCATCCGGTCCAGCATTTCATAGGGGACGGTAAAGGTAAGCTCATCGGGTTTTAAAAACTTTCGGTCCGAAGGATCCCAGCCTCCCAGCACCGCTTTAAGTTTTCCGGCACGAAAGGTAGCGCAACGGCCAGGAAACAATATTGGAGCACCCGGCCCCAAAGGGAGAAGAGACGGCCTCAAAATCGTTGGTGACAAAAGTGGCCAACTGATTCAAACCGCAGAGGACCTCTCCCCGGGCGAAAAAGGTGATTAATTCCGGGTGTTCATCGGCTGCAAATCGGCTGAGGGGTTTGAAGACACAAAAGCGGGCCGGGGCCGGTCTGGGGTCGACGGTCTCAAAGAAACGGCGGGTAACCTCCGGTGATTCCAGGTAATGTTCTCCCTGGACCTGATTGGGGATCCCGGTGGAAACATAATGGGTGATGAATTCCAATTGGGGTTTTAAGAAACCCAGATAAAACGCCCCGCCCAGACAGCCGAATCGTTCCCGATCGAAATAGGCGGCAGTGCCTTTCCGCCGGGCCCGCCAGATATTTCCCATTACACAGGAAAAACCCTCAAACAAAGAGCCCCAGTTGATCTCACCTTTGATTTCCATCTCCCTGGTCGGCATCTTACCCGGCTTGGGAGAAAACCCCTCCTCGGGCTGCTTATCCGTATAAAACATCCCCAAGGGTTCTTCCTTTAATCCCAGGCGTTCAAAAAACCCCTTCATGTCCTCCTTCATTTTATCGTCCATGGAATCTCATCTCCCCCCAGGGTTTTTCTTATATTGTTCTATTGCTTTTTTCGTTATAGGGCTTGCTGTCTTCCCTTGCACCGTGGACCTTGCACCTTAAACCTTTTCTTATTAATGCTTGGTCATCATATGGGTTACGGCCTTTTCCAGGCCGTCCAGGGTCAGTTCAAACATGGGAAAGATCTCCCGGATTTGCATGATGGTCCGCGTATAATTCCATTCATCGGCCATAACCGGATTGATCCACAGGGCCCGGGTAAAGGTTTCGGCAATGAATTTCAGCCTCTCCACGCTGGGTCTTCCGGAGCGCTCCCCGACGTAGATGGACCCGTCGGTGCCCATTAATTCGTAAGGGGCCATACTGGCATCTCCGACGATAACGAAGCGGGTTTCCGGATCAAGACGGACCAGTTGCTCGGTGGAAAAGGGCTTGGACCGTCTCTGCGGGTCCTCCCAGAGATAATCGTAGATGGTATTATGAAAGAAAAAAGTTTTCAGGTCCTTGAACTGGGCCCGGGAGTAATTAAAAAGGGTCTGCACCAGAGAAATGTAAGGATCCATGGACCAGCCCCCATTATCGATGGCCAGGATCACCTTCAGGCGGTCTTTGAGGCTTCGGTCAAAGATGATCTCGATTTCCCCGGCATTTTTCATGGTCTGGTAAATGGTTTTATCGATATTGACCCGGTCTTTGGGCCCCACCGGCACCATGTGCCTGAGTCGTTTCAAGGCCTCTCCGATCTGCGACTGGGTAAGCGGGCCATCCTGGGAATAATCCCTATATCTTCTTTCCATGGCCACCTTGATGGCCGATTTATTCCGTGATGTGCCCCCCACCCGCATGCCCCCCGGATGAAAGCCGGAATGGCCCACCGGCGAAGTGCCGCCGGTGCCGATCCATTTCTTCCCGCCGTGGTGTTCCTCGGTTTGATCTTTGAGCCGGTCCAGGAAGTACTGGAGCAATTCTTCCGGGCTCATTTGTTTCAGTTCTTCTTCATCTAAGCCCAGGGCATCGGCCAGGGCCTTCGGTTCTTTCAACCATTCTTCCAGGAGGGCTCGGACCATATCCGACAACTCGAACTCATCGCCTTCCTTGAATTCCACACCACGGAATTGGTGAGCAAAGGCTTGATCGTAGAGGTCAAAATACCGTTCGCTTTTAACCAGGATGGTTCGGGCGGCGATGTAAAAATCATCCAATGAATTGACCAATCCCATGCTGAGGGCTTTTTGCAGACGAAGAAAAGAGGTCGGAGAAACCGGAATCCCTACTTTTTTTAAGAAATAGAAAAAATCAACAAACATAAGGCTATCTCTTTAGACGGGTCACATTGTTCTGGGCCACCACGTAATCCGGGCTTTTTTTGAACAAAACCCCCAAAAAAGGGACCTCCCCTTTAACCAGGTCCTTGACTTTGAAATCCGGATCGGACCGCAGGGCCCGGATCCAGTTGATCAGTTCCCTGGTGGCCGGTTTTTTTTCTATCCCCCGGATCTCCCTCAGACGGTAAAAGGTCTGGACCGCGCCGTCGAGCAGGTCCCGGTCGATAGCCGGGAAATGGACCTGGAGGATCCTCCTCATCATGTCCGGTTCTGGGAAGGCGATATGGTGAAAGTTGCAGCGGCCTAAAAAGGGGTCCGATAAATCCTTCTTGGCATTGGAAGTGATAATGATGACCGGCCGATTCTGGGCCGAGATGGTCTTGTCGATCTCGATGATATCAAACTCCATCTGGTCCAGTACATCCAGCATGTCGTCCTGGAAATCGGTATCGGCCTTGTCGATTTCATCGATCAGCAAGACGACTTTCTCGCCAGCCACAAAGGCCTGACCGATTTTGCCCATTTTGATGTATTCTTCTATGTTGCTTACATCCCGGTTGGAATCCCCGAAACGGCTGTCGTTTAAACGGGTCAGGGTATCGTATTGATAAAGGGCATCGATCAGTTTCATGCTCGACTTGACATTGAGGCTGATCAAGCGCATGCCGAAGGCCTCGGAAATGGCGTGGGCCAGCATGGTCTTGCCTGTGCCGGGTTCTCCTTTGAGCAATAAAGGCATTTCCAGGGACATGGAAATATTGACGATCTTGGCCAGTTCTTCGTCCAAGACGTATTTTTTACCCCCGGAAAATTTGGTGGGTACGGTTTCGTGCATAGTTCAACTCCTTATCAGATAGTGTAATTATTCAATCACAGGTTGATCGAAAAATCAATGAGGAATAAAGATGTCGGCCTTATCCCCAAAGGGGTATCAACGGATTAAGGTTTAAGGGATACTTAAACGAGGGGAAAAAGCATGGCCATTATCTACGGAGGAGATTAAATTGAACTCCTTGAAACGAGAAACAAATCACTTTTTAAATCAACCTTACAAAAGTTTTATTAGATTAATGAAAATATAGAAAAATGTCAAACATAAAAAAATGGGCTTTTTTACTGGGTGGGACGCTGAAAACCAACCCGACCGCCTCCCGGTATTTAAGTCCGGAGAAGACGGTCGGGCTATTGGAATTTAGCGAAATAAAACAGCGATCTTATGGTTGGCCGTAACATTGGAGAAGGTGTAGGAGGTTATTGGGCCTTTTTGGACACCGTCCACCTTCACACTGGAAATCTTGTGCCTGGCATTAGGGGTGATTATAAACGTCTGATTGGCCCCTGTCTGCACGGCAACCAATCCCGACTGGAAAATGGACCCCCCTTTACCGGCCGTTGCCGTAATGATGAAACTGGTCTTGGCGTTGAAGGTGGCCGTCACGCTGAGATTCGAGTTCATCGTCACCTGACAGGTGGAAGCCATCCCGGTACACCCGCCCGACCACCCGGCGAAGACGGAGTTGGCGTCGGCCGCGGCGGTCAGCGTCACTGCCGTACCGGCCGAAAAGACGGTCCCCGAGGGGCTGGTAGAGACGCTGCCACCGCCCGTCCCGTTCTTACTTACAGAAAGGGTATAATTTGCGGCCAATCCATCTTCCGTAATGGTGAATACGTTTCCGGCGATGGTCAGGCTCCCCACGCGACCGGTTGTGCCGGTGTTGGGAGAAATCGAGTAGGTCATCGATCCGTTTCCCGTACCGGAACCCGTGTTTACCGTTATCCAAGAGATACCCGATGATGTCGTCCAGTTACAATAGGACGGGGTGGTGATGCTCACGCTTCCCGTCCCTCCGGAAGCGGCAAAGGATGCACTTGAAAGGGATAGGGCATAAGTGCAAGCCGGGACCGTATACATTACCTCATTAGAAAAGGAACTTTCGAGTCCGGTATTCGTGTATGCTGTTGCCGCGGCATAATAAGTAGCTCCTATAGTAAGGTTGTTCAGGGTGTAGGTGTTCACGTTACCGACATCTATGTTCGCCTGGTAGTTTCCGGATGCCGTCCCGTAATAGAGCTTGTAACCGGCCAGATCCGACGCGCTATCGGGATCCCAGGCAAGCATGACCTGGGCGCAATGGCCTTGATGATAAGGGAAGATAAGGAGAATTGTCAGGAGAAGGACCGATAAGAATTTGGAAAAAAGAAGGTACCCGTGGAATTTGGATTGATTGGACCGACTACTAAAATCAGGTTTCATGATTGCACCCCCGCACTTAATAAAATTGTTTCGCGCTCAAGCTACAGCACGGGAATGCTGTGGCTGGCAACCCTGCTACCGTATTTCATTAATCTGAAACTTAGGCCAGTGGCTTTGCGTCCCACCCTTTCGAATGGTTTGCCTTTTTCAGTTATTCATCTTTCTATCGGCCAATTTTGACCGGAACTTCATGGAAAAAGGTGAATCTTCATAATCCTCCCAAGTTTTGATATAACTTTTAATTTGTTCCTTTAAGTATGCATTTATTATGCCCTCAAATAGATATATTATAAGAGCCCGAATTTAATAAGTTATTTATAAGTTATTCATTTTTAATAAAAGGCTTGAAAGCCAAAAAATTGTCAAAATTTGACGAATTTTGTATTTTTTATCTTCCCCAAAATATTTGACCTATCATCCCCTCATTCACAAAAAATTTTCTCCGTCTCGCCGAAGATTGGTTTTTTCACGTAATTGAAAACTGATAAAGGGGGGCCTGCTTTTGGGAAAGATACAGTGGGGCCTTACAGGTGGGTATTTGGGGAGGAAAGCTATTGATAAAATCTATGGATTTTTATAAAAAAGCCCGTCAGGAAAATTAACTCCTAACGGGCATCTTGGACCTCGAAGATGGTTATATTATTACCTTTTTATAGGTGGCCTATCCCTTACTTAATCTTCTCCAACGTGACTTTGGCTTCCTGGGCCCCGGAAAATTGGGGGTCCAATTCCAGGGCCTTTTTTAATTCTCTCCGGGCTTGATCCTTTTCGCCGTTCTTCATATAGGCCAGGCCTAAATGATAATGAATCGTTGGGTTATCTTTCAACTTTTCCAGGGCTTCTTTAAAATAGACAATAGCCCTGGTATAGATAGTTTTCCTGTAAAAAACCCAACCCAGGGTATCGGCAATATTGGGGTCATCGGGGAACTGTTCCTTAGCCATCTGGGCCAGGTTGAGGGCCTCATCGATCTTTTCCCCTTTTTCGGCATAACGGAAAGCCAGGTTATTGGCCGCCGGGGCAAACTTGGGATTGATCTTTAAGGCCTTTTGATAATATTCAACCGCCTTATCATAATTGTTCTGGGTTTCATACAGTATCCCCAAGCTCATGACGACCGGCAGGGAATTGGGATTTTTCTGGAAGGCGGTGGTAAATTCCTTCAGGGCCTTATCCACCATTTTCTGGCGGGCATAAAAAGTCCCTAAGGATAGATAAAAATTGGTCACATTGGGATTTAATTCAATGGCCTTTTTAAACCACCCCTCCGCCTTGGCCGTATTCTTGTTGATCTCTTCCAAAGAACCCAGCATCTGGTAAAAATAGGCATTCTTGGGGCTCTGCTGGATCTGGGCCTCCACCCGGGCAATGGCCTTCCTGGGATCCTTTTGGTTCATATAAACGGCCACTTCCAGACCGAGGGCTTCTAAGAAATTGGGTTGGAGAGACAAAGCCTTTTCCAATTGAACCAGGGCTTCCTTTTCCTTTTTCTGGGCTGCCAAGGTCCGGCCCATCTGATAATAGCCCACCGGATTTTTCGGGGCCATCCGAATCACCTCTTCAAAGGCCTTGGCGGCCTTGGTCCCATCCCTTTTGGCCAGATAGGCATTTCCCAGCATCAATTGGGCCTGGATGATGTTCGGATTCATTTTCAAAATCTCCAGGGCCTGTTCGATCGCCTGATCAGGTGGCCCCTGACCTTAATTGTAAATCCCCGAGCACCAGGCGGGGTTCAAGGGCATTGGGTTGCAGTTTTACGGCCTCGGCCAATTCGGCCTTGGCCTGCTGAATGTCCTTGTTCCCCATGTGGGCCAGGGCCAGGAAATAATGCCCCTGAGAAGACTTGGGATATTCTTTGAGATAGGGCTGGAAAAGGGCGATGGCCTCTTTAAACTCCCCTTTGGCCAGATGAAACCTTCCTTTCAAAAAGGTCCCTTCCTGGCTTTTGGGGTTAATTTTTTGGATCTGATCGATCAACTCCGAGGCCTTATCATATTTCTTTTCGGTCAGATAGATCTCGGCCACCTTGACCCGGGAAGGAATATTTTTTGAGTCTGTCTCCATGGCCTTTTGATAGGTCTCCATGGCCTTGTCTTTTTTGCCCAAGGTCAGGTAAAAGTCCCCCAGATGGAGCCGGGAGAGAATATTCTTGGGATCCATTTCAACGGCCTTTAAAAATTGTTTTTCAGCCTCGTCGTTCCGCTTTACCGAGGCATAAAAATTCCCCAGATTGATAACGGCTCCTGCGTCTTTCGGGGCAATCCGGGTGACCTGGACCAATTCCGCCTCGGCGGATTCCATCTTGCCGGTCCGGCGATAAAACTCGGCCAGGGCATATCGGGCTTTTATGGATTTTTCATCGGCCTTGATGGCCTCCTTATAGGTCTGCTCAGCCCTGGTCAAGTCTTTATTGAGGATATATAATCCGGCTAATTGGAGATAGGCATCGATCCTTTTAGGGTCCTTTTCGATGGCCTTCCGGGCTTCGGCAATGGCCTTATCGAGGTTCTTCTCCAGGGCACTGATGGAGCTATCCAATAGAAGGGCCGAGGGATTATCCGGCTCTTTGAGGGATATTTTTTCTATTTGCGCCTTGGCTTTGGGGAATGTCCCGAGACAATAAATAAAGGGTCGCCAACTGGAGCCGGGCATCGATTAAATTCGGATCCAGTTCAACGGATGTCGAAAACTCAGAAAAGGCCCCCCTGAAATTTTTGGTGTTCCTGTAAGCAAGCCCCAATTTATAATGGGCCTGGGCATTCTTGGGATTGAGCTGAAGGACGTTTTTATATTCGATGACGGCTTCATTAAACCTGTTTTGGGTAAAGTATTTCTCCCCTTTTTTCCAATGCCGTTCCATCCTGGCTTCTTTGCTGCAGCCCGCCAGACCGATCAGAATAAGACCGACCAGAATCCAATAGGCTATAGTCGCCGTTTTTCCAAAAGATGGTTTCATCATCGTCCCTCCTTGGGAATAAATTTCCTTGATCTTTCTTTACCATTTTTTTTAACCAAAGGAAATAAACTAATAAACTGCCTTATTCCCTTCCCTCCTTCACACTCCTGCTTTGAACAGAAAACTTTACATGGGAAAAAATTGATTTTTGTCGTTAAAATTTACAATTTTCATTTTTTGATTTTTAACTTTTTCTTTATCATAACTTGCTTAATTTTTTATGATTTTTTTTTCATTATCCCCATTCAAGGCTTATCAGGCCCCTTGAGTGTCGGAATTTTTTACAATTTTAAGAATCTAATTTTGAAAAATTTCGGTCATTAGAAAAGAACGGTCCTCGGATCTATTTTTTTATTTTTATTAAATATCAATTAGTTATATTAATTATTGACTCAAAAACTAAGAAACAAGAATTTCCGGCCCCTTAATTGCAGACACGATAAGGATAATAACTTTCCTAAGAAAGTAGGGGAGATGGACAAGACCAACCCAAACAGCAAGGAAGAATTCCCTATGAAAGCCTATGAGGTCTACGAACTAAATCAAGCAACAAGGGATGGGGTAATGATTGGTATCTTGCCCGAGAGAAGGAAAGACCATTCAAGAGCTACGGCGGAGTCTGTCCTTAACTGGGGAAGGGTGCTCCTGGGTGAAAGGGCAAAAAATACGGATATCTTTTTCGTTGAAATAAGTTTACATAAAACAAGAACAGGGAATTTCTTTCCTTTTTCTGCCGAATTAGAGAACAATTTACAAAACTGAGGCTGGTCTATATCAATCCTGGCGGCTTGGCCGTTTTTCTCCGCCCAGCGAAGTGGACTTACCGAAACTCCGAACCAAAGGAAGTTTCCTTCAATTCGTACACGACGACGTAGGGGCTACCTTCCCGACCTTCCCAATCTCACACCATTCATTATTTGCTTCCTCCCTTTCCCCCACTCCGACCCAGTTTCCAAAGTTACTTTCGACCTCCAGCCGAGGAGCACACCTCTGTGGCAAAATGCCCCTTCTTCGCCACAGATAACTGCTGGACAGGATGAAGACGACCTTGTCTTGATCTTATCATCAGGCCCTTCGGGCAAAAAATTTTATCTCTCGCCCGTTTCGATCGAGCCCTCAGAGTTCTCAGAGTAAGACGATCATGTTTATGAAAAATCGCTGGGAGGCCGATTTTTCATAACGGTCTCAGACCTCCAGCCAGGTGCGCGTCAGCACTGGGGGTTTTCATTGCGGTCCTCTCAACCGCAATGAAAAAATAAAATGCCTTTCTCCGCGGCCTCTGTGAGCTCTGTGAGAGTAAACTTTGTCCTGCCTTTGTCCATGTGCGTCTGTGGCTAAAAGGCCTCCCTAATGATGTTAAAAGCGGGAAATGGGGTCCGGTGAACAGGGGCATCGAAAACCTTTGAAGGTTAGGGTCAACCGCCAAAGAACCGCATGGGTTGGGCGGGAATGAAAGACACTGAGGCCGGGGCTTTGACAGGAGACAAAAAAGGCGGACCCCATGAGGAATCCGCCTTTTTCAAAATTATGGAGGAGGATTATGAAATCCCGATGTTATCTTTTCTTCATGCGACAAGCTAACCACCGATCCCCACCAAGCCCGCACCCAGGAAAAGGAGCACACTGGGCTGGGAACGGAAGCTGGGGATGGGCCGTTGGTTTAAAATCTTCCCCTTGTGATGCCCCTCGCGGATAGTTTCTGAATCCTGTGAACACGTTCCCATTCTTTATTTTTGAATTTCCTTCTGCCAGTCCCTACCAACCGCACCAACCCAACGCCCAAAATAGGCAGGGTAGCCGGTTCAGGAACAGCACTTTTTCCTGAACTTATGTTTAAAACAAAAATGGACCCGAAAAACCGTGAGATGTCGGTATCCTTTACAATTTTTATAATTTTAGAAAAATAATGCAAAAACACTATATTATGTATTTTGAGAATCAAAAATGAAAAATACTGTCGGAATCT
The DNA here is from genome assembly GCA_963821645.1 of uncultured delta proteobacterium. Taxonomy (GTDB): domain Bacteria; phylum Desulfobacterota; class RBG-13-43-22; order RBG-13-43-22; family RBG-13-43-22; genus RBG-13-43-22. Next base: position 8,739 of record CAWGEQ010000016.1, on the reverse strand, counting down.
TTACGATTTTTGATGCAACGACTAACCATACCCAATTAAGCCATAATTGTACTATTTACAATAATATCAGTAAGTTTTGTTCATAAAATCCCTTAGCCGAAAAGTCGGCACAGATTTTGCTTATCTCAATACTGAGAATTTTGTTAAAAATTCATAATGGAGGGGTATAAAAATGAAAAAACTATTAATTGCAATGATATTTGTTTTGGGATTGACAACAAGCGGATGGGCAGTGTCATTTTCATATGACTTAAATTACAATATTTCCGGGGCAGATTCTTTTAATGACATGACTTATGTTGGTTCGCTCGGCACCATCACTATTTCAGATGATGAAAGTAATTCTAATTGGGTTGATGTTGGGGTTACGCTTAACGCCGGACTGAAATTACTGGGATTCGATTTGAATTACGACGGCATCGAGAATATTACTAATTTAACAATCACCGGGGCAAGTCTCGTAGCGTCAAAAGACGCCGAAAAAGCAGATGGTTTTCATGGGAAATTCGATATCGAGGTTCCTGCAAATAGCAACCTGGGTAATGTGTCTTCTTTTGCTGGCATTCTCAAGGCTACTGAAAATCTTGACGCAGCTTCTTTCAATGCTCTCGACACATTAAATCTGATTCATGTTTCAGCCCATATCGGCGAAGGCACGGCAGAACTGCCTTGTGACCTCGACGATTCAATCTGGGTAGGCGACGGACAAACGCCCGGAACTCCGTCCCAGAACCGGCCACCTTGTTGTTACTCGGTTCTGGATTAGTGGGTGTGGTTATCATTAGAAGAAACAAAAATAAGAAATAGAAATAAATTTCAAGATTAATCCTTCTGAGATAAATAAAAAAGGCAAGGTTTAAGACCCTAACTTATTTATTTATAAAGCAATGTTTAGATAATCAGAACCATTCTTTTATTTTCCTCTTCTTCCTTCTTCCCCTGATTAGGCATCAGTCCCTTGACCTTATCCATGGCTTCCTGGGCCTTGCTCTTTTTCTTTTTGGTCTTGGCCTCAGGACGTCCGACCAATTCTATTACCGAAACCGGAGAGCGCCGTCTCGATAGCGGAGTTTGGTGATCTTGGTATAGCCGCCTTTTCGTTCCAAAAAACGGTTTTTAATTTCGGCATCGGCAAACAATTTATGGATCTCATTGCTGCAAAGAATGCCGACACTTTTCAGATTTTTACGAAAATAGGGGTCAAGGATTCAAGGGTTCAGACGCCCGGCCCGCTCGGTCCGCTCGGCTCCGCCGAGCTCCCGAAGAGGCTCCCTCTTGGAAGCCGATTTGTCGAGCTTTAGAAAAGGCTCCCCTCCGGGGAACCGCGGGTTTTTATTTCCAGGTCACTTATTCGTGATATGCCCGGCTATTTTTTGGAATAGGGGTTCTATTAAACAGAATTCCTTGACTTTTATAATAATGGCATTATAATGCCACCATTATGATATTAAAGGAGAGAAAAGGATTATGAAATCCAGGACTATGGTTTATCTCGAACCGGAACAGCTTCAATCTTTACAGTTAGAGGCCAGAAACCAGAGAATCTCCCTGGCGGAACTCATGCGGCGTCTGGTAAGAAATCATTTAACCAAGGACAAATTGGTCTCGTCGGCCCCCAAGGAGGCCTTTCTTAAAATAGTCGGATTGGGATCCAGCGGAAAAAGTGACATTTCCGAAAAACACGACCACTATCTGGGAAAGGCCATCAGTCGTGAGCATACTCGTTGATACCGGGGCCTGGTACGCGGTTACCGACACGGCAGACAGGCATCATAAGGAAGCCAGCCGTTTTTTATTGGACCAGGCTCCCAAAACTACCTTGGTAACGACCGATCTCATCCTGGCTGAAACCTGGGCCCTGCTCAATTCCCATCTGGGAAGATATTCGGCGGTTACCTTCTGGGAAACACTAAGGGAAACGAGAACCCCCATTCTAACCATAGATCCGGTAGACCTGGAAGCCGCTTGGCGGATTGCCCAGGCCTTTCCGGATCAAACCTTCAGTTTTGTCGACTGTACCAATTTTGCCCTGATGGAACGATTGGCAATCAACGAAGCTTTCACTTTTGATGCCCATTTTTTGACCTATCGCTACGGCCCCCAAAAGCAGCGTGTTTTTCGTTGCCTTCCGTAAGAAAATTGTAAATAAGGGGACACCTTACTTAATATAATCCAAAAATAGATTTTTTTAACCACCCGTTCCCTCTGGTCACTTGACGAAGGCAGGACAACTACGGGACAATTATTTTTCCCGGCACGACTTTGTGCCGAGAAAAGACGCTGTCCGCCTGCAGCGAAAATAAAATTTGCCAAGCAAGAAGGTTTGCCCTCGGGGAGTATCAGGGGAAAAGTGAAATAGCGAATGTGAAAAAACGCCAGAACGTGGGAACGAGGTTAAGGTTATGAATGCACCGCCGTCGCGTGCAACCGCAGACCAAGAGCTCTACAACTTTTAGCACTGTGGCGAATTCGGGGTTTGATCCGAAATTTTTTCCTTACCTTGTCCTGTGGACAACCATTGCCTGAAAAGTTCATAAATATCTTTTCGATGTCCCATGTAATGGATCCGGACTATATGCTTTTCATGATCAATATCATAAACGACCCGAAATTTTTTCGTTCTCAAAGAGTAATATCCCGAAAGTTCCCTCTCCAGAGGCTTCCCCAGGAAAGGCCTTTCTTTCAATTCTTCTATGTGTTTTTTTACCAGGGGTTTTAACCAGGAATGAAGTGACTTGATTTGCTTACCGGAAGTTTCAGAGTAGAGTAGTCGATAGGAAAGCATTATTCTTTCCAGGCCGATTCATGATCCAATACCCTGCCCGATTTAAAATCATTTTGGGAGGCCTTCAAGTTAATCACTATTTTCCGGTTACTCAGGATTTCAATAGTCTCCAGGAGTCCTTCATACCGGGACAGAGACATCATCACCCCGATCGGTTCACCATTTTTGGTAAGGGCAATGGTTTCCTCTTCCTGTTCCATCTGCTTGAGAATCTCCAGGAGATTTCTTTTTACTTTGGTGACGGGGAGTATCTTCTGAAAATCTTCCATAAATCTTTTCCTTTGTTATTTTTTATGACCATTATAATACTCAAACATAGGCTTTCAAGCAAACATTAAATTACCCGCGGGCTCTCTCTCGGCGTCCTTTGCGCCTTCGCGGTGCAGAATATCAATCCTGTAAATCCTGTCTAATGGTTTTGACTTTCGTTCCCTTTTTCCGTTTACGTCCGTGGCAAAAATTTTTTATCGTAACTAAAAGAAAAGATAGACATTCCCTTAAAAATGGTGTAGTGATGTATTAAAAATGATCCCGATGTATTGGAAATAATACAATTTTTTACTTTTAATGATTGATATTTTTTGGATTAATTATTTTTTTTATAATTAATCCAAATAGTTAATATGTGAGACTCCAGACGGTATTATTTTGCTTAGTATACCTAAAATCCCTTATTAACCAAGGAGGCAAAATGTTACTTTTTATCGTCGGTTTATTGGTGGGAGGCAGTTTGGGGTTTTTTTTGACTGCCATGCTGGTAAGATTCAAGGAGGCCGACGAAGCCGTCGGCCGGTTTATGGAGGAAAAAGACACGGTCGCCCAGGAATGCGTCCCCGTAACCCAACAATCTATGATCTAAGCATATTTTTAAAGGCCAGGTTTCCCTTTTACTTAAAAATGCATTCCCCGCGGGCAGATGAAACCTTTTTTTCAAAGGTCAAAGACATATCGTGGTGAAGCATACCCGAATACCAAGTAATAGACCAGCTTGGATGACTCCTGAACAAAATCCCGAATCCCTTCCTTCTGTTTCCACCAGTTCTCTTTTTTATAATTAATAAAACAGGGGTGGGGCTTGACTGAAATCTTGAATCCCTCCCCTTCCTGCCGGTAAACCGCCCAACTTCTGCGGGTATGAAACCCTTCGGAGACCAGAACGGCGCTTCGGACACCCTCTTTCGCTAATATGGGCCATGACAAACCTGGCCTCGGTTAAGGTGATCGGATGATCGTTGATCGGAACCAAAATTATTTCCAATTGTTCTTCTCTCAGACCCAGCGTTTTTAATTTTTTCCGCAACATCCGCGGATATTCTTCCTGGATGGCAAAAAGTTGCCCCTCTTTCTCGTGGAGGTGCATCACGACCACCAGACGTCTGGTTTTGCTGTTTTGCAACAGGTCGACCCCTTCTTTGACGGCACCGTTTCTTATCGTCTCGGTCCCTTCAAGAATCACCACCTCCGCCTTTTCTTTACTGAGGGGAGCTAAAAAATCGCCGGCCCTATTTAAGATAGGTCCAGACAAGAAGATTAGAATCAGCAAAAATCCGGCCAATAAACCAACCGGATAAAAAATCCTTTTTTTCAACCCTTCAACCTCTTCGAAATTACAGAACGATGCTACCCAATGCGAGAGCCGCCACCGGGTGACTCACCTATCCCTCTTCAGCCTGGGGGATCATAATCTTAGTGCCGGCCATCACAATTCTTCCATCTTTTCCAAATAAAAAAACCGTCCAGAGGCGGTTTTTTATTTATGGTTTAGGAGGAAAAAACTTAGACAGGATCAACAGGATAACCATGATTCTTGGCCTTGGCCGGGAACTGAGGCTTTTTCCCCGGTTTCATCCGGATAACGGGGAAAATTCGGGGCAATCCTGTAAATCCTGTCCAACCGTCTTTCTCTGCGTCCTCCTATCACTTCGAAATTTCAAGCTTCTCCATCAACTCATACAACGTCGGCCTGCTCACCCCCAACATCTCGGCGGCCTTGGTGATGTTCCCCTTGTTCCGAGATAGAGTCGTCTGGATCAGCTCCTTTTCCATGGCCTCCCTGGCCTCTTTCAGTCCAAGGCCCTGGTATTTGCCGTGGGTTGATTCCATTTCCAAGTCCTGGGGATTGATTTTTGGGCCTTCGGCCATGATGACCGCCCTCTTGATTCTATTTTCCAATTCCCGGATGTTCCCGGGCCAGTCATATTGACTTATGGCCTTAATGGCCTGTTGGGTAAAACCGGTTATCTTCTTCTTGCTCTCCTGGGCGAAGCGCTGGAGGAAAGCATTGGCCAGCAGGATCAAGTCCCCTTCCCGGTCGCGCAGCGGAGGCAGGGCGATGGTAATCACACCCAAGCGGAAATAGAGATCCTCGCGGTAACGACCCTCGGCCACGGCCAGTTTGAGGTCCTGGTTGGTGGCGGCCAGAACCCGGGCGTCGACGGTGATTTCGACCCGCCCCCCGACCCGGTCGATGGTCTGATCCTGAAGGAAGCGGAGGAGCTTGACTTGCAGAACCAGCGGCAATTCTCCGATCTCGTCCAGGAACAGCGTCCCTCCCTGAGCCATCTCGATGCGGCCCTTGCGCTGCATGTGGGCCCCGGTGAAAGATCCTTTCTCATGGCCGAACAGTTCGCTCTCCAAAAGGTTTTCCGGAATGGCCCCGCAGTTAATCACCACGAATGGCCCGCCGACCCGGTTGCTGTGCTGGTAAATGGCCCGGGCCACCAACTCCTTGCCGGTGCCACTCTCCCCGCTGATCAGCACCGACACATCGGCCGGGGCCACCTTGCGGATGATGGCGAAGACCTCCTCCATCTGGGGGCTGGAGCCCAGCATTCCGGCGAAGGGCTGCCCGGCCACCTGCTGCTGCAATAACCGATTCTCCTGCTCCAACTGAAAGACATGGGAGGCCCGGTTGAGCACCACCTTGAGCTCTTCAATGTCGATGGGTTTGCTGAAAAAATCATAGGCCCCTTCCCCGATAGCCTTCAGGGCGTGATCTTTTTGCCCCTGGCCGGTAATAATGATGACCTTTACCAGGCTATCCTCAGCCAGGATATCGGCCAGCGTGGCGAAGCCTTCATCCGGCTGCGCCGGATTAGGCGGGAGTCCCAGGTCCAGAGTCACCACGGCGGGCTTCTCCTGACGCAAAATCTCCAAAGCGCCCGCCCGGTCTCCGGCATGGAAAACCTCGTAGTCCTGGACCAGTGCCCATTTCATCTGGGTCCGGATCGATTCGTCATCTTCGACTATCAGGAGACGGGGTTTTTGATTAGGGTAGAGGGGGGAGGGGGGAGGGGGGAAAAAGATGAATTACTTAAATCGATATTTTCCTCCTGATCTGGTTTATTCAAAATATTAGCCCCCATTCTTTACTAATGTTATAATTTTCTTATTTCCGAGACAAGGAATTAATCAAACTCCTAATCAATTTCGAAGTTTCTTCTTGTAAAAAATAAATCTTATCAAAAGATTCCTGTTCTAAGAACCTCAGGTCTTTAGATAAGGAGAGGAGCGTTTCCAGTTCACTACAAGACCCATAAGCCACATATAAAAATTGAATATATTCCTTGCGATGATTCCGGCGATATCCTTCTGCAATATTGGAAGGTATTGAAATGCCGCTTCTCCGCATCTGGGAAATTATCCCATAAATCTCTTCCTTCGGAAATTTTTTTGTAACCTCATAGACCTGAAGTGTCAATTGATAACCTTTTTGGTAAGCGTTCAATTCCTTATAGCTCTCCATTTTCCCCCCTTATTTTTTTCCCTTCCACCCCATACCCGCCACCCTACACCCTATTCTCTCCACCCTATTCCTATTTCCTCCCTCCACCCACCGGCAGCAACACCCTAAAGATCGTCCCCTCCCCTTCTTCGCTTTCCACTTCGATGCGGCCGCGGTGGGCCTCGACGATCATCTTGCTCTGAAAAAGGCCGATACCCATGCCCTGATTCTTGGTGGTCTTGAAGGGCAGGAACAGGGATCGGTCGATAAATTCCCGGGACATGCCCGGCCCATTGTCGCTCACCGAAAGCTCCACCCAGCCGTTCCGTGCGACGCGTAACCACCCGGATTTCGCCGCCACCGTTCCCGGGGGCCAGGGCCTCGTTGGCGTTTAGAATCAGGTTAATCAGGACCTTGGAAAGCTGCTCCGGGTCCATCGGAACTTTGGGCAGGGGGTTTAATTCCTGGACCACCCTGGCTTGAATAGTCCCGGCAAACCCGGCCAGGATCTCCTGCACCAAGGCATTCAGGTCCGCTTCTTTCGGGCGCACCTCCAACTTCTCCCGCAAGGAGGACAGACGGCCGCAGAGGGCGTTGATTTTGTCTAAGCTCTGACCGATGCTCCTTATGGCATCCTGGCGGAATTCGGGGTTGTCAAAATGAACGGGCAGGTTCTGCATGGTCAGGGAGAGACGGGAGGCCACATTTTTCAGGTCGTGGATAAAGAAGGTGGACATGGTCTGGAAAGCCTCCATCTCCCGGGTCTGCTGGAGCTTCTCGGCCAGCCTTAACTGGTACAGCCCGGCAGCGGTCTGATCGGCAATGGTCTTGAGGAGGTCGAAATCCTCCAGGGTCAGCAGGTCATTGGCCACTCTTTGATCCAGGGCCAGGAACCCGACCAGGGTTTCACCGGCCCGAAGGGCCACCACATAACGGATCCTGGCCGCCTTCAAAAACTCCCGGTTTAATTCCGGCAGATTGATGGACCAGGGATTCGAATCGGTGTCGAAATCTACGGGGTCGAATTCCGTTTTCAGGACCTCGATCAATTCCTTCTGGGCCTTTTCGAATCGTCCCAGGGATTCGGCTTCCTGGGAGGTGATGGCCGTGGAACCGCCCAGGGCCAGCCGCCCGCCTGATTCGTCCACCAGCCAGATGGTCACGGACAGGAAGTGCAGGATCTCGGAAACCATCCGGGTGACGGCCAAGCAGAGGTCCTGGACATTTCGGACCGCCGTGGTCTCCTGGGTGAACCGGACCCATTCCTTGCGGTAGTCGTAAAGCGGGCGATGGAAATTGCGGCTGATGAAAAGCTTGGTCTTGCGGCGGAGCCGATCGGAAAAAATAAGGACCGATAATCCAACCAGGGCTAACAACAAAAAAAAGGCCAGGACCGGCAAGGCCTGGCCGAAGGACCAGTAGATCGAAAGCTTGGCCAACAGGCTGACAGCGATGAAATAGACCCCGATGATCAGCAAGGTCAGGGAGTTGTAAAGGACTTTCTGGGAGACATAGAGCTCGGCGTTGAAAAATTTCGTCCGAAACAGGGACCGCAAAAGGAGCACCCCGGCGATGATCAGCGCCCCGCTGTTGACCAGGATCAAGTCCAGGTTTACCGAGCGGTAGAGGATGTTCTGGCTGGTTGTAAAGATCCGAGTACCGAAGAGGGCCATCAGGCCCAAGACGGTGAACTTGATCTGCCAGCGCATGGCCCCACGGGACCCGCGGAGGGTCTTTTCCAATTCGAGCAGGATCAGGATGCTGGCGATGAGCATGAACAGGTTGAAGGCGTAGCCCGCCCAACCCAGGGGAATGACCCAGCCGCTGTTTGGCAACCAAATCGGAAGGCCGGCAAACAATGCCTCCCGATAAACGACGGTCAGGGCCAAAGGGATGATCAGGGCGGCGGCCAGGATCCAGTTCCAGCGGCGGAGTTTCTCCCAATAATCGGCCCGGGCGTAGGTCAGGCTGAAGCCCAGCCAGAGGGACGGCAGGAAGGCGGCCGACAGATAACGCCACCGCTGCCAGGCGATCATGTCTAAAGGCTCCAGGGCCTCCAGGCTCAGACCGGCCAGAACCGCTTCCGCACCGAGGACCGCCATGCCGGCGGCAAAGATCTTGTGGACCAGGGGATGGGGGTCGCGATATAAAATAAAGACCGCTATGACGGCCGACAAGAAAGCGGCGCAGAAAGAAATGATTAAATTAAAAGAAGACATGGTCTGCTTGG
>CAWGEQ010000015.1:0-32359 GCA_963821645.1 uncultured delta proteobacterium | reverse complement strand
GGCCGAGGTCATGATCTCCATCGCCTTCTGCTGCTCGGGTTTTAAACCCTGCAGGGCCGGTCCGGCCTTTTTCCATTCCCCCTGAAGGATATCATCCATTTTTTTCCGCAGGGCCAGGATGGTCGGGACCACATCGAGTCCTTCCAACCAGGAGCGGAATTTTATGGACTCTTCTTGAACGATCCGTTCGGCTTGCAGGGCCTCTTGTTTTCTCCCGGCGATATTCTGGTCGATGATCCCCTGGAGATCATCGATATCATAGAGATAGACATTATCCAGTGTGTTGATCCTGGGTTCGATGTCCCTGGGCACGGCAATATCAATAAAAAAAAGAGGCCTCTGTTTCCTTTGTTTCATGGTGCTTTTAACTTGAGGGTAAAGAATAATAAGCTCAGGAGCCCCCGTTGAACTAATGACAATATCGCTCTCCATTAAGGCCGAAGGGATCTCCTCCAGGGAAACCGCCCGGCCTTGCCAGCGTCTGGCTAATTCCATAGCCCGCTCCAGGGTTCGATTGGCGACGATAATTTTCTGGACCCGGTTGTTCAAAAGGTGTTCGGCAGCCAGCTCGGCCATCTCCCCGGCCCCGATCAACAAGACCCTTTTACCGGCCAGGTCTTGAAAGATCTTCTTGGCCAACTCGACGGCGGCGAAACTGATCGATACGGCATGGCTGGCAATGCCGGTTTCGGTACGGACCCGTTTGGCCACCGAAAAGGTCTTATGGAGCAGGCGGTTGAGGATGACCCCGGTACTGTTCTGGCTTACCGCCTCCTGATAGGCCTCTTTGATCTGGCCCAGAATCTGCGGTTCTCCGATAACCATGGAGTCCAGACTGGCGGCTACCCGGAAAAGATGCCGGACCGCATCATCGGCCCGATAGACATAACTTCCGGGGATAATGTCGGAAGGGGACTTTAAGGCCCCTTCCGACCAAAACTGGGCCAACTCCTTTACCGTCCGATCGGGCTCTTCCGAGGCAAAAATGATTTCCACCCGGTTGCAGGTAGTCAGGAAGAGGATTTCCTCAAGCCCGGATATTTCCTTGAGGCGGGCAAGGGGCGGCCCTTGCTGGTTTAAAAAGCCGCTCAACTGCTCCCGCAATTCTACGGGAGCAGTTTTATAATTGAGGCCGATTACGACTATTTCCAAATTAAAACCCTTTAAATAATAAATTAGGACGCAGATTTTCGCCGATACCCGCTGATAACAATTCTATTTGCCCTTTGTATTCTAAATCTTGACAATCTGCGTTCATTGGCGTTCAAAATCAAAATTCCTACACCATCGACTTACTACCTATAGGTGACTCAGGGAATATTTTTATTCTTCAACGATTCCGGGGCCTGAATGGCCGGGGCATTAAAAGCGGAAAAACTATGATATCCTTTAACCAAAAAATTGATTCCCAGAAAGGAAAAGGTCAATACCAGAAAGCCGATTATGGAAATCATGGCCGAACGACGGCCTCGCCAGCCGGTTACCAAACGGCCGTGCAGCAGAACGGCGTAAATAAGCCAGGTGATCAAAGACCAGACCTCTTTGGCATCCCATCTCCAGAAAATCCCCAGGGTATATTGGGAAAAGATGGCCCCGCTGAGCATGCCCAGGGTCAAAAGCGGGAATCCCAGGATCAGGCAGTTGTAGTTCAATGAGTCCAGGACCTCCAAGGATGGGAGCCGATGGTAAAAAAGGCCAAGGTGCTTGGATTTGATCTGACGTTCCTGGATGAGATACATAATTCCGGCCAGGAAGGCGATGGCAAAAACCCCGTTGCCTAAAAAGATGGTCGCCACGTGGACCATCAACCAAAGGTTGCGCAATAAGGGATTGGCCGGGCCGGCCTGAGGATGGAGAAAGGAAGAACTGATCATCATTATCGCCGCCAGGGGGGCGAGAAAAGAACCGAGGACCAGGATATCAAATCGCAGTTGGATCAAGAGATACATCCCGATGATGGCATAAGCAAACAGGGACAGAGACTCGCCCAGGTTTTGGATCGGGAAAAAACCGGTTTGAATATACCAGAAGCCTATGGCCAGGGTGTGGCTCAAAAATCCCACCAAAAGAAGCCCATAAGAAATTCGGGCCATGGGTTTCAGTTGAAAGATAATAAACAAAATATACCCCAGGCTGCCTAACAGATAGAGGCTTAAGGCGCATTTAAAAAACAAATAGGTCATGGGTCCTCACTGAAGGGGTCGGGAAAATTTGTTTAAAATTTCGGTTAATGGGGGCCGCGGCAAAGGAGGGTCTATGAGATGATCCAATAATTCATAAACCGGTCCTAATGTCCCGGCCTCCAGCCAGGATAAAAGGGGCGAATCGACCAGGGCCTCAAAAATTTTTTGGTTTTCCTTCTGGGCCATTCCCCGGGCCAGGACCTGGGACCGGATATGCCCTAACAGATCAAGATATCCGCCATAACTTTCCGGGAATTCCCCTTCTAAGGTCCGACGAATTTTTTTGGCCAGGGCCGGGCTTGCCCCGGAAGTGGAGACGGCAATTGTCAGATCTCCCCGGCAGACCAGCGAGGGAAGGATGAAATTGCACTCCGGCGGATCATCGACAATGTTGCATAACATCCCCCGCCCCCGGGCCTCACGGCCTATTCTTTTATTCAGTTCCAGATCATCGGTAGCCCCGATGATGAGGAATTTATCCTTTAAATATCGGGTTTCATAAACCGGGGCCAGCAGAATAATCCGCTCTTGCCGCACCTCCTCATCAAGGTAAGGGGTGAGTTCCCGGCTGATCAGATAAACCTCTGCCCCGCAGGACTGCAAGGTCTTTACCTTTCGTTCCCCCACCTGCCCTCCCCCGATCACCAGACAGGGAATATCTTGTAAATCCAGAAATACCGGATAATAGCGCATTGGAAGCCTTGATCGCTGCGGATAATCATTAAAATTGCAAATCTTTATCAATTTTTAAGTTTACCATGAATTACCCTCTTGTCAACTTTTAGCTCAAATAACCCCCCAAAAAACCAATACTTGATAACCTTAAAGGAATGGTGCTATAATAAAAGTCATGGCGACCGAACTGCTCATCAATACCCGTTCCTATGAGACACGGGTGGCTCTTATCGAAAACAATACCCTGGCGGAACTCCATGTAGAGAGACCGAACCGGCATAGCCTGGCCGGAAATATCTACAAAGGAAGGGTGATCCGGGTTCTTCCCGGCATGCAGGCCGCTTTTGTCGATATCGGGCTGGAACGGGCAGCCTTTTTATACATTACGGATGTGACCGATAATTTTGAAGAGTTTGAAGCCCTGATGAAGGATGAGGAGGAGGAAGACCTGGAAGAGGGCCTGGGGGAATTAGACGGCGAACTCGAAGAAAAGACGACTTCCCATCAATTGTATTTTAACATTGAGGACTTACTCAATGAAGGGCAGGAACTCTTGGTCCAGGTCGTCAGGGAACCTCTGGGCTCAAAAGGGGCCCGGATAACCACCCATATCTCTCTTCCGGGACGCCATCTGGTCCTTATGCCCACCATGGATCATGTGGGAGTCTCCCGCCGGATTGAAGACGAAGAGGAGCGTAAAAAACTCAGGGAGCTGTTAAACACGATCAAACCCAATGGATTCGGACTTATTGCCCGGACAGCCAGCGAAGGGGGGCCGAAAGACAAGATCAAAACCGAAATGGATTTTTTGATCAAGCTCTATAATAACATTCAACAAAAAATGCCCCGGGCCCCTATCCCCAGTCTGATTCACCAGGACTTGAATATTACCCTCAGGGCCGTCCGGGATCTTTTTACCAAGGAAGTAGATCGTTTGATCATCGATTCACGGCCGGAATATGAACAAATCATGGAATTTATCGATACCTTTATGCCCAAATTGAAACCTCTGGTCCATTTATATGAAGAAAGAGAACCCCTTTTTGACGGCTACGGGATCGAGGTGGAAGTTGGAAGGTCCCTGGGTAAAAAGGTTTGGCTTAAATCCGGCGGTTATATCGTCATCGAGGGTACCGAAGCCTTGACTTCCATCGATGTCAACACCGGCCGGTATGTGGGAAAGAGAAACCTGGAAGAAACCATTCTCAAGACCAATCTGGAAGCCGTCAAGGAGATCGCCTACCAGTTACGGCTGCGCAATATCGGCGGCCTGGTGGTCATTGATTTTATTGACATGGAAAAAAAGGGGGACCGGGAAAAAGTTTTTAATGCCCTGAAAGAGGCCTTAAAGCGGGACAAGAATAAAACCAATGTCCTCAAGATGTCGGAACTGGGCCTGATTGAAATGACCCGGAAACGGACCCGGGAAAATCTGACCCGCCTGATCCGGGAGCCTTGTTTTTATTGCGAAGGGGAAGGTTGGCTTAAATCCAAAAATTCCATCTGTTATCAAATCTTCCGTCAGATCGAGCGTGAGGCCTGGGAAATGCCCGGCGACAGACTGACCTTACAAGTCCATCCGGAGATCGCCGGTCTGCTGTTGGATGAAGAACATCCGGCCATGGAGGAATTGGAACAAAGGATCGGTAAAAGAATTTCCGTGGAAGCCAAAGAGACACTGCATTTGGAACAATTTAAAATTTCCGATGAGAACTGATTCGATTTTTTTAATTTTTTCTTGACAGGGAACCGAGTTTTAGGATAAATTTTTTATTTTAAGCTGGGCGGGTAGCTCAGCGGGAGAGCATCGGCCTTACAAGCCGAGGGTCACAGGTTCAAATCCTGTTCCGCCTACCATATTAGATCGGGGTCGTAGTTAAGTCGGTTATAACGCCGGCCTGTCACGCCGGAGGCCGCGGGTTCGAGTCCCGTCGACCCCGCCAGAAAATTCAGGGGGTTAGAATAAATTCTAAGCCCTTCCTTTTTTAGACGGTGAAAAAAATTCTCTAATGGCGCCTATTTAATACCCGGTGATAACGATTTTCAGGGCAATCCTGCCAGCCAAAGCCAGGCCGGGGAGACCATAATTCGCTGATCGCCGTTAGACAGAAGCCGGTAACGATCGCCCACATCGGTAAGTTGCAGTCCCGTGACCTTTAGTACCTGCTAAAATTTTCCCCGCCCTCTCCCTGGCCAATGAATGCTGGCAGGGTTCAGCCCCCCTTTATTTTAAAATCTGATTCGGGAAAGACCGTCTCCTTTATTCAAATTCGCCGTTCTATAACCGTTCGATGAACATTGGCCATGGGATCGATTCGATATTTTTTGTCAATTGCCGCCGCTGCTTTTCCAGGCAAACCGGGCAACATTTTTTAACCGGTCCGTCATCTAAAAGGACCTGTAAAGAATGCCGGCAATGAAAAACAAGTCAGGCGCTATCGCGTCCTCTGGGCGAAGCCGCAGGTTGCCCGTGGGAATATCACGCAAGGGCAAATATCCCGGTAATCCAGTTAATCAAGCGAGGGACGAGCGGGCGGTTCCAAAGGTTTAAACTTTTAAAAATGACCAACTAATTTGGAGATGATCCAATTTATGGAACCGCCCATCCGCCAAGGCGGGTTTGATTACCGGGGGTCATTGAAAAACTATCTCTCGCCCGCTTCCTTCGGTCGCTCAAGTTCGCAAAGAGGACACCTTGTATATGGGGTCGTGCCTGCCCTCGCTCACATCCACGGCGAACGGTTCCCGGCTTTATGGCTTGCCGTATTGCCTGATGAAGTCTGCGATGAACGGGTTTGGGCAGGCGGTGTAGGAAGGAGGATCGGATAGGGCCAGGATATCGAAGAAGGGGACGGCAAAAGGCAAATTACGGGATGCTGACTCAAAAAACATCAAAAGAGGAAAATAAATAACGGATTATTTTTTCGCCCTGGATTTCTTAACCCGCTTCAGTTCATCGGGATCAAAAACAATATTCCCTCCTACTTTTTCGGACTGGATGATGCCGGATTGCACCCATCGCCTCAGGGTTATTTCGGCCACTTCCAGATACTCAGCAGCCTCTCTGAGTATAAAGGGAGATTCCCGTATATCCCCGAAAACCTCTTCATGGAAATAGGAATCTTTCTCAAAACCCTTTCGGGCAATAACGGCAAAGAGTTTTTCCCTCTCCTTGACCTGCATATTCAAAATCTCTTTATAAACTTTTTCGGCGGTGATCATTTAATCAACCTCCTTTAAATACTTTTTTAATTCCCGGTAAAAACTTTCATGGGACCCGATAGTGAAAAAGACGATTTCCCCGGTTTGGATAACAAAGGACAAGAGAAATTTTTGTCCCTGATAAGAAAATTTGTTAATCCGGAAACCGGTTAAATCACCCTTCTTGCCCTCACCGGTTAATGGATTTCGAATGACTGCTTCGACTTCGTCTTCGATTACCAGTTGAAAAGACCTGGTCTGTTTTTTAACAAATTTCTTAAATGGTGGTTTATACGAAATCAACATGATGAATAGAATGATAACTTATTTGATCTTTTTGTCAACTTTTTTCCGGAAGTCCGCGGCCTTTTAAACCCCATCCTCTGTGAGTGATCGTCTTTTGTCTTTGGTTGTGACTGGGCGGCGTTAAGGAATCCTGTCAACATTACTTTGAGACCGTCGAGATAAGAGGGTAAGCGACTTTCCTGGCGCATAAAGGACAACAGCGACATGATACATTCCGCGGCCGGGAAGGAAGCAGGCCCTGCAGACGGTTAGGGGCATGGGCTTCGAGCCCTATTGCAAATCGACCCTCTCCAAAGTCCCAGGATGACAAGCCATTAAAGCCCATCCGAAAGAAGGTCCACAAATTGTCCTTGCTTTATGCAAGATAATCTGGATTATACTAATCAAGAATATACTTTTATTCAGCCGGAGGGTTAAGTGGAATTTGTAAACAGAAAAATCGAGCTGACCAGCCTTGAAAAAATCTATCAGACAGAAGGATTTCAGTTCCTGCCGGTTTATGGTCGGAGACGCATCGGCAAGACCAGGCTGATACAGGAGTTTATAAAAAACAAATCGGCTATCTATTTCCTGGCAGACAGCGTTTCCGAATCCGAACAGCTTAAAAACTTAGGGAGACTGGCCGGGGAATATTTTGAAGATACCATCCTCCTGGAAGGCGGGTTTAAAGACTGGCCCCAATTTTTTTCCTATCTCAAGGCCAAAAGCGGTAAGCGGTTAATCCTGGTCATCGATGAATTTCCCTATTTGGTCAATTCCACCAAGGCCATAGCCACCATCTTTCAGAAAGGGATCGACCAGACTCTTAAATCCTCCAACCTGTTTTTGATTCTAATGGGTTCCAGTATCGGCATGATGGAAAGAGAAGTCCTTTATTACAAAGCTCCCCTTTATGGCCGAAGGACGGCCTCCTTGGAGCTTAAAGAGATGTCCTTCCCCGCTTTAAGGGAGTTTTTCCCGGACAAGAAATTTAATGAACTGGTCCACTACTACGGGGTATTTGGAACCGTCCCGGCCTACCTGGAAAAAATCAAGCCCAAAAAGGATATCTTCCAGAATATCCTGGAACTGATTCTGGATAAAGGGACCTTTCTTTATAACGAAGTGGAATATATTCTAAAAGAGGAACTTAGAGAGCCGAGAAATTATTTTGTCATTCTGAAGGCCATTGCCCAGGGTAAAAGGAAACTCTCTGAGATTATCAATGAGACCGGATTCGAAAAAAGTCTGGTCTCCAAATACATAGATACCTTAAGGGGCCTCCGGTTTTTGGAAAAGGAGGTGCCGGTTACCGAGAAATATCCGGACAGGAGCAAGATGGGTATCTACCGAATCCATGATCACTTCTTCTCTTTCTGGTTCAAATATATTTTTCCCCACAAAAGCCGGATAGAGATTGGCCGGGCCGATTATGTTCTGACACTCATCAGAGAATCTTTTCATCAGCATCTGTCTTTCATTTATGAAAACGTCTGCAGGGACCTCTGCCAGGACCTCATGGTTCGTGGACGCCTCCAGTACACCTCCATAGGCCGGTGGTGGAAGAAACAGGGAGAAATTGATCTGGTGGCCCTGGATGAGGAGACGGATACGGTCTATTTTGGGGAATGCAAGTGGAGTCATAAAAAGGTAGGGGATGATATTTTCCGGGACCTCACCCGGAAAGCCCAATTGGTGGACTGGCATAAGGGGAAGAGAAAGGAAAAGTATCTTCTTTTCAGTAACAGCGGTTTTACCCGGCGGATGATGGAAATCGCCGATAAAGAGCGGGTCCTCCTGATAGACCAGGATACGATGGTCACCTAAACTCTAAAAAGGGATGGATCGTTGCTATTCGACGGTAAGCTGCGGGGGAATGCGCTCGCAGGCCCCTGTTCAAAAGTAAGCAACCCCAGCTATTTATTTAAGACCAATTTTAAAAAGGACGCCCATGCATCATTCTCCGAAGAATCATAACGGCAAAAGCACACTGGCCCTGGATATCGGCGGGGGGACCCAGGACCTTTTGGTCTGGACCGAAGGGCAGCCCCTGGAAAATGCCCTCCAGTGCATCCTGCCTTCTCCCACCATGATGGTGGCCGGGCGGATCGGTCAGGCCACCCTTGACCGGAAGGCCGTCTTTTTGACCGGTCACCTGATGGGCGGCGGGGCCTCTTCCCGGGCCATCGGCGATCATCTGAAGGCCGGCCTGCCGGTTTATGCCCTGGCCAAAACGGCCCTGACCATCCGGGACAACCTGGACCAGGTTATTCAAATGGGGGTCCGTATAACAGAGACCGCTCCTCCTGAAGCGGTCGAAATACTTATGGCCGATATTCAGGAAGAGGCCTTAAACACCTTTTTCAAGGCTTTCGGACTGGTTTTGCCTGAGGACCGCCTGGTGGCCGTTCAGGATCACGGTTTTTCTCCCGAAGGGAGCAACCGCCGATTCCGTTTTCAGCAATGGGAAGCCTTTTTAACTTCCGGGAAATCCTTAGAAACGCTTTTGTACCGAAACGTTCCCGAACACCTGACCCGGATGAAAGCCGTTCAGGAGATATGGCCTCAAGCCCAAGTCATGGATACGGGTGCGGCCGCGATCCTGGGGGCCCTGGAAGATGAACAGGTCAAAGGCCTTCAATCTCCCAACTTTCTAATCGTCAATATGGGTAACGAGCACACCCTGGCTGCCTGGCTGGTCGAAGGCCGAATCCGAGGGATTTTTGAGCATCACACCGTCTTCTTGGACAAGGAAAAACTGTTAAACAATTTAGAAGGATTTGTTTCCGGCCGCCTGACGAATGACCAGGTCCTGCAGGACAGGGGACACGGCTGTCTCAATATAATCCCAATGGAAAAAGCTTCTTTCCCCATCATGGTCACCGGACCCCGACGGGCCATGCTGGCCCAAACCCAGGCCCTCATGGCCGCCCCCTACGGCAATATGATGCTCAGCGGCTGTTTCGGTCTGAGACGGGCCTTTCGCTTTTCAAATCCGGTCTGATATGATATTGTAAAGTTCGAGGTTCGAGGTTCAAGCCAAGTAAAATCTTGAGCCTTAAATAACGAAACCCTTAAACACTATTTTTGATTTAGACTTACCATCACCTTTTCACCGGAGCCAATGGATCGCTCGACAGAAAAAAGAATTCAAGAACTCCGCAAACTCCTCCATTACCACAACTACCGCTATTATGTCCTGGATGACCCGGAGATCTCCGACGTCCAGTACGACCGGTTGCTTCGCGAGCTGGAAGAACTGGAAGCCCGGCAGCCCGAGTTGATTACCCCGGATTCGCCAACTCAACGGGTGGGGGCCCAACCGCTGAGTAAATTTCAGACCGTGGCCCATTCCATCCCCATGCTCAGTCTGGAAAATGGATTTAATTTTGAGGAAGTCCTGGAATTCGACCGTCGAATCAAACGCTTTTTGAAAAACGAACAGGAAATCGAATATACCGCCGAACCCAAGATGGACGGCCTGGCCATCGAGCTGATTTATGAGGAGGGAATTTTGGTCCAATCCTCCACCCGGGGAGACGGATTTATGGGCGAAGACGTCACCTTAAATGTGCGCACCATTCACGCCATCCCCCTGAGACTCCTTGACGCCAAGGTCCCTCCTCCCAGCCGACTGGAAGTCCGTGGGGAGGCTTATATGAAACTCGATGATTTTAAGGAATACAACCGCCGGCGGGAACAGCAGGGGGAAGCCCTGTTTGCCAACCCGAGAAATGCCGCTGCCGGTTCTCTGCGCCAGTTGGACCCCAAGATAACCGCCCTGAGACCGTTGCATTTTTTTGCCTACGGCCTGGGATTGGTGACGGGACAGACCTTTTCCAGTCAGTGGGAGGTCCTCCAAACCCTGCCGAATTGGGGGTTGCCGGTTAATCCCCATACCCGACGATGTCCGGGGATTAAGAAGTGTCTGGAATTTTGTAAAGAGATAGAAACCCTACGTCATACCCTGCCCTACGAAATTGACGGGGTGGTCCTTAAGGTCGATTCCTTTGCCCTTCAGGAGCGGTTGGGGATCAAATCCAGAAGTCCCCGCTGGGCCTTGGCCTATAAGTTCCAGCCTTCCCAAGAAACAACCCAAATCATAAATATTGAAGTCCAGGTCGGCAGGACGGGGGCCTTGACTCCGGTGGCCCATTTGAAGCCGGTTATGGTCGGCGGCGTTGAGGTCAGCCGGGCGACCCTCCATAACCAGGATGAGGTCGAGCGAAAAGATATTCGAATAGGAGATACGGTGGTCATCCAGCGGGCCGGAGAAGTTATCCCGGAGGTCGTCAAAGTCATTACTTCAGTACGAAAAGGTCATGAAAAATCCTTTACCATGCCCAAAGAGTGTCCGGTCTGCCGGTCTCCGGTGGTTCGTCTTCCCGGTGAATCGGCCCACCGCTGCACCAATCCCAACTGCCCGGCCCAGGTTAAAGAATCCATCCGACATTTTGCCTCCAAAGGGGCCATGGATATCGAGGGTATGGGTGAGAAACTGATCAACCAATTGGTGGATAAAGGACTAATATTTGATTATGGCGATCTTTATACGCTCTCCAAAAATACCCTGGCCTCTCTGGAGCGACTGGCCGAAAAATCATCGCACAACCTGACCCAGGCCCTGGAAAGGAGCAAACAAACTACCCTGGGCCGATTCATCTATGCCCTGGGGATCCGCCATGTGGGGGAGCATCTATCCGGTTTATTGGCCGGCCAATTCGGCTCCTTAGAGGCTCTAATGGATGTCTCCGAGGAAGAGCTGTTATCCACCCGGGAGGTCGGTCCCCAGGTAGCCCGCAGCATACGGACTTTTTTTGAAAATCCACAGAACAGGAAAACGATAGAGAAAATCCTGGCTGCCGGGGTAAAAATAAAAGAAGGAAAGGCCGGCGGAGCGCAAGCGCACCCTTAACCGGCCGGACCTTTGTCCTTACCGGCCGTTTGGAGGGGTTGACACGAGAACAGGCCAAAGAAAGGATAGAGGCCCTTGGGGGGAAAACGGCCAATCAGGTGAGCGGCCAGGTCGACACCCTGATTGTCGGAGAAGATCCCGGTTCCAAACTCAACAAGGCCAGGGAACTAAAGATTGCCACTCTGACGGAAAAAGAATTTTTGCGATTGATAGGACTGGAATAATGGAAAATATTTCAGCCCGGGTTATTATTCACGGGTGGGTACAAGGGGTGTACTTTCGGGCCTATACCCGGGATCAGGCCAGGTCCTTGGGTCTAACCGGCTGGGTTCGCAACCGCCAGGACGGGACCGTTGAAGCCTATTTCGAAGGGAACAAGGAAAAAGTGGACCGCATGGTCGCCTGGTGCCACCAGGGGTCTCCTTCCTCCCAGGTTGAACAGGTAGAGGTCTTCTATGGACCGTCCATGGGGAACTATGATTCCTTTCAGATCGGCTATAATTAGTTTGATTCAAATTTCAAATATTTATTTGACATAAAAAACAATCTTTAGTATATAAAAGGTTTATCCTTAATTGTTATAGAAAAGGTAAAATACCTAAGACATGGAATCCAAAGAAATTCAAATCCAATTTCCGGATGGAATTTCCTTCTCTTTTTCCAGGG
Source organism: uncultured delta proteobacterium (assembly GCA_963821645.1). GTDB lineage: Bacteria > Desulfobacterota > RBG-13-43-22 > RBG-13-43-22 > RBG-13-43-22 > RBG-13-43-22. The sequence continues at coordinate 20,434 of CAWGEQ010000015.1, read as the reverse complement.
GGTTCGAGGCCGAAAAGGCCTTAAAAGAATGGACCAAAGGGCCTCTGAAGGGGATCGTGGCCGCCCGTCTGGATGGAGAATTGATAGACCTTTCCAGGGGGTTATTTACAAAAGGGGAATTGGGACCGGTTCATGCTCATGATCCGGAGGGATTAGATATCTTACGCCATTCCACCGCCCATTTGATGGCCCAGGCCGTTAAGGAATTATTCCCCGAGGTTAAACTGGCCATCGGCCCGGCTATCGAGCAGGGATTTTATTACGATTTTTCCAAAGAAACCCCTTTTACTCCCGAGGACCTTCCCCGGATAGAGGAACGGATGCGGGCCTTGAGCCGGCAAAAAATCCCCATCGTCCGGGAGGAAGTGACCAGGGAGGAGGCCATAAACCTCTTTATCTCCCAGGGAGAATCCTTCAAGGTCGAATTGTTGCAGGAGCTTTCCGAGCCCACGGTTTCCCTCTACCGGCAGGGGGATTTCGTCGATATGTGCCGTGGTCCTCATCTCCCGTCCACCGACCTGAGCCGCTATTTTAAACTGACCCATGTGGCCGGGGCCTATTGGCGGGGGGATGAACGAAATCCCATGCTCCAGAGGATTTACGGGACCGCCTTTTTTGAGAAAAAAGAATTAGAAGACCATCTGTTTCGTCTGGAAGAGGCCAAACGCCGGGATCATCGCCGATTGGGCCGGGAATTGGATCTTTTCAGCATCCATGAGGAGGTCGGACCCGGACTGGTCATTTATCATCCCAAAGGGGCCTTATTGCGGACCATCCTGGAAGATTTTGAAAAAAGAGAGCATTTGAAGCGTGGCTATGAGATCGTTATGGGCCCCCAGTTGTTAAGGGCCGATCTCTGGAAAAAATCCGGCCATTATGAGAATTACCGGGATCTCATGTACTTTACCGAGATCGACGGGCAGGGATACGGCATAAAACCCATGAACTGTCTGGCCCATATGATTATTTATAAGTCCAGGGTCCGCAGCTACCGGGATCTTCCTAAACGGTATTTTGAATTGGGAACGGTCCATCGCCACGAGAAATCCGGTGTCCTGCACGGCCTGATGCGGGTTCGTCAGTTTACCCAGGATGACGCTCACATCATCTGTACCCCGGACCAGCTTCAGGATGAAATTCGGGGGGTCCTCAATTTCGTGGCCGAAGTGATGAAGATTTTTGACTTTGCCTTTGAGGTCGAGATCAGCACCCGTCCGGAAAAATCCATCGGCAGCGATCAGGATTGGGATCGGGCCACCGAGGCCTTGGTTCAGGCCCTTAAAGCCAACGGATTGCCCTATTGCATCTGCGAGGGGGAAGGGGCTTTCTACGGACCCAAGATCGACATCAAGCTAAAAGACGCCCTGGATCGACGATGGCAGTGTGCCACCATCCAATGTGATTTCACACTGCCGGAACGGTTTGATTTGAATTATATCGGTCCCGACGGCGAACGCCATCGGCCGGTTATGGTCCACCGGGTCATCCTGGGGGCCATGGAACGGTTCATCGGGGTCCTGATCGAACATTATGCCGGGGCCTTCCCCATTTGGCTGGCTCCGGTACAGGCCATTGTCCTGTCGGTCACCGACCGCAATGCGGGTTATTGCCGACAGGTTTTTGATGAGATGCTCCAATCCGGCATCCGGGCCGAGATCGATATCCGAAACGAAAAATTGGGTCTCAAAATCCGTGAGGCCCAATTGCAAAAGATTCCCTATATGGTCGTCATTGGTGATAAAGAAGAGGAACAAAGGGCCGTCAGCCCCAGGACCCGCAGGGGAGAAAATTTGGGGGTCTGGCCGGTTTCACAACTGGTTGAACGGATCAAGGAGGAATCGGTTCCGGGAAAAAATGGGTAATACAGCGGAATGCGGATTTCGGATTGCGGAGTAAAAACTCCAATATCCAGAGAATCAAAATTTTCAACTCCGCAATCCGAAATCGGGAAACCGAAATAAAAATAGGAGGTGGTGGTTATAGCTAAATCGGTTAATGTGAACCATGAGATCAGGTCGGCGAACGTGCGCGTAATCGGGGAGGGCGGTGTGCAGCTTGGTATTTTGCCCCTGTCCCAGGCCCTGACTCTGGCTAAAGAAGAAGGGTTGGATTTGGTTGAAGTAGCCCCACAACTGGATCCTCCTGTCTGCCGGATCATGGATTATGGTAAGTTTAGATACCAACAAACCAAGAAAGTCCATGAAGCCAAAAAACGTCGAACGATTATCCAGGTCAAGGAAGTCAAAATTCGACCCAAAACCGAAGAGCACGATTTTCTGTTCAAAGTAAGAAACATTCGGAAATTTTTGGAAAAAAAGAATAAGACCAAAATATCCCTGATGTTTCGGGGCCGGGAGATCCAATATCAGGAAGCGGCCCGGAAAATCATGCACCGGATTATCGAAGAGACCAAAGACCTGGCCACAGTGGAGCAAGCTCCCAAGTTGGAAGGCCGGAACATGACCATGGTTCTGGGTCCGAAGTAAGTTAAGAACAGGATTCAAGGTTACAAGGGCGAGGAGGTCGTTTGGAGCTCGGGGTAGTGAAATTTTACTCCGAACTCTAAACTTGATTTACCAGACCATCGAATCCGTTGCCTTCAGGTCAAGTATCAATTAAGGAGAGTATCGTTATGCCCAAGATGAAAACCAGAAGAGGCGCTGCCAAGCGATTTAAGACTACGGGCAAAGGCAAGATCGTCCGTTCCAAGGCCTTCGGCAGCCACATTTTGACCAGCAAGACCACCAAGAGGAAAAGGGGTTTGCGCAAGACGGCTATCGTCGATGCAACCAATGTCAGGGCCATCAAGAGGATGCTGCCCTATAGTTAAGTAATGTAACCATATTGAGGTGAATGATCATGCCCAGAGTAAAAAGAGGCTTCAAGGCCCGACGGAGAAGAAACAAAGTCCTAAAGTTGGCTAAAGGATATCGCGGTGCCCGGAGCCGTTTATTTAAAACTGCGACCGAGGCCGTCGATCGGTCTCTCAAATATGCCTATCGGGATCGCAAGGTTCGGAAAAGGGAATTCAGGGGATTATGGATTGTGCGAATCAGCGCCGCCGCCAAGAAAAACGATCTTTCTTACAGTCGTTTAATGGGGGCCTTGAAAAAGGCCGGTATCGGTCTGGACCGCAAAGCCCTGTCCGAAATAGCCACCCGGGATCCGGAAAGGTTTACCTCTTTGGTGAGGATGGTTTCCCAGCCTCAGGCTTAATCCCCGCTCGGCCTAACCCAAATCTCTACCCACAAGATAAGCTGCCATGTTATCAAAATTAAAATCCTTGGAAGCCCGATTCAGGGAAGAGTTGAGCCGAACTGCCTCTTTAAAAGATTTGGAGACCTTACAGGTTCGGATCTTAGGAAGGAAAGGGGAGTTGACTCAGTGTTTACGGGAATTAGGGACCCTTTCCGCAGAAGAAAAACCCTTGGTCGGCCAGGAAGCTAATCGGCTAAAAACACTCATAGAAGGGCTGTTAAAACAGGGAAAAGAGGCCTTCTCCGGCAAAAAGGATCAGGGTTTACCCGGGTTCGACTGGAGTCTTCCGGGAAGAAGGACCTTTCATGGCCACAGACATCCGATCAGCCAAACCATGGACGAAATAGGCGATATTTTTTCCCGCCTGAACTTCGAATCAGTCGAAGGGCCGGAAGTCGAACTGGATTACTACAATTTTGAGGCCTTGAATATTCCTCCGAATCATCCGGCCAGGGATATGCAGGATACCTTTTATATTTCAGATGCCATTTTGCTGAGAACCCATACTTCCCCCCTTCAGGTGAGGGTCATGGAAAAAAATCCTCCACCTTTGCGGGTCATCGCCCCGGGAAAGGTCTACCGCCGGGATTCGGACATCTCCCACACCCCCATGTTCCATCAGGTGGAGGGATTCATGGTGGGGGAGGATATCAGTTTCGGAGACCTGAAAGGAATCCTGACTCTTTTCGTCCATCAAATGTTCGGAGAAAATATCCCGCTACGTTTCCGCCCCAGTTTTTTCCCCTTTACCGAACCCAGCGCCGAAGTGGATATCGGCTGTGTGATTTGCCGGGGGGCCGGTTGCCGGCTATGCTCTCAAACCGGCTGGCTGGAAATCCTGGGATCGGGCATGATCGACCCGGAAGTCTACCGGATGGTGGGCTATGATCCCGACCGGGTCACCGGTTTTGCCTTCGGTATGGGAGTGGAACGGATCGCCATGCTCCGGTATGGGATCGATGATATCCGAATGTTTTATGAAAATGACCAGAGGTTTTTGAAACAGTTTTAACAAAAGGTCTAAGGTTCTAAGGTTCAAGACATTATTTTTTGATGTCATCCTAATTTACCCTGGACCTCACACCCTGTACCGTGTACCGGTAATTTAATCATGAAAGTCACTTTTAACTGGTTACAGGAATATGTGAGTTTGACCGGCCTTTCCGTGGACGAAGTGGCCCAGGCCCTGACTATGGCCGGCCTGGAAGTCGAGGCCGTCATTCCAATCGGACGGGAACTGGAAACCCTGGTGGTTGGGGAGGTCCTGGAAGTGGTCCAACATCCCAAGGCCGACCGTCTTTCTCTTTGTAAGGTGACGACCGGCGGGGAACCTATAGATATCATCTGCGGTGCGCCAAACGTGCGGCCCGGGATCATGGCGCCCGTGGCCCTGCCCGGAACCCGGCTTCCCTCGGGGATGGAAATCCAGGTGGCCACCATACGAAATATCGTTTCCCACGGGATGCTTTGTTCGGAAAAGGAGTTGGGATTTTCCGAGGACCATTCGGGAATCATGATTTTACCAGAGACGGTTTCTGTCGGCCAGCCTTTGAGTCGGGCTTTGGGTCTGGAAGATACCTTATTGGAAATCAATGTTACCCCCAACAGAGGGGATTGTTTGAGCCATATCGGGATCGCCCGGGAAATCTCGGCCCTCTTCGATCGCCCCTTAACACCTCCGGACGTTTCAGCCGCCCCTGCAGGAAAAGCCATCGAGGAAGTAACCTCCGTTTCAATTATGGCCCCCGATTATTGCCCCCGTTATTCGGCCCGACTGATCCGCGGAGTCACCATAGGCCCTTCCCCCCTTTGGCTTCGCCAGCGGCTTCATTCCGTAGGCATTCGAAGCATCAATAATGTGGTTGATGTCACTAACTTTGTCATGATGGAATACGGACAACCCCTTCATGCCTTCGATTTTGATACCCTGGCCGGGAGGCGGATTGTCGTTCGTACTGCCCTTCCCAATGAACGAATGACAACGCTGGACGGGCAGGAGCGCGCTTTAACCCCGGAAATGCTGGTCATTGCCGATGGAAAAAAAGGAGTGGCCCTGGCCGGAGTCATGGGGGGATTGGAAACGGAGATTCAGGCTTCGACAAAAAACATACTCCTGGAAAGTGCCTGTTTTGAACCCGGTTGTATCCGCCGAACAGCCAAAAGCCTCTCTTTGTCCTCCGAAGCCTCCATGCGTTTTGAAAGGGGAGTGAATATCGAAGGGGTTCTAAAAGCCAACGACCGGGCGGCCCTGCTGATCCAGGAATTGGCCGGGGGAGAGATCGTGCCCGGCTGGATCGACGAATATCCTCAGCCCCTGAACATTCAGCCTATTATTCTTGATACACTAAAGACCAGCCGGTTTTTGGGGGTTGCCGTTTCCACGGCAAAGGTCATCGAAATCAGCCATAGGTTGGGGTTGACGGCCGTCCTTAAAGAAAAAGACCTGGTGGCAATCACCCCTCCCGCCTTCCGTCGTGACTTGATCCGTCCGGTGGACCTGACGGAAGAAGTGGCCCGGATGATCGGCTACGACCGAATTCCGGCGACCATCCCTAATACCTCCTCCAAAAGCCGAAAGCAACCCAAGACCATTTCCGTCCGCAAAAAAATCAAAGCAATATTGACCGGACTGGGCTTCGATGAGATTATTACCTATAGTTTTATTTCCGAAGAACACAGTTCCATCTTTCTGGACTCACGGTCTTCTGCCGACCATCCATTTGTCCGGATCAACAATCCGATTTCCGAGGACCAATCGGTCATGCGAATCAGTCTGATCCCAGGGATGCTGATGACCATGATGAAAAATTGGGCCCAGAGAAACCTCAACCTCCGTCTTTTTGAATTGGGTAAGGTCTTTTCCGCCTCCGCTGACATAAACACCTTGCCCGTGGAGACCAATCGTTTATCGATTTTGTGGACCGGAAGAAGGTATCCCGAATCCCATTATTTCAAGGCCGATCCGGTTGATTATTTTGACCTTAAAGGGGTCATGGAAGCCCTTTTCCAGGGACTGAATATAGAAAATTACTCCCTCCTGCCGGATTCTCCGTCCCCATGTTTTTCTCCCGGGAAGTATGTTCGGATCGAGGGACAGGGAAAACCCCTTGGAGAAATGGGAGAAATATCCCCCCGGGCCCGTGCTCTTTTTGACCTGAAGGAAACCGCTTTCCTTCTCGATTTGAACCTGGACCTTCTCCTCCCCAAGGCCCTTGAGGTCTCTATCTTTAAACCCTGGCCCAGATTTCCGGAAATCACCAGAGATATGGCCCTGATTATCGATGAAAACATCCCCTGGAAGGAAATAAAAAACGAAATCCTTTCCTCAAGAGAACCCCTCATCGAAGAGGTCGAGCTTTTCGATCTCTATCATGGAAAGCCGATTCCAGAAGGAAAAAAGAATATGGGAGTTCGAATCCACTACCGTTCTCCTGAAAAGACCCTTTCCGATGAAGGAGTCAATGCCATCCATGACCAACTGCTAAAAATGGTACTGGAAAAATTTAGAGCAACCTTGCGGGAAAAATAAAAGAAATTCTATTGAAATTGACGGATATTTCATTCATAATGTAAACCATATCTTTAATTCAGCAGAGGGTAATCCATGGAAACTGAGGGAATTCCCGATAAACAGTATTTCAAAATCGGTGAAGTCAGTGCCCTGACGAAGTTGGAACCCTACGTTCTCCGCTATTGGGAAACGGAGTTCAAAATGATCCGTCCCGTCCGTTTCGGCTCTAACCAGCGTATGTATCGCCGGAAGGATGTGGAAACCATCCTGGAGATCAAAAAATTATTATACGACGAAGGATTTACCATAGCCGGAGCCAGAAAGAAATTGCTCCAGAATTCCAAAAAAGAAAAAAAATCCCTTCCTAACATCGAAAGCCCAAGGACCGGGAGTGCCGATGGTCTGATGCCCCTGCTCCGGGAAATCCAAAAGGACCTCACCGACCTGGCTCGATTCCTTAATAAATAAATTCCCGACCTTTCCATACCGTCGTTTTAACCTTGGTTGCCGAGAATTTATTTCTGACACCGGTGAACGGATATAATTTTTAGATTTCGGTCACTTCAATTTATTTTGTGTTTCGAATTTCATAATTTCTTATTGCCCAAATGGATCTCCAAAAATTAAGCAATCTCATGGCCTCCCTCCCTCACCATAGCGGGGTCTATCTCATGAAGGACCGGGAAGAGGAGATCATCTATGTCGGAAAGGCCAAGGATCTCAAGAAAAGGGTGACCTCCTATTTAAAAGCCGAAGGGGTAAAAACCACTGCCTTACTCGAACGGGTGGAAGGGCTGGATCATATCCTGACGGCCAATGAGAAGGAGGCCTTGATCTTAGAGAACACCCTGATCAAGAAACATCGCCCCCGCTATAATGTGGTCCTCCGGGATGACAAACAATATCCCTGTTTGAGGCTCGGCCCGGAGGAACCCTATCCGCGATTGCAGGTCGTCCGGAGGATCAAGAAAGACAAGAGTCTCTACTTCGGCCCTTTCTCTTCAGCCGGAAAAATGCGGGCCACGGTTGATTATCTCCAACGGGTCTTTCCTCTTCGACAATGCCGGCAAAAAGAACTCCCCCGGCGGTCCCGTCCTTGCTTATATTTTCAAACCGGAAGATGTCCCGGTCCTTGTCATGGGAAAATAAGCCCTGAGGAATACCGCCGACGGGTCCAGGAGGTCATTTGGTTCCTGGAAGGAAAAAATCGTGATTTATTAAAAGGTCTCAAAATGCAGATGGCCCAGGCTTCGGAGCACTTACGGTTTGAAGAAGCCGCTGTCATAAGGGACCGCATCAGGGCCATCTCGGAAACCTTAAAGGAGCAGAAGGTCGTCTCGACCCATTTTACCAATGTCGATGTAATCGCCTTGGTCGAGGACGAGGCCTCGTTTGCGGCTGTAATCCTCTTTATTCGCCTCGGCTCCGTCATCGGCATGAGTCGGTTCCGATTCAAAACAACGCTCCAGTCTCCGGAGGAATGTCTGGCCGATTTGATCCAACAGGTTTACCGGGGCGGGAAATATATCCCCAAAAAGCTCATGGTCCCTTTCCCGTTGGAGGACTCATCTTTGATCGAAGAGGTCCTTTCCGAACTGAAGGGGGAAAAGGTCGGGATCATGGTCCCCAGCCGGGGGGAAGGACGCCGTTGGATGGCCTTGGCCGAAGAAAATTGCCGAAGTTTCTTAAATCAAAAAGAACCCGGGCAGGAATACCCGGAAAAGATAGCCCGGCCACTCCAGGAAAAGTTGGGCTTGCGGGCCCTTCCCCTGTCGGTCGGGGCCCTGGATATTTCCAACATCCAGGGAGACCTGGCCGTAGGGTCCTGGGTTGTCTTTAACCAGGGACAGCCGGATAAAAACGGGTATCGCCGTTTCAAAATCATGACCGTTGACCGGCCCAATGATTATGCCATGATGGAGGAGATGATCGGGAGGCTGGTCCGGAATCATCCCAAATTGCCCGACCTGATCCTGGTGGATGGGGGAAAAGGACAGTTGAATGTTCTGAAGAACCTGGTTGAAGAAATTCCCCAGGATCGAAGACCGGACATTTTGGCCCTGGCAAAAAAAACCTTTCGGCCCCAGGGGGGTAAGGACGGTATTTACCTTCCCAACCGAAAAAATCCGGTCCGGTTGTCTTCCGATTCGGCGTTGCTGCATTTTTTAGAAAAAGTCCGGGATGAGGCCCATCGGTTTGCCCTGGCCTATCATCATAAGCTTAGACAAAAAGAAATCCGCCCGGAAAAAGCAAAGGCTCATGGTCCTTCTCCAGAACCCGTTGAATCACAATTCAATCTTGCCCAAGGCGAAAAGTAGAGGGTCGATATTCCATATTGACAGCCTGTTGGTTAATAACTAATATAATTTTGTAAAGTTTGAGGAGGTTTTCATCATGTTTGGTATCGGGATGCCGGAATTATTATTGATTCTGGCCGTGGCCCTCATCGTCCTGGGTCCTAAAAAATTGCCGGAATTGGCCCGTTCCCTCGGAAAGGGCTGGCCGAATTGAAAAAATCTACCGAGGAGCTCAAGGGGAATCTCAATGTGGGAGACGAATTTAAGGATCTTACCAACATCATTGATCCTTCAAAATATTTAGAGACACTGACCCCTAACCCTCCTGAGGTGAATCAGGAAGTAAAACCCGAAGTCAAACCCGAAGTTAATCTCGAGATCAAACCCGAAATCAAACCCGCTCCCGAAACCTCTTTGTCTTCATCTCCAAAGGCCTCCGATGTCTGAAGAAAAAATGCCCTTCACCGCTCACCTGGCGGAACTCAGGAAGCGGTTGGTCATCTGTTTTATAGCCGTGGGGATAGGCTTTGGGGTGTCCTACGCCTACTCGGGCCAGATTTTTGAATGGCTGGTTCAACCTTTGATCGGGGTATTACCTCCCGGAGACAAATTGGTCTTTACCGCCCTGCCCGAGGCCTTTTTTATTTACTTAAAGGCCAGCCTGATCGCCGGTGTCGTTCTGGCCTCTCCGGTTATCTTCTATCAGTTGTGGATGTTTATCGCCCCGGGGTTATATCAGAAAGAAAAAAAGTTTGTCCTGCCTTTTGTCATCATCTCCTCCCTTTTATTTGTGGGAGGGGCCCTGTTCGGTTATTATGTTGTCTTTCCCGTGGGATTTCGTTTCCTGGTCGGTTTTTCCACGGAAAATATCCGCGCCCTGCCCTCCCTCCAACTTTATCTTACTTTTTGCCTGAAATTGTTATTGGGTTTCGGACTGGTCTTTGAATTCCCGGTCCTGGCCTATTTTTTAGGCCGCATTGGGATCCTCAATTCAAAGATGATGGCCAAGAACAGGGCTATCGCCATTTTACTCATTTTTATCGTCGCCGCCGTCATCACCCCCCCCGACGTGGTCTCCCAAATTTTACTGGCCGTCCCTTTGTACCTGCTCTATGAAGTCAGTATCATTGTCGTCAAGTTCACCGGAAAGAAAAAAAAGGAGGCCGGGGAAGAAGAATCGTAAGGTCAACAAATTTCCTGGTCTTTTTTCCAATTTTTAACTGGCGGGGATTGCATAATCCGGATAGTTTTTATATAGTTTAATCCTCCAATTATAGCTGGAACTGACCGCGAGAAGGAGACATCCAATAATAAAATCAAGAAGGAGTAAACATGCTTAAAACCAAACTTACAGAATTGCTGGGAATCAAGCATCCGATCATACAGGCCGGTATGGGTCCGTTCAGCAACAACAACCTCTGCGTGGCCGCGGCCAACGCCGGTGTGCTGGGGCTGCTTTCCACCAGTGGTCTATTCAACAAGGAAGAGCAACCCTGGATCTATCAGGCCTTTGTGGAAAGTGGGGAAGCCTCCATGGAGGACGATATGGCCGGGGTGCTGGAAACGGTCTTGAAAAGGACCTATCGCCTGACCAAAGATAAAGGGGGCGTTTTCGGCATCAATGTCATGGTTTCGGCGGAACTGGTCGAAAAATCAAAAATTCTGATCGATACGGCCATTAAGGTTCGAGAGGAGAATCCCGATATAAGAAATCATTTTAAAGTCATCTTTACCTCGGCCGGAGACCCGGTACCCTGGCGGGAAAAGATCAAGTCCGCCGGATTTACCTGGCTCCATGTCGTCCCCTCGGTAAAGGGCGCCCTGAGATGCAAAAAAGCCGGGGTGGACTGTATCGTCGCTTCGGGGCATGAAGGCGGTTTTCATATCGCCTGGGAACCGGTCCATTCCATGGTTTTACTGCCTTCCGTAGTCGACGCCCTGGCGGGTTCCGGTATTCCCGTTGTGGGTGCCGGCGGGTTCTGTGACGGCAAGACCCTGGCCGCCGCCTTGGCCATGGGTGCGGCCGGCGCCCAAATGGGAACCCGGTTTTTAGCGACCAAAGAAAGTGACTTCCATCCTCTATGGAAAGAACAGGTGGTCAAAACGGGGGACCGCGGGACCTTGGTGGCCCGTGGTGTGGTCGGGCCGGCCAGATGGCTGAAGACCCCTTCCAGTCTTGAGCACCAAAAGAATTCCCTGGCCATGTCTCCGGGTGTGTTCTTGGGCACACCTGATGACTGGACCACGGTCCCGCCTCAATTACTCCAGAATGAAAGAGAAGGCATCAAGGCCGTAGTCACGGGGGACCGGGAAAAGGCCCTCATGGCCGGCGGTGAATGTGCTCAAAGGGTGGAAGACCTGTCTTCGGTTCAGGATTTGGTGGATCGGATCATGACCGAGGCCACCCAGATCGTCAAGTCCTTTCCTAACTGTTTGGTCGATTAAGGTCCGACTCAAATGAGTTGAAAAAATTAGACAGGATTAACCGGATAGACGAGAGATCCGGTTAATCCTGTCTAAAAAACCTTCTGCTTCGATTCGCTGTCTCCCCGCACTTTCAAATCTTAGGCCGTCGTCAGGGGGAAACAGACAATCATAGTCGTGGAATTTTTTCCGACCTTCACTTCAATTCGGCCCTTGAGCAATCGAATAAGACGATGGGTGATGTAAATGCCCCGGCCCCGTCCTTCCCCCTCCAGGAGCTTCAGCCGGTCCTCTTCCGAAATCTGACCACTGTTGGAGATCTCGGCGCAGGCCAAATTGCCGTCGATATAGGTGCGCACCGAGAGCTCGCCTCCATTGATGGGGATGGCCTTGGTGGCATTGTTAAAGAGGTTGTCCAGAATACGTTCAAGGTAGATGGGATAACAGCGCACCAGGAGAGGATCAAGAAAGGGGCCCTCTTCCAGGGTCACATTGGCCCTCAACATCTCTTTGATGGCCTCCTTATTGATCTCAAAACGCTTTTTTAGAATTTCCGTCAAGTTGACGATCGGCTCCTGGCCCGCCTGATGTATGCTCAAGGCCATTTCCTGGATCCGGCTGGTCTCCTCCACCAGAATATCCAGATATTTTCTGATGGTCTCGTTATTGGTCAAGGGAGTTTCCTGGGCCAAGATATTTTTTAACCTCCGGGCAAAACCGGCTATGGCGATGGCCGGGTTCTTGAAGTCATGGAGCGTGTCATCCAACTGCTCTATTCGCTGGGCCTGCATGAGCTCCCGCCCCAAAAAAAGAAAAATCTCGATTTCCCATTCGCTGTATCCTTTTCTGAGGTCCAAGGCATCAAAGGTCATAAAATGGGTAATCTCATCATTGACTTTCTGCGGAACATAAAGAATGGAGTTAATATTGTAGTTGGCCGCAAACTTCTTCAAGTTATTGGAAATCTTCTCACTCCGCTGGGGGTCGATGACCAGGAGATACGAGGGCGTCACCACCTCATAGGGAGATTCCTGGATGGTGCTTTCCCGCCCCAAAAGAAGTCCAAAGGCCGGTTCACTCTTCACTGAAAAACTCTTGCCGATGCCGTGATAACCCCGTGTATCCGGGTAGCCGGCCTCCAAAACCACCTCTTCCTGGTTCTCCGAGACGGAAAAGAGGGCGCAGCTCTGGACATTGATGATGTCGGCAATCTCAGGAATCACTTGGGTGAAGACGTCCTTCATCTTGACCCCTCCCCGGGAACCCAGTTTCTGAAAGATCTTCTGAACGATGGCCTCCTTTTTCTCGTTGGCCCGGTAGAGAGAAAGGATCTTCTTCCGACCGATGACAAAAGTAAGTCTGCGGGCCAGGAGTTCGGCCATCTGGACGTCCAACGGCGGGAAGCTGCGATCTTCTTCCTGGTAATAAACCTGAATCACCCCCACCGTCTCTCTCTCATGGGGGAAAAAACGCGGGATGGAAAAAGGGATGGCCATCATGGAACGGACTCCCCTGCGCTCTATGACGCCCTTATCCCCGTAGAGGTCTTCCTTAAGGATGCTGGGGACCAGGTAGGGCTGCTGAGTCTTGACGACCTTTCCGGCTATGGTGTTCTCCAGGGGGATCTGGGTCTTCCGGGATGTCTCCTGATAGGGATGGGAACCAAAGGAAAGCATTTGGCCGGTGTTAGGGTCGTAAATCCTGACCGATGCCGATAGGGCCCCTAAAAACTCCACCATGTACCGGGTCACTTTGGTTAAAATCTCAGACTCGGAGAGGTCTGGATTGATCTCGATGATCTCGTCGACCTGCTTGGATATGTCGGTTAAAAAGTTCGGAAGGAAAGACTCTTGCAGGGTAGCCGCCAGATGATCCCAAAAAACAATATCCTGACAACTATGGGCCCAAGGCTCTTTTCGCATGGTCTGGATAAGTCTGTTGAGAGAACGTCGAATCATTTCCGGCCCACAGGGTTTAACTCAAAGGTTAATCTTCTAAGGTTGATAAAACCACAAAAAGCCTTCCATGGGCATAGCCCTTTTTTTCAATAACCCATCGATTCGCCGACCAGCTTGACGTGGATCCGGCCCTTAACGGCCTGGCCTTCAATGATGGACCACATATTACAGATGCGCCTTGGTGCATGACAGTCGGCGCACAAACCGGTTTCCGTGCAGGGATTGGGGAGATTCAACCGGATGCTGTTTAAGGGAGCGGCATAATGCTTAACCCGTTTTAAGGCGGTATCCAGATCCGGAGCCACCTTATTCATTCCTATTACCAGAATGACCTTCCGGGGACCGAAGGCCATGGCGGCAATCCGGTTCCCCATACCGTCCAGATTGACCAGGGTCCCGTTTAAGGTAATGGCATTGGAGCTGGCGATCATAATATCGGCCGTAAGGCCCCGGCGGCGCTGCTCCAATCCCTCTTCCAGGGAATATTCCGGCAGGTAAGGATCGATCACCGTCACTTTAGGAATGCCTTTAACCGCCTCCCAGAGCCCCATTTCCACCAGGGAAGAGGACCCGCAGCGAAATACCGTCGTCCCTTCGGGGATCATCCGGACCACCTCTTCCTTGGCCTGGCTTATGGTAGGGGCATAACTCCCGGCCATGTTTTTCTTCTCCAATTCCTTAATAATCTGGTTGGCGACCTTTTCATGATACATTTCAAGGACGGTGTTCATGCTTTCTGCCTCCCCTTCCCATCCGAATTTTAATCTCAATCCCTTTAACAAGATTTTATGGGATATATTCCATATAGTCAAGTTTTACCGTTTTTTCTTTTTTTATAAGAATTCGAGGTAAAAAAATGATATAATCCCACTGTCTTAAAAAACTTCAAATCCATCGAAGGAGAAATCGTGGAAGGCAAAAGGATAAAGGACAGTCAAGTTACCATTGTTCAACAAATGACCGGCCAGGACGCCAATCTTTCAGGAAACGTCCACGGCGGGGTGGTCATGAAACAGATCGATTCCACGGCCGGGATCGTGGCCGCCCGACATGCTTGCCGCAATGTGGTCACCGCCTCTATTGACCGATTGGATTTTCACAGTCCGGTTTATATTGGAGACCTTTTGACCCTGAAGGCCTCGGTGAATATGGTGGGCCGGACCTCCATAGAGGTCGGAGTCAGGGTGGAGGCGGAAAACTTCCTGACCGGCGAAGTGCGCCATACGGCCTCGGCCTATCTGACCTTTGTCGCCTTGGGGAGCGACGGTCGGCCCACCGAAGTCCCGCCCCTTCTTCTGGAAACGGAAGAAGAAAACCGGCGGAACCGGGAGGCCAAGGCCCGAAAAAAATTGCGGCTGGCCGAAAAATTAAGAGAGCAGAATTCGCAAACCCCTGACTCGGGTTATTGAGTTTCGTTTATTGAGTTGCTTGGGTTATTGGAACAATGACTTAATAACGGTGTTATTCATTGAAGTCGTTTTGTGTTTTTTTCTAATCGATCCTAAAAATATTTTGTCGAAAAAAATGATGTTAAAGGAATTATATGCTGCCTTATCCCAACATTGACCCGGTCCTCATCTCCGTCGGTCCCTTGCAGATCCGCTGGTATGGCTTGATGTATATCATGGGATTTTTATTTTCCTATCTGCTGGTCCAATTTCAATTAGCCCGCCAAAAGTCCCCGCTCCTTTCCAAAGAACAGTTGCTGGACCTTTATTTCTACCTGATCCTGGGGTTGATCCTTGGGGCGCGCTTGGGATACTGTCTGTTTTATAACCTCAAGGTTTATCTCCAGCACCCCTTGGAAATATTGGCTGTCTGGCATGGCGGCATGTCCTTCCATGGGGGTTTGTTGGGGGTGCTGGCCACCAGTTGGGTTTATTGCCGAAAAAATAAAATTTCTCTGCTGGACCTTGGGGACCTGATTATCGTTACGGCCCCCATAGGCTTGGGGTTGGGGCGTCTGGCCAATTTTATCAACGGAGAACTCTATGGACGGATCACCACGGTTCCCTGGGGCATGGTCTTCCCTCAAGGAGGACCCTTACCCCGCCATCCTTCTCAGCTCTATGAGGCCCTCCTGGAAGGCGTGGTGCTCTTCGTCCTCCTTTGGATAAAAAAAGACCATAAGGCCTTTCCAGGGGCTTTGATAGCCCGGTTTTTGATTCTTTATGGCGCCTTCCGGATCCTGGTCGAATTTTTTCGTGAACCGGATGTCCAGGTGGGTTATTTTTTAGGATTGTTGACCATGGGACAGATCCTCAGTATCCTGATGATCCTCTTCGGAACTTTTCTGGTCTTCGGCCGGCGGGTTAATTAGTTCTCATCCGGAAATCCAAGATTTCCGAATAGCTTTCAGCAGTCAACGGTCAGCATTTAGCCCAACTCCCCAATGATAAAGGGTTTTGCTGAAAGCTAAAAGCTGATGGCTTAATGCTCCATCCGGAAGATCGTTTCCGGATGGATACTAATTAGACTTTTCAAAATCAGCAAATTCTGGGCAGTTGTTCCCCTGCCAGCATATCCATCAGACGCTTTCCGCCGATGATGGTTTTCATGACCACCTTTCCGGGATTTTCCGCCTTGACCTCGCCGATAACCGCCGCATCCTGACCGTAGGGATTTTTTTTCATGGCAGCTAAAACCGCTTCGGCCTGGGCCGGAGGAAGGATGGCAATCAATTTCCCTTCATTGGCAATATAAAAAGGATCCAGTCCCAGAATTTCCGCCGCGGCCACGACGCTTCCCCGAATGGGAACCGCCTCTTCATAAATCTCTATTCCCATCCGGGATTGGCGGGCAATTTCATTCAAGGTCGTGGCCAGCCCTCCCCGCGTAGGGTCCCGAAGGACATGAATCTGAGAACCGGCCTGGAGCATTTCCCGGACCAGGTGATTTAGAGGGGCCGCATCGCTTTTGAGAGAGGACTCAAAGGACAAACCTTCCCTCTTGGAAAGGATGGTCAGGCCGTGATCCCCAATGGTGCCGCTGATTAAGACGAGGTCTCCGGGACGGGCATTCTGTCCGGCGATATTGATCCCCTCGGGAACAAGGCCGATTCCGGAGGTATTGATAAAAATCTTGTCGGCCTGCCCCTTTGGGGACGACCTTGGTATCACCGGTGACGATCTGGATCCCGGCCTCCTTGGCCGCCCTTTCCATGGACTCCAGTATTTGTTCCAAATCCGATAGGGGAAATCCTTCTTCAATGATAAAACCGACGCTTAGATAATAGGGATCGGGCCCCTCTCATGGCCAGATCATTGACGGTGCCGCAAACGGCTAAAGAACCGATGTCGCCACCCGGGAAAAAGATCGGGTCCACCACATAGCTATCGGTAGTAAAGGCCAGCCTTCCCACCCTTCAGATCGAAGACCGCACTGTCATTCATTTCATTCAAGAAAGGGTTTTGAAACCGGGGCACAAAGAACCGTTCAATCAGTTCGTGTGAAGCCCGGCCTCCGCTGCCGTGATCCAATAAAATTTTATCCCAGGCCATTGGAAATTCCTTTAATTTAGTTTAGCATCCGGATTAGTACCTGTCGAGTAAGATCATCTTATTACAGGATGATCAAAAATGTCTAGATACAAGGCACCCGAAACCTCCGAGGAATGAGTCGTACATGAAAGTACGTCGCAATGACGAGGGGTGAGGGTAACAAAGTAGATGGGCGTTTGTCATCATCCTGTCTGACTATTCCTGATACTTATAATAAGCCGCACAGGTGCCCTCGGAAGAAACCATGCAGGGGCCTATCGGACTATCCGGCCGGCAGACGGTGCGAAAGAGCCTGCATTCAGGGGGAGTCTTGATCCCGCGCAGAATTTCTCCGCAGGCGCAACCCGGGTAATCCTGGGCCGGGGGGACTTGAAGATCGAAATGATCCTCGGCGGCCAAGGCCCGATATTCGGCTCTCAAAGTCAACCCGCTTTGAGGGATCAACCCCAAACCACGCCAGGGGGCGTCACAGGGAATAAAGACCTGATTAAGGACGGCCCGGGCCTTGGGGTTGCCTTCGGCCGTGGCCCCTCGTGTATATTGGATCTCCACCCGGGCCTGGTCCTGTTCGATCTGCCGAACGAGCATGAGAATGGTTTCCAGAATGTCCACCGGCTCAAACCCGCAGACCACGCCGGGTAAGTGATATTTTTGGGCTACGGTTTCATAGGCCGAGGTGCCGATCACGGTGGTTACATGGCCCGGATAGATAAAGCCCTGGATATTCAGATCCCCCGAGTTGAGTAAGGCCTCCAGAGCCGGTGGAAGGAGTTTGTGGGCCGATAAAATAAAGAAATTCTCCATGCCCAGTCGTTGAGCCTCCAGGACGGCAGCGGCAATAGTCGGGGCCGTGGTCTCAAAACCGATGGCCAGGAAGACTACCTTCTTATTCGGGTTTTCCTGGGCTAATTTCAAGGCATCAAAGGTGGAATAAACCATGCGCACATCGGCACCCATGGCCCTTTCCTGTTGCAAAGAGGAATGGGAACCGGGGACCCGCACCAGGTCCCCGAAGGTGGTCACCATGACCTCGGGATGCCGCGCCAACTTTATGCTCCGGTCTATTTCTTCGGTTGCCGTCACGCACACCGGGCATCCGGGGCCGGAGATAAGTTGAATATTTGTCGGCAGCACCTGACGGATCCCATGACGAAAGATGGATACCGTATGGGTCCCGCAGACTTCCATCAGACGGATCGGCTTTTTGGACTCAGCCCGGATGGCGGCGATCAGTTTGCCGGCCAGGTCTTTGTCGCGATATTCACTCAGATGCTTCAGGGACATGGGCAAGGATTTCCTTCCAGGTTTTAAGACTTTCTTTCCTTTTCATCGATCCGGTACAGGGCGAAGCCAGCAGGAGACTAATTTGGGATTTACTATAATCCCGAATCCGATTAAATTCAACAACCGGATTTTTTAGAATTGAAGCTCCCTGCACCAAGGTGCAGTCCCGCCGCAGGCGGGATTCCAGGTAAGATAACTGTCTATTATTTGAAGTTCGCTCGCACATTTTTAAGTCCGGCCTTTGGCCTGCCCGGAATGCGCTCGCTATCCCTGTTCACTCTTTCGCCAACGAAGCCAGCCAGCGGTCAACGGCCCGCTCAAGCATCTCGTAAAAGCGCATGGAGCCCCCGAGCCCCCTTCTCCCGAAATAATAATTGATTTCCAAAAACAAAGGGACAGCAGGATTTTCTTTTTGATCAAAAATAATATCAAAACCGGCCAGATTGATCCCGCTCCTTTCACAAAAATCCCTGACCGCCTCAACGGCTCGCTCTTTCAGAAGGATATCTCCTCCATGATCGATCAGTCCTCCCTGGCTCTGATTGGTTAAAAAAACATTCGGGTTCGGTTGTATGCGCCAGTAGGCATAAAAAGTGTCAAATAAAACAACCACCCTCAAATCTTTTCCTCCATGATCTATCCGTTCCTGCAAGACAAACCCTTCGGGACGAATAGTTCCTTTCGGCAATAAATCCAGCTTTTCGATCAACTCCTGTTTGGAGTTAACCAGGAAAACAAAGGCACCCTCCCCTCCCTGATTGGCCTTCAAAACCAAGGGGTAGCCGGACAAAAGAGAGGGCAGCATTTCCAGGTCAGGATAATTCTCAAACAGGGCTTCCCGGCATTTGAAGACAAGCGTCCGGGGATGGGGAACCTGAAAATATTCAAAAAGAAGGGTGTCGCCCACTTTTCCTTCCAGAGGAAACCTGAGATCGTAATTAGGAAAGACCCGGGGGACCAATCGGCGGCATTCCCGGTAGACCTCCGATGTCACCCCCTGGGGGACCACAACGGCTTGGGCCTTGGTCAACCGTTTCTTTTCTCGGATGGTGAGTAAACGTCCGGCGCAAAGGATGTTGATGTCTTTGGTGATGCAGGGATGAAGGGAAGCGATCATGTTTGAAACCTGTAACGGGTGACAAGTGACGAGGATAATGGTTGATGAATTCACAAAAAGTCGTCATTCCCGCCAAGCGTCAGAGCGATCCGGAATCCAGTCCAGACGTAACCATTTAAAAAACTGGATTCCCGTTTTCACGGGAATGACGAGAACGCGCTACCAATGGCTTAATACAAATTCACCGTGCTTATTAAAATCTTTTTCTTGTAGCTTGTCACTTGACTTTCGTCACTTCTTTTTTGCTCATATAATGGGCCGCCACGGCCTGGCCCAAGGCGATTCCGCCGTCATTGGAAGGGACCAAAGCCTTGCTGAAGACTTGAAAGCCTTTCTCGGAAAGACGTGCTTCCATCCCGGCCAGAAGAGTCCTGTTTTGAAAGACCCCGCCGCCCAGGACCACCTTTTCCAAGCCCGAGTCGTCACGCAACAAAATACAGGCCTTAGTCAGGACCTCCATCAACGTCAAATGGAATCGGCGGCTGATCAACCCCCTGGGGACGCCTTTGGTCACATCTTCAACCACGCCGCGAATCATTACCGAGGTCCGGATCAAATAAACGCTGTCCTCTTTGGTTATATCCCAGGGATAGGGAGAGGCCTCCCGGCCGTCCTGTATCATCTCCAGTTCCATGGCCGCCTGGCCTTCAAAAGCGACCCTTTCCCGTAAGCCGATCAAGGCGGCCACGCCGTCAAAAAGCCTGCCGCAACTGGAGGTCAGGGGACAATTAATCCCCTGCCGGATCATCTTCAAGAGAGTGTCAATTTTACTTTTATCTTCTTTCTGCAAGAGAGGCAATGGTTGTTCCCAGAGTTGTTCCCCATAGGCCTGATATAAATAACTGACGGCCATGCGCCAGGGTTCTTTGATGGCTTTGGCCCCGCCGGGCATGGGCAGATAGACAAAATGGCCTCTCCGCTCAAAGGAAGACAGGTCCCCGACCAGAATCTCTCCCCCCCAGATCTGGCCGTCCAGACCGTAGCCCGTGCCGTCCAAAGAAAGGCCGATCACCTTCTCATCCAATCCATGTTCGGCCATACAACCCACCATATGGGCAAAGTGATGTTGAATGCCGATCAGGCGC